>CAVZED010000019.1:0-81687 GCA_963774045.1 uncultured Pseudomonadota bacterium
GTTCACCGACGCTGGGCTTGCAACAAGTTCCTGTTGCAAACCTTCCATGAGTACGCCGGCTACTCCATCCCGCGATCTCCCTGGGCCAAAGCCTATTACCAAATGATGCGGGACCGCGGCCACCGACATCAAGCGGCCGTGCGAGCCCTCGCCTTCAAGTGGGCCCGCATCCTCTACCACTGCTGGAAGACACGCACCCCGTACGACGAACTCACGTACGTCAGCTCCTTGATCAAACGTACCTCGCCGGTCGCCAAGTACCTCGCCACGCCCACTCAATAACCCAAAACTCTCTGTACCAACATGACACTTGCCTCCCAGCCCGGCCTACAAGGCGCCCGGCCCAGCTCGGCCCCTACCACCTGGCGTCAGCGCGGCCGGCTGGAAGCTTGATAGGGGACGCGAGCGACGTGATCCCGTGGAGGAGTAGAACAAGCGCGCTCAGCCAGGATCCCCTTATTGAGACAAAACCGTCCTCGGACGACCCCAGCCGCGAAACCAACCTCCTAGGATTGCGCCTGACGGACGATTGCCAACCTCTTCGACTCCTGACACCCCCCCATTCCGCCATCTGTCTCAACAACGACAGGGACCAAAGGTCACGCAACAGAGAAGAGGAACCCGTACTCTTTGGCCAACCAATCCCCTACATCTACTTGACACAACCCCTCAGATGTCTGGGCTGCGCGGACCAGCATCCGCTGGCCGAGGCGAGCAGGTTGCCCTCTAAATCGAGCAGTTCGGCGTCCAGTCCCGGGCTCTCGCCAAAGTGGTCAAAACTCAACGACACGTCGATCACCTGGTCTCCGTCGCCGACCGCCTCCTCGGAACGCGGAAGGTGTAAAATGCGTCCTCGCACCCGGGACATCGTCTGGGCCGGGTCCACGACATGGACAACTGTGCCCAGGTCACAGCGCCCTCTGGGGAGTACATCAGGCGGTATGACAGGGGGTCACCAGTAGATCACCAGGACGCCGTCCTGGTCGACCACCGCAATGTCCGCGAAGCCGTCGGCGTTTACATCACCAACATCCACGTCAATGGGGCGAAGGACGGAGGCCAGCGGGATGGGCCCCGCGAAAAGAACATCGGTCTCCTCCTCGTCCTCGGCAAACACGCCGGGCAGGACGACCACTTCGGCGCTCGCCCACGGGTGAGCCCGCAAACACCGCCCCCGCTCGCCGCCACCACCAGGTCGGGGAGCCCATCCGGTGGCCCCCCGCCCGGCCCGCGAAGTCAACGATTTCCACGGCAACCGGGGTCTGACCGACGAAGACTTCTGTCGCTGCTGGAAGGTCCCGTCGCCGTTGCCTAAGAGCACGGAAACAGTATTATCGTCGTCGGCGCTGGTGGTGACGATGTCGAGCTCCCCATCCGTGTTGGCGTCGCCTATCGTCAAACCCCCGGCGAGACGCCCGGCGTCGAAGGTCCTAGCGGGGGCGAACGTGCCGTCTCCGTTGCTGAGGAGCACGTCCAACTGCGGCCGGCCGCTGCCGCTGATCACCAGGTCGTCATTGCCGTCGTTGTTCAGGAGCTTGGCTCGCATCGGCGATGAGGGAAGGTTGTCGGACGCGATGGGCAGGTTGAAGTTCCGTTGCGGCCAGGTCCGTCGCCGCGGCCCAGCAGGACGGCCGCCTCGGATCCATCGAGGCGCCGAAGAGTCCACCACGGCCATGTCCCGCTCTCCGTCGCCGTTGAAGTCCCCCAAGTCCAAGCCAAACGGCGCCCCGGTCGCCTCAAAGCGGCGCTGGGGCTGGAATGTCCCGTCGCCGTTTCCCAGCAATACCGAAACGTCGGAAGAATCGTAGTTGGTCACGACCACGTCGGGTCTCTCGTCGCCGTCGAAGTCGGCAATCTTCACGTCGCGCCGCCAAGTCGGCAAGCGGCCCGCGGCCACAACGTTGGGGGCTACAAGGCGCCGATGCCGAACTGGCGAGGCGATTGAAACGTACCGTCGCCGTTGCCCAGCAGCACGCTGATGGTGTCGGTCAGGGCATTCGACACGACAAGGTCGAGCGCTTGATCGCGTTGAGGTCGCCCAGGCCGTTGCGAAGGGCCGTCCCCGGCCGGAAACAACAGCGCCGCGCTCTCGCGCGTCGTGAACTGGTCGAAGTTCGTCAGCTCAAGGGCGAACTTCCCGCGGCTCGCGGCCGCATTTTCATCCTCGGGTCTTCTCCCCGGACACGAAGATCAACAGGCCCTGTCCCTGGCGGCACGGGCAAGCTCGCGCCACTGACGACTCCCGCCCCGCGCGGTTCGACTTGGATCGTTCCCGCATATGGCCGGTGTTGCCGGGGCCGAATCCCGTACCCGGGGTGAACGGATCGGAGGGAAGATCGCTGCTGGGGTCCTCACCGTCCTGAACGATGACGAAGTACGTGTCCGCCGCCGAAGTCACGAATGTAGGAGTTGGGTGCCGCCAGCCCGCGCGTAGCCGAGGCTCGGAAGAATTCTCCGCTGCTGTTGTAGAGCAGGATCGCGGGGTTTAGTTGGCTGCCGTCCTCCGCCGTCAACGGTGATGGTGATCTTCGGTTGCGCCGGCCTCGAGACGGAAGTAATCGAGGTCGCCGGGGCCGGGATCCGGACCGAACGGGCCGTCGCCGATGAAGCCGCTGATGGTCGCAACCCCCGCCCGGCGAGCCCCGTGGGAATTGCTTGAGGAATCGCGTCGCTGGGTTCGCAATGCCGCCACGGCGGCTGGGGCCCCCAGCGGCGGTGGCCCGTGGCGAGCACGGCGAACGCCTCCAGGTCCAGGACCTCGAACACCAGGTCGCCCTGCACGTCGGGGCCGGCGGTCATCGTGACGTCGAGGACCCGGCGCGGGGCCGAAGCAGGTAGACGCTCCGGCTCCTGCCTTGATGCGGCCCTCGACCGTGACGTGTACGCGGGTCCCGAGGTCGGCGGTCATGGATTGAAGCTGCAACGCGTATCCGGCGGCCTGGCTGCCCGATCCGAGCACGCGAACGAGGAACTTCTGCCCTGTGGCGGCCGGAAAACGCAGCTCCTTTCCGATGATCTTGCCCTCTTCGTCGAGAAGGTCGCCGACCCGATGCCAGCAGCGTCAGCCGGTCGGGTCACGCAGTTCCAGCGTCAGCCGCCGGCCGCCGCGGGGTCGTCCAGCACGGCCGAGGCAATCAGGTGCCCGTCGCGGCGGCTTCGACGAGCAGCAGGTCCTCATCGCCTGGCGTCACCACCAGCTTGGGCAGGAAATTCTTGAACGACCCGGCCGACGACCGTGGGGGAATCGGCGTGTCGTCCGGCTCGAAGCGATCGTTCGGCGGCGTTGTCAGCACCGGGATCGAAAACCTGGCGAAGAAGATGTCCTGGTTGCCGCTGCGGGGTCCGTCCAGGCGGCGTAGGCCGGTTGCCGTGTTGCCGGCCATGCGCCAGACCGATGAAGTCGCCCAATAGAACTCCTCTCCCCCACCGCGTTGGTGAAGGGGCCCTTGTCGGCGTCGAACGACATGTCGGTGATCCGGAAGTTCGGACTGAACTGCGCCTCCGTCGAGGCTCACGGTCCCCAATACGTCCAGGTTGTGATCCGCCGGGTCGCGCCGTGTGTCGTACCAGATCACGGCGATGTTGCCCCGGGCGTCGATGCGCCGCTCGGGCGCAGGGCCTGGCCGGCGACGACGTCCTGCGGCGAGCCCGTGGCGATCCGGCCGTCGTTGTCGTCGTTCAGGATTTTCGTCGGCGTTCGGCCCGACCTTGAATTCGGTATTCCAGGTCTCGTACCTGGTCGTCCGAGTGGCTGAAAAAAACGTCCGCGGGGTCGATCGGATTGCCGAGGCGATCCAGGATTTGCACAGGCTCGAAGGCGTACGACCGCGGCCAGCACGCCGGGATCCGGGTCGGCAAGCGATGGCGGCCGTACCGTATGCGTTCGGAAGTGATTGTTGGAAGAGTCCCGTGGTGTTCACAAACGAGGTATAGCCCGGGGATACGGCGATCCCCTTCCCGCGGGGTGGTCCGGCGAGACTGAAACTCGCGCGCCGTCGCTGGAATGCTGAACGGTAACTGGCCGCCGCCGAAGTTGGAAACGTAGATACGTCCCCTTCCGGGCCAATCGCTACGCGGGCCTGATCGACGGCACCGGTGGCCAGGGTGAGCGTCATTCGCAAGCGGCGGGTCCAGCAGCACAGGTAGGTCCGCACGCCGTCAAACTCATCCCCTTCCCAGATCGTCTCCTTGATTTCCCAGGTCAGCCCGCCGTCCTCGGAGACGGCAATCCACATCAGGGCTCGCCGCGAAATCTGGGCGTCCGGGGAACTGCCCGGCGGGGATGCAGGCGGGTCCAACTCACATAGAGGTTCGCCGTAGCGGGGATTGGGCCGGCCGTCGGGCAGAAGCGTTAAAGGCGTCAACGCCGAGGTCCGGAATGACCTCGAAGGGCACGGGGTTCTTGCCATCGTAGAGGTGGGAGACAACGGCCACCGGCGTCTTCCAATGCAGCCGCCATCGTCGCTGCGGGCCACGAAGACGCCGTTGTTCGCCTGAAGGCCGAAGCTCGCGAAAGTCCGAAATCGGGGTTCGTCAGCGGCGGCTTTCCGCGCCGAGGAACGTCGCCGCCATGAAGCTCACATACACATGGCCCTGGTCGTCAAACTTCGCGATCGGGTTGGCGGCCCCTTGGTCGAAGGCTGCGGGCAGCGCGATCGAGTATGTTGCCAGGTAGTCCCGCCGTCGTCGAGACCGCGACGCCGATCCCCGCGTAGCCGGTGTCGACCAGCGAGTAGTCCATGTAAGCGATCACGACGTGCTGCGGGTCGAGCGGGTTCACCGCCACCGAGGGCATTCTGCTGCACGCCGAGATCGGTCGTCACGGCGCAATTTTGAATGGGTGCGCGAGCCAGGATCGCCGCTTCTTCGGCCGCGCCCCGGGTCGAGGTCGAAGGGCGGGGCGTCGGTTGACCCCGAGGCGGACAGGACCAGGCGGGGCTCCAACCCGCCCGAATCGCAACTTGCGACTGAATGAAGCGGGCGCGTGGATGCTTGGACCGCGGCATGAAACTGCTCTCCTGACCTGGTTCAGTTCCGTTCAACCGGTCTGCGGTCCGTCGCGGTCCGGGCCCTGCCTGCCCGGTTTGGAGACGAGCGGTCATCCGAGCCCGCCCGATTGTACCCCCGGACGCTACACCCCGCAAAAGGACCTGCCAAGATTCCCGGATGCGGACCAAACGAAGGACTTCCGTACCGTGTATCGACAATCGGAGCCTAACCGACCCCGCGAAAAAGTTGGATGCGGGGGGTTTTCGGCTCGGCCCGGCCTGGGACCAGGGCGGGGGGAAAGGGTTCAGGGTTAGGGGGGACGGGGAAACGCGCGGGGGTCGCGGGTGGGGTCCGCCGGGCAAGTCGGCGAGAGTGCGGGAGCGTTGGGGAGGGGGTGGTGCGGGCCCGGTGCTCGCGTAGCGGGAAGCCGAAGGATCCGCCGGGCGAGCTCGGCGGGGAGCGCCGGCGTCCAGGTTGACGATCTCCTGGCTCTAACTGTAATTCTGGTCAATGCCGGGCTCACATGCCTTCACGCTCCACGTTTGCCCCAGAGGCATTGGACCACCTCGATGCGATTGACGAAGCACCACGGGGTTATTGAGCCCCGATTGACAACCGTTGAGCCAGTGCCCCCGACAAAGCAACTCGCAATCGCAAGCCCTTGCGGCAACCGGCGCCGTTCGGTGCAACCTGGTATGAGAATTGCGGCCGCTGGCCGACGTCAAGCCGCGTTTCAGCGCCTATGAAGCAATGCCGGCCGAAGGACCGGTGGTCATTACGCGTAACGGGAAGGCGGTTGCCGTGCTGGTGGCTCCCGTGGATGACGACGACCTGGAGCAACTGCTCCTCTCGCGTTCGCCGAAGCTGCAAGCCTTGCTCGACAAGTCGCGGCGGAGCATCAAGGCCGGCAAGGGCCTGCGCCGAAACGCGTTCTGGAAAGCGGTGGCAGCACGCCGCCGATAAGAAGGAAGGGAAACCAAGAGCGGTCTCTAAGAAAAAGTAAGCAGAAGCCAGACGCGTGGGGTGGAGGGTTCCCCGGCGCCCGCCGGGGTTCGGGGTTCGGGAGATAGCGGGTCCCTCGCTGCGCTTCGGGCTCGTGTGGAGGGGGTGCAGCGTAAGCGAGGCTCCCGACCTCCGACGCGGCACGGGGGAAGGAGGGCCTAACACCCCCCCCCCGTGTCGAGATAGGGATCCTGGCCCATTTGGGCTGCATCTTCTTTGCGTTCCTTTTCGTGGTACATCAGCAGCTTGCGGTCGCGGAAGTGGCGGCGCTCGATGCGCCGCTGGGCCTTGCGGAACAGGCTGGCCAGATGGTCGAAGCGGCCGTCTGAGCCTTCGCCGCTGGGCCTTGAGCTTCTTGGCCTTTTTCGGGACCGAGGCCGGCGAGCAGGATGTCGTCGTCGAGCGCCAGGTACTGCCGGTACGTGCCGGGGTCGCCCTGGCGGCCGCAGCGGCCGACGAGCTGGCGGTCGATGCGGGCCGACGTCGTGCAGCTCGGTGCAGATCACGTGCAGGCCGCCGAGCTCGGCGACGCCTTCGCCGAGCTTGATGTCGGTGCCGCGGCCGGCCATGTTCGTGGCGACGGTGACCTTGCCGCGCTGGCCGGCCGCGGCGACGATCTCGGCCTCCTCGGCGACGTGATTGGCGTTGAGCACCTGGTGCTCGATGCCCGCGGCGCTTGAGCAGCTGCGAGAGCAGCTCCGACTTGTCGATCGACCGCGTGCCGATCAGCACCGGCCGGCCGGCGGCGTGCATCTCGCGCGACTTCCTCGACGATCGCCGTCCCACTTGGCCTCGCTCGTGCCGAAGACCCGCGTCGGGCAGCCGCTCGCGGATGGCCGGCCGGTTGGTGGGAATCGGCACGACGCGCAGCTTGTAGATCTTGCGCAGCTCGCGGGCCGAGGTCGAGGCCGTGCCGGTCATGCCGGCCAGGTGCTCGTAGCGCAGGAAGTAGATCCTGGACGGTGATGCGGGCGGCCTGGCCGGTGGCGACGGTGACTTCGACGCCTTCCTTGGCCTCGACCGCCTGGTGGATGCCGTCGCGCCACTTGCGGCCTTCGGCCAGGCGGCCGGTGAACTCGTCGACGATCACGATCTCGCCGTCGCGGACCACGTACTGCCGGTCGAGCATGAAATCGCGCTCGACCTTGATCGCCCGCTCGATGTACTCGTAGATCGTCGAACATGCCCACGGCGTCCATGCGCCTCGGGCTTGGGCAGCGTCGCGGACCAGCTGGCGGCCCGTCGGCGGTCAGCTCGACCGTCTTCTTGTCGTGGTCGTAGTCGTAGTGCTCGTCTTCGACGAACTCGCGGCGACGTTGCGGCGGCCCACTGATAGGCCTCGACGGCGATCTTCGCTCGGCCTCGCTCGGCAGCGGCGCTGATGATCAGCGGCGTGCGGGCCTCGTCGATCAGGATGCTGTCGGCCTCGTCGACCAGGGCGAAGTACGGCGCCGCGCTGCACGGGCTGCTCGCCGCCGCGTCGCCGGACGCGCCCAGCATGCCGGCCAGAACAGTCGCGCTGCCCTTCGCCGATCCGCCGCAGCAGCAGCCGGTCGCGGAGGAAGTCGAAGCCAAACTCCTTGGCCGTGCCGTAGGTGATGTCGCAGGCGTAGGCCTTGCGGCGCTCGTGCTGCGGCATCTGCGTCTCGATCACGCCGACGCGTCATGCCCAGCGCCTCGATAGATCGGCCGCATCCATTCGGCGTCGCGGCGGGCCAGGTAGTCGTTGACCGTGGCCAGGTGGGCGCCCTTGCCGTCGAGCGCGTCGAGGTACAGCGGCAGCGTGGCGGTGAGCGTCTTGCCTTCGCCGGTCTCCATCTCGGCGATCGCAGCGGTGGTGCATGGCGATGCCGCCGAGGATCTGCACGTCGAAGTGCCGCATGTTGAGCGTCCGGCGGGCCGCCTCGCGGACCAGGGCGAAGGCCTCGGGCAGCAGCTCATCGAGCGGCTCGCGGCTCTTGGCCCGATAGCGCAGCGACAGGCTGCGCTTGCGCAGCTCGTGCTCGTTGAGCTCCTTCAGCTCGGGCTCGAGCGCGGCGATCCTCGGCAGCAACAGGCGCCCAGCGGGCCACCCGACGCTGCACCGGGCCGCCGGCCACGGGCACGCGCAACTGCCCGCCGATTCCTCGGGAGAGGGCCCATGCGCCTACAACCGGAAGTGGAAGGTGGTGGTCACGAACCGCCAGAAACGCTGCCCCAACGTCTGCCAGTCCGTGTGCACCTTCGCGCGGCCGCGCATCCCCAACCCGCAACAACCCCGGGGTCGGCCAGCGGCACGCTGGCCTGGTACGAGGGGCTCTGCGGGCTCGACGCCCGAGGCCTCGTCCGGTCCGGGTGGCCAGCTCGCCGCCGCTCTTGTTCGAGAGGTTGCGGGGGTGACGGCCAGCTTCGGGCAAGGCGATTTCCTTGATCGTCCCCTCGAGCGTGTCGCTGGGAAGCGAGTCGAGCTTGAGGTCGGCCCGCTGGCCCGTACGAACGAAATCGACGTCGGTCTGATCGACGACCAGGGGCCTGCACTCGGCGGGTGCCGATCTGGCAGAAGAGTCCGTGGGCTCCGGGCAGCAGCCCTTGATTCTCGGGCTTCCAGCGGCGTGCCGTACCAGACGGCAGCGTGCCGTCCCTGGCCGGACGCCGCGTCCGGGACCTCGGGGGGAGGAAGGACCGTGCCGGCAACCTTCGCCACGAGCAGAAGCCTCGCGAGGTCGATTCGCCGCTCTTCCAACTGCTTCTCGTCGTTCTGCAAGGACGATTCGACTTCGCGAATCTGCCGCGCCGCGGAGTCGTCCGTGTGCCGCCGGCGGTTCGACGTCCACTGCTCGCTAGGTATTTTCGACCCGCCCTTCAGCTCCGCATTGAGCTGCAGTTCGGGGTTATTCAGCGAGCCGGCCTGAGCCGGCCTCGACCCCATGCGGCCGGCCGGGCGTACAGCGTTTCGAGCATGCCGGGCACCACCACAAACGGGAACTGGCCGCGTCCTCAGGCTTGACCTCCAGGGTGCACATGACGTGATACGGCAGCGGCAGGAACACGATCAGCAGCGACCACGCCGCCACCACGGCCAGCGTGCCGTACATGCGGGGCTTTTTCACTTGTCGATCCTCCCCGGGACGTAGAAAGAACTTGCCCACTTTCCACAGCGGCTGGACGACCAGCCCATACAGGCCATCAGCGCGATCATCTGGCCGATGACCTTCAGCCGGTACGGCTCGAAGACCTTGTACAGGAACCACAGGATCGAGAACAGCACCACCCAGCGATAGATGGCCGCGGCGACCGTGTAGAGCGCGAAGAACATCTGGTTGCCGCTGCGGCAGGAACGGATCGTCCGGCTCCTCCAGGCCCAGGCACCACGCGCCGAGCTTGCGGCTGAGGATCGTCGCTGGCCTTCTGCCGCAGGTTGGGAATCTCCATGCAGGTCGCGACAGGATGTAGTAGCCGTCGTACCGCAGCAGCGGGTTGGCGTTGAACATCACCGTGCTGACCGAGCAGACGAACATCGTGCTCAGGCAGAGCTGGTTGAGCAGGCCCGGCTCGCTGAACCACCAGACGAACGTGCAGATCGAGGCGATGACCAGCTCGACGTACATGCCCGCCGCGCCGATCACGGCCCGGTGCCACTTGTTGGGCAGCATCCACGAGTCGGAGACGTTGCAGTACAGGCAGGGCGTGAGCACCAGCAACATCACGCCCATCTCGTGGCACTCGCCGCCGAAGTGCTTGCAGGTCAGCCCGTGGCCGAACTCGTGAATGACCTTGGTCACCATCAGTCCCGACCACCTGGTTCGTAGTTGGAGGGGGTGAAAAACTCGGGCAAGACGAAGAAGCGTAGATAGTTGATTTTGTTGAGTCATTAATCGCGAGCTCACATGGCATCCGTTGCATTTGTCACGACTGAGCACGACGAAGCATGACCAAGTCCCGCAAAACTCCCACAACGACCTGGCTATTTTTCACCCATTACCACCTGGTCATTTAGCCAGGTAGTCGGGGATCGACCCTTGAGAGGCGGCCAGCGGCCAGTGGCCAGTCCGATCGCCACGACTGTCGCCGATCTCGGGCTTGGCCTCCTACGGTTTCTAGGTTTTGGTGTCATGCGGTTTCTAGGTTTTAGTGTCGTGCCGTTTCTAGATAAATGGAAAGCAGCGGCGGGCCGCCTGTCGGGTCCTGCCACTCGGAGTAGAGGCAGGCAACTATCATAGTGTCCACTGGCCGTGGGACGAAGTGCAGCACCACGTTCTTTCCCTCGCGGTCCACGTTCTCGAAAAACGACTCCACCAAGATGACGGCATGGCTTGTACTGAATTGGTCTCGCTAGTATTTGCCGAGGCTGTCGCGGCGAGCGTTGTAGAGCCCGGGTAACTTTTTGTCGATGAACGCGGGTTCGCCGGGCTTGCGGCAGTGGTAGCGAGCGAGCCGCATCACCCTGCGGCTGCCGTCCTGGAACACGATGGGCGCGAAGTGCATTGGAAAAATCCGCGCCTCCGCTGGTCACTCGATTGGCTCGCCGGTCCCACGGAGAGCGCCGTTGCGGAGGCCTTGCGCGACGGTCGTGTACTGTCGAAGCGGTTTGTCGCACTTTGACCGCGACAGGGTTGATAATGTCGCCGACCGCGGGAACACGCAGCGACATCGCCATTCGCGCGTATCCGCTTTGAGAGGATGTAATGAGAAGGCTGCTGCTCTTATTCGCGCTGACGACGCCTGCGTTGGTCACGGCTCAGGGACCTTCGCCTGACGGGATCGTGCTGAATCACGTCACCGTTGTTGACGTAACGAAAGGCAACGCCCTTGACGACATGGCGGTGCTGATTCGAGCAAACCGGATCACAGCAGTTGAACGCGCTACAGCGATGCGCGCGCCATCCGGCACACGCACACTGGACCTGACTGGAAAGTTCCTCATTCCGGGTCTCGTCGACATGCACAACCATCTCGGCCCCGGAGCCGCGATGCCCGGACCGCCGGACCGCAATGCGCGTGAAGCGTCGCGGGATGCGCGCGGCTATCTGGCCCAGATGCTTGGGCTGGGGTTCACTTCCGTGTTTGCGACCTCGTATGCCAATCTCCGGGAACATGCGGAACTGCGTGCAAGCCGCGCCGATGATGCCGCCCCCTTCGCTCGCTACTTCGGCGTTGGCCGCGGGAGTTCGGTAGCGGGTGGGCATGCCTCGCAGCCGAGATTCGGCGGCTACCTGCCTAGTTCCGCGGACGAGGCACGGGCCAACGTGCGCGAGTTGCACGCTGCCGGCGTCGACGGCATCAAGCTGACCTACTCGGACCAAGCGCACACGGGAAGGCCGCCTCTCGCGGTCATGGAACCTGCCATCATGCGGGCGATTGTCGACGAAGCACATCGTCTCGGGCTCAAGGCCCATGTCCACGCGCCGACGCTCCGGCACGCGAAGGAGGCGCTGAAGGCCGGTGTCGATGGTTTGGTGCATTCGATCGCCGACGCACCAATCGATGACGAATTCATTCAGCTGATGCGTAAGAACAGCGCGACGTACACGACGACGCTATCGCTGTATACGGCTTTCACCGACGTTTCGGCTTGGATGAAGAAGCTGGCAGCCGCTGATGTACGTCACGTCGTGCCGAACGAGGTGTACGAACGGTATCAGAGCGCGGACGGCGCGCGAACCTATCACGCTCTCTTCGGCACTTTTCCTGCGGAAAACCTCGCCCACGCCAAAGCAAACGCTCGCCGGCTTCTTGACGCCGGCGTTCCCGTCCTGGCTGGAACGGATACTGGCGTCACAGGCGTGCTCTTGGGCATCTCCAGTCAGATGGAACTCGTGCTGCTCGGCGAGGCCGGATTCTCTTCAGGAGAGGCGCTGCGGGCGGCGACCATGAACCCGGCCAAAGCTCTCGGCCGCGAAGGAGATCTCGGCACCGTCGAGCCGAACAAGCTGGCCGATTTGGTCGTCCTCGATGCCAACCCGCTGACAGACATCCGCAACATCATGAAGGTACATCGGGTGATCAAGGGTGGCATCGTCTACGATCCGGATGAACTCCTCGCTGCAAACAAGTGACGCCGTCTCTATTTGGCCAAACTAAGGTCCTCAGTAATCAAAGTTAGGCCCAAGGAGCCAAACTATGGTCCCATTCGCACAAATCGCCTCCGGCTGGCCCCGATTTGGCCGAAGGTGCGGTCGCGCTGTCGGCCGGAATTCGAGCCACGCGACGCTAAGCGCCGGCTTCGGAATGCCCGACGCTCCAACTTCGCAGGTTCGCCTTGAGCAGCGCCTTGGTGTTGTCGCGCAGCGCTTCGCAAATCCTGAGCATCGCTCGGAACTCCTCGCGCACTGAGCCAGGCAACCCGCCGCCCTCATTCGCGACCTTGGCAATCTGATTGATGTTGCGGCCAATGGCTGCCAGCTCCGCAATACTGCGCTTGAGTGCGAGCAATTCGTACTTCGGCAAAGGAGTGAGCGATCGCAGATGTGCTCGCACCAGGACGGAGACATAGGTCGCCGCCGGCATCGCTCGAGCCGCAGCTCGATCGCGCAGCAGGACCTGATCGCTAGGCTGCAGGCGGACAGTCAGTCGCGCTTGGCGAAGTTCTCCTTCGTCGCGCCTGGGCTCTGAGAGCACTTCGTCGCCCACGCTTCGCAGCATGACGCCGAGCAATTGCTTGAGGAGCGCGGATTCGGACCGGCCTTCGCGCTGCGCAAGCGCGCGAAGCCGCAGCTTCGTCTCCTGAGTCACCCGCAAGTGAATGAACGCCGATGCCGCCATGCGTGTGATCGTGAGACAAGAGCCGCCGCGAGGCTATCCTGCGTTTCACCCAGAATCTAGCCGAAACCTCACACTGACGTACACCGTGCATTCACCGGTGCTAACTAGATTTTGAGCCACACGTCATCAAGGTTTAGTCCGAATTTCCGGCGATACCTCATCTGACAGCGGATCTCACGGCGTGGAAAAATCAGCCATGGGTGACAACTCGTCCCTAGGCGATCAGAACCGCACATAGAGAGCACCAAGCATGGGCACGGAGTTTCCGGTTCGCGAATGGCAGCTGTCACTATTTCCCTGCTGCGGCCGTGCGCCTGAGATGAGCACACAAGCTTCTCGCCCGCCTGCGCTCACGGCGCCACCGCCCCGCCTCATCCGCATGCGCGACGCCCCCGCCTAGCCAAGCGAATCGATGAGATTCGTGCGGCGCAACTCTACGGCGCAAGACCCGATCGCACGTTTCGCGCAGCAGCGACCAAGTTCCTGAACGAGAACCAGCACAAGAGGAGTATCGACGACGATGCGCTGCACTTGGCACAACTCGATCCCTTCATCGGGAAACTGTTTCTCAAGCAAGTGCATCTTGAAAGCCTGCAGCCGTTCATCGCCAGTCGGCGTCAACACCGGCCTGCGCGAGCAGGAAGTCTGCGGGTTGAAGTGGGCCGACGAGGTCGAGGTTCCGGAGTTCAACACATCGGTGTTCATCATCGAAGGCGACAAGGTGAAGAACGGTCAGGACCGCCTGGTCGTTCTCAATCGCGTCGCGCGTTCGGTCATCGACAGTGTTCGAGGTCAGCATCCGGAGCACGTCTTCGTTCGGTTTCCGAAGCCGAGGAAGTCGGAAGCTCAAAATCCGCTCGTGGCAGGGAAAGGCTTTCCACTAACGGGCATGAACACGACCGCGTGGCAAAACGCTCGTGTTCGCGCCGCGGACAAATGGAAGGAGCGAACCGGAGTGGAGGCGGCCGGTGGCTTTCGCAGAGTGCGTGTCCACGATCTGAAGCACACGTTCGGCCGACGGCTTCGCGCGGCCGGAGTGTCGTTCGAAGATCGTCAGGATCTGCTCGGCCACAAGAGCAGTCGGATCACGACGCACTACTCCTCAGCCGAGCTCACGAGCCTGATAGCTGCGGCGGAGAAGGTCTGCGACGGCGAGTCCCACAATTCCCCCGCAACCACCTGGTTACGAAGACGAGTGGGAGATGAGAACCGCGCCAAGACGTTGTCGCGGTAAGAGAAATTGGCGCGCCCGGAGAGATTCGAACTCCCGACCACCTGGTTCGTAGCCAGGTACTCTATCCAGCTGAGCTACGGGCGCGCGGCTCAAAATTGAGGGGCGCGATCATAGCAGAATGCTTTTCGTGCCCGCGAGCTAAGATAACCCGTGACAAAACAATGAGTTACCGGTAGCCCGCCCACTCTTCCGGACAACCTCCCGTTCGGCGCTCCGAGTGAACGCGGCTCTTCACACCTGGCCCGCCGCCGCCCCGCTGCGCAACCGCAGCACGACAATTTCCCACTCCATCTCCATGAATCACCTGCGAATCACGCGCGCAGTAGTTAGATCGTCCGAGCTCCGCAGGTTGTTAGTGTGGGCGTCGTCCCGCACCGCGGTCGGAGGGCGCCTACAGTCCGGCACAAACACGTTGTTAACATTCCGAGCTCCAATCAATCAACTATACCCAGGGGAAGTCCGATGGCGGACGCCACGATGTCAAACGTATTAAAGAAGAGTGGCAAGGAAATCCACGCCGCGTGGTCGAAGGATCTCGCGAGCGCCGCCGGCGGCAAGGGCCGCATCTCCGCCACCGAACTCGACCAGCAATCCTTCGAATTCATCCGTCTCCTGGCCGTGGTCGCGGAACACGCGCGATCGGGCGACGTGTCATCGAGCGAGTTCAAGCCGATCCGTGAATTCCTCGACGGCATCTCGCGCTCGCGGGTTGCACAGGGATTTTCCTCCGACGAAACCGCGAGCTTCATCTTCTCGCTGAAGAAGCCGCTCTTCGCTGCGCTGCGCGCAGATGCCGGTAAGGACGCGGACTCACTCGCCGACCAGGTCTGGAAAGCCACCGAGCTGCTCGATGCGCTCGGCCTGCACACGGTCAAGGCATATCAGAAATCCCGCGAGGAAGTCATCAACCGTCAGCAGCGCGAAATGCTCGAGCTGTCGACGCCGGTCGTGAAGCTCTGGGATGGCATTCTCGCGCTTCCGATGATCGGCACGCTGGATTCGGCACGTACGCAAGTTGTCATGGAAAACCTCTTGCAGAAGGTGGTCGAGACGGGCGCGCACATCGCGATCCTCGACATCACCGGCGTTCCGACCGTCGACACGCTGGTCGCGCAGCACCTGCTGAAGACGGTGACGGCGCTGCGCCTCATGGGCGCCGAATGCATCATCTCCGGGGTGCGCCCGCAGATCGCTCAAACCATCGTGCACCTCGGCGTCGACCTGCAGGGTGTCACCACCAAGGCGAATCTCGCCGATGCGTTGGCGCTCGCGCTCAAACGCACCGGCAGCTCGCTCAAGCAGTAGTTTCAATGGAAAAAATTCCGATCCTGCGCATGGGCGAGTTCCTGCTCGTCACCATCCAGATCGACATGCACGACCAGCTCGCGCTCAAGTTGCAGGATGACCTTTCGTACGCCATCCAGAAAAACGCGAGCAAGGGCGTGCTCATCGACATCTCCTCCCTCGAGATGGTGGATTCGTTCATCGGCCGCATGGTCGCGGACATTTCCGGCATTGGCAGGATTCTTGGCGCGGAAACGATACTCGTCGGCATGCAGCCGGCGGTGGCGATCACCCTCGTCGAGCTCGGGCTTTCGTTGCCCGGTGTCGCTACCGCGCTCAACGTGGAACGCGGAATGGCGATCCTGCGCCGCAAGATCGACACCGAAGGCGACGATGACTCCCAACGGTAACGGCGGTGACGCGCCGCTGCGCTCCGAGCACGACATCGTCCTCGCGCGGCAACTGGTCCGCCGGCTCACGCAGCAACTCCAGTTCTCGTTGGTCGACCAGACCAAGATGGTGACCGCGGCGAGCGAGCTCGCACGCAACGCGTATACCTATGGCCGCGGCGGCACGATGCACTGGGAAATCCTGCAGACGGACACGCGACGCGGCCTCAGGCTCCTGTTCTCTGACGAAGGTCCGGGAATAGCGAATCTTGATCTCGCCATGACGGACGGGTGGAGTTCGGGCAAAGGTCTCGGCATGGGTCTCACCGGTGCAAAACGGCTCGTCAATGAATTCGAGATCGACACCAAAGTGGGCGGCGGAACCCGCGTCAGCATCGTGCGGTGGAAGTGAATATCCATGGAAGCCGCCGTGAAAGTCCCCGTCCGTAAAGGCCAGCTCCGCTACGTCATCGACGACGGCAGCAAGGTCGGCGAGGCGCGCCGCGCGGCCCAGATGCTCGCGAATTTCGAGCTCAATGCCGATCTCGCGGGCCATGTCGCCATTGCCGCCACCGAGCTCGCGAACAACCTGCTCAATCACGCCAGCGAAGGCGAGCTGCTCGTTCAGGCGCTCGGTGACGACGAAACGACCATCATCGAGTTGATGGCAATCGATCACGGTCCGGGCATGGGCGACGTCGCGCGCTGCATGAGGGACGGCTACTCGACCACGGGGACTCCCGGCACGGGGCTCGGCGCCGTGCGGCGGCTCGCCAGCGAGTTCGACATCTGGTCGCAGCCCGGTGAGGGCACGGTGGTGATGGCGCGATTCGGCACGCCGCTCGCCGTCCGATTCGGCGCCATCAGCCTGGCGATGCCCGGCGAGCCCGAATGCGGTGATGCCTGGAGCCTGGTGACGGACGATGACGGGTTGGCGCTCTTGGTCGTCGATGGTCTCGGTCACGGGACTTTCGCGGCCGAAGCGGCGCAGGCCTGCATCGCCGCGTTCACCAGTTCCTCCGGCGATCAGCCCGTGGAAATCCTGCAACGCGCGAACCGCTCGATGTCGAAGACGCGCGGCGGTGCCGCCGCGTGCGCCCGGCTGCGCGGCCGCAGGTTGTCCTATGGCGGCGTGGGCAACATCAACGGCCACATCGTTTCCAGCGAACAATCGCAGGGCCTGGTCTCGCACAACGGGACACTCGGCATGTATCAGCGCAGCGCACGGCAGCTGGAATACACGGTCGAGCCGGGTGCGCTGCTGATCATGCATTCGGACGGCATCTCGGCACGCTGGAATCTCAGGACACGGCCCGACCTCCTGGCCTGTCATCCCGCGATCGTCGCGGCAACGATCTACCGGGACCACGGCCGCGGCCGCGACGACGCGACGATCGTGGTGGTGGCGCCGTGAACGCCCAACTGGCCGCGGAGCTCGCGGCGCGCGAAGCGGACATCGCCGCGCTGCGTGAAGAGCTCGATGAGACCAACAAGGGCGTGGTCGCGCTCTATGCGGAGCTCGACGACAAGGCTGCGCAGCTGCGCGACGCGAACGACCTCAAGAGCCGCTTTCTCTCGTACATGAGCCACGAGTTCCGCACGCCGCTGGCATCCATGACCAGCATCGCGGGCATCATGCTGTCGCGCCTCGATGGCCCGCTCACGGCCGAGCAGCAGAAGCAGGTGGAGTTCATCCGCAGCTCGGCGCGAGATCTCACGGAGATGGTGAACGACCTGCTCGACCTCGCGAAGGTCGAGGCCGGCCGCATCACCATCTCGCCCGAATGGTTCGAGATGGTCGACCTGTTCGCGGCGCTGCGCGGCATGTTCAAACCCATCGTCGCGACCACCACGGTGTCCCTGGCGTTCGACGAGCCCGAGGATCCCATCAAGCTCTACACGGACGACAAGAAAGTGTCGCAGATCCTGCGCAATTTCATCTCGAACGCGCTCAAGTTCACGCCGGTCGGCGAAGTGCGGGTCTCCGCGCGTCTCATCGATCCGGATCACGTCGAATTCGCCGTGTCCGACACCGGCATCGGCATCGCTGCCGAACACCTCCCCAACCTGTTTGGCGATTTCGTGCAGATCGACGTGCGCCTGCAGAAGCGGCTGCGCGGCACCGGGCTCGGCCTGTCGCTGGCGCGCAAGTTCGCCGAGCTACTGGGCGGCCGGGTCGCCGTCGAAAGCGAGCTCGGCAAGGGCTCGCGGTTTTCGGTGGTGCTGCCCGTCCGGGTGGCCGAGAGCGCCGCTCCCGAGGGCATGCCATGAGCAGTCTCCCGAACCAGGTCGCGACCCAGAAGATATTGGTGGTCGACGACAACCCGGCGTCGTTGTACGCGACCACGCGCATCCTCAAGGCGGCTGGCTTCGCGGTCATCGAAGCCGGGACCGGCGGAGACGCGCTCGCCGCGGCCGAGCACCAGGACATCGGTCTCATCGTCCTCGACATCAACCTGCCCGACATCGACGGTCTCGAGGTGTGCCGCCGGCTGCGCGCGCGCTCCCAGACCGCCTATCTACCCGTGATCCACCTGACGGCCACGTTCGTCAGCAGCAACGACATGACGCAGGGTCTCTCGGCGGGCGGCGACAGCTACCTCACGCACCCCGTGGATCCCACGGTACTCATCGCCACCGTGCGCGCCCTGCTGTTCGCGCGCCAGGCCGACGTGCTCAAGCGCACCACCGACGCACGCTTCCGGACCATCTTCGAGTTGGCCTCGAGCGGCATCGCGCTGCTCGATCCGGGCCTCGTGTACCAGGACGTCAACCCCGAGTTCTGCCGGCTCGCCGGCCGCGATCGCAAGGACATCATCGGCAAGAAGTGCATCGACCTCATCGCGCCCGGACACGCAGAGTTGTGCGGCAAGCTGCACGAGGCGCTCAGGGACGGCGGCCGCTGGGAAGGCATGATGCCGGTGGCGAAGCCCGATGGCAGCGTCTCCGAGGTCGAATGGCGCATCGTCGCCGAAAACGGCCACGGCATGCGCATCGGCATCGCCACGAACGTCACCGAGCGTGAGCGCCTGCTGGCGAGCGAACGCGCCGCGCGCACCGAGGCCGAGCGCAGCAACCGCATGAAGGACGAGTTCCTCGCGACGCTGTCGCACGAGCTGCGCAATCCCCTGAATGCGATGCTCGGCTGGGCCAGCGTGCTCAGGCGCAAGAACGTCACTCCCGCGATGCTCGAGCAGGGTCTCGATGCCATCGAGCGCAATTCGCGCGTGCAGAGCCACCTCATCGAGGACCTGCTCGACTTCGCGGGCATCCGCTTCGGCAAGATGCGTATCGATGTCGATGCCATCTCGCCGGCGCGGGCGGTCGCGGCGGCGGCAGAGGTGGTGGGCACGCAGGCGCACGGCAAGGGTGTCGCCATCCACATGCACGTGCGCGATCCCGAAGCCCACGTGCTGGCGGACGATTCCCGCCTGCAGCAGGTGGTATGGAACCTGCTCACCAACGCCATCAAGTTCACGCCGGCGGGCGGCCGCATCGACGTTTTCGGGCACGTCGATGCCGGGCAGTACGAAATCGCCGTCACCGACACGGGCCGCGGCATCGATCCGGAATTCGTGCCGCAGATCTTCGAACGCTTCAGCCAGCAGGAGTCGGGTACGGGCAAGAGCTTTTCGGGACTCGGCATCGGCCTCACCATCGTCAAGCACCTGGTCGACATCCAGCAGGGCACGATCGACGTGCAGAGCGAGGGCGCGGGCAAGGGCTCGACCTTCCGAGTGCGCCTGCCGCTCACCGATCGGCGGCCAAGGGAACTGCCCACCGACCAGAGCTCGCGCCTCAGGCGCACGCGCGCGCTGGTGGTCGAGGACGATCCGGATGCACGCGCGCTGATCGTGCGAATTCTCACGGATGCCGGCGCGAGCGTGTCGGATGCCGCGAATGCAGAGTCTGCGATGTCGCAGATCAAGGCGACCGTGCCGGACGTGCTCGTGAGCGACATCGGCATGGCGCAGCTGGATGGTTATCAACTGCTGCGCAATCTGCGTGCGTCGGGATTCGATGCCGATCGGTTGCCGGCAATCGCGCTGACCGCGTTTTCGCGCCTGCAGGACCGCGACGATGCGATGGCCGCGGGTTTCCAGGCGCACCTCGCGAAGCCGGTGAAAGCCGAGGCTCTCGTCACCGCCGTGGCGAACCTCACCCGCCGGAAGTAGGTCCGGGCCGGAACGAGCGCGTCTCCCACACCGCGACGACGATCAGCACCGCGGTGGCGGCGCAGCCCATCATCAGCGGCGTGAACAGCAGCGCGAACGGCGCGAGAATCGCCAGCAGGATCAGCCCGACCAGGTGCGACAGCGGGTAATACTTCGCGCTCGCGCGCTTGAAGAACACGTTGCCGATCAGATACAGCGCCGGCCCGCCCACCATCACGAATGCTTCCGCCACGCCCAGATGCCCGGACGGATGCGCGATGGTGATCTCATCCGCCACGGCGCACACCACGATGCCGGCCACGATCGGGATGTGGAAATACGTGTACACCGCGCGCGCCACGCGCCCGGGATCCGCGGAGCCGGCGATCTGCCGGCTGCCGCGCTCGACGCCGATGTTGAAATAGATCCACCACATCGCGACGCTGCCGAGGAATGCCACGAGGAACGCGCAGGTGTTCGCGAGCGTCGCGGGATTCGCCGCGGCGGTGGCACCGGTCACGAGGATGGATTCCCCGAGCGCGATGATCACGAACAACGCGCAGCGCTCGGCCATGTGCGCGCCGTCTATCTTCCAGTCCGCCGTGCTCGATCGGCCCAGGCCCGGCACGAAGTACCCCACGGTCGGTCCAAGAATCTCCAGCGCCAGCGCGACCGCCCACAGCGCCACGCGCTCGATCCCGGCCGCGAAGCCACCGCCGATCCACAACGCCGCCGACGCCGCGAGCCACGCCAGGATGCGCAGGAAATTGAGATAGTTGACGGGATCGCGCCCGCGCACCGCCAACACCATGAAAACCGTACGCGCGACCTGGATGAACGCGTAAGCGCTCGCGAACAACAGACCCTCGTGCCCGAATGCATTGGGAATCGCCGCCGACATCAACAGCCCACCCAGCATCAGCGTGAACAGCAGCACACGCACCACGGGCTTGTCGGGATCGATCCAGTTCGTGAACCAGCAGGTGTACATCCACACCCACCACACGGCGAGCAGCAGGAACAGCGTTTGCAGCGCGCCGGTGAAACTCAGGTGTTCGAGCAGCGAATGCGAGAGCTGCGTCACCGCGAACACGAACACGAGGTCGAAGAACAGCTCGACGAAGGTCACGCGTGCGTGTGAATCGCGCGAGCGCAGCAGGCTGGGTTTGTGGCTCATGGCGGACGGCAGTCTGCCAGATCGGCCGCCGGTTTCGTCACGCTTCGCGCGGGTGTCATCCCGGGAAAAGGCAGGTCCGTCGCAAGGGCCGGCAATACGGCGGGCCGCGCCCTAACGTAACCGCCATCACGAACGAGGGAGCCAACCATGAAGAGGATTTTCGCCGCGGTCGCGGCGGCTGTGATGGCGACTGCAGCCATGACGACCGTGCAGGCCCAGACACCGCCCGCGCCAAAAGCCTTGTCCGTAGCCCGCTTCACGCCCGATGGAAAACTGCAGAAGCCCGCCGACCTCACGAACTGGGTATTCCTCGGCGCCTCGCTCGGCATGGGCTATAACCCCGGCTCGTTCAACGCCGCGAGGCCCGGACAATTCCAGATCGTCCTGATGGAGCCCACGGCGTATCGGCACTTCGTGCAGACCGGCAGCTATGCGCCGGGCTCGATGTTCCTGCTCTCCTTCTATGACAGCGACACGCAGCAGCGCTCGATCAACCAGAACGGATTCACGCAGGCGGAACTCACCAACTTCGAGATCCACCTGATTCGCGAGGGATCGGGCGAGAACTCGCACGTGTTCTACATGTTCGGCGCGAAGGCGAGCGAGGGCACGCGCCTGCCGGACGGCAATGCCTGCGTGCGCTGCCACGTCGATCACGGCGCCTTCCAGGCGACATTCGCGCAGTTCTACCCGACGATTCGTCCGCTGATCCCGAAGGAGGCGCTCGAACGCGCCGCGCGCGACCACGACATCCGTTGATTGGTAGCATCGGGCCCCGTGACGGAAACATCGCATCCGCTCGATCGCCCGCTGCCGCCCGACGTCGCCGCGGGCGAATCCACGTTCATCCGCTTCTACCAGAAGTACACGGTTTTCAGCTGGCCGTGGGCGTGGCGCCGCACCGTGTTGTTCGGTTCGATCGGCGCGCTGGCCGGCATCTCCTTCGGGGCCTCGCACGGCCTGTTCGTCAAGGATGTCGGGGAGGCGGTGCTCGTGTCCCTGGCCTCCTCCGCGGCCAATATCGTGCTGGTGGGCGCGGGGCCCGTGCTCGCGGCGTTCTTCCGGCACCGCGGCTGGCCGCGCGCGATCGAACGCGCGCTGATCGTCGGCTGCATCGTGTTCGGGATTTTCGCGGCCGCGATCGCGGACGACGTGGCGGGCGAATACCACGACCAGTTCATGGCCGCGCATGGCGCGCACTCCGAACCCCAGATGCTGCCGGCCACGGATGTCCACGTCCTGGTCCGCAAGCTGCTCGACATCAGCCGCGACCTGCTGCTGCTGTTCATCGCCAGCGGCGGGTTCGCGCTGCCCGCGTATTTCTCCGAGAGGCGGCGCTGGGAGGAGCACTGGCGGCGCGCCGAGCTGGAGAAGATGAGCCAGCAGAAAAGCGAGGCGGACCTCAAGCTGACGGTGCTGCAGGCGCAGGTGGAGCCGCACTTCCTGTTCAACACGCTGGCGTCGGTGCGATCGCTGGTCGCGTCGGATCCGGCGCGCGCCGCGCAGACCATCGACGCGCTCGCGCAGCACCTGCGCGCCACGTTGCCGAAGTTGCGCGCCGATACCGGCGCATCATCGTCGACGCTCGGCGAGCAGTTCGCGATTTGCGCGAGTTACCTCGAGCTCATGAAGCTGCGCATGGGAGAACGCTTGAGAGTCGAGCTCGACCTTCCGCGGGAATTGGCCGACGCGCACTTCCCGCCGCTGCTGCTCATCTCGCTGGTGGAGAATGCGATCAAACACGGCGTCGAGCCCAAGCCGGGACCCACGCAGGTCGTGTTGTCGGCGCGCGCGTTGGAGCGCGATCGGCTGGAGGTGAGCGTCGAGGATGACGGCGCGGGATTGATCCTCGGCATGGGCGAAGGCACCGGGCTCGCGAATATCCGCGCGCAGCTGCTCACGCGTTTCGCGGCGAATGCGTCACTCGAGCTGGCCGCGCGCGAGGCGGGTGGCGTGCGCGCGCGCATCGTGGTCCCGCGGGAAGCGCGGCCATGAAGCGTCCCACCGCCATCCTCGCCGAAGACGAGTTGCCGCAGCGGCAGGAACTGCGCGCGTTGTTGGGCGAGTTGTGGCCCGACCTCGACGTCGTCGCCGAATGCGCGGACGGACTGGCCGCGCTGCAGGCGCTCGAGGAGCACCAACCCGATGTCGCGTTCCTCGACATCCGCATGCCCGGTGTCAGCGGCCTCGAAGTGGCGCGCGCCGCGGGACCGCGCTGCCAGGTCATCTTCATCACCGCGTACGAGGAGTATGCACTGCGAGCCTTCGACGAAGGCGCGGTGGACTACCTGCAAAAACCGGTGGCGCGCGAGCGGCTGATGCGTGCGATCGAGAGGACGCGTGGGAGGCTGGGGAGCCGTGCACCCGACATGGCGGCGCTGCTCGACCTCGTGCGATCGCAGCTGGCGCCGGCCAATCCCGGCATCAAGTGGATCACGGCGAGTGTCGGCCATGCGGTGAAGATGTTTCCGATCGACGAGGTGCTGTTCTTCCAGGCTCAGGACAAGTACACGCGAGTCGTCACGGCCGAGAGCGAAGGCCACATCCGCACGCCGCTCAAGGAACTGTTGCCGTCGCTGGATTCCGAGACGTTCTGGCAGGTGCATCGCAGCGTGATCGTGCGCGTGGGGGCGATCCAGGCGGTCGAGAAGCTGGAGGACGGGAAGCTGCACCTGAAGGTGCGTGGACACACGGAAGTGCTGCCGGTCAGCAGCGCTTTCTCCCACCGCTTCCGGGGAATGTGAAAGTTACTTCCCCGGGATCCAGCTCGTGCCAGCCAGCGGGATGTTTGCCATCGCCGCGGCCTCCACGGTCAAGGCGACGAGATCTTCCCGCTCGAGGTGGTGCACGTCCTGCTTGCCGCAGGCGCGCGCGATCGTCGTCAGTTCCATGTTCAGCGTCTTGAGGTAGTTGGTCAGCCGCCTGGCCCCGGCCATCGGCTCCAGTCGTTGTTCCAGCACCGCATCCTGCGTCGTTACGCCGACCGGGCAACGGCCCGTATGGCAGTGATGACAGAATCCCGGTGCGGTGCCGAGCTTCGCGTAATCCTCCACCGCCGACACGTGTTTGTCGCCCGCCAGGTAACTGTCACTGTTGCAGCCCAACGCCATCAGCACGCCCTGCCCGATCGCCACCGCGTCCGCGCCCATCGCGAGCGCCTTCGCCACATCCGCGCCAGTGCGGATGCCGCCGGAAATCACCAGCTGCACCTTGCCGCGCATGTCGAGATCGTCGATGGCCTCGACCGCCTGGCGCAGCGCGGCCAGCGTGGGGATGCCGACGTGTTCGATGAACACCGTCTGCGTCGCCGCGGTGCCGCCCTGCATGCCGTCGACCACGATCACGTCGGCGCCGGCATGGATCGCGAGCTTCACGTCGTGGTTCACGCGCGTCGCGCCCACCTTCACGTAGATGGGCTTTTCCCAGTCCGTTATCTCGCGCAGCTCGTTGATCTTGATGACGAGGTCATCGGGTCCGGTCCAGTCCGGATGCCGCGAGGCGGAGCGCTGATCCACGCCCGCGGGCAACGTGCGCATCTGCGCCACGCGCGGATTCACCTTCTGTCCCAACAACATGCCGCCACCGCCCGGCTTCGCGCCCTGCCCGATCACGATCTCGATGGCATCCGCCTTGCGCACGTCGTCGGGATTGAACCCGTAACGCGAGGGCAGGCACTGGTACACCAGAGTTTTCGAGGACTGGCGTTCTTCCGGCGTCATGCCGCCGTCGCCCGTCGTCGTCGAGGTGCCAAGCGCGGTGGCCGCGCGGCCCAGCGCCTCCTTCACGCGCGCCGACAAGGCGCCGAAGCTCATGCCCGCAATGGTGACGGGCGTGGCCAGCTCGATGGGTCTGGTGGCGAAGCGCGTGCCGAGCACGGTCTTCGTCGAACACTTCTCGCGGTAACCCTCGAGCGGGTAACGCGACAGCGACGCTCCCAGGAACACCAGGTCGTCGAAACCCGGCACGTGGCGCTTCGCGCCGAGACCGCGGATCTCGTAGAGCCCGGTGGCCGAGGCGCGCTGGATGTAGTCGATGATGCGCCGGTCATACCCCGCGGACTCCTCGAGTGAGAGGCGCGTGGCATTCGGCGGTGGCAGTTTTCTCGTTCATCGATACTCCCGGCTCAATACTGTTGATTCGCGTCCGCGTTCCAGTGGTACAGGCTTTTCGCCGACGCCACGCGCTTGAACGTTTTCGGGTCGTGCTTCAGGCCGGCGCGATCCAGCAACTCGCGCACCGCATCGAAGTCCGCGGCCTGCATGGGTTCGAAGCGCGCATCCGCGCCGAGCGAGCGGACGTTGCCGCGCACGTAGATCACCGCCTCGTAGAGCGAGTCGCCGAGCGCATCCCCGGCATCGCCGCAGATCACGATGCGGCCCGCCTGCGCCATGAACGCCGAGAAGCTGCCGACGCTGCCGCCCACGACGATGTCGCCACCCTTGAGCGAGATGCCGCATCGCAGGGCCGCATCGTCACGGATGATCAACGTTCCGCCGTGCGCGGAGGCGCCGGCCGCGGTGGAAGCGAAACCCTCGACGCGGATCGTGCCGGACATCATGTTCTCGCCCACGCCCGGTCCGGCGTTGCCGTGCACGGTGATGTTGGCGAGCATGTTCATGCCGCCGAGCGTAGTACCCGGCGTGCCCATCCACTTCGACATCGAGCGGCACATTGAGCCCCGCCGCGATCGAGTGGGCGCCATCGGCATTCAGGATCTTCACGTGCCTGACGCCGGCGGCCGTGGCTTCGCGATGCAGGAAACGGTTCACCTCGCGCAGCGGCGTGGTCGCCAGGTCGAACTCCTTCACACCTTCCACGAGTACACCTCTTCCGGCAAGGGCTCGAACACCTGGGCGTGACGCACGCCGGGCAGGTGCGCCAGCGAGCGGAATTCCGAGGCGATCGCCACGTAGTCGTCGGTTTCCGCCACGACGGCCGGCTTGCACGCGAACGCGTCGCGCACGATCAGCATTTCCTTGTCAGTGCCCATGAGGAATGTGAAGAATCCGTCGAGCTCCGCGAAGCCCCGGTGGACGGCGGTCGTCAGGTCGTCACCCTCGCGCATGCGCCACTCGAAGAACCGGCACGCGGCCTCGGTGTCGTTGTCCGTGACGAACGAGATGCCGAGCGGCTCGAGTTTCTTGCGCACCAGGTGCGGATTCGACAACGAGCCGTTGTGCACGAGGCAGAAGTCCTGGCCGGCGGTGAATGGATGCGCATGCGCGGGCGTCACCGCGGACTCGGTCGCCATGCGGGTGTGCGCGATGACGTGTGTGCCCCGCACCTGGTCGAGGCCGTATCGCCTGACGATCTCGGCCGGCGCGCCGATGTCCTTGTACAGATCGATGCAGCGGCCCACCGAAAGCACGTAGATCGCAGGCTGCGCGTCCGCGAGCCACGCCTTCACGTCCTCCGGTGGCGCGCGCGTGATCAGCACCGCGTGCGGACCGGTTTCCGAGAATCGATGCTCGCCGTCGAACTGCGCGGAAAACTCCAGCGCGAGGCGCTTCCAGTCGGCGGTGCGATGGTCCTTTTTGCCGGCTTCGCCCGGGCCCCAGAACAGCGAGATCTTGCGCGCCTCGGTCTCGGCCTCGCCGAAGATGGCGACACCCGCGGAATCCGGTCCGCGGCTGGTCATGCCGATCAGCATGGGCGTCATGAGCTCGCCCAGCCTGCTCGCGCCAGCGCAGGCCGCTTGAGCAGCAGGCCGACGATGCCGCACATCAGAAGAACTCCAGGTATCGCTGCGTCTCCCAGTCGGAGACGTGGCGCGCGTATTCGGTCCACTCCATGCGCTTGAGCGTGATGAACTCCTTCGAGAGCCCGGACCCGAGTCCGGCCTTGATCACCTCGTCCTGCTCCAGCGCCTGGATCGCTTCGAGCAGGTTCTGCGGCAACAGCGTGATCCTGCGCTCGGCGAGCTGCGCCTCGCTGAGCTCGTACATGTTGAGATTCGTGGGCTCGCCCGGATCGAGCTTGCGGTCGATGCCGTCGAGACCCGCCGCGACCAGCGCCGCCAGCGCCAGATAGGGATTGCAGCCCGAATCCGGCAGGCGGAACTCGAGCCGCCCGCCCGGGATGCGCACGCAGGCCGTGCGGTTGTTGTCGCCGTAGGCGATGTACGCCGGCGCCCAGGTGGCGCCCGACAGCGCGCGGCCCACGACGAGCCGTTTGTACGAGTTCACCGTGGGCGCGCACACCGCCGCCAGCGCACGCGCGTGCGCCAGCACTCCCCCCAGGAATTGATAGGCCATCGTCGACAGCGCGAGACCGCGCTTGTCGCTGCGGTCCTCGAACAGGTTCTTCTGCGCGTCGTTGCCGACCGAGATGTGGAAATGCGCGCCGCTGCCGGTGCGGTTCGAGAACGGCTTCGGCATGAACGTCGCGATCATGCCGTGTTTGCGCGCGATCTCGCTCGCCGCCATCTTCACGAAGGTGAAGTTGTCCGCGGATTTCAGCGCGTCCGCATACGTGAAGTTCACCTCGAACTGGCCGTTCGCGTCCTCGTGGTCGATCTGGTAGACGTCGATGCCCACGGCGCGCAGGCTGCCGGTGATGTCGTCGAGGACCGCGCTGGTGCGCGACAGGCCCTTGTAGTCGTAGCAGGGCTTGTCGAGCGTGTCGGTCGCATCGCTCGGCCCGAGCTTTCCGTTCGCGTCCCGCGACAGCAGCATGAACTCGGGCTCGATGCCCACGTACAGCGTGAGACCGCGCTCGGCGAGGCGCGCGAGCTGGCGCTGCAGCGCGACGCGCGAGCAGTACGGATACGGCTTGCCCTTGACGGTGCCGTTGCACACCAGGCGCGCGTAGCCCGGCATCCACGGGATGGGCGTCAGGGTAGATAGATCCCCGACCGCCATGTAGTCCGGGCCGTCGGGCCCCATGCCGAATCCCCACAGCGCGAAACCGGCGAATCCCGCGCCGTCCGTCAGCACCATCTCGAGGTGTTCGACCGGCACGGCCTTGGCCTTCGCCGCACCGTGGATGTCGACGAATTGCGCGAGCACGTACTTGATCTGGTGCTTCGCGAACAGGGCTTGGGCTTCTGTCATGTTCATTGGGTGATTTCCTCGATCTTTGACTGCAGGTACGGCCCGAAGCTCGGGTCGCACCAGATCCGGTAGACAGGACCGCGCTCCGTGAGCTGCGGCAGGACCAGCACGCCGACGCCGATCATCAGCGTCATGACGACGGGTTTCGCGGCGATGTCGAGCGCGGCGAAGTTCACGTTGCAGATCTGCGCCAGCGCGTCACGCGCCCGCGCGCCGCCGAGGACGAAGGCGCTGTCTTCGCGCAGCACCGGGAACGCACCGGCGGCGCCCGCGGCGAGTTTCGCTTCCAGCGCAACGATGCCGGCGGCGTCGCCCTGCTCCTCGATGAAGAACTCGGTATGGCCGAGCCGCGCGATCACGTTGTCGGAATCGTCGCGGTCGGACTTGCGCAGCGGCGCCCAGCAATTCGGCCGCTTCGGCACGGCGAAGTCCGAGCTCCGCCAGAACCTGCGCGGCGCCCGGGCCTTTCACGCCCATGCGCCGCTCGTCGGCGCCGCCAGCCTGCAGCCACGCGCTCATGTGGCCGCCACGAATGGCGCGCGGACCACGCGCGCGGACGCCACTCGACCGTCGCTGGCGCGGATCGAGAGGACGCTGCCGGGCTGCGGCGAGCCGCGGGGCCGCCAGGGCGAAGCCGATCGTCCGGCCGAGCGTCGGCGAGCGCGCGATGCTGGTCACGCGGCCGGCGATCTCGCCGTCGTGGATCAACAGGTTCGCCTCGTTCACGCGCGGCGATTCATCGTCGAGCTGGAAGCCGATGAGTTGCTGGCGCGCGCCGCGTGCCGCATGGATGCGCAGGCTGCGCTGGCCGATGAAGAACGGTTTCTCCATGCGTACCGCCCAGCCCAGCCCGGCTTCGAAGGGATTGGTCAGCGCGTCGGTGTCCTGCGCGACGATGGCGTGGCCCTTCTCGAGCCGCAGCACGCGCTGCGCTTCGACACCGAAGGCGCGCGGTCGCGGGGTGGTGTTCATCAACGCATCCCACACGAGGGGCGCGGCGCGGATACGGCACGTGGATCTCGAAGCCGAGCGACGAGACGAATCCGGCGCGCATGATGCGCGCGGGCATGCCAGCGACTTTCCCCTCTCGCGCGCCGAGGGCCGGGAATGCGGCTTCCGACAGGTCGATGTCCGTCAGCGGCTGCAGCGCCGCCCGGCTTGCGGGCCCGGCGATGTTGAACGCCGCGCGATGCCCGGTCGCGTTCACGAACGTGCAGTCCATGCGCCAGCGCGCATTCCACAGCAGCAGCTCGCGATACACGGCCGCCGCGCCGCTGGTGGTGGTCGTGAAGTAGAAGTGCTGCGCGCCGAGACGCGCGATGACGCCGTCGTCGCGCACGATGCCGGCCTCGTCGAGCATGAGCACCGTAACGCGTCGTGCCCACGCGCAGATCCCCGAAGCTGCCGGTGTAGACGCGATCGAGGAAAGCGCCGGCGTCCGGGCCGAAGATTTCGATTTTCCCAGCGTGCTCACGTCGATGAGGCCCACGGATTCGCGCACCGCGCGCACTTCCGCCGCGATGCAGGCTGCGGCGCTCACGCCATCCCGCCCGTAATACTGCGGGCGCTGCCAGCCGCCCACCGTCATCCAGCGCGCGTTCAGTGCGGCGTGCCGGTCATGCACGGCGCTGTGGCGATGACACGTGAAAGCCGCGGCCCGCGAGGTGCGCCAGCGGCACGGGGTGATAGAACGGCCGCTGCGTCGTCAACGCCGTATCGTTGAACTTCCGGTCGCGCGCGCGCAGCAGGATGCGCGCGCCCTGGAGGTTGGAGTGTTTGCCCTGCGAGGGGCCCATGCCGAGCGTGCTGAAACGCTTCATGAGCTCGGGGCTGTCGAAGCCCTCCTGCAGCGCTGCCGAGCAGATCCTTGACCTGGATGTCTTCGTCGAGATCGACGAAGTCGCGGCCCTTCGGGTGCGGGAACACCGGATAGGGATGCGAGACCTGGCGCGTGGCTGCGGTGCGCCGCACGCGCGGGCCCACGTGCGCCCCGCGCGCATGCGCCGCGGCTTCGACGCCCGCCTCGCGCCCGTCCTGGCGGCGTGCCGCCGAGCTCGTAGACGCCGTTCACGCGCCCGGCGGCGAACACGCCGGGCGGTAGTTTGAGCGGGCACGTGCTGCTGCAGCGCCATGTCGTATTGCGAACGAAGCGCCCCGCCTGCGACAGCAGCTGGCCCGCGGGCGCGAAGCCCACGCTCATGAGCACCGCGTCGCAATCGCAGGGTTTCACTGGAGGCGATGCCGCCCGCGCTGGTACCGGTGCTGCACGCGCAGCGCGCGCACCGCGCCGCCGGCACCCGCAAGCGCGGCGTCGGGCGCGACGCCCGCAAGGCAGCGCACGCCGTCGAGACCCGCGCGCATCGGTACCGGCGCCCGCGCGCAGGTCGAGCACGGCGCCGCGAGGTCGATGCCGTGCGCGCGCAGGGCGCGCGCCAGTTTCGTAGCCCTCGCGGTTCGCGGTGAGGATGCACACGCGTCTGCCCGGCGCGATGGCGATAGCGATGCAGCAGGCGCTGCGCGGCGGAACCCGTGCATAACGCCGGGCAGGTCGTTGTTGCGGAAACACCGCGGGCTGCTCGATGACACCCGTGGCGAATACCACGGCGCCGCGCGCACCTTGGTCATGCCGCGCCGGCTCGACCAGCGCCACCCAGTGGTCCGCGTAGTAGCCCGCGGCAAAGGTCGACGGCAGGACCTCGATGTTCGGATGCAGCGCGACGCGTTCGGCCAGCGCGGTCGATCTCTCCGGACGGCACGCCGCTCCACAGGCCGCTGCCACCCAGCGCGCGCGTTTTCGTCCACCAGCAGCACGCGCGCACCGGCGTCGGCTGCCGCGAGCGCGGCGGCGAGGCCGCTGACGGCCCCGCGCCGATCACCAGCACGTCGCAGAACGCGTAACGCTTCGGGGTCCGCTGTCGCGGCGCGTCGGCACGGATCGCGCCGAGCCCGGCGAAGGCGCGGATGCGCTGCTCCCAGCGCGGGAAACTCCGGCCGTGAAACGCCTTGTAGTAGAAGCCCACGGGCAGGAAGGGCGCCAGCCATTCGATGAATCGCGCGCGGTCGCGCGCCACGCCGCCGCGCGTGTTCACCGCGCGCGACGCGCATGCCGGCCCGCAGCGGCAGTGACGTCGCCGCGCACGTTGGGCACGCCGTCGATGCTCGAAGCAGGTTGTTCACGTCGTGATTGGCGAACGAGTGGATGCCGCGCGCGCGGTGATACTTGAAGCTGCGCGCCGAGCCGCATCTCGCCCGCCGCCGCCAGCGCCGATACCGGCGTGTCGCCGGCGAACCCGCGGAATGCGCGGCCTTCGAACGTGAAGTCGCAGCGGCCGCGAGCGGTCGATCCACTCGCCCGGCAGCGGCGGCAGCCGGTACATCATGCGCCCGCCTCCGGCGAGCCCGGCCGAATCGTAGGTCGTCAGGAACTCGTCGCGCGCGGTGTCGCGCTCGGCGATGAACCAGTAACCCGACGGCGTGTGGCACCACCACTCGCGCTTCACGCCCGGCACGCTGCGCCGCGGTTGAACACGTAGCCGGCTCCACTGCGCGTCGCTGCAGCGTCTCGGGATCCGGCATGTCGCGCACTTCGCCGCCGCAGACGAACTCGAGCAGCGGACGCGGACCATTGAGCGGGCACGTGAGAGCTTCATTCCCTGCCCTTCATCAGTGGCCCACCGACGCCGCGCCCTTCTCGCCCGTGAGCTCGAGGCGCGCGAAGCGCGCCAGCGAGAATCCCGTGATCAGCGGATGAGGCGTGCCGGTGCGCGACGGTGTGCGCCATCGTCTTGCCCGCAGATCGGCGTGGCCTTGAATCCCCACGTGCCCCAGCCCGCGTCGAGGAAGAAGCCCTCGCACGGCGTCGTGCCCATGATGGGCGCGAAATCCGGCGTCATGTCCGCCATGCCCGCCCACTGGCGGTTCACCTTCACCTCGGAGAGGAACGGAAACAGATCGAGCATGTGCGCCGCCAGGCCTTCGGCGAAATCGAGCGTCGAGCGCGTGGAGTGCAGCTCGTACGGATCGAGCGATGCGCCCATGACCAGCTCGCCGCGCGCGCTTTGCGAGACATAGGCGTGCAGCGAGCTCGAAACGATGATGGGGTCGAGCCACGGCTTGAGCGGCTCGGTCACCATCGCCTGCAGCGGATGGATCGTAGAGCGGCGCTGCGAGTCCGACCAGCTTCGAGCATGCGCGGCGTGCTGCCGGCCACGGCGCAGAGAACGCGTTCGCGTCGCGATGGTGCCGCGCGAGGTGCGCACGCCGGCGACTGCGCCATCGCGCACGTCGATGCCCAGGACCTCGGTGTTCTGGTGAATCTCGACGCCGTGCCGATCGGCGCCGCGCGCGTAGCCCCAGGCCACGGCGTCGTGGCGCGCGATCGCGCCCGGCGCGTGATAGAGCGCGCCCAGGATCGGCGCGTGCCCGCCGCAGTCGAGATCGATCTGCGGGCACGAGCCGCTTCACGAACGCGGCGTCGACGACTTCGCGAGCGCACGCCGAAGTGCTTGTTGACCTCGGCGCGCCAGCGCGTCGTGCGCAGCGTCCGCATCCGTGTGCGCGAGCGTGAAGTGCCCGCGCGTCGAGTAGAACAGGTTGAGGTCGAAGTCCTGGGACAGGTCCTGCCAGAGCCGCACGCTCGCGTCGTAGAACTTCACGCCCTCGGGCGTCAGGTAGTTCGAGCGGATGATCGTGGTGTTGCGGCCGGTGTTGCCGCCGCCGAGGTAGCCCTTCTCGAGCACGGCGACGTCGCGGATGCCGTGATCGCGCGCGAGGTAATACGCCGCCGCGAGGCCGTGGCCGCCGCCGCCGATGATCACGACGTCGTAGCCGTCCTTGAGCGCGCCGGTGTCGCGGAACATGCGCGGTTCCGGGTGCCGGCTTGCGACGAACGCGAACTTCAGCAGGCGATGGGGCATCGAAACGCGAGTTGCATGAGAGTAAATTGGGTTGCGCACGGATAACACGTGCCTCCGGACGGCCGTCAACGGTCCCTGGCGAGGTCAAGAGAAAAGGAGTGAGCTTATGGCAAAAGCCCGGAAGCCGGCCCGCTTCCCCGGCGAGCCCGCAGCGTGGGACAGCAGATCGGCGCCACGGTGCGGCGGCTGCGCAACTCGCATGGGCCTGACGCTCGGCGAAGTCGCCAAGCGCTCGAACATCAGCCGCGGCGATGTTGAGCCGCCTCGAGAACGGCGACGTCTCGCCCAGCCTCGAAACACTGGCTGCACTCACGGCGGCGCTGGGCGTGCCGCTCTCGCAATCTGTTCAGCGACGTGGGCAAGCCGCGCGGCGGCGCGCAACACGTGCCCAAGGGCGAAGGACTCGAGGTGGTTCGCCGCGGCACGAAGCGCGGCCACACCTATCACCTGCTGGCCGCGGATCGCGGACCGCGCCGCGCCTTCGAGCCCTTCCTCGTCACGCTCAATGACAAGAGCGAGGTGTTTCCCGGGCTTCGAGCATCCCGGCACCGAGTTCATCCATCTGCTGGAGGGCTCGCTCACCTATCGCCACGGCGACGAGACGCATCTGCTCAAGGCGGGCGACGCGCTGACATTCGCGGGCGCAGTGCCGCACGGACCGGAGAAGCTGCTCGAAGACCCCGATCCGCATGCTGTCGATCATCATCTACGCCGACAGCCGGACGCCCGCCTGACATGTGATTTCTCTTCGCTCGCGCCCGACTAACAGGGAAAGACATGTTCGCGTCGGCATCCAGAGGGCGTAAGTGAACTCAGTGAGCATTGTTCTGGCGGCGACAGGTGCCGCCCGATCGTGATTCCACAGATGCCCCACCCACCCGGACCCCGCGGCCTGCCGGTCATCGGTTGCCTGCTGCCCTTCCTCAAGAATCCCGATGGAAGCGCATGACCGACATCGCGCGCCGCTATGGCGGCATCGCGCGCGTGCCCATCCGCGGCAAATACCTCTACGTGCGTCTCCGATCCCGACGATGCTCAAGGAGATGCTGGTCACGCATCGCCACGAAGTACATGAAGAACATCCGCTACCGGCACATCCAGGCGCTCGTCGGCCAGGGACTGCTGCTGTCCGAGGCCGCCGAATGGCGCCGCCAGCGCGTGATCACGCAGCCCGCATTCAAGCCGGAACACGATCGATGCGCAGGTCGGCTGGATGGGCGAGCACACCGACCAATTCCTCGATCGCTGGAAGGGTCTCGCCGACCGCGGCGAGATCTTCGACGTCGAACCCGAATTCAACCGCCTCGCGCAGCTGCTGTCGGGCCGCTACCTGCTCGGCGAGCCGTTCGCCGAGATCGCCGACGAATTCTGCGACGGTGGCCGCGGCCGTGAAGAAACACTGGCCGCAGGCGCCGCGCAACATCGTGCGCGCGTTCATGCCGCACTCGAAGGCGAAGATCGCGCGTTTCGATGCGGCGCATCGCCGGCGCTCGACGACTGCATCCTCGGTTTCATCGCAGCGCCACCGCGCGCACGCGACTTCGAAGGTTGCGGCGTGCTGCAAGCGCATCGTCGCCGGCGGCCGCGCCGAGGGCACCGAGTTCGACGACAATCGCTGCGCGACCAGATCTCGACGCATGTTCTTCGCGGGCCACGAAACGTCCGCGACCGGCGCTGTGCTGGATCCACTGGGCGCTCGTCGCGCCATCCGCGACATCCGCGCGCAGCATGCGCGGCGAAGTGACGGACGTGCTGGGCGACGCGCCTCGCCACGGCCGAGGAGGTGCACAAGCTGCAGTACACCGGCCAGGTCATCGAAGAATCGCTGCGCCTGCACTCGCCGATCCATTCGATCTCGCGCGTCGCGATGGTCGACAACACCGTCGGTGGATTCAAGATTCCCGCCGGCGCCACGGTGGTCATCTCGATGTACGCCATGCATCGCCTGGCAAACCTCTGGCCGGATCCCGGAAACGTTCGATCCCACGCGCTTCGAACCCGAGAAGGTCGCGGCCCGCTCGCGCTTCGCCTATCTGCCGTTCGCGGCCGGCCATCGCAATTGCATCGGCGCCGGCGCAGGCGCATGGTGGAGCTCAAGCTCATCGTCGCGCGCATCGCGCAGCGCTACACGCTCGAACTCGCCCCCGGCCAGAAGATCGAACCGACGCCGGGCACCACGATGTACCCACGTTACGGCATGAAGATGGCGATCCGGCACGCGGCGGCCGCCTGATGACGCACACCGTCTCCCGCGGCGAACAGGCACGCCAGTTCTACAACGCGGCCGCCACCACGGCGTCCACGATTTCTCGTTCATGAACTACGGCTTCGCGCCGTCTGTCCCCGAGCTCGACGCAGCGGCGGATCCCGAGCAATACTGCCTGCAGCTGTACCGGCAGCTGCTGGGCGACGCGCAGCTGCGCGGCAGGCGGGTCGTCGAGGTGAGTTGCGGACGCGGCGGCGGCGCGGCGCATCTCGCGCACGTGTATCAGCCCGGCCGAGTACATCGGCATCGACATCAGCGAACAGAACGTCGGCCTGGCGTCACGGCGTTTCGACCGGATGCCCAACCTGCGTTTCAGGTCGGCAACGCGGAAGCGCTGCCGCTCGCCGGACGCGAGCTGCGACGCGCTCGTGAACGTCGAGGCATCGCACCTGTACGACGATCCGGCGCGCTTTTTCGCGCGAGGCGTTCCGCGTGCTCGAAGCCCGGCGGCCACGTTCTTCCACGCGGATCTCGCCTGGAAGGACAAGGATCCGGCGGCGATGATCGCCGCCGCGGGGTTCACACCTGCAGTCGGTCGAGGACATCACGCGCAACGTCCTGCAGGCGCTCGACGCTCGACAGCGAGCGGCGCGAGAACATCGTGGCGCAGTTTCCGCCGACCAGCTGCAGTCGGACTTCCGCGACTGGTCGGGCGTGAAGGGGCACCGCGCCTACAACCGCCTCGCGTCCGGCGAATGGATCTATCGCGCTATCCGTGCGACGCGCGCGCCATGATCTGCCACGAGACGCCGTAACGATCCTTGAGCCAGCCGCCGGGCTGACGCTCGCCGCCGTCGGAGAGTTGCCCCGCAAGCTTTTCGGCTTCGTCTGCATCCTTGCAGAAGAAGAGCAGCGACGAAGCCGGCGAGAACGCGTGCCGCTTGTTGCCGTTCAGTGCGACGATGGCTTGCCCGTTGAGCTCGAAACTCGCGGTCATCACGCCACCTTCGGGGCCGCGCGCGCCCGCCGGGAAGCGGCGGATTTCGCCGAACTTCGCTCCGGGAAACGTCGCGGCATAGAAACGCGCGGCCTCTTCCGCCTGCGTGTCGAACCACAGGAAAGGAATGACTTCGTTCACGTGGCACCTCGCGCGGCGAGTCGCCTCTCGAGTTTGCCGAGCTCTTCCTTCCAGCCCATCTCGGCGAGCTGCGTGAACCGGTCGTCGTGCATCGCGTCGAAGCGCAGCTTCATGTGCACCTGCTTGCCGCGAGCCTCGAGGTCGAAGCGCGACTCGACTTCATACGGAGTGATTCCCGGAATGAACTCGACCAGGTTCTGCCAGGCGGCGGCCGTTTTCGGCTGCACGACCGTGTAGCGCGCCTTCATGTTCTGCGTGAGCGGCTGCCGCGCTTCCTTCATGAACTCGGATCTGGTCGGGCCGACCGCGGTGAAGGAATATTCGAGCTTGCCGCCGACGCGCAGCTCGAGCGTCGTCACGCGCGTCTCGAAACCCTCCGGGCCCCACCAGGACTCGATGCCTTCCTTCGTGGTCCACAGCTCCCAGACTTCGTCGAGCGTCGCCTGGAACGTGCGCTCCATCGTGATTTGTTTTCTCATTTCTTGCGCCTCTTCTTGAGCGCGGCGTCGAAGCGATCGAGCCGCGCTTCCCACGTGGCGCGGAATTGCGCCACCCATTGATCGATTTCCTGGAACGGCTCCGCCCGCAGCGAATAGAACCGCTTCTGCCCTTCGGGCCGGACGCTCACGAACCCCGCGCGCGACAGGATGCCGAGATGACGCGAGACGCCGGACTGCTGGATCTCCACGCGCTCGACCAGGTCGTTGACCTGGATTTCACCCTCGCGCAGGGCGTCGATGATCTTGAGCCGCATGGGGTCCGCGAGCGCCGAGAAGGTCGATATATTCATGTATGTGTATATACACATTCACAGCTACTCGCGTCAAGTGCCGGTGCCGGGTGGGCGGAAGTTGGTGCCGGAGTTGAAAAACGGGAATTAGCATCGACGGCCATTTCGGCGTCGACGTCAAACTCTGCTAATTCCCGTTTTTCAACTCCGGCACCAACTCCCGGACCAACCGACACCGTAGAATTGCCGCCCCATGGGCTGGCAGTTCTGGATCGATCGCGGCGGGACGTTCACGGACATCGTGGCGCGCCGGCCCGACGGCGCGCTGATCACGCACAAGCTGCTCTCCGAGAACCCCGGACGTTATGACGACGCGGCCATCGCGGGCATCCGCGAGCTGCTGGGCGTCGCGCCGGGCGCCGCATCTGCTGCCCGAGCACATCGATGCGGTGAAGATGGGCACCACGGTCGCCACCAACGCGCTGCTCGAGCGCAAGGGCGACCGCACCGTGTTCGTGACGTCGCGCGGATTTGCCGATGCCCTGCGCATCGCCTATCAACATCGCCCGAAGCTCTTCGTGCGCCACATCGAGCTGCCGTCGATGCTGTACGAGCAGGTGGTGGAGATCGACGAGCGCATCGGCGCGCACGGCGAGGTGATCCGGCCACTCGACCTCGCGCAGGCCGAAATCGCGCTGCGCGGCGCGTTCGAGCGCGGCATCCGCGCCTGCGCCATCGTGCTCATGCATGGTTACCGCTACACCGCGCACGAACGCGAGCTCGAGGCCCTGGCGACCCGCATCGGCTTCACGCAGATCTCGGTCTCGCACCGCGTGAGCCCGCTGATGAAACTGGTCTCGCGCGGCGACACGACGGTGGCCGATGCCTATCTGTCTCCGGTGCTGCGCCGCTACGTGGATCGCGTCGCCGCGTCGCTGCCCGGCACGCGGCTGCAGTTCATGCAGTCGTCGGGCGGCCTCAGCGACGCGGCCTCATTCCACGGCAAGGACGCGATACTCTCCGGCCCCGCCGGCGGCATCGTCGGGGCCGCGCGCGCCTCGGCATCCGCGGGATTCGACAAGATCATCGCGTTCGACATGGGCGGCACCTCGACCGACGTCGGTCACTACGCGGGCGAGTACGAGCGCGCGCTCGACGTCGAGGTCGGCGGCGTGCGCCTGCGCACGCCCATCCTGCGCATCCACACCGTGGCGGCGGGCGGCGGCTCCATCTGCCGGTTCGACGGCGTGCGTTTGCGCGTCGGCCCCGAATCCGCGGGCGCGAACCCCGGTCCTGCGTCCTATCGGCGCGGCGGTCCACTCACCGTCACGGACTGCAACGTGTTCCTGGGCCGCATCCAGCCGGACTTCTTCCCCGCCGTGTTCGGCGCGGACGGCAGGCAGCCGCTCGACGAGAAGGTGGTGACCGGCAAGTTCATCGACCTCGCGATGTCATTGCCGAATGTCATCCAGATCGAGCCCATCCAGACCCACGACGACGCCTGCGCGCTGGCCGCGGGTTGCATCCGCATCGCGGTCGAGAACATGGCGAACGCCATCAAGAAGGTCTCCGTGCGCGCGGCCACGACGTCACGGAGTACACGCTCGCCTGCTTCGGCGGCGCCGCGGGCCAGCATGCCTGCCCCGTCGCGGATGCGCTCGGCATGCGGCGCGTGTTCATCCATCCGCTCGCGGGCGTGTTGTCCGCGTTCGGCATCGGGCTGGCGGACGCGATCGTGATGCGCCAGCGGACCGCGGAGGTGCCGCTGGCCGCGGAGTCCCTCGAAGGCCTGCGCGCACCTTTCGCCATGCTCGAGCACGAGGCCGGCGTGGAGCTGATGTCGCAGGGCTTCGCGATGGATGCGATCCAGATCGAACGGTCCGTGCTGGTGAAGTACGGCGGCACGGATTCGACGCTCACACTGCCGCTGACGGCGGAGTCGACGGCCGATTCCCTGCGTGCGGAGTTCCTCGAGCTCTATCGCGTGCGCTACGGGTTCCACATGGCGGACCGCGATCTCGTCATCGAAACACTGTCGGTATCCGCCACCGGCCGCACGGAGCAAAGCGCCGCCGCGAAGCCGCGGTTCACGCCGCGCCCGGGCGGTCCGAAGCCCGCCGCCACGCGCTCCATGTACTTCGACGGCGCCTGGCGTGACACGCCCATCTACTCGCGCGAGACTCTTCGCCCGGGCGACGTCATCGCCGGCCCCGCGGCCATCAGCGAGCCCAACACGACCGTGATCATCGAGCAGTCGGCTGGCGCGCGACCTTCACCGACGCTCGGCCACCTGGTGCTCGACAAGGCCGGCGCCGCCCCGATCCGCGCGGCATCGTCGACCCGCGCGGATCCGGTGTTGCTGGAAATCTTCAACAACCTCTTCATGGCGATCGCCGAACAGATGGGCGTCACGCTCGCGAACACCGCGAGCTCCGTCAACATCAAGGAGCGCCTCGACTTCTCGTGCGCGCATGTTCGATGCCGAAGGCCAGCTCATCGCGAACGCGCCGCACATGCCCGTTCACCTGGGCAGCATGGGTGAATCGGTACAGGAGGTCTTGCGCCGCCGCGGCCGTTCGATGCGCGCGGGCGACGCGTTCGCCCTCAATGCGCCCTACGCGGGCGGCACCCACCTCCCCGACGTCACCGTCGTCATGCCGGTGTTCCTCGGCGAAGCCGCCTCCCCGCAGTTTTTCGTGGCCGCGCGCGGCCACCACGCCGACATCGGCGGCATCACGCCGGGCTCCATGCCCTCGGACTCGCGCGACATCGGCGAGGAAGGCGTGCTGATCGACAGCGTGCAGGTCGTGGAGCGCGGCGTGTTCCTGGAGGCGCCATTGCGCACGCTGCTCGGCAGCGGTGCGCATCCCGCGCGCAACATCCCGCAGAACCTCGCCGACCTGCGCGCGCAGGTCGCCGCCTGCCAGAAAGGCATCGCCGAGCTGACCGGCGATGACGGACTATTACGGCCTCGACGTGGTCCGGGCGTACATGCAGCACGTGCAGGACAACGCCGAGGCGGCCGTGCGCAAGGTGATCGGCGTGCTCAAGGATGGCGAGTTCGGCTACGAGATGGACAACGGCGCGATCATTCGCGTCGCGATCCGCATCGATCACGCGCGCCGCGAGGCCACCATCGACTTCACCGGCACGAGCGCGCAGCAGCCCAACAACTTCAACGCGCCGCTGCCCGTGACGCGCGCCGCGGTGCTCTACGTGTTCCGCACGCTGGTGGACGACGAGATCCCGATGAACGCGGGTTGCATGAAGCCGCTCCGGCTCATCGTGCCGGAAGGCTCGATGCTCAACCCGCGCTATCCGGCGGCCGTGGTCGCCGGCAACGTCGAGACGTCGCAGGCCGTCACGGATTGTCTGTACGGCGCGCTCGGCGTGCTCGCCGCAGCCCAGGGCACGATGAACAACTTCACGTTCGGCGACGACGAGCACCAGTACTACGAAACCATCAGCGGCGGCTCGGGCGCCGGCCCGGACTTCGACGGCACCGACGCCGTGCAGACCCACATGACCAATTCGCGGCTCACCGATCCCGAAGTGCTCGAGTGGCGCTTTCCGGTGCGGCTCGAGTCGTTCCGCATCCGGCGCGGCTCGGGCGGCGCGGGCCGACATCGCGGCGGCGACGGCGTCGAGCGCCGCGTTGCGATTCCTCGAAACCCATGACCGCGGTGATGCTCGCGAATCACCGCCGCGTCGCGCCGTTCGGCGTCGCGGGCGGCGAGCCCGCCGCGCACCGGCCGCAACTGGATCGAGCGCGCGGACGGCACGCGCGAACAATTCGGCGCGACGTTCTCGGCGCCGGTGGCGCGCGACGACGTCCTCGTCATCGAAACTCCCGGCGGCGGCGGATTCGGCAAGCATGAGCGCGACTCCGAACATGCGCCGCCTGGCGCTTCGCCAGCATCGCCGGCACCGCGCTCGAGTACTACGACTTCGCCGTGTACAACACGCTCGCGGCGCTGGTGTTCAACCAGCTGTTTTTCCCGACGTTCGATCCGCTGGCGGGAACGCTGCTGGCGTTCGCGACTTACTGGGTGGGCTATCTGTCGCGGCCGTTCGGCGGAATCCTGTTCGGGCATCTCGGCGATCGTCGTGGCCGGCGCTACGTGCTGGTCATGACGCTGCTGATGATGGGCGCTGACGACGATGCTGATCGGCTTGCTGCCGACGTACGCGCAGGTCGGCGCGCTGGCGCCCATGCTGCTGGTGAGCGCTGCGTTTCCTGCAGGGCATGGCGCTCGGCGGCGAGTGGGCCGGCGCGGTGTTGCTGTCGTCGAACACGGCAGCGATCCGCAGCGCGGGCGCAATGCCTCGTTGGCGCAGATGGGTCCGTCGACCGGCGTGTTGGTCGCGACCGGCGCCATGGCCGCTGATCACGCTGGCTCCTGCCCGAGGACGCGCTGCTGGCCTGGGGCTGGCGCGTGCCGTTGCTGGCGAGCGTGCGTGCTGGTGGCGTTCGGCCTGTGGCTGCGGCTCGGCGTGCCGGAGACGCCCGCAGTTCCTGGCGCTGGAGCGCAGCGCGGAGCGCGCGCGCACGCCGCTCGGCGAAGTGCTGCGCGATCACTGGCGCGGGTCTGCTGGTTGCCGGCGGCTCGCGCTTCGGGCCGGACGTGATGTATTCGCTGATCAGTCGCGTTCTTGCTGTCGTACATCACGAAGCAGCTGGAGCTGTCGCGAGCGCTCGCGACCACCGCGCTCGCGTTCGGCGCGGCGTTCAACGTCGCGTTCATCTACTTCGCCGGTGGATTGGCCGACCGCATCGGAGCGCGCACGGTATATCGCCGCGGCGTGCTGGCCGCCGCCGCGTGGCTGCTGCTGGTGTTTCCGTTGCTGCATCTCAGGCACTGGCTCGCGGTGGGCGTCGCGCATCGTGAGCGGCTTCGCCATCCACGCGTTCATGTACGGCCCGCAGGGCGCGTTCATCGCCGAGCAGTTCCCGACGCGCGTGCGGTACGCGGGTTCTTCGCTGGCCTATACCTTCGCGGGTGTGTTCGCGGGCGGCATCGCCCCGCTCGCGATGGCGGCCTTGTATCGCTCGTTCGGCACGACGACCGCCGTGGTGGCGTACGCGATCCTCGCGCTGCTGATCACCGCCGCGGCCCTGTGGGGTGCCGGACTCAGGCGGCGTTGACTTCGCTCGTCGCGCGCAAGCCGGACTCGAGCGCGCCCTGTATCCACCCCTGGAATCGCGACAGGTGCTCGCCCGCGAAGTGCACGCGTCCTTCCGGCTTCTCCGCGCCCAACAGGATCGACGTCATCTGTCCCGGGCCAGGCAATCCCAGGGCGCCCTTGGCCCACGGATCCTTGTGCCAGACCTTCACATACAGATTTTCGAGATTGGCCTTGAGCCCCGGATGCACGCGCTCCATCTCGTCGACGATGAACCGGTCGCGCTTCTGCGGCTCCATGTCGCCGACCTTCTCGCCCGCCGCGCCGCAGATGAATGAGACCAGCAGCCCGCGCGGACCCGGTTGATCGTGCGTGAAGTGCCAGAACTGCTGTGGCGTGTCGGAAACGCCGAAGCCATTGAAGCCATCCTTTTCCCAGAACCGCGTCCGGCTCTGCAGCGCCGTGCGCACGATGGTGTCGTAGGCCAGCTCCTGGATGACCTTGCGCTTCGCCGCCGAGAACGCCGGCGCGATGTCGATGCCGCGCAGCGCGGGAAACGGGATGGTGCAGATGAGCCGATCGGCCTCGAAGGTATGCGACTCACCGCTCCTGAGCCTCGCGATCGCGCGCACCGAGTTGGCATCCTGCTCGATGCGCGACACGGCCGCGCCATGGTGGATGCGGTCCTTCAGCCGCGCCGCGAAGGCGCGCGGCAGCTGGTCGTTGCCGCCCACGATCTTGGTTCGCGTTTTCTCCTGCGATTCGAACGCGATCTCGCGCAGCGTCCACAGGGCCGAAATGCGGTCGTCCTTCGCCGTGGCCCATGGCCAGGAAAGCAGGTCGTTGGCCGCCTCCGATGCGCCGCGCTGGCGCAGCAATGCAGTCAAGGGCGTCGCGTCGTATTTCCTTGCCACGCGCGAGCTCAGATCGAGCGTCCAGGGATCGCCGAGCTCCGCGAGCGCGGGCTTGATGTAGCGCTCGAGCAGCGGCCACAGGCCATCGATGCGCTCGTCGTCGCGCATCGGCAGCGGCGCCTCGTGCAGGTCGAACTCGCCGTCGCTGCGCGTCTTGATGCGCTTGCCGGCGATCGAATACATGCGCGCGCCCTGCGGGTAGAAGGGCGTCATCGGTAGGCCGAACTCCTGCACGTAGCGCAGCGTGAGGGCGTGGTTGTCCGGGATGCGCGCCGCGCCGGCTTCGACGTACAAATCGTCGGCCCAGGGCTCGCGTAGCGTGAGCACGCGACCGCCGACGCGGTGCTGCGCTTCGAGCACCGTGACGTCGTGACCCAGTTTCGTGAGCTCGTAGGCCGCGACCAGCCCGGCCATGCCGGCGCCGATCACGAGGACCTTCTTCGGTTTTCCCGGTATCACCGCACCCGGTTCGCGGCGCGCCTGCGCCAGTGACGCCGGCGACCACAGGCCCGTGGATGCCGCCCAGACTCCCAGTTTCAGCAGATCGCGGCGGTCCAGACGCATGTTCTCTCCTCGCACCGCTAACAGGGCCGACAGTAGAACACGGCCACGGCGGAGTAACATGCGGTCGTACCACCGGGAGGAGTGTCATGACGAAAATTGCCTTCAACCTGGCGATCGCGGCTGCCTGTGCGGCCCTGTCGATCTCCACCGCTCGTGCCGCAGACAAACCCCCGCCGGGATACGACGCCGCGCTCGCGCAGCAGGTCGGCGCGGATGAACACGGCATGCGCAGCTACGTGCTCGTCATCCTCAAGACCGGTCCGACGCCCCTGCCCAAAGGCGAAAAGCGCAACGAGATGTTCAAGGGACACTTCGCGAACATGGAGCGTCTCGCGAACGAAGGAAAGCTGGCGGTGGCGGGGCCGTTCGACGGTGTCGACGGCTGGCGTGGCATGTTCATCTTCGCGGTGAAGGACATCGAGGAGGCCAGGAGCCTCACGGCGACCGATCCCGTAATCGTCAATGGCGAGATGGTCGCCGAATACCACAAGTATTTCGGCTCAGCGGCACTCATGCTGGTGAACGAAACCCACAAGAAGATTGCAAAGCAGGAATTTTAGGTCGGCAACTTCCTACCCTCATCAAACGCGCCGGCCGATCGTCCTGAAATGCGTGTCGCGCATGATGTTCGTTCCAGATAGACAGGAGCACATCATGGCCAACCCCAGCGAAACCCTCATTGGACTCGAGAAGAGATTCTGGCAGTCGATGGTCGACGAGGACGCCGACACCGCCATCGAACTGCTGTGCGAGCCTGCGCTCATGGTGAGCGCGCACGGCGCGATGCAGTTCGACCATGCGGGTTACAGGCACATGGCCCAGAACGGCGACTGGATGTTGAAGTCATTCGAGCTCAGCGACGTGCACGTCGTATTTCCCAACGACACGACGGCCGTCGTCACCTATCACGTCAAACAGGAGGTCTCGTCACGGAAGAAAGGTGACGGATCGCTCGGCAGCTTTCAGGAAATGAACGACTCGTCGACGTGGGTACGGGACGGCAGGCACTGGAAATGCGTCATGCACACGGAGACGCCGTCCAACCCGACGCCACAGAAGCACTAGCGACCTCGAGATCGATCACAACGTTTTCGCGTCGCTGCCTTCGAACTGCAGCCGGGTCTTGTTGATGTTCAGCAGTGGTCCCAGCTCGTACACGTTCTCGTAGCCATATGAGGCCAGGACGTTGAACGTGTAGATGTTGAGCGAGGCGCGGAGATTCTTCGACGGAAACGCGCGCGGCTGATTCTCGAAATTGTTGTTGCAGTAGATGAGCACGCGCGTGGTCTTCGACGGAATGACCTTCGCCAGCTCCTCCTCCGTGACGTCCGGCAGGCTCAGGTTGCGCGCGCCCTTGATGTGCAGCAGCGCGAACTTTTCGGCGCTGCGTGCATCGAGCACGACGGTCGCCGGGTCCCTCGCCATTTCGATGAACTCATCTTCCGAAACGCGGTGCATCGCCCGCAGGGCACCCACGACGGAGACCTGCTTTTCGAAGCCGGCGTAGTCGATGAGGGGATTTGGAATTCTCGTCGGCGGCGATGGCCGCGGCACCCGACAGGACCAGGGACGCCAACACGAGTAGCTTGTTCACGGCTGCCTCCGCGGAAGATGGAAGGTCAGACTGCGACGCGGGCAATTAGTGCCGTGAACGATTACCTTAATCCGGCAAATACCTACCAGCGCGGCGCGATCTTCTCTCCCGGCAGCAGCTCGTACGGCGGCTTCCATCCCGGCAGCGCCTTCAGACGCTCCAGCCACCGCGCCATCGCGGGGTACTGTTTCGCGATGTCATACCCGCTCTCCTCCGGCGGGAAATACAGGTAGCCGCACATGGACATGTCCGCGATGGTCGGCTGCGAGCCGACCACGTATTCGCGGCTCGCCAGGTGTTTCTCCGCGATGTCGAAGGCGTTGTCGATGCGGCCGCGCAGCCATTTCTCGACGGCCGGATCCGGTGCCGTCGGTCCGAACGATTTCGTGAATCGCCAGGATGCGAAGTAGCTCGTGAACTTGTGGTTGTCGAACAGGATCCAGCGCAGCACTTCCTGGCGATCTTCTTCGGTCTGTCCGCCATAGGAGCCGTGCTTGTTCGCGAGGTAGATCAGGATGGCCCCGGATTGCGTGAGCTTCCTGTCGTCGACCTCGAGGATCGGCACCTCGCCCATGGCGTTCTGGTCCCGACGGAATGCATCGGAACGGGGCACGCCGCCGGCGAAATCCGAAAACGGCATGTGGATGGACGTCCATGGCACGCGCAGCGCCTGCAGCAGGACCGCGACCTTGTACGCATTGCCGGATTGGGAAAAAGCGTGGAGTTTGTACATGCGCGATCGAGCCTAGCAGCTTGCCGCCCGTTGGGAGTAGCCTCTCCCCATGGACATTCGGTCCGCGATCGTCGGTGCGGTGATTGGGGCGAGCACTTGTGGTGCCGCGTGGTGGCTGCTGGAGCGCGACGACCCGGCGGGCGAATCTCCCGTTGCCTCGTCGGCCGCAGCGACATCGACACCCCAACTTCCGGACGTGACGAAGCCACTGCAAGACCGGGCAGCGGTCGATCGCCCGATCGATTCCAGTGTCGGGCCAGGCGCAGAAACGCTTCCATCCGCGAACCCGGAGCGTGTCGGCCAAGCACGAGACATTGCGGCTGGGCCGCGCAACTCATCGGCAACCGAACCGGCCTCGGAGGAACTCCGAACTGAAATCAGCACGTCAAACGTCGCGAGAACTGAACGTCAAAAGGAAGCCAAGGAGCTGGGTGTGGGCCTACGAGACTGAGCAGTTGTTGCGGCAGTTCCTCGCGAACCACAAGGCGGCCTCGCAGTTCGACATCGTGCTGGTCGATTGTCGAACGACCTTCTGCGAAATCGAGGCTTTTGGTGCCTCTGAAAAGGCCTGGGTTGAGTGGGGGCTGATCATCCTCGACCTCAAGGTCCAGCCCTGGAACGAGTTTGACTCCAACGGAAGCTCGATGGATTCCCGCTCCGATCGGCCGTTGATCGTCACCACGCTGTGGCGAAAGCCCTAGGTTCTCCAGAGACGCGCCGGCGTCCCACAGCCGGTAAACCGTAAAGCGATCAGACGCGGATCAATTCTTCCCTGGCGTACTTGCGGCGCGCGCCGCGAACCAGCCCGCCTTCCTTCATGCGTCGGTCGCGCAGGCCTTTGACCGCGGGCCACAGCCGGGTCATCCGTTCGAATTGGGCGGCGATCAGCTCGAGTTTGTTGCCGCCGTCGGCCGCCAGGATCCTTCGGATCTCCGCCATCTCGGTCCGTGTTTCACCCTTCAGTCCGGAGCCGCGGTTGTATACCAGCGAGAGCAACGCACCCTGCGCATCCGCGGGCAACCGCTCCGCTCCTGGAAACGCGGCCAGCGTACGCGTCGCGTATCGCGGCAAGGTGTTCACGTAGAACACCTGCTCCGCCGCCGCGTACGGCACGTCCACCTGGCTCTTGAGGTTTGCCGCGAGCTGCTCCGCCGATCGCCGGTGACTCCGAGCGCGCCCCGCAACGCGGCGCGCAGCGGGTTCCTCCAGGTGAGGGCCCCAATCGGACTCGAGTTCCTGTTTCGTCACGTGCCCGAGGTCGTAACCGATGCCGACGGTGACACCGCTCTCGCCGCGCGGCCAGATGGGGGTTCGGTACTTCTGCTCGTATCGCTTCGCCGAACCGACCTCGAATTCGATGATGAGCTCGAGACTGCGGCGCGAGCACTGCATGCTGGCGGCGCTCTCCTCGATCGTGATGCCGAGACGTCTTTCGAGCGCCGTCAGGGTTTCCGGGCCCAGCAGGCCATCGGCTTCGATCGCGAGCGCCTCCTGGATGCGGCGCAGTCTTTCCTTTGACTCTTCGCTGGGTGCTGGCATGCCCGGGACACTAGCGCCTAGCTATTTTCCTGGAGACCGGTTGTTGCAAAGCACAGCGGGAATCTGAGACTTTTGACCCGTGCGCAAACTGCTGGTCTTCCAACATTCGGCCCGCGAGCCCCTGGGGCTGCTCGACCCGATGCTCCGCCAACACGGTTTCCGCATCCGTTACGTGAACTTCTCGCGCCAGCCCGAACTGCAGCCCGACGTGAGCCGCTACAACGGGCTTGATCGTGCTCGGCGGACCCATGAACGTGGACCAGGCGGACCGGTTTCCGCATCTCAACGCCGAGATCACCGCCATCCGGCAAGCGCTGAAGCTCGACATCCCCATCCTCGGCATCTGTCTCGGCGCGCAGCTGCTCGCGGCCGCGCTCGGCGCGAACGTGCGCCCGCATACGGTGCGTGAAATCGGCTGGTACCGGTTGCATCCCACCGCCGCCGCGGCCGGCGACAGGTTGTGCCGCCACTTCGACGGCAGCCAGCACGTGTTCCAGTGGCACGCATACACGTTCGACCTGCCGCCGGGCGCCGTGCATCTCGCCAGCACGCCGACCTGCCCCAACCAGGCGTTTCGCTACGGCGACCGCGCGTATGGATTGCAGTTTCACCTCGAGGCGGACGAGGCACTGATCCAGCGCTGGTTGCACGTGCCGGAGTATCGCGCCGAGGCCGAGGCTTCGGGTCCCGGTCATCCGCTGGAGCACATTTTGCGCGACACGCACGGGCACGCGCCGCGGGCCGGCGCGCTCAGCGAGCGCGTGTTCGCCGAGTTCCTCGAGCTGTTCGAATGGCGGAAGAAGGTGCGGCTCGGCAGCCTCTGAGCGTCAGCGACCCGACGCCTGCAACGCGCGCGCGACGAAGAACCCTGTCGGCAATCCAACCAGCACGATGTGCCAGAACGCATGGATGTGCAGCTGCTCGAGTGGATAGATGCCGCGGCCGATGGCCGAGAGCGGGAGGATCACGTAGTTCATCACCAGCAGCACGGCGATGCCGTACGCGACGGCGAGCACGAGCCAATGGCGCGGCAGGAACTTCACGCGGCTCACGATCAGGTACAGCAGCGCGGCACCTGACATGCAGATGAAGAAATGCAGCGCCGCGCCCAACGCGACCATCTCCAGCCCGCCGTCGCGCGCCGCCTTCCCTAACAACCCGCTCGCCACGCCCTTCCACGGCTGCGTCCACGGGTTTCCCGCGAGCACGGTCTTCACGGTGGGATAGATGAAGTCCGCGAGGCCGGCGAAAAAGCCGCCCAGCAGCACGTTACGAACTACGAGATTATTAGGCATGGTCCGATCCCCTCGAGCGAGGGGAGCAGACTACATCCGGATGGTCCGGCCGCGAAGTATCCGGGCGCAAACGTCCCGAAACCGGGGCCACTCAGTAGAGAGTACTTTCCCTTCACAGAGCTTCACGTTGGAGCGCCCCGGTTACTTCGTTCGCGATATCGTCCTGCACGGCGAGGATGTCACTCCACTGCCGCTCGTAGGATTCGGACCAGACGACATCATTACTGTCGGCGCGAATCAGCCTTGCGGCGATCCTCACGCGCTCGCCGGACTTGCGCACGCTGCCGTCGAGCACATAGGCGACTCCCAGCGATCGACCGATCTCCGAAACCGGCACCTGCTTGTTCTTGTAGAAAAAAGTCGATGTGGGCGCCGGAACGCGCAAGCCGGGAATCCTGCCCAGCCGGCCGATGAGCTCCTCGGTCACGCCGTCGGCAAACTCCTCGTTGACCATTCCTTCGCTCAGGTCGATGAAGGGCAACACGGCGATCGACTTCGCCGGGATCGACGGTGCGCGCTCGCGCAGGAGCTGGAATGCCACCCAGGTGCTGGCAAGCACCAGCAACGACACCACCACCGCGGCAATCGGATATACCGGTTTGCGCGTCGGCGCCACCTCGGCTGGCGGCACGGACTGGGCGGACCACCACGCATCGAGCTCGGCCGCGTAGGCGTACGGAATCGACCGGTGAGTTCGCTTGTGACGATGGATGGGCAAGCCGTTGGTTTCTTCCCAGCGCTGCACGGTGCGGACGTCGCGTTTCAGGTACGCGGCAATCTTCTTCCATGACTCCAGGCGTTCGCCGGGTTCGTCCGACATGATGCTCCCCGATCCGAGGGCGGCATCGTACCGAATGCCGCCTCGTGCCGCCTGTTGTCGCTCGACGCGCTGCCGAGCCGGTTCGTAATTTTGGCGGATGAAAACATCCAGCCGCGCGCTCGTTCCCGTCCTTCTGGCTTTCATCGCCACCACCACATTCGCCAATGACCACTGGATCGGAACCTGGTCGACGGCGACCCAGTCGGCGCAACCGGCCGACGCCGAGACGTTCCGCAACCAGACGGTCCGGCTGATCGTGCGCGTCAGCGCCGGCGGCGAGCGGCTGCGAATTCGCCTCTCGAATCACTACGGGGAACGTGCCGTGGTCATCGGCAGCGCACACATCGCGCGCCGCGCGGATGGCGCGGACATCCTTGGCGGCTCGGACCGCGGACTGACATTTCGCGGCCAGGCGGCCATCACCATTCCCGCGGGTGCCGACGTGGTGAGCGATCCGGTCGATCTCGACGTGCCGGCGCTTTCCGATCTCGCCGTTTCCCTCTTCATCCCCGACGCCACGCCCGCGATGACGGCGCACCTGCTGGCGATGCAGACGAGTTATGTGAACGCGACGGGCGATGCCACGACTGCCGTGAAGTTTCCGGTGGCGAAAACGATCTCGAGCTGGCCGTTCCTCACCGGCGTCGATGTCGTGACATCTGCGCGCGGTGCCGCGATCGTGGCGTTTGGATCGTCGCTGACCGACGGCGACGGCACGACGGAAAATGCGAACCGCCGCTGGCCCGACGTCCTGGCCGAGCGGCTGCAGAAGGCGGGTGGCCGCGCCGCCGGCCTCGGCGTTCTGAACCAGGGGATCATCGGCAACCGGCTGCTCAACGACAGTCCGTCGAGCCCGGCCAGTCCTTTCGGTCCCATTCTCGGCGAGTCCGGCCTCAGGCGTTTCGATCGCGACGTCTTGGCGCAGCCCGGCGTGAAATACGTGCTGTTGTGTCTCGGCGTGAACGACATCCTGTTCCCGGCGTTTCCATTCACGCCGGCTTCCGAACAGGTGACGGCGGATCAGATCATTGCCGGCTATCGCGAGCTCATCGCGCGTGCACATGCCCGGAGCGTTCGCATCATTGGCACGACGATTCCGCCCTTCGAAGGCGCACGCTTCGACGGCGCCGGCATGAAACTCGCGCTCTTCACGGCGGAACGGGAAAGCTCTCGCGTCGCCGTCAACGAGTGGATCCGAAAAAGCGGAGCCTTCGACGGCGTGGTCGATTTCGACCACGCCGTGCGCGACCCGGATCGGCCCGCGCGCCTGTTACCGGCTTATGCCTCGGAGGACCTGATTCACCCGAACGACGCCGGGAGCGCGGCCCAGGCCCATGCAATCCCGCTCGAGCTGTTTCACGTCAATTGAAACTGTCTGATCATTCCGCCACCCAGGCGTAGACGTCGTCCTTCTTCTCGAATTTGCCGATGCCCGGGAACGGGAAGTGCACGGAATGGATTCTTTGTCCGCTGGCCGCCGAATCCGCGATCAGCTTGGCGCGGCTCGCCTCGGCGGTGGTGTGATCGCCGTCGTAGGCGATGGTCCAGTCGGGCTTCTGCACGGACACGATGTAGTGATGCATCGAGTCACCCACATAGAGGATCGAGTCCTGACCCGAGGTGATCTTGTAGCCCGAATGTCCCGGCGTGTGGCCCTTGATGTCCACCGCCGTGACGACGCCGGGCACGAGCTCCGCACCGGGCTTGAACGCATCGACCTTCGGCTTCATCGCCGCGACCAGTACGTCCCGGTTGCCGAGCCCCACCTTCTTCGCCATCTCCGCGTCCACCGTGGTCATGAACTTCCACTCGGGACCGGAGATGTGGATCGTGGCGTTCGGAAAGAACAGCGCGCCTTCCGCGTTCACCAGGCCGCCCACGTGATCGCCGTGCAGGTGCGAGATGAAGATGTCCGTGACACTGGCGGGATCCACGCCGGCTTCCGCGAGCGACGCCGGCAACATGCCCGAGCCCGGGCCGAAGTTGGATGACGCACCGGTGTCGAACAGCAGCACGCGGTCCGCGGCCTTGACCAGCAGCGGCTGGATGCTGAGCACGAGCTTGTCGGTGGGCGCACCATTGGCGGCGAGCAGCGCCGCCACTTCCTCGGGAGTGCGGCCCACGGCGAACACCTTGTTGTCGTTCGGGACTTCAAAAGCGCCGTCACGCAACGCGAAGGCCTGGAGCAAGCCGATCGTGAAGGCGTGGGAATTCGTCGGGTTCGTGACGGGCGCGGGCTCGGTGGCTGGCGCAGACGTTTCGGCGGCGGGAGGCGCAGAAGCCTCTTCCTTCTTCGAACACGCGGTGAGAACCAGGGCAATGATGGCGACGAATGAGGTGGTTTGAATCATGAGTGACCGGGGCATATGGGTTCTCCTGAACCGGGGGTCGTGACGAGCGGGCAATTCTGACGGCATTTCGCATGCCGTAATAGACCGATGCCCCGCGAAGTTTCGGCAGTAATTCGGCATTCCCTCGGCGCACTTTCAGGACTTGCGGGTCCGGGGCGCGCAGTTTCCCCAGCGTGGGGCAATTACAAACAACGCTGGAGAGAACCTCATGTTCAAGATAACTCGCCGCATCGCGGCATGGATCGTCGCGGCCATTGGGTTGACCGCGCCGCAGGTCTGGGCCAATGGCTACGGAGAAAGGGCGGACGTCGTCGCCGAATGGCACCAGTTATTGCAGGCCAACATCCCGTCGACCGCGGGGCTGTTGACGCCGCGGTACTACGCGATTCTGCACGTGGCCATGTTCGACGCGGTCAATGCAATCGAACGGGAATACACGCCGTACCACGCAAGACTCTTCGCGCATCCAGGCGCGTCTGCCGAGGCGGCCGCCGCGCAGGCCGGGCACGACGTGCTGGTCGCGCTCGTTCCCGCAGCCGCGGCGACCTTTGACGCCGCACTGCAGGCACGGCTCGCGAACATCCAACCCTGGCGCGCCGCCGCCGGCGTTGCGTTGGGTCGCCGGGCGGCCAGCGACATCCTGGCCTGGCGCGCGAATGACGGCTCAGCCTTGCCCAATCCAGTCTGGTTGCCGCCGCCGCTGCCGGGATTGTGGCAGCCGACGTCCGCGCAGGGAGCACAGTTCGTCAACTTCGGGAAGATGGCCCCGTTCGCGTTGCTCACGTCGACGCAGTACCTGCCAGAGGCACCGCCGCAGTTGAACAGTGCGCTCTATGCCGCGGATCTCGAGGAAGTCCGTACGCTCGGATCCGCGACGAGCACGGTCCGCACGGCCGAGCAAACGCAGACCGCGCGCCTGTTCGCAAGCGTGGGCAACAGCACCGTTCACTTCGCCATGTGGGGCAACGTCGCAAGCGACGTGGCGCGCGACGCGCACTTCTCACTGGTCGACACCGCTCGGTTGCTGGCACTGGTGTACGCGTCGATGCATGACGGGCTGCAGACCTCGCATACGAGCAAGTTCGTCTACGCCCTGTGGCGGCCCGTGACCGCGATCCGGCGCGCCGATGAAGACATGAACGACGCCACGGCCGCGGATCCGAGCTGGACTCCGTTGCTCGCCACGCCGCCCTATCCCTCGCACTCGAGCAACATGACGTGCGTGGGTGCCAGCGCGTCACGCGCGCTCGCGCGGGCATTCGAACGGGACGACGTGCCGTTCTCGGTCACCTGGATCGGGACCACCGGCAATCCGAACGTCACGCGCAGCTACACCGGCTTCTCGGAGCTCGCGTGGCAACAGGCGCGCAGCCGCGTCTACGGCGGCATTCACTTCAACTTCGAGCTGACGACCAGCCGTGAGAGTTGCACGAAGGTCGCCGATTACGTGGCCGACAACTACGCCCGGCCACGCAACGGCTTCCTGCATCACTAGTTATTGCTGGGGAGATTCCGACCGTGCGCCGTTCGACTTGGTGACTTCGTCGCGCTCGATGAAGCCGTCGCCATTCAGGTCGTAGCTCGAGAATTGCGCTTTGACGGTCGCGTTGGCCTCCGCCTCGGTCTTCGAGATTTTCCCGTCACTGTTGGTGTCGAGAGACTCGAAGGTGGCGCCGCCCTGGCCCTGTTGCGACGACGGGGCCTGGGGTGGCTCCTCGGGAGTGCTCGGCGGCGGCGTCTGAGCGATGGCAGCCGCCAGGGGCAGCAGCGCGGCGGCAGCGCCGGCGATGAACAGGTGAGATGCTTTCTTCATGATTCGTCCTTTGTTGCTGAATGGAGTCACCTTCAGGAGAGGCAATTGGTGTGCCAACTATTCGCCGCCTGCAGCGGCCCGCAGGGACGATCGCGCTCGCGCGATTGAAAGCAATTCAGCAGAGTCCGCGAAGAATGCAACGCCCGCCCGCCGATGCATCGGATTGATCCCGCAAGCTGTCGGACCGACACCGAGGCTTCAGCGCATTACGCCGCTGACTGTGAGCGAGAAGCACGGCGCGTACGGTGCGCGTGCCTCTCCTCCACTCACGGAGTGTTCATGAACACGAAACTACTGGTTCCCCTGCTCGCAGCCGCGGCGCTGCTGGCCGCGTGCAACAAGCGCGACGAGATGCCGCCGTCGAATACGACGACGACGACGCCGACCGAAACGCCACCCGCGGAGACACCGCCGTCCGAGACGCCGCCCGCCGAAACTCCCCCGGGCGAAACTCCGCCGAGCGAGCCGCCCGCGAATCCGCCGCAGTCCGGCGGTTAGTTAGTCAGAAGGGACCACGGGCAACGATACGGCGGTCGCGTTTGCGCCGCCGTACCAGATGCTGTGCGTCGCCTTTTTGTAGTCGCCCGGCTTCGCGAACATGATGTTCTCGACGTACGTCTGCGGATTGCGGTCGTAGAGCGGGAACAGCGTCGACTGGATCTGCACCATGATCCGGTGTCCCGGCAGGAACACGTGATCGACGTCGGGCAGCGTCCAGCGATAGTGCTCCACCTTGCCGGGCTTGAGCGGCGACGGCTGCGCGAAGCTCTTGAGATAGCGCCCGCGGAAGATCTCGATGCCGACCGCAAGCTCGTAGCCCGCCATGCCCGGTTTCGCGCCCTGCGACGCGACCTCCGGAATGTCGTTCGGATAGACGTCGATCAGCTTGACGACCCAATCGGCATCCGTGCCCGTGGTGGACGCGAACAGCTCGACCGCCGGCGCGCCCATGATGTGCACGGGCTCGTCGAGCGGCGCGCTCTTCCAGGACGCAACGTCGGGGCGCTCCGAGACGAAGCGCTGGTCGCGGATCAGCCAGGGCTTCCACTGCGAAGCGTCGTTCATGTCGATCGGGCGCGGGATGAACGGCACCGGCTTCGCCGGATCGCTGAGGTAGTCCTCATGCCCGGCCGCCTTCGGCTTCTCGAAGCTGGCCACGCCGTTCGCCGCGAGGTAGACAGGCCTGGCCGTGCCCATCGGCCAGCGCGGTGAGCTCTGCCACTTGTTGATGCCGGTCGCGTACGTGAGCACCGGCGGCGTTTTCGGATCCGGGCCGCCCTTGAGGTAGTGATCGAAGAACGGCTTCACGTACTGCACGCGCCATTCGCGCGCGGTGTCGCCGGTGAACGTCAACGCGCCCAGGTCGTAGCCGTAGTGGTTCGCGCCCGAGTGGCGCCACGGCCCGATGTGCAGCGCCACCATGTCGTTGTTCTTGTCCTTGGGCTCCATCGCGCGATAGACCGCCGGCGCGCCGTAGCTGTCTTCCTGGTCCCACTGCCCGACCTCGAGCAGCGTCGGCACCTTGAGCGGCTGTGCGGCCAGCCACTTGTCGACCGCCTGCAGCGACCAGAACTCCGTGTATGCCGGGTTCTCCAGGAACTTGCGCACGCCGGGAACGTTTTCGATGCCCAACATTTTCGCGAAATCCGCGGCGGAACCCGCTTCGAGGAAACGCGTGTAGTGGTCGCCGCCGCCCAGCGCGAAGTCGCCGTTGCCATCACCCTTCTTGGTCGACAGTCCCAGTACGTATTCGAAGGCGCTGATGCGGAAGGCGCCGTTGTGGAACCAGTCGTCACCCATCCAGCCGTCGACCATCGGACTCTGCGGCACCGCCGCCTTGAGCGCCGGGTGCGGGTTGATCTCCGCCATCAACGTGGTGAAACCCAGGTAGCTCGAGCCGATGACGCCGACCTTGCCGTTCGACTCCGGCGTGTTCTTCACCAGCCATTCGATGGTGTCGTAGGCGTCGGTGGATTCGTCGATGCCCGTGTCGTTCAGCGGCCCGGCTTGGGGCCGGTTCAGTACCCACTGTCCCTCGGAGCGATGCAGTCCGCGGATGTCCTGGTAGACGCGGATGTAGCCGTCTTCGGCGAACTCCGTATCCATGATTTCGAGGATGTCGACGATGCGCTGGCTCGCGACGCGGTGCGTCGATTTGTGCGCGTCGTACGGTGTGCGCGAGAGCAGTATCGGCGCGTTGGCCGTGCCCTTCTTCATCACGATGGACGTGTAGAGCTTGACGCCGTCCCGCATTGGGACCATCGCGTCGCGGCGGATGAAGTCCGCGGCGGGCAGGGTTTGTTCGTATTTGTCGATGACGTCGGGCGTCATCGGCGTGACGCGGGGCGGGGACTGTGCGGTTGCAGGACCGCTCCAGGCAAACATCCGCCGATGAAGACAGGAAACAGGCGAGGAGTGAATTTTTCATGCGCCGCAGCCTACGAGCCGTGCAACGCGGCTGCAAGCAACTCGTGCGCCTAGGCGTCGTCGAGGACGATGTCCCAGGTCCCCGAAAGCGAATCCGGCTCGCGTCCGGCAGGTGAAGGCGCGAATTTCACGATGAGCCGTTCGCGGTCCGCGCCCGCGGCGGCGAGGGGCCGGTCTGCGTCGTTCAATGGCTCGCCGTCAAAATACATCTGCGTCACCAGGCGAATGTCGTGCCCGCTGACATCGACGTGAACGTGCGGCGCGCGCATGCGGCCGGAGCCACCTTCCGGATAGGCCCCCGGCTTGATGGTCTTGAAGCCGTACCGGCCGCCCGCGTCGGTTGTTAGGCGCGCGTATCCCTCGAAATCGGGATCGAGCGGCACGGGACTCGAGTCGCCGGGGTGCGAGTACCTGCCGCGCGCGTTCGCTTGCCAGATCTCCAGGCTCGCACCCGCGATCGGCTTGCCCGAGCTCGTGAGCACGCGGCCCGAAACATAGACGACCTGGCCCTGCGCCCGGCCCTTCCGCCCCGCGATGATCGTAAGGTCCGCGTCCTGGTCCTGAGGTTTCGTGAGTGGATAGAAAGGGCCCATGACCTGTCTCGGCGTGCGGCGTACCGCCTGGGCTTCCGCGAGAGAAGCCACGCCGGTCGCAAGGACCGCGCCCAGGATTTCACGACGGGTTTTCGGGCGACGGTCGGCCATGGGCCGGATCTTACTCCGCATGGTTCTTGCGAGGCCTAACAACTCGCGTGAGTTCGCGACGCGGATTTCCGCGAGGAGCGTATACTGTACGTATGAACAGTATCGCGTCGATCACTCTTTATATGGAGCCGCCCATGCGTCCACTCGACGAGCTCGCCGCCGAGATCTGCACGCTCTCCGGTCACATCAACGCGGCGGACCACCGCCTGCTCGAGCTCGTCGCCGAGTTCGACCGGCGCAATGGCTGGTCGGATGGCGCCACGCAGTCCTGTGCGCACTGGCTCAACTGGAAGTGCGGCATCGCCATGGGCGCGGCGCGGGAGAAGGTGCGCGTGGCGCGGGCGCTCGAGAAGCTGCCGAAGATCACGGCGGCGATGAAGAGTGGCGGGCTGAGTTATTCGAAGGTGCGGGAGATCACCCGGGTCGCGAGTGCCGAGACCGAGGACTACCTGCTGATGATCGCCGAGTACGGCACGGCGGCGCACGTCGAGCGGCTGGTGCGTGCGTACCGGCGTTGCAAGGAGGCCGAGGAGTTGTCACGCGAGGCCCGGCAGCAGGAGACCCGCAGCGTCAACTACCGGTACGACGATGACGGCTCGCTCATTCTGACTTGCCGATTGCCGGCAGAGGCCGGCGTGCGGATGCTGAAGGCGATCGACCTGGCGCTAGAGGAACTGCCGCCGCCTGCGAAGCCGGACGTTCCAGCGGGAACGTTTGCGCCGCGAGTTCCGTTCAGCATGCGCCGCGCCGATGCGCTGGCGCTGGTGGCCGAGAGTTTCCTGGCGCATGGGGTGATCGAAGCTGCGGGCGGTGATCGCCATCAGATCGTGGTGCATGTCGCCGAGGAGACGCTGCGAGACCGTGAAGCCGGGTGCTGCCAGTTCGAGGACGGACCCTCGATGGCCGCCGAGACCGCACGCCGCTTCGCCTGCGACGCGAGCGTGGTGGAGTTGACCGAAAACGAAGACGGCGAGCCGCTCAACGTGGGGCGCAAGACACGCACGATTCCCGCACCGTTGCGCCGCGCGCTCAAGGCGCGCGACCAGGGCTGCCGTTTTCCCGGCTGCGCGAATTCGCGATACATGGATGCCCATCACATCGTGCACTGGGTCAACGGCGGCGAGACCAAGCCTTCCAACCTCGTGTCGCTGTGCCGCTTCCACCACCACGCGGTGCACGAAGGCGGCTTCCGCATCGAGCGGCTCGACGACGGCGCGTTGAGGTTCGTGAAGCCGAATGGCGGACCCATCGACAACGTCGCGCCCGGCTACACGCAGCCGCCGGGCGATGTGAACCAGATGCCGGCGGGAGAAATGGTGAACCGCTGGCGTGGCGAGAAGATGGATCTCGATCTCGCCGTCGAGGTGATGTTCCAGCAGGCGAGACGCAGGCCGGACGTTCCAGCTGGAACGCCGGTCGGGTAGTCTCATAACCCATGGCAACCACCAAACGCCGGTCCGTCAGCACCCAACCCCGTCGTGGCTATTCAGCTCCCGCGCTGGAAAAGGGCATCGACATAGTGGAGCTGCTGGCCAACGCGGAATCCGGCCTGACGGTATCGGAGATCGCGCAGCGCCTGAAACGCCGCATGAGCGAGCTGTTTCGCATCATCGTCGTCATGGAGCAAAGGCGCTGGCTGCAGAAGGATCCGGAGACCTCACGCTACAGCGTGACCTACCATGTCCTGCAGCTCGCGCATCGCGGCACGCCGGCGCAAAGCCTGACGCTGGCGGCCGCGCCCGTCATGTATGGCCTGTCCACGCGCATCAACCAGTCCTGCCATCTCGTCGTGCGCTCCGGAAGACTGGGCATGGTCATTCTCCGGCAGGAGAACCAGCAACGTTACGCAAACCTGTCGGTGAGACTGGGTGCGGTCATGAAGCTCGAGTCGAGCTGTTCGGGCCAGATGCTGCTTGCTCACATGGAGCCGGAGCAACGGGAAAAGCTGCTGCGAACCCTGATGCCGTCCCCTGACATCTCGCGCGCGAAGCTGGACAAGATCCTCCATGGCATTGGCCAGCGAGGTTTTCAGATTCAGAAGAGCACGCTGACGGCCGGAGTGACGGACATCAGCTATCCCATCCATGGTTTCGACGGCAAGGTCGTGGCGGTCCTGACGGTCCCCTATTTGCACGTATTCGACGACTCGTTGCCGACGACGGTCGAGCAGACCCGACGGCTGCTCGAGCAGGCGACCCGCCGGATCTCGCACGCCCTGGGCTGGATCCGATGACGAACCGCAAGGAGAGGACGATGGTCAGCAGGCGAATGTTGTTAGGAGCACCGATCGGCGTCGCGCTGGGCATGAACGCCGTCGCACAGGGACTGCAGCAACATCCGGCCGTCGACCAGAGTCCCATCGCCCGCGGTCCGTTCAAGCCGACCGTGGACTCGCTGAAAACCTACCAGGCGCCCGACTGGTTTCGCGACGCCAAGTTCGGCATCTGGGCGCACTGGGGTCCGCAAGCCGTCCCCCGCTCGGGCGATTGGTATGCCCGCTGGATGTACGTGCCCGGCCACCCGCACTACGCCCACCACCTCAAGCACTACGGACACCCCTCCGAATCCGGCTACAAGGACATCATTCCCCTGTGGAAGGCGGAGAAGTTCGATCCGGAAGCGTTGATGGATCTCTACGTCGCGGCCGGCGCGAAGTACTTCGTCAGCATGGGCGTGCATCACGACAACTTCGATCTGTGGAATTCGCGCCATCATCGCTGGAACGCGCTCGCCATGGGCCCGAAGCGCGACATCGTCGGTGCCTGGCGCGATGCGGCGCGCCGGCGCGGCCTGCGGTTCGGCGTGTCCGAGCATCTCGGCGCCAGCCACAACTGGTTGTATCCGAGTCACTTCTACGACCAGTTCTGGCCGAAGTTCGGCGTCGACTACGACGGCGCCGATCCGCAATACGCCGATCTCTATCACCCCAAACACGACGAGCCGTACAAGGGGGATTCGCGACACCTGGTACACCACCAATCCCGCGTATCACCAGGTCTGGTTCAACCGCATCCGCGACCTGATCGACAGCCTACGAACCGGACCTGCTCTATTCCGATGGCGGCATGCCGTTCGGAGAAGTCGGGCGCTCGCTCGTCGCCCATTTCTACAACAGCAGCATCGCCAGGCACGGTCGCGTCGAGACGGTTTACAACTGCAAGGCGCTGGGCTCCGGCGAGTTCTATCCCGAGGCCTGCGTGCAGGATGTCGAACGCGGCGTCATGAGCGGGATCAATCCGCTGCCCTGGCAAACCGATACTTCGAACGGCGACTGGTTCTACGCCGACGGTTATACCTACAAGACCGCGCCCGAGGTGATCCGCATGCTGGCCGACATCGTCAGCAAGAACGGCAACCTGCTGCTCAATGTCGTGCTCTATCCGGACGGAAGCCTGCCGCCGGAGTCCCAGACCCTGCTGTCCGAATTGAAACCCTGGATGGCCGTCAATGCCGAGGCGATCCATGGGACGCGTCCGTGGACCGTGCATGGCGAAGGCCCGACCGAGACCGCGGCTGGTGCTTTCAAGGAAAATGCCCAATACACCGCCCAGGACATTCGATTCACCACCAAGGGCAAAACGCTCTACGCCATCACGCTGGGCGAGCCATCCGGAAGCGTGTCGATCACTTCGCTGCGGCCGCGGCGGTCACGAAAAACGCGCGGTGAAAAGCGTGCGCCTGCTGGGCGTCCGCGCAACCGCTGAAATTCCAGCAGACCGAGTCCGCGCTGATCATCGACTTGCCGATGCAGCTACCCACGCGTCATGCCAGCGCCTTCAGGATTTCCTTTGGCGCTTAGACTCTGCTTCGCACTCGATCTCAAGGACGATCCGGAACTGATCGCCCGATACAAGGAGTGGCACCGGCCGGGCGGACCACCCGCGGCGGTGACGCGATCGATCCGTGAATCCGGGATCGACGACTTGCAGATATACCTGTGCGGCAACCGGCTGTTCATGATCATGGAAACGAACGCGGCGTTCTCGGCGCAAGCCAAGGCTGCCGCGGACGCTGCCGATCCGGAGGTCCGGAACTGGGAACAGCTGATGTGGACATTCCAGCAGGCGCTGCCCTGGGCGGCGCCCGGGCAGAAGTGGGTTCCGATGGAACTCGTCTACGAGCTGTCCCGCCAGTAGCTAGTTCTTGCGGAACAGTCTTGGTGCGAAATCCTTGAGATTGCGCCGCCAGGTCTGCCACTCGTGGTCCGTGCCCGGCGATTCCCAGTAGACGTGCTTGATCCCCGCTTCCTCGAGGGCCTTGTGCAGGCCGCGCAGCCGCGTGATGAAGCGTTCACCCTCGGCCGATGCCGACACCCAGCCACAGCAGGTGCACCTTCTTCCCGAAGGCGGCAGGGTCCGCGAAAACGCCGTTGTAGATCGTCTTCACATCCGGCGGGCGTTCGTCGAGCATGCCGCCCGCGCCGCTGAACCCGCCGATGTGCGAGAAGAGATCGAGATTGTTGAGCGTGACGTGGAAGGTCTGGAAGCCGCCCATCGAAAGTCCCGCCATCGCGCGATGGTCGCGATCCGTCAGCGTCCGGTAGGTCTTGTCGACGAACGGGATCAGCGCGAGCTTCACGTCGTCCTCGAACGTCTTCGCCATTTCCTCGCGCGCACGCGCCGCTTCCGGAGACGGACCGGGAGCCACGTTCGGCAGCGACTGGCCCGCCCGTCGCGCATAGCCGTACGCCATCACGACGATCATCGGCTTGCATTCTTTCGCGGCGATGCAGTTGTCGAGAATGACGTTCGCGCGTCCCTGGCGGATCCAGCCGGTTTCGTCCTCGCCGCCGCCGTGCTGCAGGTAGAGCACCGGGTAACGCATCTTCGTGTCGGCGTCGTAACCGGGCGGTAGATAGACGAGCGCGTGGCGCCAGGAGCCGGTCACCTTCGAGTCGATACCACACCTCGCGCACCTGCCCGTGTGGCACGTCCTTGATGGAGTAGAAGTCGACGCCGGGTTCGGGAATCTCCACCGCGCTCGCATGCCGGCTGCCGCCGAAGAACGCGTGGCTGCCCGGGTCGCTGACTTCCGCGCCGTCGATGTTGATCTGGTAGTAGTGCAGGCCGGGAACGAGCGGCGTGGTCGTGACGGTCCAGAAGCCGTCGGCCTGCTTCTCCATGTCGACCTTGGGCCCGCTCCAGAAGTTGAGCTTGACCTTGTTCGCCTCGGGCGCCTTGATCCGGATCTGCACGCGGCCCGAGGCATCGATGCGCGGGTATTCCGCGCCCCACACGTTCGTCTCCGCGGGCCGGAACTCGCCACCGGCTTCCGCGCCGCAAACACCCGCCATCAGGACGACGAGCCACCGCGCGATTTTCATGACGATTCCTTCACGACTCCCCTGCTTTCTTAAAATGAGGCTGCCGCACGGGGGAACGCGCGGCAGCCTCGCCGGTGACCGTATTCAGTTTTCTCGCGGAAAATTCACGGTCACCTATCGACCCGGAAGCACAGTAGTTCCTCAGTGCGTGTTCATGCGATGGCAGGGTGTCGGCGAACTCGTTCATCGCGCGGCGCAGCTAGTTCCAGCTTCGATTCGATTTCCGCGAGCGGGACGCGAGGCGAGCAACGGGTCAACCGCCCGCGGAATCACGTTCTGTCCGAGCATGACGGCGACCCAGCTCGCGTTGGGAAAGAGCTCGCCCTCGCCGCGCAGGAAGCGACCGCCTTCCGCGAACAACGCCAGCCTGCGCTGCAGCGATTCGGGGATGGCCATGTTCCTGCAATGACGCCAGAACGGCTCGTCACGTTCGTTGGCGTAGTAGTGCAGGACGAGCAGATCGCGCACCTGCTCGAAATCCTTCTGCATCCAGCGGTTGTATTCGTCGCGCAGGATCGCCGGCTGCGAAGCATCGGGAAACAGCGCGATGAAGCGGCTGATGCCCTGCCGGATGAGGTAGAGGGACGTCGACTCCAGGGGCTCGAGAAATCCGGCCGACAGACCGATGGCGACGCAGTTCTTTTCCCAGAACCGCCGGCGGTGGCCGGTGGCGAAACGGATGAGGCGCGGTGTGCCCAGGACTTGCCCGTCGAGGTCCATCGAGCAGCATCGACGTGGCTTCGTCCTCGCTCATGAACTCGCTGCAGTAGATGTGACCGTTGCCGGTGCGCTGCTGCGTCGGGATGTTCCATTGCCATCCGGCCGGTTTCGCCGTGGAGCGCGTGTAGGGGCGCGGCGGGCCGTCGTGCTCGCTCGCCACCGCGAGCGCGGCGTCGCACGGCAGCCAGTGACGCCAGTCGACCCAGGGCACGCCGAGCGTCTTGTCCAGCAGCAACGACCTGAAGCCGGTGCAATCGAAGAAGAAGTCCCCCGCAACCGTTTGCCCGTTGCCGAATCGCACGCCGGTCAGATCGCCGGACTCGGCGTGACGCAGCACTTCGCAGACCTTGCCTTCGACGCGCCTGACGCCGCGCGTTTCCGCGTACTGGCGCAGGAAGCCCGCATAGAGCGCGGCGTCGAAGTGGTAGGCATAACGCAGGTAGGACGCCGGCGCGCCGGCGACCCGCGTGTCGGGAAAACCGAACTTGTTCTGCTTCGCGACGATTTCGGTCTGACAATATTCGCCGATCGGGTGCGCATGCCCGTTGGCGCGACAACGCAGCCAGTACTGGTGGAAGTCGAGGCCGTCGATGTCGACACCATGAAAACCGAATGGGTGGAAGTAGCGCGCTCCCTTGCGCGACCAGTCCACGAATTCGATGCCGAGCTTGAACGTCGCCTGCGTGGCACGCATCAGTTCCGCTTCCGCGATTCCGAGGAAGAGGTTGAACTGCAGCATGTCGGGGATCGTCGCTTCGCCAACGCCGATGATGCCGATCTCGTCGGATTCGACGAGAGTCAACGACACGTCTTCGGGCCGCAGGAGTTTTGAAAGCGCCGCGGCGGTCATCCACCCCGCGGCGCCTCCACCGACGATCACGATCTTTTTCAGCGTGCCTTCCATGAAACGACGCGCTCAGAAGTTGGTGCGTACTCCCAGCGTGATGAGCCGTCCGACCGGATTGGCGGTGTAGTTGTCGTAACCCCACGCGCCACCCATGAATCCGCCCTGGTTGCCGTTGAAGAACGAAGGGTCTTCATCGGTGAGGTTGCGGACATCGAGCGACAGACTCATGTCCTCGACCGTGCTGCCGATCGCGAGCTTGAACGCCAGATGGAGGTCGAAGGTATTCGTCGCATCCACGGTGTCGCCGCCGCCGTTCGGATTGCCATTGGCATCCCGGGTGAGCGGCGTGATGGTGTTGCCACTCCAGTTCTTGTAGTCGCCGATGTGGTTCCAGTAAAGATCGGCGGACAGCTTGCCCACGTCGATGCCGGCGCTGGTGCGTGCCTTGAACTGGATCGAGGGGAACACGCCATTGAAGCCGGACGTGTTGAGCACCGAGAACTCGGGGTTGGTACCGAAGTGCTGATCGTATTTCGTGAAGTACGTTCCGCTGGTTCCGACCCGGACACGCACCTTGTCACCCAGTTTGAACGCGATGTCGAATTGGGCGTCGAAGCCCTCGATCGACAGGTTCAGCCAGTTGCGCGCGTTCTGGTCGATCAGGTAGTAGACCACCGGCGGAATGGAGCCGCCGATGGTCGCTCCATTGGCGATGTTGGCGAACTCCAGGATCTGCGCCTGCGTGCACCCCGTCGGGCAGATCGTGAGCAGCGGAGAGCCTGACGCCACGATCGACGCCGGCGAGGGCGAGTTGACGCCGCCGATGAAGTCGTTGTGGAAGAAGGTGCCGCTCAAGCGGAGCCCTTCCAGCACATCCGGCGCGAAGTCGAAGCCGAACGAGTAGCTCTCGCCGAATTGCGGACCCATCTGCGAGAACCCGCCACCGAGCTGGCGGCGCATCGACGCGCCGTTCTGTCCGATGGTGCAGGACACCGAGGTGGCGGTGCAGGGGATGTTGGTGTTGGCTTCCACCGCACCCGGCACGTTGACGACTTCGGGATAGTTCGCGACCGGAACGTTGAGCGTCGACGGGTTGGGCACGCCCACGCTTCCCGATGCGTAGAGGTATCCCTGCGAGGGATCACCGATGACCGCGATCGGCGGCGCCACGAACGACTCGGCGTAGTTGCCGCGGACCCGCAGGCTCTTGATGAAGTTCCAGCTGAAGCCGTATTTCGGATTGGTGGTGTCACCGACGTCCGAGAAGTCGTCATAGCGGGCCGCGAGACTCAGGTCGATCTGGTACAGCGCCGGGATACCCATTTCCGGCGAAACCAGCGGCACGGCCACTTCGGCGAAGGCCGACACGATGTCTCGATCGAAGTTGTAGACGCGATAGCCCGATCCCGTGGTGGTCGGACCCGTGTTGTTGCCGCCGCTCAGCTTGAATTGCTGGTCCTGCCACATGTGTTCGCCGCCCACGGCGAGCTTCACCGGGCCGGCGGGCAGATCGAACAGGTCGCCCTGCACGACGGCGCGGAGCTGGTTGAAGGTGTTGTAGTTGTTGTTCTGCGTGTTGTTCGTGTAGAGCGAATTCAGCACGAAGGGATTGGTGAGGTTCGCGGAACCTTCGTTCCACACGTCGAGCGCATTGCTCGTGGTGAGCGGCAGCTGCAGCACCACGACGTTCTGGCCGGGGACACTCGACGCGGTCGTGCTGCCACTGGATTGCGTGGTGCCGTTGAGCGCGAGATTGGCGCACGCGTTGCAGAACTGCTTGAAACCGTCGAGCGAGGAGCGGTTCCAGCCGATCGAGTCGGAGACGGTCAGCGACCAGCTGTCACTGAGCTTGTAGTCGAGAACGACGTTGGCGTAGATCACGTCCTGTTGCGACTCGGTGTAACCATACTTACCGTCGTCGCGCAGCGCGAGCCACTTGATGGTTTCCCGGTTCGCATCCGGTTCGCCGGCTGGCGCGGTGAAAAACGGGTTCTGCTGACCGGCGATGGCAGCGCCCGGACCGAACACGGTTACGTTGTTGAGCTGCCCGGGTGCGGCATCCTGGTGCGTCTGGTTGCGGTTGTAGTTGAGGACGCGGACAACGACAGCTTGTCCGAGAAATCATTCACCACGCGCATCAGCGCATTGGCCCGATACTGCGATGGGATGAACGAGTTATACACGGACAGGTTGCACTCGGCATTGAGCGCGGCGTTGTTCGCCACCGGTGCCGTGGCACCCGGCGACAGGAAGCTGCCCGGCAGGCACTGTGCCGCGCTCACGCCGGTCACGACGAATCGTCGCCGGCTCGCAGGTGAAGCTATTGGTATTCGAGCCGCCGAACGGCCGATAGTCGCCCCGGCTCGCCCAATCGCGATCCTTCACGAACAACTCCGAGGCATAACTGTACTGGGCGGCCACATAGATGCCGCCTTCCTCCCAGGTCTTGCCCCAGATGCCGTTCAGATCCCAGTTGTCGTAGCTGTCGGCGTTGGCGATCGAAGAGTTGATCGACAGACCATCGTAGGTTCGCCGCGTGACGAAGTTGACGACGCCGGCGACGGCGTCGGAGCCGTATACCGAGGAGGCGCCGTCGGCCAGCACGTCGACGCGCTGCATGGCCGAGGTCGGAATGATGTTCGGATCGGTCTGGTTGAACTGCGCGCCGCCGCCGGGCATGCGCATGCCGTCGATGACGACCAGCGTGGTGTTAGACGATGATCCACCGAGCTGGTGGATTTGAGGGCTGTAGAACGACCAGAGATTCTCGCCCTGTGCCAGCGATCCGTTCGTGCTCAGCGCCGGGATCGTGTTGACCAGCGTCGACAGGTTGATCGCCGCCGATTTCTCGAGCTCGTCGACGCCGACGGTCACGAGATTCGAGCCAATGGGCGCGACGCCCTTGATGCTGGTGCCCGTGACCACGATCGTGTCCTGGACGACCTCGGGATCGGTACCGCGCGAGGCCGGGTCGGCCGGCTCGGTAGTCTGGGCGATCGCACCCATGCTTGCCAGCGACGTCGCGGAAATGAGGGCCGCATGCGAAGCCCGCCAGGAACCCTGTCTTCTGATTTTCATCGTCTCCCCTCCTGCATTGGAATCCAGCGCGCAAGGGGGAAAGCGGCAGTGAGCAGCGCCGTGACCGCGGCGCTGCATGCGAATATCGGCAACACCGATTCCCCCTCAACAGATTCTTCTTCTATTCCTAACTAATCCAGCTGCACGCACTTAGGCTCGATCCGGCCGCGATCGATGTCAATCGGATTCCGGGCGGATGCAATACACGTTTTGGCATTCATCCGGTGGCGATGCGTAAGTCGATTGCCATAGTGAAAGCGCCCTTGACACATCGACCGAAGGGGACATCATGGCGGTCTCTTGCCTCACCGCAGCATCGCTCGAATAACCGAACCGCGCACCGCCAGGCCCGCGAGGCTGCTGCGAGTACATGGCACGATTGCGCGCGAAATCGGCCAGGCCATCGTGGCCGGACTCCTGCGACCGGGACAGGTGCTGGAGGGCGAGCTGGAAGCCAGCGCACAAAGGCGTGTATCGCGCACGGCGTATCGCGAGGCGATGAGAATCCTGGGCGCCAAGGGTTTGATCCACACCCGGCCCCATACCGGCACGCGCGTGAGCAATACCTCCGAATGGCATTTGCTCGACCCCGACGTGCTCGCGTGGGTGTTCGGCGGCGTGCCCAGACCAGAAATCATTCACGGCATTTTCGAGTTGCGCACGATGGTCGAACCGGCGGCCGCGGGCCTGGCGGCCAAACGGCGCAGTCGAAGCCATCTCATGAACATGCGGGACGCACTGGACGACATGACGCGGCACACGCTCCACAAACCGGAGGGCCGCGAGGCAGACAAGGCATTCCACGCCGCCCTCCTCGCGGCCACGAGGAATCCTTTCCTGATTTCATTGACCAACGGCGTGACCGCCGCGGTCAATGCGCTCACCGAATACAAACAGAGGCTCGCGAAGATCGAACGCGATCCGGTGCCGGATCACGTGCGCGTGTACGACGCCATTGCCGCGAAGGACGCGGACGGCGCACGCGAGGCGATGACAAGATTGATCCGGCTCGCGGTTTTCGACATGCCCGTCGGGAAGCGACCGAAACCGCCACCGGGCGGGAGCAGCCCATGGTGATGAAGTTTCTCGGAATCGGTGCGGTTCTACTGGGGCTGACGATCGCGCCGTCGCGCGCCGACACCTTCGACGCGCGCATAACCATCGAGCCAGACCGACCCGGCGCCGTGATCAACCCGAACATCTACGGTCAGTTCGTCGAGCATCTCGGCCGCGGCGTGTACGAGGGTATCTGGGTCGGGACGGATTCTTCGATCCCCAACACGCGCGGCATCCGCAACGACGTCGTCGCCGCGCTGCGGAAGATCCGCATTCCGCTGATACGTTGGCCGGGCGGATGTTTCGCCGAGACCTACCACTGGCGCGACGCGATCGGCCCGCGCGACCAACGTCCGCGCGGCGTGAACACCGCCTGGGGCGATGAGCTCGAGACCAACCAGTTCGGCACCCATGAGTTCATGGACTTCATCGAACAGGTGGGCGCCGAAGCATTCATCTCCGTCAACCTGGCGAGCGGTTCGCCCGCCGAGGCCCAGAGCTGGTTGCAATACCTCACGGGTCCCGCAAATTCCGGCGCCGGGCAGGAACGTGCGCGCAATGGCCGCTCCGAGCCCTGGAAGGTGCCATTCATCGGGATCGGAAACGAGACCTGGGGCTGCGGTGGCAACATGACGGCCGAGTACTACGCTGACACGTATCGCCAGTACGTCAGCGTTCTCGCAGCCCTATGGGACGTTGATCGCTTCCGACGCCAACTCCGATGACTACGCATGGACGGAAACGCTGCTGAAGCGTGCGCTTTACCGCCATCCCGCCGGACTTGCCGACGACGCTCGCGTACGTCGGCAAACAACCGCAGATCGGCATGATCTCGGTGCACTTCTACACCTTCTCGGGAAACGACTGGGGAAAGAAGAGTCCTGCCGTCGGTTTCAGCGAGGCGGACTGGGCGCGAGCGATGGAGCGCACGTGGAAGACGGATGAGATGATCGCGCGCCACTCTGCGATCCTCGATCGCTACGATCCCGACGGGCCACGTCGGAATCTCGTTCAGTGAATGGGGCGCATGGTGGGCGACGGACAAGAAGCGGCCGTCGAACCTGTATCAGGTGAACACGCTGCGCGACGCGGTGATCGCCGGCCTCACTCTCAACATTTTTCAGAACCACGCCGAGCGCGTGCGCATGGCGAACCTCGCGCAGATGGTGAACGTGTTGCAGTCCCTGATCCTCACCGGACAAGGAAAGGATGCTGCTGACACCGACCTACCACGTGTTCGACCTCTACCAGTCGCACCACGGCGCCACGCTGCTGCCGACGCGCGTCGTGGCGCCGGACTATGCGCTCGATGCCGTGAAGGTGCCGTCGCTCAGCGTCAGCGCGTCACGTGACAAGGACGGCCGAATGACGATATCGCTGGTCAATCTGGATCCGGGCCGGGCCGCGAACGTTTCGATCGACACCGGAAATAAAGATGTCCGCGCAGCGACGGGACGGGTGATTACGGCCCCGTCCATGGATGCCAGGCCGGAATTCGGCCAGCCCGATCCGCTGGCGCCATCCGGCCTCGGCAGGATTACCGTCCGGGCCGGTGTCGCCTCGTTTGTCGCGCCGGCAAAGTCAGTCGTCGTCCTGAAACTTCATTGACGGCGCGGACGCCGATCAATGCGGAGCGCAGTCGCGACCGCGCCAGCGGAACTCTGAACCTTTCACCTTCATGCGGATGGCGGTCACGCGGTCCACGGGACCGGTGATGAACAGCGTCCTGCCATCGCGCCCGGCGAACGTGTTGTTGGTCGCGCCGCCGCCGGTGGGAATCCTCAGGATGTTGTTGCCGTCGGGATCGAACGCCATCACGCCTTCGCCATTGCTGATGTAGACGTTGCCCAGCTCGTCCATCGACATGCCATCGCCGCCCCAGTCGCTGAACTTGCGCATGTTGGCGAGCGTGCCGTCACGCTTGATGTCGAACACCCAGGTTCCGCCCTTGTTGTCGTAGTACCACTTGTTGACGTAGAGCTTCTTTCCGTCAGGCGTGCCGACGACTCCGTTCGGCCAGGCATCGGACTCCCATCCCAGGGCGTCCGACGTCACTCTCACCAGCTGCCGGCCCTTGTGAGGAAGGAAGTAGACGTGGCCGCCCTTGCCCTGCGGCGCCTGCTCCGAGCGTGTCGGTTCCCAGGGCTGCTGGCGCGGATCATCGGCGTCCCAGTATCCCCGGGGGAAAATCGGGTCCGTGATGTACATGCCGCCGTTGACGGGATTGATCCACACGTCATTCGGACCATTCAGCAGCTTGCCCTGATAGTTGTCGATCAGGACCTTGTGGCTGCCATCCGGACGGATCTTCCACAGCTCTCCGTGCAGGTCCGCGGCGGCGATGAGGTTTCCGTCGCGGTCGAAGGCCATGCCGTTGGCGCGACCCGTGCCTTCCAGGAACAGCGTTACCTCGCTGGTCCTGGCGTCCCAACGGTAGATCCTGTCATTGGGCTGGTCCGTGAAGAACACGTTTCCGTGCCGGTCGACCGCGGGGCCTTCCGTGAAACTGAAGCCCGCCGCGAGACTGACGAGCTCCGGGCGCCGCTCTGATACCAGGCCGGTCGGGTCGTAGATGTCGCTCGGGATGGTCTCCTGGGCCGAGGCGGCAGAGAAACATGCCGCCGCGCCGAGGAGCGCCGCGAGAACGCGTGCTTGTGTCTTCATTTCGATACCCCTCGTTGATGTGCGCCGGTCAGAACTTCACTTTGACACCGGCCGTGTAGAAGCGGCCCATGTCGTCGTAGAAGCCCAGCGTGGGATAGAACAGTCCCGGCAACCCGAGGCCGAGGGGAACAGCGGAGCGCGCTCGTTCAACACGTTGTTCACGGTCAGGAAGGCTTCCATCTTGCCGTCGCTGACGTCGAACTCCTTGCTGATCGTGGTATCGAGGACGTTGTAGGCGTCGAGGCTCGAGTCCACGTAGTACTGGGTGCCGGACGGGGCGCTGGCGGAACCGTTGAGGTCATTGTCGCTGGTCTTGAGACTGACGCTGCTCAGCCAGCGGTTCTGCAGCGCCACGGCCCAGCTGCCGTTCTCGTACGACAGGAACGTGGTCTGCACAGCTCGGGCTGCGACCGCCCAGGTGTAGAACGGCGACAGCTTCGTGGTGAGCGTGGAGTTGGTCGGCTGATAAGGTCGCCAGGTGGCGCAGCGGTGAACTGGCCGCCCGCCATGTCCCAGTTGTAGTCGAGCTGCAGGTCATACCCCTTGGTCTTCTGCAGCGCCGCATTGGCCGGCGCATTGCGGACTTCCGTCGGCATGTTGACGGCCGGGTTCAGGTAGTTAGGATCGGTCGGATCGGTGATCGGGCGCACCGCCAGGTCGCAGACCGGCGAGTCGTAGGCAGGCGCGGTGGCCAGGCAAACGGCCTGGACGTTGTCGTTCGCATAGTTGAGGCCGGTGATCGCATTCGTCAGCTTGGTCTCGTAGAAGTCGACCGACAGGCTGAAGCGCGGAATGAAGCCGGGCGTGAACACCAGTCCCGCCGTGAACGTCTTGCCCTCTTCCGGCGTCAGCGATCGGGTTGCCGCGCGAAGCCAGCCGCATGCCCTGGGTGCTGCCGCCGGTGAGCCGGTCGTTGTAGCTGGTCGACGTGATGCCGGCCGGCTGGAACAGGTCGTTGAGGTTCGGCGCCCGGATGTCCGACGACAGCGTGCCGCGGAACCGGATCGAATCGATGATCTGCCAGTTGAGTCCGACCTTCCAGGATTCGACCGCCTCGAAGGTCGAATACTTGGTCTAGCGACCCGCCAGGTTGGTCGAGACGTCCTGGAACCCCGGCATGTCCTTGAGCAGCGGGATGTTCAATTCCAGCGCGCCTTCATAGACGTTGTTTTTCGCGTCGACCGGCGCGTTGGTGTTCTGCACCCAGCGCACCGGCGCGGCGTTCGTACCGCCGGCGAGGCACATGCGCAGGCCCGTGCAATTGACGAAGTCCGTGGGCAGGAAGTCGCTCTCCATCTCGTACGTGGCCCAGCGCGCTTCGGCCGACACGCTGGCCATGATTTCGCCGGCCGGAAGCCCGAAGCCCCACAGACCGCCGCCGATCGAGCCGCCGACGTTGTCCAGCTCCTGGGTCAGCGAGCCACGAAGTGCTGGTTGCGCAGATAGTTATATGACTCCGCGGAAGGCCCGTCGGGTCGACGATGTTCATGGGCACGCAGCCGGGATACAGGCTGGCGAACTGCGGCTGGGTCGTGACCCAGCACAGGATGGTGCCGCCGACGTTCACCGCGTCGAGCGAGGCCAGGTACTTGGCGTTGTCCGTGTTGTTCGGGTTGGTGACCGTGAGCTCGCTGACGGCGTGGTTGTAGTACACGTCCCAGCTGAAACCGCCCAGCTCACCGGTGAGGCCGGTTTCCACGTTCCATGTCCGCTGATCGCCGAGAGTGCGATACAGGCGGTTCGGGCTCGCCGTTGACTTCCTGTCCATCGATCGTGTTCAGGTAGCGCGGGCTGGAGAAGAACGGCGTCGTCGGCGGCGGCGGCGGCGTGGTGCCGGTTTGCCGGCGAGACGTGGCGGCGTGGCCGGCAGGCAGCGCCAGCCGGTCGCGGCCGGGAGTTCCGCAGACGATGCTGGCGCCCAGCAGCTGCTGCGTGGCCGGCGTGAGGAACGGATTGTTCGCGAACAGGGTGTTGGGGCGGCTGGCGTTCGGGCTCACGACCCAGTGGATCCAGTCGGAAGCGTTTTCGGCCTGCGCCCAGGTTCCCTGCACATACCAGTTGGCGCTGTCGCCGAGGTCGAGGCTGAAGCGCGCGAACACATCCTTCATCTCGACTTCCGAGCGGAAGGTGCCGTACTTGATGTACGCGCCGTCGCCGCCCGACTGCACGCCGCCGCTGCCGGTCGGCGGTGCCGTGGAACCAGCGGGCCCGGAGCGTCCCAGCCGCGTTGAACGTGTGGTTGTTGAAACCGCAGGCCGCGCCGCACTTGACGTTGCCGTTCTGGCCGCTGTTGAAAACACGCGAATAGGGCGTGTTCGTGAACGGGTTGGCCGGCCGAACCGTTGCCGGTCAGCAGCCAGGCTTGGCCATCTTCGCCATAGGGGCGCTCGCTGATCGGGATCATGTCCTGGTGCCGCATGCGGGCCGCGACCTCGAAATGGCCGCGGTCGCTGAACAGGGACGTGCCCCAGGCCGCGCCGACCTGGTACTCCTCGCCATCGCCGTACTTCGACAGGCCGTCATCGGCCTTGAGCGACAGGCCGGTGAAATCCTTGTCGAGCACGAAATTGACCACGCCGGCGACCGCGTCGGATCCGTAGATCGCCGAAGCGCCGCCGGTGACGATATCGACCCGCTTCACCAGCATCTGCGGCAGCGTGTCGATGTTGACCGAGCCGTCCTGGTTGTTCGGCGCAACACGGTGCCCGTCCAGCAGCACCAGGGTGCGCGACGGGCCGAAGTTGCGCAGCGACAAGCGTGTTGCCGCCGTTGTTGGTGCTGCGCATTGCCCTGGTTGCGCGGCGTGCGGCCGCCGATGATCGGTCGGCAGCTTGTTCAGCGCGTCGGCCGTGTCGCTCGGCGTGGTGACCGCCAGCGCCGAAATGTCGACCGAAGTGATCGGGGTCGGCGACCGGACCGCTTCCGTGATGGTGCGGGATCCGGTGACCAGGATTTCGTTCAGTTCTTCGCCGGTTTCCGCCGGGTCGCCGGCATTGGCGGGTGGAGGTGTTTCTGCGCCCTGCGCCCAGAGTGGGCCGGCGGTGAGTGCTGCCGTGACGCCGAGTGCAACCAAGGAACGGCCGAAAATAGTCCGTGAAGTCATCGCGTTTCCCCCTGTCAGTCCAACGGGGCGAACACGCGCCCCGAATCGTGTATTTGATTCACGCTATCAGCATGCTTTTACTAAGGCAATCCACTTTCCGTATTCGTATGGGTCGCTGCGAATTCGAATATGGATCGGCACGGCGCGCGTCGTCGGGCGCAACCACGGGTAGATAGGTGACGGTAGCGCTAACGCTCCTGTCTGACAAATTCGCCGGCGCGGGAATCGCGCCTCGTCTAACTAGTTAGACGGCGGACGGCGCGAGGTAGTTGACCGGATAACTGGCCGGCAACGGCGTGACCTGGTTCTCGGCGGCCCACTCGTCCCACTTCTTCGCCAGCGACTCGACCCGCAGCGGTTGCTTGTCGGCCAGGTCTTCCAGCTCCGTGCGATCGCGCTCCATGTCGTAGAGTTTCCAGGGCCCACCGCGAAGCGCGGTCAACTTGTAGCGTCCCTCGCGCACGGCCCGCGTGCCTTCGTGTTCGAAATAGAGCGTTCTTCCCGGCATGGGTTCTCCGCGCAGCGCCGGGATCAGGTTCGAGCCCGCCATGGGCGGAATCCGTCGCGCGTCGATCCTCTCGGGGTAATGCGCACCGGACGCCGCAACGATCGTCGGCATCAGGTCGATGAGGTGGGCCGGCGTGTTCTCGATGGCATTGCGGCGACGGAATCCGGCGGGCCAGTGCACGATGCACGGAGTGCTGATGCCTCCCTCGTGCGAGTAGTGCTTGTACATCCGCCAGGGAGTGTTCGACGCATTCGCCCAGGCCGAACCCACGCTGTGATAAGTCCCCCGACTGCCCATCCGCGCCAGGTCATCGCCCCGGTGCAGGACGTTGTTGGGACTCGAGCTGACATCGAAACCAAACGGATCCCATTCGGCGCACGCGCCGTTGTCGCTCAGGAAAAGGATGAGCGTGTCGTCCAATTCACCCTTGGCGCGCAGATCCGCCGTCACGCGCCCGATGTTCTGGTCCATGCGATCGACCATCGCCGCGTAGATCGCCATCCGCATCGCCAGATCCGCGCGGCGGTCTTCCGGCAGGCTGTCCCACGGCGGGTTCTCCGCGCTGACGGTCTCGCCGTGGTTGGTGAACTTCGAGCGCGGCGACAATCGGGTACCGCGCGCCACCAGCCGCAGCTGCTTCATCCGGGCCAGGCGCTCCTGTCTGACAAAATCCCATCCCGCCGTGTATCTGTTGCGGTATTTGGCGATGTCCTCGGGACGCGCGTGCAGCGGAAAATGCGGCGCGTGAAACGCCAGATAGAGGAACCACGGCCGATCCGGGGTCGTGCGGGCATCCTCGAGAAAATCGACGGCGTAATCGGTCAGCGCGTCGGTGCCGTAGAAAGCATCCCTGTCGTAGCTTCGCGTCTTGCTTCCCTGGGGCAGGCGCAGGTATTGCGCGGGATCCCAGAACGTCTGCGCGCTGATGAGCGTGCCGAAGTACTGCTCGAATCCATGACGCGTCGGATCGCTGGTTCCCACGTGCCACTTGCCGGACATGAAGGTCCGGTAACCGGCCGACTTCACGACTTCGGCGATCGTCACGGCATTCTCGGAGAGTCGCCCGCGGTAGCCGGGATGGCCCATGTCCGTGACCATGTGACCGACTCCCACCTTGTGCGGGTACTGCCCGGTGAGGATGCTGGCCCGCGAGGGGCAACAACGGGCGGTGGAATAGAATTGCGAGAAGCGCAGGCCGTTGGCCGCGAGCGCGTTCAGGATCGGGTGTGTCGATCTCACCGCCATAACAACCCAGATCGCTGTAGCCGAGATCGTCGGCGACGATCAGCAGGATATTCGGCGGCCGCCGGCCCGGAACCGCTGCCCCGGCCACCGATGCGGACAGTGCCAGGAAATCGCGTCGGTTCAGGACCCGCTTCACCGGTCAACAGACCGCGCGCCGGTACTCGCGCTCGCGGTACTCGAAGTAGTCGAAATCCGCGGGTTGCGCCGTGCCCGAGACGTCCTGGCAGGCCACGCCCACGAAAGCGCCGGTGAAATTGGGCGCGCCCGGTGCGGTAGCCTCATCGGAGAGAATGCTGGCGTCGAAGACCTCGGGCAGGAATTTCCACTCGGCGCCCGTGCGGTATCCGAAGCGCAGGCGCTCGAAATCCACTTCCACGCGCAATTCGATGCGGCCCTCCGGGACCGGAACCGGGACCGTGAACGCGTCCGATTGCGGCGAGTCCGGCGTGCACGACATCACGCGCAGGTGCCGGCCGTGCTCCTCGTCGTGCGAGACGTGCAGGTAATGGAACTTCGCGGAGTTGTAGTAACACACGAGCCCGGCCGCCTGCTGGAAGTGCGCCGGCTCGAACTCCATCGCGGTCGTGGCGCTGTAGCAATGAGCCTGCTGGCGGCGCGCGACCAGCGACTGCCGGAAAATGCTGCCGATGCTTTCGCGGCCATACAGCCGCAGGTACCCGCGACGTTCGCTCAGCGAGAACAACTCCCCCGCATGCGGCGAGCGCAGCCACTGGAAGTCGATGGGCAATGTATCGCCGTCGAAATCCTCGCGAACGGCATCGGCCCGCCGCGTGTCACCGGGCGCCGCGGGCAGCACGGGCGCGGGAGTCTCGAGCTCGGGCACGCCGCTGCCATCGAGCGTGCGCAGCCAGTCATCGCGTCCCCAGACCATCTTCTGGATCGCGGTCTCGCGGCCGAGCACGCAACGGCCGCGGTTGGCGAGCGGCCGTCCGCATAGATAGACGGCGTAGGTCTCCCCTGCCTGCGTTTCCACCAGGTCGCCATGACCGGCGCGCTGCAGCGGCGCGTCGGGACGATGCCGCGCCGTGACGATGTATTTGTCCGGATGCAGCTCGTAGGGTCCGGCGAGCGAACGCGAACGCGCCATCGTCATCGCGTGTCCCCAGCCGGTGCCGCCCTCGGCCGTGATGAGGTAGTACCAGCCGTTGCGCTTGTAAAGATGCGGCGCTTCCGTGAAGCCGATGGCCGTGCCCTTGAAGATGTTCTGGCGCTCGCCGACGAGCTTGCGCTGCGCGTGCGCGTATTCCTGCAACACGATGCCGGCGAAGCGGTTGCGCCCGGGCCGATGGTCCCAGAGCTGGTTCACGAGGTACTTGCGGCCGTCGTCGTCATGAAACAGCGACGGATCGAAGCCGCTGCTGTTCAGGTACACCGGATCCGACCACTCGCCGTCGATCGTCGGGCACGTGACCAGGTAGTTGTGGAAGTCGCGCAGCGACGCGCCCGATGCGCCGCCGACCGTCGTACGGCCGTAACGCTTGACGTCCGTGTAGATGAGCCAGAAGAGCCCATCGCTGAACGTCAGGCACGGCGCCCAGACACCGCACGAATCGGGATCGCCGAGCATGTCGAGCTGCGCCGCCCGGCGCAGCGGCCGCGTCAGCAAGCGCCAGTTCGCGAGGTCGCGCGAGTGGTGGATCTGCACGCCGGGATACCATTCGAACGTGGAGGTGGCGATGTAGAAATCGTCGCCGACCCGCAGGATGGATGGATCGGGATTGAAGCCCGGCAGGATCGGATTGCGGATCATTTCGCCGCCCCGAGCGCAGGGTTGGTGCGATCACGCACGACCGTCCAGAGCCAGATGGCGCCGATGATGTCGATCACGCCCAGCGCCACGAAGAAGGGACTGTAGCCGACGGTCGTCACGAGGCCGCCGATGAGCAGCGAGAACAGCAGGATGCCGAGGTTGCCGCACAAGCCGCCCATGCCGGTGACCGTCGCGACTTCATTCTTGCGGAACAGGTCCGAAGAGATGGTGATGACCGAAATCGACAGCGTCTGGTGCGCAAAGCCGCCGAGGCAGATCAGCGCCATCGCGACGTACGGATCTTCGACCTTGGCGACGAACATCATGCCCGTCATCAGCAGTGCGCCGACGGTAAATGCCCAGCGGCGGCCGTTGACGAGGCTGACGCCGCGCTTCTGCAGCCACCATGCAATGGTGGGGCCCACCATGCAGCCGATGTCCGCGGTCAACCACGGCAGCCAGCCGAACAGGGCAATCTGCTTGATGTCGAAGCCGCGCTCCCTCATCAGGTAGATAGGTACCCAGAACGACAAGGTGCCCCAGGTCGGATCGGCGAGCAGCCGCGGGATCGCGATGCCCCAGACATTGCGCTGCTTGAGCAGGCCCAGGATCGACGGTTTGGCGGCGCTCTCCGCCACGTGCGCCTCCTGCCCGGATTCGATGAGCTCACGCTCTTCCTTCGACAGTGACCGGGTGCTGCTTCGGCGAGTAATAGAAGCGGAACCACACCGCCACCCACACCAGCGCCATGCCACCGGCGATCACGAACGCGAGGCGCCAGCTATGGAACAGGATGGCCCAGGCCACCAGCGGCGCCGCCAGCATCGAGCCGAACGAGGCACCGATGTTGTAGAAGCCGCCGGCGAAGCCGCGCTCCCTCGCCGGAAACCACTCGGCCACCGCCTTCATTCCGCCGGGCTGCGCCGAACCCTCGGCCATGCCCATGAAACCTCGAAGCGCCGCGAGCATGGGCCAGCTGGTTGCCACGCCGTGCAGCATCATGATCCCGCCCCACGCCAACGCGAACAGGCCGAAGCCCAGCTTGAGGCCGATGTGATCCATCACGTAGCCGACGAGCGGCTGCAGCATGATGCCGGCCTGGAAGAATCCCGTGACCCAGGAGTATTCCTTCTCGGTGATCCCGAAATCTCCCATGATCGTCGGCGCGGCCACGCCGAGCATCGTGCGGGTCATGTAATTCAGGATCGTGCCGACGGTGATCAGGCTGATCATCCACCAGCGCAACGCGAACAACTGGCGGATCATGGGTTAATCCACGGCGTATTTTCGAGCATCGTCTTCCCCCCGGATTTCGCCGGTACGCTAGCACGGCGACTCCGAAGATGCTGGGATAGCGTTTTCACGATGCACCGATTCCGAAGTGCGATTGCCGTCCAGCGCGCAACCGCTTAGAAAGTGCTCCATGAAAAATCATCCGCCTCGTTTCGTTGTCCTGCTGATCGGCCTGATGGTCCTAGCTTTCGGCGCGCACGCTGCGCAAGCCGCCGAAAAGTACACATTCGTACTCGTCCACGGTGCCACCGCTGGCGGGTGGGAGTGGAAGAGCACCGGAAAATTTCTCACCGACGATGGCCACACGGTGTACCGCGCCACCCTCACCGGCCTGGGCGAACGCGAACACCTCAACAGCACCGACGTCGATCTGCAGACCCACATAAACGACGTCGTGAACCTGATCCTGTTCGAGGATCTGCGCGACGTCGTTCTCACCGGCCACAGCTACGGCGGCATGGTGATCACGGGCGTCATCGACCGGATTCCGGAACGAATTCGCCACGTGGTGTTTCTCGACGCCGCCGTGCCCGATGACGGCATGTCGCTGTGGAACCTTTTCGGTGGTGACGGCCCGCGGGATCCCGAAAGATTCAAGGACGGTTTCATGCAGGTGCCCTGGGTCAAGCCTGGCGCGCCCGCCCCGCACAGCGTCAAGCAATCGATCAAGTGCTTCAATCAACCGGTTTCGTACCGGAATCCGGCCGCCCTGGCATTGCCGGTGACCTACGTCGCCTTCGTCCCGAAGGACAAATCAGCCGAGGAGCGCGCGAAGACGGACAAGAGCTGGCAGCGCGCCGTCGCGCGCGGCTGGACGATCCGCACCTTTCCCGGCGGCCACGTGGCGCAGCAGGAAGATCCGCGCGGCGTCGCGACGCTGATCGAGCAGTCGGTGAACGACAAGAACAAGCCGCGCGGCTGACCGCCGTCAGTCGCTACGGCAACAGCACGAGCGTCGTCACGCTGTTCGCCGGCATGTTGTACTGAAAAGCGTTCGTCAGCGTGATGTCGATGTCGGCCTGGCGTTGCGGCACGGAGTTGGCGCTGGTCAGCGTGTAAACCCGCGCGGTGCGGAACTGCGTCGTGTGCGTGACCGCGATGCCCGCGGTCTGCGCGGAGTCGCTCTTGTTGACCGCCACCACCACCATGCGCGCGGCGTTGCCGGCGTTGACGCTGGCGTAGACGGACGCGTTCGCCACGTCCGTATTCGTCGCGCGAATGCTGGTGTCGCCGAAGCTGCCGTTGGCGCCGTCGTAGTTGCGGAAAATCTCGAATGCGCCATAGATGAAGTCGTTGTCGTTCGACAGTCGCCAGTGGGTGGCGGCGTACAGGCCCTCGCGGCCGAACACACCGAGCGCGTCGGCCTGGGCGATGCCGCCTGAGATGTGCTGGCCCGCGCCATAGTTGTATTCCGTGATCGCCAGCCGCGTGTTCGGATAATTCGCCGCGATCTTGTCCTTGATCCGTGGCAACAGGCGGATGGGTCCGCCGGAGCAGCAGCCAGTGATCCAGCTCGTCTCGGTATACGTCGGATCCCAGAGACTGCGCGGCGCCTGCTTGCGCGCGGCGACCACATCCGCCGCGGTCTCCGTGCCCGTGATGCGCACGCCACCGCCCTGCGCCTCCGGGTACCAGTGGATGTCGAGCACGTCGAGCACGCGACGCCCGTCGGTGACCTCCGCCTGGGCCATCTGCTGCAGGAAGAAATCGAGGAAATCGCGGTCATTGTGATCAGGCGCGTTCTGCAGCCGCACGAATCCCTGCCAGCCGTAGTTGACGGGGCCGAATGTGGTGACAGCCGGATTCACGTCCTTGGCGGCGTTCGCGTAGTCGCGAGTGAGCTGCACGACCTCGGCGTAACCGATGTTCGTGCCGTTCTGTCCAACCGCGTCGCCGCGCAGGCGCGCGTGCGTCGCGTGCCAGATGTCGACTTCGTTGTCGAGGCTGATGAAGATCGGGTTGTCCGATGCGGCGAACGCCCCCGGGTAGGTCTGGTCCAGGAAGTTGATGTATTCATCCTGGTAGACGAACGCGTCGGTGGTGTCCGGCGTCAGCGTGAACGGCGCGTTCTTGCGCGGCACGCTCTGCCTGAAGCGCACGGCGAGGTAGTTAGGCGTCTGGTTGACGTCGCCGCCGGCCAGGTGATCGGCCGCCACGTAGCCGATCGTCGGGAGGGTGACGAGCATGCCGGCATTCCCGTTGCGGGCGGATGCGATGCCGGGCGCGATGGCGCCGTTCGGCGTGTTGCCTCCGCCCATGAAATCGTCGTTCTGGTTGAACCAGTCGGCGCCCGCGTTGCTGTCGTTCGTCTCCCAGTTGTATGCGGTGTTGCGGTTGCCGCCCGAGCGCGACAGCGTGAGATTCGCGGGACGCTGCGCGGAGTCCCAGAAGTTCATGCCATAGATGAAGCGCGAGATGGCGCGCACGTCCTGGGTGCTGTCGATGTTGAAAGTGACGTTGCTGGCGGGCGGCGTGGCCGGAGGGATCGCCGTACCCGGTACCGCCGCCGCGAACGCGCCGCTCGTCGCTTCGGTAACGCCAGTGGCCGTGAATCGCAATTGATAGCCGGTGCCCGCCAGGCTCACACCGAGATTGGTGAACGTGGCCACGCCACTCGTCGCGGTGGCTGTGGTCGTGCCGGATAGCGTAGCGCCGACCGCGCCGGTGCCAGCCACCAGCGAAGCCGAGAGACGGTGGTGTTGTCCGTGGCATCGAGCGTGCCGTTGCTGCGTACCTGCACCACGGGTTGCGTCGTGAACGCCGCCGCCGGTACCGCACCGGCCGGCTGCGTGGTGACGGCGAGTGTGCGCACGGGTGGGGCCGTGATACTGAATGCCGAGCTGCTGGCCTCGGTGTGGCCCGCGGCCGTCAACCGCAGCTGGTAGTTGCTGCCCGCCGTGTTGATGCCGAGATTGGTGAACGTCGCGATGCCCGCGACGGCTGTCGCCGTTGTCGTGCCGGTGAGCTGCGCGCCGGCCGCGCCCGTGCCGGTGACGATGGCGACCGTGACCACGGTGGTGTTGTCGGCGGCATTGGTCGCGCCGTTTCTGCGCAGGTGGACGACGGGCTGGACGGCGAATGGCGCCGAAGGCGCCGCGCCCGTGGGCTGGGTCGCGACGAAGACGGTGAGAACCGGGGGCGGCGGATTTCCACCTTGACCGCCGCCGCCTCCGCCGCCGCACGAAACCA
>CAVZED010000020.1:0-99524 GCA_963774045.1 uncultured Pseudomonadota bacterium
GGTGGAGCCAACGCTCGAACTTGCACACCCCTTCAATCGAGCCCTGTCCCCTTTTCCCCAGGAAATCAGGAATGTCCCCATTTCACAGGTGCTGCTCGGCCCCGCGCAGCACCTTTCCGAGCGTCGTGATGAACTGCTCGCAGACCTTCACCGCATCGAGCGCCCGCGGATCCTTCGAGGTCTGCGCGACGGCGGTGAACCAGGAATTCCTCGGCCGTGCCGTAGGCCGCCGGCAGGATGGCGTAGTACTTCTCGATGACGCCGGGCATCAGTTCGACTTCCCAGCCGACACCGCCCACCTCATCGCCCATGAAGAGCTCCCGCGCGTTTGCGGGCCGCTACCCAGCTTGGGCACGTCCGCCGGGTAATTGAAGCCCACGACGCGCGCCTTGCTGTCGACGCCCGCCGCGTCGCGCTTGCGGATCTCGGCGAGCAGCTCGCCGAAGAGCCTCATGAGCACGGAGCTCTTGAACTCCTTGCGGATGGGCTTGTACCACTTGTCGAACTCGCCGCCGTCGGAGGGCAGGTCCTCGAGCACCTTGCGCACCGCGGCGCCGAATACGATGACGTTGCGGAAACCGGCGGAGCGGCGTGAGGGCTGGTCCTTGAGCACGAAATAGCCCTGGAACGCGGTGTCGAGCACTTCGCGAGTACGCTGCAGATATTCCCGGGCCAGTTCCGTCACGCGCGGGATTATGCCGTGACGGCGCTCCACCCGTTGCTCCGGCGCCTCACAGCGTGCGCGATGTAACACTTCCTCTCTTGGCGACGTGCCCGCGCGCGGAGTACGCTCGCGCGCATGAACACCGCCGTCGTCGTCGCCACCGCGCTCACCGCTTCCCAGTGCCGTGCCGGCCGCGCACTCATCGACTGGTCGCAGCAGCAGTTGTCGCAGGCAGCGTCCATCGACGTGCAGACCGTCGCGGACTTCGAAAAGCGCTTCCGCGCGGCCGACGAGACCACTCGCCGGCGCCTGCGCGCCGCCCTCGAGGCCGCGGGCGTCGTATTCATCGCCGAAAATGGCGGCGGCGCCGGCGCGCGCCTCAAATTCAGCCGCGAGGAAGTCTGGGAAGTGAACCGGTGGGAAGACGAAGGCGGCGTCCCCGCCGAGGACGACATTCTTTAGAGAACCTGGCCTTTACAGAACCCAGGCGCCAAACCCCCAGCAGATCAGCGCGTTCATCGTCGCCATCGTGAAGTCGTCCGTGCCTCGGGGCGAGAACAGCTCCAGCAGCGTGTTCGATACCGCGATCACGACCGCCAACCCGAGCCAGGCCCCCCCGTAGACCGCACCGACCAGGCGCAGCAGAACATCAGCCGCCGACGAAGCCTGACGCGTCCCGCCGATCGATTTGCGATTGACGTCGCCGATCCCCCAGACGCGCAGCGTCTGCTTGCCGAAGAGGGCGCCGCCGACCTCGGCGAGCGCGTCGGTGACGATGTAGGAACCCCAGATCAGCGCGAAGACGACGCGAATGGTCGCGGGGAATACCTGGCGAGCTGGCCGCCGATCGGGACCATGATGAACTTGAACGCGGTCCAGAGCGTGCTGATGAGCAGGCAATTGGCGCGCGCGAGCACGCCGTCCATGACCCGCGACTGCGGCCCGTAGAAGGCCGCCGCGAGGAACCCGTTCTGAGTAGAAGAAGGCAAGGAAGATCCAGCTCGCGAGACCGCATCGAACAGGTTGTCCTGAGGAACTGGGTGGCGAACTCGGCCGGCTGTCTCGGCCGTCACCTGGGTAAAGAAGAAGAACCCTGCGGCGCCGAGCGTGATGAAGCGCCCGCGGCGGCCGATCATGTCGATGATGCGGATGCGGCGCTCGGAGTGCCGGCCAGGAGCGCCGCCACGTCGAACGGGTCGCGCATGCGCGACGAGAAGGCCGGCGGCGCTCCTCCTTGGTGAAGCTTCGCCCACCTGGCGAGCAGCAGCGCCTTGATGCCGAGCCAGATGAAGCCCCACAGGACCGTGATGACCAGGATGCTGGTACCCACCCGCATCGCAGTCTGGCCGTCGATCGTGACCGAACCGACCAGCGAGGAACCGAAACCCGTGAAGTACGAAACGGCGCAGAGCAGCGTGAGGGCGGAGTTCACCGCGAGCGAGGCGAGGAACACGCGGCGCGCGGTGCTGAGGCGGGTGTCGCCCAGGACGGGCGACGTGGCGGCCAGGGTTGTCATGCTCCTATACGAACCGAAAGGAGCGATTTCGACAAGTGGTTAGGGCCGAATGCCCGCCACGCGCAGTATTTCGGGCACTTCGGCCTCCCAGCCGATGGCCATGACGTGCACACCCTGGCAGATGCCCTGCATCTCGCGCACGACGCGCGCCGCGAGCTCGATGCCCTTCTGCCGTGCGTTGCCCGCCTGCGCGGCCCGCTCCATCGCCTCGAGCATGTCCGGGGGCACGACCACGCCCGGCAGGTTCGAATTGAGCCACGGGCCGCTCTTTTCCGACTTCAGCGGGATGATGCCCGCCAGCACCGCCACGCCATCGGGCTTCACGGCATCGATGAAACGCTTGAGCTGATCGCCGTGGTAGATGGCCTGGGTCTGCAACAGCCGCGCGCCGGCGTCGATCTTGCGGCGCGTATTCTCGACCTCGGCCTCGAACTTCGATGCACCCGGGTTGGCGGTGGCGCCGAGGAACATCTCGGGCGTGCCCGAGAGCGCGTTGCCGGACTGGTCGCGGCCGTTGCGCAGCGCCTCCGCGGCGGCCAGCAAACCGGAGGCCGTCAGGTCGAACACCGGCTTCGCCTCCGGGTGGTCGCCGCTGGCGGGTGAATCGCCGCCCATGAACACGAAATTCTTCAGGCCCAGCGCTGCCGCGCCTAGCAGGTCCGACTGCACGGCGATGCGGTTCCGGTCGCGGCTCGTGACCTGCACGATGGACTCGATGCCGCGATCCAGCAGCAGCTTCGCGACCGCGCGCGGGTCCATGGCCATGCGGGCGCGCGGGGATTCGGTGATGTTGATGGCATCGACCGAGTGCCGGAGCAGCTCGGCGGTCGCAAACAACTTGGTGAGATCGGTGCCCTTCGGCGGCGTGAGCTCGCCGGTCACGACGAACTGCTTGGCGGCAATCTTCGCCGCGAGGCTGGAATTCATGGGCCGCAATATTGTCACGGCGCCGCATGCGCTTACGAGAGCGCCACCACTCAATTCGATTGAATCGCGCTATTGGGCGGTTTGCGCGCCGCTTTTCCCGGCTCTCAGCAACAGGACCGCGGATTTCGCCGTGGACGTGAGCCCGGCGCCACCCGCATCGACGTGCGCGATGATGGCGTTGCGCATGCGCTTCTCCCAGAAGCGGCTCATGTGGAAACGCACGCCTTCGACCGCGACGGCCTTGTCGGGCTCGGCATCGAAGAATGCCGCGATGTCGTTGGCCATCGCGACGAGCCGTTCGACATCCATGGGATCAGCCGCCGGCCGGCGCCGTTTCGCGCGCCGCGCGCCGCCTCTGCCACGCGGACGGCTGCGCCACCTTCACCACCTGCACCGCCGTCACCTTGTATTCGGGACAGTTGGTGGCCCAGTCGGAATTCTCGGTGGTGATGAGATTCGCGCCCGACTCCGGGAAATGGAACGTGGTGTAGACGACGCCCGGCGCCACGCGATCCGTGATCTCGACCCGCAGCACGGTGTCGCCGGCGCGGCTGGTGACGCCCACCCAGTCGCCGTGCTCGATGCCGCGCGCCTCCGCGTCGTGCGGATGGAGCTCGAGACGGTCTTCGCTGTGCCAGGCGAGATTCGCCGTGCGCCGCGTCTGTGCGCCCACGTTGTACTGCGTGAGCACGCGGCCGGTGGTCAGCAGCAGCGGATACCGGCTCGACGTGCGCTCGTTGGTGGGCACGTACGCGGTCACGTAGAACTTGCCCTTGCCGCGCACGAACTGGCCCACGTGCATGGTGGGCGTGCCGTTCGGCGCCTTCTCGTTGCACGGCCACTGGATGGAGCCGAGCCGGTCGATCTTGTCGAAACTCACGCCCGTGAAGGTCGGCGTGAGCGCCGCGATCTCGTCCATGATTTCCGACGGGTGCGAGTAGTACATCGGATACCCGAGCGCATTCGACAGCTTCATCGTGACTTCCCAGTCCGCGAGGCCTGCCAGGGGTTCGATGACCTTGCGCACGCGCGAGATGCGGCGCTCGGCGTTCGTGAACGTGCCGTCCTTCTCGAGGAACGACGAGCCCGGCAGGAACACGTGCGCGAAGTTCGCGGTCTCGTTGTGGAAGATGTCCTGGATCACGAGGCACTCCATCGCCGACAACGCCGCGGTGACGTGCGAGGTGTTGGGATCGGACTGCGCCAGGTCCTCGCCCTGGATGTACATGCCGCGGAACGAGCCATCGAGCGCGGCCTCGAACATGTTGGGGATGCGCAGGCCCTGCTCGCCGCTCAAGGGCACTTTCCACATGGCCTCGAACAATGCGCGCGTCGAATCGTCGGAAACGTGGCGATAACCCGTGAATTCGTGCGGAAAGGAGCCCATGTCGCAGGCACCCTGGACGTTGTTCTGGCCGCGCAGCGGCGACACGCCGACACCTTCGCGGCCGAGATTGCCGGTGGCCATCGCGAGGTTCGCGATGCCCATGACCATGGTGGTGCCCTGGCTGTGCTCGGTGACGCCGAGGCCGTAGTAGATAGCGCCGTTCGGGCCGGCCGCATACAGCCGCGCGGCGCCGCGGATATCCGCCGCCGGCACGCCGGTGATCTTCTCCATCGCCTCGGGCGAGTTGACCGGGTCGGAAACGAACTTCTTCCACTTCTCGTACGACTCACGCTCGCAGCGGTCGGCGATGTAGTCGTCCTTCGTGAGGCCTTCGGTGACTACGACGTGCGCCAGCGCGTTGATCACCGCGACGTTCGTACCCGGCATCAGGCGCAGGTGGAAGTCGGCTTCGACGTGCGGCGACTTCACCAGCGGAATCGCGCGCGGATCGACCACGATCAGTTTGGCGCCGGCGCGCAGCCGCCTTTTCATCTGCGACGCGAACACGGGATGCGCTTCGGTCGGGCTTGCGCCGATGACCATGATCACGTCGGCGTGCTGCACGGAGACGAACTCCTGCGTGCCGGCGGATTCACCCAACGTGTGCTTCAGGCCATAACCGGTCGGGGAATGGCAGACGCGCGCGCAGGTGTCGACGTTGTTGGTGCCAAAGGCCGCGCGCACCAGCTTCTGCACCAGGAAGGTTTCCTCGTTCGTGCAGCGCGAGGACGTGATGCCGCCGATGGAATCCTTGCCGTACTTCGCCTGGATGCGCTTGAACTCGCTGGCGGCGTAGTTGATGGCCTCGTCCCAGCTCACCTCGGTCCACTCGTCGGTGATGCGACAAGCGGATCAGCGGCTTCGTCACGCGATCCGTGTGGGTGGCGTAGCCGTATGCGAAGCGGCCCTTCACGCAGGCGTGACCCTGGTTTGCGCGGCCGTCGCGGTTGGGAACCATGCGCGCGACCACGCCATCGGTGACCTCGGCGACCAGGGAGCAGCCCACGCCGCAATAGGCGCAGGTGGTGGCGACCGCTGCCTGCGGCAGTCCCGCGGTGATGACGCTCTTCTCCATCAGCGCGCCCGTGGGGCACGCCTCGACGCAGGCGCCGCAGGACACACATTCGGATTCCAGGAACGGCTCCTGCTGGGACGCGGCGACGCGCGACTCGAGGCCACGGCCTTCGATGGTCAGCGCGAAGGTACCCTGCGTGTCCTCGCAGGCCCGGACGCAGCGCGAACAGACGATGCACAGGTCGTTGTCGAACCGGAAATATGGGTTGCTGTGATCCACCGGCTTCGGCGTACTTTGGGCGCGCGCGGCGCCGCCGCTCGCGAAGCGCGAGCCGTGAATGCCGTGCTCCTCGGCGAGATGCTCGAGATCGCAGCGGCTCTCCGCCGGGCAGCTGCCCATCGGATGCTCCGAGACGTACAGCTCGAGGACACCACGACGCATTTTTGTCAGCGCTTCGCTCTGCGTGCGCACCTTCATGCCCGCCGCCACTTCCGTGGTGCACGAAGCCGGGAATCCCTTGCGACCCTCGATCTCGACCAGGCAGACGCGGCAGGAGCCGAAGGCCTTCAGCGTGTCCGTGGCGCAGAGCTTCGGGATGTCGTGATCCGCGAGCGCCGCGGCCCGCATGACGGACGTGCCCGCCGGCACGGTTACGCGTAGCGCCATCGACTTCGAGCGTGACGCTCTCGCCTTTCGCGGCCGGAGTGCCGAGGTCGTGATAGTCCTTTGCGTACATGGGCGATTCCTCAGTTCACTCGCTCGAAATCTTCGCGGAAATGTTTCAGCGCGCTGCGCACCGGGAACGGCGTCAATCCGCCGAGCCCGCACAGGGATCCGTTGAACATCGTGTCGCACAGTTCGTCGAGCAGCGCGAGATCGGCGGCGCGCGTGCCGTTCGTCGATTTCAGGATTCGGTCGACGAGTTCCACCCCGCGCGACGAACCGATGCTGCACGGCGTGCACTTGCCGCAGGACTCGATGGCGCAGAACTCGAGCGCGTAGCGCGCCATGCGGGCCATGTCGACCGTATCGTCGAAGACCACCACGCCGCCGTGTCCGAGCAACGCGTTCTGGGCCGACAGCGCCTCGTACTCGAGCGGCGTGTCGAACTCGGATTCCGGAAGATAGGCGCCGAGCGGTCCGCCGATCTGCACGGCGCGCACGGGCCGGCCGCTGGCCGAGCCGCCGCCGTAGTCGTACACGAGCTCGCGTACCGTCAGGCCGAAAGCGCGCTCGACCAGGCCGCCGCGCTTCACGTTGCCGGCGAGCTGCAGCGGCACCGTGCCGCGCGACTTGCCCATGCCGAAGTCCTGGTAGAACTGCGCACCGCGCGCCAGGATGACCGGCACGCTCGCCAGCGTGATGACGTTGTTGACGGCGGTCGGCTGCCCGAACAATCCCTTGATGGCCGGCAGCGGCGGCCGCACGCGCACTTCGCCGCGCCGTCCCTCGAGGCTCTCGAGCATCGAGGTTTCTTCGCCGCAGATGTAGGCGCCGGCACCGAGTCGCACGGCGATGTCGAAATCCTTGCCGCTGCTCGCGCAGGTTGCGTCCGAGATAGCCACGAGCCCGGGCGACGTCGAGCGCCTTCGCCAGCGCGCGCGCGGCGTGCGGATACTCGATGCGCAGGTAGATGTAGCCGAAGGTTGCGCCGACCGCGAGGCCGGCGATGGTCATGCCCTCGATCAGCGCGAACGGATCGCCTTCCATGATCATGCGATCGGAAAACGTTCCCGAGTCGCCCTCGTCCGCATTGCAGGCGATGTACTTCGGCGCGGCCTTCTGGTCGTGCACCGTCTGCCACTTGATGCCGGTGGGAAACGCGGCGCCGCCGCGTCCACGCAGTCCGGAATCCGTCACGGCCTTCACGATGTCGATCGGCGCCATCCCCAGCGCCGCGTTCAGTCCCGCGTAGCCGCCATGAGCGATGTAGTCGTCGAGATCGGCCGGATCGATCACGCCCAGCCGCGCGCCCGTGAGGCGCTGCTGGCTCGCGAACCAGGCATGTTTCTCGACGTCGCCGATCCGCAGCGCGTGCGGCGCGCCGTCGAGCAGCCCCGCGTCGAGCAGTTTGGGGACGTCGGCGGCCGTCACGGGTCCGTAGGCGACGCGACCCGCGGATGTCGCCACTTCGACCAGCGGCTCGAGCCAATAGGCGCCGCGCGATCCGTTGCGCACGATCCGGATCTCGCGTCCGCGCGCCTTCGCGCCCACGGCAAGCGCTTGCGCCACCGCATCGGCCCCCAACGACAGCGCGCCGGCATCTTTTGGGACGTAAACGGCGGTCACGACCGCGCACTCCACTCGCGCGCGAGCTCATCGAATTGCGCCGGCGTCACGCGGCCGTGCAAGTCGCCGTTGACCATCATCGATGGTGCGCAGGCACAGTTGCCGAGGCAGTAGACGGCCTCGAGCGTCACGCGGCCGTCCGGCGTGGTCTCGCCGCAGGCGACGCCGAGCCGGCGCTTCGCGTGTTCTTCGAGCGCGCCGCCATTCATGGACTGACACGCCTCGGCCCGGCAGAGCTGCACGACCGTTCCGCCCGGGACCGTACCGCGGAAGTGATGGTAGAAGCTGACGACGCCGTGCACTTCAGCCCGCGAGAGATTCAGCGCTTCGGCGATCAACGGTACGGCGTCGGCGGGCACGTGCCCGAGATCGTTCTGCACGGCATGCAGGATTTCCAGCAGCGGTCCGGGTTCGCCGCCGAACTTCTTCACGGCGCCAGTCACGCTCCGCTTCACATCCGATTCGTTCAAGAGTCGCTCCGCTTCGCGCGCACACGGCCCGGATGGCAATACACGTTGCATCCACCGGGGCGCAGGAAAGCCACCAGTGTGATGCCGGCCGTCTCGGCCAGCTCGACTGCGAGCGAGGAAGGCGCGCCGATCGCCGCAACCACCGGCGCACCCGCCATCATGGCTTTCTGCAACAGCTCGAAACTCGCGCGGCCTGACAACAGCAGCACGCGGTCTTTCCAGGGAAGCTCACCGGCGCGCAGGGACGCGCCCACCAGTTTGTCCATCGCGTTGTGCCGGCCGACATCCTCGCGCGACGCGACCAGTTCGCCCTGCGCGGTGAACAAGCCGACCGCATGCATGCCGCCGGTCTCGGCGAACTCGCGCTGTGACGCTTTCAGAGCGTCGGGCATCACGCGCAGCACCGACTCCCTGACGACGAGATCACTCGCGATGCGCTGCGAGGCCGCGATCTGCGTCACGGCTTCGATGGACGCCTTGCCGCACACGCCGCAGCTCGAGGTGGTGTAGAAATTCCGTTGCAGCCGCGCGAGGTCGAGCGGCAGGTCCGCACGCACGGTGACGCGAATGACATTGCCCGTGGGTCCGCACGGGCCGACGTCGACGACATCGCGCGGTCCGCGGATGACACCCTCGCCGTGCAGGAATCCAAGCGCGAGCTCGGCATCATTGCCGGGCGTGCGCATCGTGACGGAGATGGAACGGCCAGTGCCGCCGTTCTCGTCTGCCTCGGGCAATCCGTCGCGCATCACGCGAATTTCGAGGGGTTCTTCGATAGCGATGGCATCGCTGCGTCGCACGTCGCCCGCATCGCGCAGCGCGTCGATCTGTACTTCCCGATGGGCCGGGTTTTTCATGCGCCCGAGTTTACACCCGGTCCAATCAACGGATTCCGCTACCGGTGCAATGCCTTGCGAGCGTTTGCCGCGTCCACCGTATTGGACAGCAGCATGGCGATCGTCATGGGCCCTACGCCGCCCGGAACGGGCGTAATCCACGACGGCGCGCTCCGCCGCGGCCGCGAATTCCACGTCGCCCGCGAGCTTCCCGTCGGCGAAGCCGGTTGATGCCGACGTCGAACACGACGGCGCCATCACGAATCCATCTCACCCGGGATGTACGCGGGTTTGCCCACGGCGGCGACCACCAGGTCCGCGCGCTCCACTTCCGCGCGCAGGTCCTTCGTGCCGGTGTGACATACCGTGACCGTGGAGCGCGCGAGCAGCAGCTCGAGCGCCATCGGACGTCCGACGATGTTCGAGGCACCGACCACGCAGGCGCGCAGGCCGACGAGGTCGATCTTGTATTCCTCGGCGAGCTTGATGACGCCCCAGGGCGTGCACGGACGCAGCCCGGGACGCTTCTGCGCCAGCAGTCCGGTGTTGGTCGGATGAAAACCATCGACGTCCTTGGCCGGATCGATGGTGTCCATGATCTCGGTGCTGTCGAGGCCCTTCGGCAGCGGCAGCTGCAGCAGGATGCCGTCGACCGCATCGTCGCGGTTGAGCTTCTCGATCAGCGCGAGCAGCTCGCCACGCGACGTGGTCGCCGGCAGATCGTGCGCGAACGAGGCGATGCCGCATTCCTCGCAGGCCTTGCGCTTGTTGCGCACGTAGACCGCGGAGGCCGGGTCTTCACCGACCTTCACCACCGCGAGTCCGGGCGCGCGCCCGTACTTCGAAACGAAGTCGGCGGCTCGCGCCGCCGACTTCTGTCTCTGCTTTGCCGCGACGGCCTTGCCGTCGAGGATCTGTGCCGTCAAGTCAATATTCTCTGATATTGAATTCGGATCGAAGATCAATATCGGTAGTGATCGGCCTTGTACGGGCCGTTCTTCGACACGCCGATGTACTTCGCCTGCACGTCGGTGAGCTCGGTGAGCTTCGCATTCAGCGTCTTCAGCTGCAGGCGCGCCACCTTCTCGTCGAGATGCTTCGGCAGCACGTACACGCCGAGCGGGTACTTCGCCGTCTGCGTGAACAGCTCGATCTGCGCGATGGTCTGGTTCGCGAAGCTCGAGCTCATCACGTAGCTCGGATGGCCCGTGCCGCAGCCGAGGTTCACCAGACGGCCCTTCGCCAGCAGGATGATGCGCTTGCCGTCGGGGAAGATCACGTGATCGACCTGCGGCTTGATCTCTTCCCACTGGTACTTCGAGAGCGACGCGACGTCGATCTCGTTGTCGAAGTGGCCGATGTTGCAGACGATGGCGTTGTGCTTCATCGCCTTCATGTGATCGTGGGTGATCACATGGAAGTTGCCGGTGGCGGTGACGAAGATGTCGGCCTTGTCGGCGGCGTAGTCCATCGTCACGACGCGGTAGCCTTCCATCGCGGCCTGCAGCGCGTTGATCGGGTCGATCTCCGTCACCCACACCTGCGCCGACAGCGCGCGCAGCGCCTGCGCCGAGCCCTTGCCCACGTCGCCGTAACCGGCGACGACGGCGATCTTGCCGGCGACCATCACGTCCGTCGCGCGCTTGATCGCGTCCACCAGCGACTCACGGCAGCCGTACAGGTTGTCGAACTTCGACTTCGTGACCGAATCGTTGACGTTGATCGCGGGGAACGCGAGCTCGCCCTTCTTGTGCATTTCGTACAGGCGATGCACGCCGGTCGTGGTCTCTTCCGTCACGCCCTTGATCTGCTTGAGGCGCGTCGAATACCACTTCGGGATCGCGCTTGAGCGTCGCCTTGATGGAGTTGAACAGCTCGATCTCTTCTTCGCTGGTCGGATTGGCGACGACGGAGCTGGTCCTTCTCGGCCTTGGTGCCCAGGTGCAGCAGCAGCGTGGCGTCGCCGCCATCGTCGAGGATCATGTTGGCCTGCGCATCGGTCGCGGAGCCCGGCCACTCGAAGATCTTGTGCGTGTACTCCCAGTAGTCCTTGAGCGTCTCGCCCTTCACCGCGAACACCGGCGTGCCCTTCACGGCGATGGCCGCGGCCGCGTGGTCCTGCGTCGAGTAGATGTTGCACGAGGCCCAGCGCACCTGCGCACCGAGCGCCTGCAGCGTCTCGATGAGCATCGCGGTCTGGATCGTCATGTGCAGCGAGCCCGCGATGCGCGCGCCCTTGAGCGGCTGGGTCTTCGCGTATTCCTCGCGGATCGCCATGAGGCCGGGCATCTCGGTCTCGGCGATGTTGAGCTCCTTGCGGCCCCACTCGGCGAGCTTGATGTCGGCGATGACGTAGTCAGTGCCCGTTCCGGGCTTCACAACAGCATTCATATGAACCTCTCTAGTTTGTTCCATGTAGAGAGCGCCGTTGGAATCGATCGCCGGTCCTTCGAGCCTCGCGTCCGTGACGCTGCAGCGCTCCTCGAAGAACCGCGCTTTGGAAACGATCATGCCGTCTTGCGGACCCCGGCGTCCGCGGCCAGCGCGGCGGCCTTGTCCGTGTGCTCCCAGGTGAATTCCGGCTCGTTGCGGCCGAAGTGGCCGTACGCCGCGGTCTTCTCGTAGATGGGGCGCAGCAGGTCGAGCATCTGCACGATGCCCTTCGGGCGCAGGTCGAAATGCTGGCGCACCAGCGCCTCGAGGCGCTCGTCCGACACCTTGCCGGTGCCGAAGGTGGTGACCATCACGCTGGTGGGCTGGGCGACGCCGATGGCGTACGAAACCTGCACCTGGCACTTGCTGGCGAGACCCGCGGCCACGATGTTCTTCGCGACGTAACGCGCCGCATACGCGGCCGAGCGGTCCACCTTCGAAGGATCCTTGCCCGAGAACGCGCCGCCGCCGTGCGGCGCGGCGCCGCCGTACGTGTCGACGATGATCTTGCGGCCGGTGAGGCCGCAGTCACCCTGCGGGCCACCGACGACGAAGCGGCCGGTCGGATTCACGAGGTACTTGATGTTCTTCGTCGAGCGTCTGGCCCGCGAGCACCGGCTTGATGATCTCCTCGATCACCGCCTGCTCGATCTGCTTGTGCTCGACGTCCGGGTGATGCTGGGTCGAGAGCACGACGGTGTCGATCTCCGCCGGCTTGCCGTCGACGTACTTCACCGTGACCTGGCTCTTCGCATCCGGGCGCAGCCACTTGAGCTTGCCGTTCTTGCGCAGCTGGGCCTGCTTCTCGACGAGGCGATGCGACAGGTAGATGGGCAGCGGCATGAGGCCTTCGGTCTCGGTGCACGCGTAGCCGAACATCAGGCCCTGGTCGCCGGCGCCCTGCTCGAGGTTCAGGTCCTTGCCCTCATCGACGCCCTGCGCGATGTCGGGCGACTGCTTGTCGTAGGCGACGAGCACGGCGCATCCCTTGTAGTCGATGCCGTAGTCGGTGTTGTCGTAGCCGATCTTCTTGATGGTGTTGCGCGCGACCGCTGGAAATCGACCACGGCCTTCGTGGTGATCTCGCCCGCCAGCACGACGAGGCCGGTATTGCACAGCGTCTCGGCGGCCAACGCGCGAGTACTTGTCCTGCGCGAGGAGCGCGTCGAGCACGGCGTCGGAAATCTGGTCGGCGACCTTGTCCGGATGGCCTTCGGAGACCGACTCGGACGTGAAGAGAAAGCTGCTGCATCATCTACCTCGTGCCTGGAAATCTGGAATAAAGTCAGCTCGCCGCGCGGAGCGGCGATGCCGAACTCGCGCGCATACAGCGCGTCGAATTCGGCCTTCGTGAACGTGTGGTTCTGCGTGCCGCGAACCGCGATCTTGATCGCGCCCATCAGCGACGCGATGCGGCCCGTGGTTTCCCAATCGAGCCCATGCAGGATGCCGTGGATCAGGCCGGCGCGGTAGGCGTCACCGCAGCCGGTCGGATCCAGCACCTGCTGCGCCTTCGCGCAGGGAATGTGGTGCTCCTTGCCATTGGCGTGGATGACGGAGCCTTCGCTCCCACGCGTGATGATCAGGGCCTTCACGTGCTTCAGGCAGTCCGCGACCGTCCAGCCGGTGCGTTCCTGGAGCAGCGCCCACTCGTAGTCGTTGACCGCGAGCCAGTCGGAGATCGTGATGAAGCGACGGAAGTCGTCGCCTGCGAACAACGGCATCGCCTGGCCCGGATCGAAGATGAACGGAATGTTGGCCGCCTTGAACTGCTCGGCGTGCTGCAGCATGCCTTCGCGGCTGTCCGGAGCGATAACACCAATGGTTATACCGTCATTCGCCGGGATCTTGAGCTTCCACGAATGGTTCATCGCGCCCGGGTGGAACGCGGTGATCTGGTTCGAATCGAGATCGGTGGTGATGAAGGCCTGCGCGCAGTGCTCTTCGGGGATGTTCACGAGGTACTTCTCGGACAGCCCATGCTTCTTCATCCACTCGTGGTACGGCCGAAGTCCGAACCGATGCCGCCCATGGGATAACCCAGGTCGCCGAGCAGCCTCAGGTTGTAGGCGATGTTGCCCGCGCAGCCACCGAACTCGCGCCGCATCTGCGGAACGAGGAAGGCCACGTTCAGCATGTGAAGCTTGTCCGGGAGGATGTGGGTCCGGAAACGATCGGGGAACACCATGATGGTGTCGTAGGCGACCGAACCGCAGATCAACGCGCTCTTTTGTGTTCCCGACATCCCGTTGGGTGCCCCTCACGGGGCCAGGTCAGTTGTTTATGGCAAACCCCCTTCCAGCTGCGTCCAGCTCAAAGGAGCCCTCGATCACCGCTCGCAGCCAGCGGGCCGTCTCTAAAACGCCGCCGAACGCGAAGAAATGGGGCGCAAAGATACGCGAAACGGGGTTCTGTTGCTTGGCCTGAAGGACCCCGAGAAGCATTTCGTCAGCCTTCGTCACAAGATGCGGTAAACGACTGAGCGACAAGGGGTTTCCACTGACAGCTTTCAGGGAAGCCCCGACGCCGCAGTGGGCGGCGTACTTGAGCAGCTTCAGGAAAGGAGTGGGGCCGGCAACCCCCGCGTGAATGGGGACTGCGATCCCGCGTGAGGCCAGCCCCTGCTCCCAGACGGTCAGCGATCGGCAATCGAATCCAAACTGGGTCGCGATGTGCAGGGTGAGGCCGGTGGCACGGGCAATGGCCAGCTTGCGCTCCAACGCCTGCCAGAGCACCTCGTCCGGTACCACCGGGTGGCCCTCGGGATGGCCGGCCACGCCGACCCGCCGGATTCCCGCGTCGCCGACCACACCGCTTTCGAGCAGCTCGACCGTGCTGGAGAACGCGGGATTCGGAATCGCGACATCGCCGGCCACCAGCAGCAGCTGCTGCACACCGCCCGCGGCCAGCACGCGCAGCCGATCGCGCAGACGGTTTGCATCGACGACACGCCTCGCAATGACATGCGGTGAAGCGTTGAGTCCAAGCTCCTGGATACGCAGCGCGACGCGAACCACGTCATCGGGCGAGGTCTTCGGTGTATTCGCCACATAGACTGGAAAGCCCGCGGGCAGGATGCGCGCCATCTCGTTCAGCAACTTCTCGTCGTTGGGCGTGACTTCCGTCGATCCCGCGGCGACGAAGTCGCGGAGAGAACTCTTCAACGCGCTCACGGGCGCCACCGTTTGTGTCACTGCGTTCACCGCCCGAAGTTAACGGTATCGACACGCGCACTGAAATCGAATGTCCGGATGTGAGCTATCGGATTTGAGGCGGCGTCCGGGCGGGAAACAAAACTCACCCGAGAGCGAAGCGCCACCGCGGAGCGTTGCCGTTAACATGCCGCGCGGGGGTAATTCATGGCTGACGTTCCAGCGATCCCGATTCATAGCGCCGTCGGCGGTGCGAGCAGCGAGCCCTGGCCCAGCACCGGGCGCGCCTGGTACGCGGTCGCGATATTCGCGCTCACGATATTCACGCTCTTCGGCAACCAGTTCCTGGTCGCGCTGATCATCGAGCCGATCCGCATCGATACCGGCCTCTCCGACAACCAGATGGCGCTGATCTTCGGCGGCGCCGCGGGCTTCGTGCTCGCATTCGCGAGCCTGATCGTCAGTCCGCTCGCCGACATCTACAGTCGTCGGCTGATCATCGGAGTGGGCCTGATCATCGTCGGCCTCTGCAATTTCGGTAGCGCCACCGTCGCCACGGCGGGCGCGATGCTCGCCGTGCGCCTCGCGGGCGGATTCGGTGGTGCCGGCAACGGACCCGCGACGTTCTCGCTCCTCGCGGACACGTTTCCGCCGGCCAAACTACCCAAGGCCATGGCGACGATGAACATCGGATTCATGGTCGCCGTCGGACTCACCTACCTGGTAGGCGGTTTCCTGGTCAAATCACTGAGCACGCCGGAATACACCCTGCCGCTGGTCGGCACATTGCGCTCGTGGCAGGTCGTGTTCCTGATCGTCGCGATCCCCGACGTGCTGTTGGGACTGCTGGTCTTGTTCACCGTGCTCGAGCCCAGGCGGCGTGGCGCGGCGATGCAGGCAACGTCGGGCTTCGTCAACACGGTGGTCGAAATCGTCCGCGACTACGGCAAGGTCTTCGCGTACCTGTGGGAAAACCGGCGCGCCTTCGGACCGATGTACCTCGGCCTGCTCATCAATTGCGTCGCGCTGGTGGGCAACTCGTTCTGGATGGCGCCGTTCTACCAGCGCACCCATGGCTGGGGCCCCGGAGATTTCGGAATCTACCAGGGCTTGGGCATTGCTGATACTCGCGCCCGCCGGCTTGCTGCTTGGCGGCTGGCTCGCTGAACGCCTCGCCAAACGCGGCGTCATGGATGCCAACCAGCGCGTCGTGTTGTGGGCGTCGCTGGCACACATTCCATTCGCCGTGTCGTTCGCGCTGGTGCCGAACCCGTGGTTCGCGCTCGGGCTGGCGACGCTCAACACCTGCATCATCGGCATCGGCACCGGTCCCCAGAACGCCGCTTTCCAGGCGATCGTGCCGAACAACATGCGCGCCAAGATCACCGCGACCTTCCTCTTCATGTTCACCTTCGGCAGCGCGCTGGGACCCAACACGGTGAGCTGGACCACGACCTACGTGTTCGGCGATCCCAACGAGCTGCGCTACTCGCTCGCTCTCGTTCACGCCGTCCTCGGTCCTCTCGCGGTCCTGCTCTTCTGGAAGGGACTGAAGGCCTACGGCGAAGCCTACGCACGGGCACGCGCCCTGCACGCCTGAAACGCCATGTCGGACGCACCATCCTTCACCGCCATTCCGATGTTCCGCGGGCCCTACGCGCCCTCGCGCGCGGAGATCGACATCGTCGACTGCGAAGTCGAGGGCAGGCTGCCCGCGGACCTGGCCGGCACGTTCTATCGAGTCGGGCCTGACTTCCAGTACCCGCCCAAACTACCCAACATCCCCTTCGACGGCGAAGGCCACGTCGGCATGTTCCGCTTCGCCAACGGCCACGTGGACTACCGCAGCCGCTACGTGCGCACGCAGCGCTACAAGGCGCAGGCGGCGGCGCGCGAGGCCCTGTTCGGCACGTACCGCAATCCGCACACGGACGATCCGCGCGTGAAAGGCGTGTCGCGGGGCACGGCCAACACCGCGGTGGTGTTCCACCACGGCAAGCTGCTGGCTCTCAAGGAAGACAGCCCGCCCGTCGCCATGGATCCCGACACGCTCGCGACGCTCGACGACTACTACACGTTCGGCGGCGCGCTGCGCAGCCTCACCTTCACCGCGCATCCGAAGATCGATTCCGAGTCCGGCGAGATGATCGCGTTCGGTTACGAGTCGCGCGGCGAGGCCACGGATGATGTCGCAGTGCTCACGATCGACAAGCACGGCAAGCTCACGCGCGAGATCAGCATCAAAGTGCCCTACGCCGGCATGATCCACGACTTCGCGGTGACGCAGAAACACATCGCATTCCTGGTCATCCCGATGATCACCGACGTGCCGGCGATGAAGGCCGGCCGTGTGCATTTTTCCTGGGACTCGACGCTGCCGACGTGGCTGGGCGTCATGCGCCGCGACGGCGACGGTTCCGACCTGCGCTGGTTCAAGGGACCGGAGCGTTGCGCCACGCACACGATGGGTTGCTTTTCGGACGGCGATCGCGTGTTCATCGACATGGACATGGGCGCCAAGAACCAGTTTCCGTTCTTCCCCAACAAGGATGGCTCGCCGTTCGACTCCGTCGCGGCGCAGGGCCATGTCACCCGGCTCTCGGTCGACCTGGCGCATGCGAGCCGCCCCGGCTACGAGATGGAAGTCCTCTATCCACACAACGGCGTGCTCTCACGCCAGGATGATCGTTACCACACGATCCCCTATTCCGTCGGCTTCATGCCCTGCATCGACGAAGCGCAGCCGCTCGATCCGCGGCTCGCGCAGGCGCCGCTGCGACCGCTCAACACCTGGACTCGTTTCGATCACGCGAAACGCCAGACCCAGGGCTATTTCGGTGGCGCCGATTCGGGACTTTCGGAATGTTGTTTCGTGCCGCGCTCCGCGCGCGCAGCCGAAGGTGATGGTTACCTGATCGGCACGGTGCAGCGTTTGTTCGAGAGTCGCACCGACCTCTTGATCCTCGATGCCCAGCGCCTCGCCGAAGGGCCGATCGCGACCGTGCGCCTGCCCTTCCGGATCTTCAACCAGATCCACGGTTCCTGGGTGCCGGAAGCTTCGCGGCGCAGTACCGGCACGACATAATCCATTCTTATATATGCACCCACCCTGGATCGCGGCCGAGCATCTCGTCTGGGCGCCGCTTTTGTTGCTGGCGGTCTACGCATTCCTTCGTCTGCGGCGTCCGGGAGCGACCGCAGCCTTCATGGCGACGATGGCCCTCGCCTGTATCGCGACCGGATGGGTGGCGTTTTATGCCTGGGTGTAGCTTTTGTCCGCGGGACCGACCGAGGAAGCCGCGTTTGGCAGCATCGAATCCATGCAGCGCTCGGTACCCGCGCACTGGCTGCTGCCACAACTCGCGACGACGCAGGGATGGATTCCAGGCGTGGTCGTCTTCGGACTCAGCTGGGGCGCGGCTCGACTCTGGCCGCGCCGCGCCCCGAATTGAATCCTATTGATACATCGGCTTGCCTTCCGAGAGGCGCAGCCAGCCGATCACGATGCGGTAGATGAACCAGATTCCGTTGGCGATGAGCACGAAGAAGCCGACGATGAAGAACGCCGTGATGCAGCCGATCACGAACCACAACAGGCTGAACCAGAAGGTCCGCATCTGCCAGCGGAAGTGGCTTTCGTACATCGTCCCGACGACCTCGTCCTTCTTCACGTAGTTGAGGATGATCGCGACGATGTAGGTCACACCGACGACGAGCGACGCGGCGTACAGACCGTAGATGATCTGCGTGATGTCCTTGTTCTGCTGCTCAGTGGCCATTCGACACTCCCGTTTATTCTTGTAGGCGCGTTCCGACGCGCGCGACCGATCATACCCGGGCGAAACTGCAGGGCCAAAAAAGATGGGGGTGGCATGGCCTGCCACCCCCATCCGCCGCGTGCTCACGATTCCGTTGCGGCTCTCAATCGAAGTTCTTACTCACCGTGATCGCCCAGGTGCGCGGCTTGCCGGGCGAACCATAGACCTCACCGACGGGATAAACGTCGTTCACTTTCGTTCCGAGGTAGTACTTGTCGGCCAGGTTCCGCACTTCCAGGGCCAGGCCCCATCCGCTGGACTCCGATTCCCACCAGATGCGCGCGTTGGCGAGTGTGTATCCATCGATGAGATTGTCGGCCACGAGATTCGTAATCGGTCCGCCACCGCCCGCCTGGCTGAACGGAGCGCCTCTCGGATTGGTGCTCGAGACCGTAAGTCCCCGAACGTTGCCCGCCTCCGTGAAGATCTCCGACTGGTAGGCGGCGTCGACCCGGAAGCTGAGCTTGCCGCCGGCGAGGCCGTCGACATCGTATTGCACGCCGAGGCTGGCCTTCTTCTCCGGCGTGTAGGGTGTGATGTCGTTGATCGATACGCCCGTGCCCGCCGTCGCATCGATCTCCTGGTACTGGAAATCGAGCAGGCTGAACGACGCATCGATGCTGAAGTTCTTCGTCGGGTAGAAGTAGGCCTCGAGCTCGATGCCCTGCACTTCCGCCGAACCGACATTGCTCGGACGCAGGCATGGCGCCTGCTGTCCCACCGGGAGGTCCGCGCAGAACGTCGACAGAAGCACGATGTCTTCGTAGTCGAAGAAGAATCCCGCCAGGTTCAACCGCAGCTTGTTGCCGAAGAGATCGGACTTCAGACCGAGCTCATAGGAAGTAATCGTTTCCGGAACGTGCGGCGTCGCCTGGCTCGGGAAGAACGGCCGCGCGTTGAAGCCGCCCGCGCGGTAGCCGGTCGCGGCCTGGGTGTAGAGCATGAAATCGTCGGTGAATCGAAAATCGAGCGCGGCGCGCCAGTCGAACTGATCGTTTTCAAACGTCGCGGTCGTGCCGTTGACACCGAACAACAGGCAGTTGGGCTGGTTCCCGATGCCGGTCGGACCTGCCGTGGGCGCGCCGAGGAAGAAGTTGCAGGGGCCTTGAACATCCGTGTAGTCGGGATTGTGCCGCAGGTACTCATACTCCTTCTTGTCCCACGACTGGCGAACACCGGCCGTGAGATGCAGCTTTTCGGTGAAGTTGAAGGTGGCATTGGCGAACAACGCCTTGTTGTTCGAAGGCGTCGGATCGGGGCCGTGAATGAAGTCGAGACCCGCGTACGGAAGATCGACTCGCGCCGTATAGAAGCCGTCGGTATCGAAATAGAAGCCGCCGACCGTGAAGTCGAGGATGCCGAGCGATCCGTTCAGGCGCAGTTCCTGGCTGATCTGCTCGTTGGTCTGCGTCTGGTTGAGCAGGAGGGCAGCGAGAGGGGCGTTATCCACGTCGTACGACCAGTCAGTCTTGTAATCGCGATACGAGGTGATCGATGTCAGTGAAAACTTTTCGCTCAGCTCGAATTCGGCGGAAAGCGCGATGCCCCAATTGTCCAGGTCGCGATGCGGATCGAGCGCCAGGGGCTTGTAGGGCATCTGCGAATCGCCGGGATAGGAATCGGCAAAAGTCCCGTACGAAACGTAGCGCCGGTCATAACCCGTCAACGTGTCACAGCTGTTCGGACCCGAGGGCACGAATTGGCAGTTGTACGGCACGGGCTCACCGTCCGTGCCCATGAGCCAGGGCCGGGAGGTCTCGTTGTTGATCAGTCCGGCCGCGTTCGCATAGAGAAGGGTCGCAACGCCCGCGTCATTGCGCTCGCGGGTGTAGTCGGTCGTGAGATTGATGTCCACCGCGTCGCTCGGCTGCCAGCGAAACGCGATCTTGCCGGCCGAGATGGCTACGCCGCCGTCATGGCCGATCACGGGGTTCAGCCCGCGTGCCTGTGTCGGCACGTTGCTGCCCGGATGAGTCAACGCATAGTCGAGCCGCTTGATGTAGCCGGTTTCATTCTTGCTGACGCCCGACACGCGCATGGAGATCGTCTCGGACAGCCGGACGTCGTAGATGCCGCGCAGATCGAGCCGGTCGAAGGATCCATAGGTGGCCTGAAACGAGCCCGAGTCGTCGCCCTGCGGCCGCACCGAATACATCTTGATGGCGCCGCCGATCGAATTTCTGCCCGCGAGAGTGCCTTGCGGGCCGCGCAGGATTTCCACGCGCTCGACATCCATGAGGTCGAGCAGCGAGCCGGTGAGCGTAGGTAGATAGACATCGTCGACGTAGATGCCGACGCCCGGTTCCACGGCGAAGTTCGGGTCGTTCTGACCGATGCCGCGGATGTAGGCAATGAGACCCGAGGCGTATTCCTGGTTCTGTGCCGCCAGCGTGACGTTCGGGGCCTGGCGGGCCACGTCGGCGATATCCGTTTGACTGCGGCGCTCGAGCATGTCGCCGGTAACGGCCGTGATCGCCAGCGGCGTGACCTGGAGGTTCTGTTCGCGGAACTGCGCCGTGACGATCACTTCTTCGAGTGCGTCGGCTTCCTCAGCTTGCTGGGCCTGGATCGAGGCCGAGCCCAACGCGGACATCACGGCCATCGCAATTTTCTTGTTCATTACTCTATTCCCCCCGGAATATCGGTCCGTTATCGCACGACGGTGAACCTCTGCACGGCGTCGCCGGACGCCACGTGAAAACCCACCAGGTTGAGACTCTCTTTCACCCCATGCGCGTGTTCGCGCATGAGTGCATCGACACGTCCGGCCTGCCCTGCTTCGAGCGCATCGACGATCGAGTGATGCTGGCGATGCGCGTAGTGGAGCCGGTCGTACATCTGATCGAGCCGGGTGCGGTCGAACGCCAGCGCCTGCGGTCCCGCGAAGGGCACGCGGCTGTTGCGTTCGAGGGCTGCGGAGAGGATGGCACTGTCGGCTGCAGCCAGGATCAGGCCGTGGAAACGCTCGTTCATCGCGGCGTAGTGCGCCTCGTCACTCTCTTCGATGCGGCGCTTGCTGAGCAGCGCATCGCCGTCTTCCAGGCAGTGTTGCAGGTCGCGTGCGAGCGCCTTGGACACGCCCCGCTCCGCGACCCGTTGCGCGGCCAGCGACTCGAGCGCCCCGCGCACGTCGATCGCGTCATTGATCTCCGTCGAGGTGAAGGCGCGCACCATGTAGCCACGGGTCTCGTTCTCGACGAGCAGGCCTTCCTGCGCGAGCAGCGGCAGGGCCTGCCGCACGGGCGTGCGCGACACACCGAGCAAATCCGCGAGCGGCGCCTCGGCCAGGCGCTGCCCCGGCGCCAGCTTGCCGTTCAGGATCATTTCACGCAGCCGAACTATCGCTTCGGCCATCTGGGTACTCATGGCCGGATGGTGGTGGCTTTGGATCCCGTCCGTCTCGACGGGATCCCGTTTTGTTATCGACTATCCGTGAAATGGAATGGGTGAAAAGGAATTGCTTAGAGCGCGACCGGCGGCGTCCGGCCGAACAACTCGAACTTGGAGAGCGGTTCAGCGTCGAGCGATCCGCCTTCGACGTCCCAGAAGCCGAGCATGGTGAGCTCACCGTCGGTTTCGGCTTGGAAGACGATCACCGCGGTGTGCTCTCCCGGCGCTCCCCGCCACGCACCGTACTGCGGCAAGTCGATCCGTGCGGGGCTCGCTGGCTTGTCTGAGTAGTCAGACATGACGAACGCCGCGCGGCCGGCTTCGACGTCTTCCCTGGTTGCGAGCCTTCCCATGACGATATCCTTGCCGGCAGGAAGGTTGGGCCACCTCAACTCAACTCGACCGTCAACTTCGATCTCGTGCACGAAGTTCTCGCGAGCGTCCTTTCGCTCCATGTACCGCGAGGCCAGTGCCAGCAAACCCCACAAGGCAAGAAGCCCGCCACCGATACGGAGCCAGTCCGGGCCCCAGTTCCATTGTTTCAGCAACATCAGGACGACGATGAATAGCGTGAGCGAGGCCGCAACACCGGCCCACTTCATCAGCTTCCACCGGACCCGGCTCATGTGGGCAGCGGCTTGCGATCGCTCCAGTTCATGAGGCCCCGGATGATGCGGTAGAGGTGCCAGCACAGATTGAACAATGCCAGCAGCAGGCCGAGGACGAACATGCCGCTGCCGTCATCATCGGCCCAGCGCACGAAACCCCAGATGAGGAACACGCAGGCGAGCGTGAAATACAGCAGCGAATACCAGAAGGTGCGGATCTGCCAGTCGAAGTGGCTCTGGTAGATGGTCCCCGTGACCCGGTCGTAGCGCGACTTGTTGACGAAGATGGCCACGAAGAAGGTCACGAACGTCGCCGACGCGAGCGCATGCATCACGTAGACGAACAGCGTGAGGCTGCGTGCCAGCTCGAGTTCCTTGTTGCCGGCCTCGGGGGCCGGTTCGCCGTATTTCCTCATCCCTTATCCCGCCTCTTTCGGTCGCGCTCGCGCGCGTACATGTCGGTCATGAATCTCTTCGCAACGGCGGCGCGCGCATTCGGCGCCTTTGTCGCCGGGAACGAGGCCAACATGGCCTCCATGCGCTCGCGCGTGGGCTGCTCGAACTCCTGGTGCGTGAAGATGTAGAGGTCGTTGCGACGCAACCCTTCGAGCACCTGCTCACCCGCAGCCACGGCATTCATGCCGACCTCCATGAACTTGCGCATCATGGCCTCGGTCTCCGGTGTCGGGGCCGACGTGCTCGGCTTCGCCACCTCGTTGGTGAACTCGGCCGGGCGCATCTTTTCGGCCTCGATGATGTTCGACTGCACCAGACCCGGGCAGAAGATAGACACTCCGACGTTCTGGCCTTCGAGCTCCTCACGCAGTGATTCCATGAGGCCGACGACCGCGAATTTGGACGTCACGTAGACGCCGATCCTGCCGCCCGCGACCAGACCCGCCGACGATGAGGTGACGAGCACGTGCGCCCCCTCACCGTGCGCGCGCATTCGCGGCAGCAGCGTCGCGATTCCGTTGACGACCCCGCCCAGGTTCACACCCAGGCCCCAGTCCCAGTCCTTCAACGACGCCTCCGCGGCGCCCGCCATCACGCCGACACCCGCATTGTTGGCGAGCAGGTGCACCTTGCCGAACACCTTTTCCGCCTCGTCCGCGGCGCGCGCGAACCCGGCCCGGTCCGTGACGTCGAGTTTGATCGCGTGAATCCCCGCGTTGTCCCTGCCTAACAAGGCCAGCGCTTCGTCGCGGTGGCTCTCGCGCCGGTAGGTGAACACCACCTTCATGCCGGCGGCGCTGAAGGCGCGCGCCATGCCGAGCCCGATGCCGCTCGAGCCGCCGGTGATGAAAGCCACCTTGCCTTTGACGTCGGCCAGGGGTGTCGCGTGTTTCGGCTGCGACGCCGGAGCGCCACTGGCGGCACTTTGGCCGCCCGCCGCGGAGCTCAAGCTCGCGGATCCCGCGGCCACGGCGAGCGTGGTGCCCGCGAGAAATGCGCGTCGCGAAGACTGCGCAGTATCGTCATGAACAGGCATGGGAACCTCATTGTCTCGGCGGTGGCGCGGACTCGAGTGAGCCCGGTGGCTTCACGTCTTCTTCCGGCTTCTTTTCCTCGGGCTTGATGGCCGGCGCGGGCGGTGGCGGTGCGACACCGTTGGGCCGCGTCGGCGAGGCGCGCCCGGTAGCGCACGTAGTGCCGCAGCGACTCGAGCTCGCGGTCGCTGAGCTCCGCGAACTTCGGCATGCCGCGCGCCTCGATGCCGGCGCGCACGCTGCTGGCGAAGGCGGCGGCGTTCATCGGGATCTGGGACGCACGCAGGTCGGGCGCGGTACCGCCGGCCACGGCGCCGGGTCCGTGACACAACTGGCAACGCGACCACTGCTGGATGCCTTCATCCACCAGCGCCTTGTCGACTTCCATCTCCGTGCCGTCGAGCGGCTGCGCGAAGGTCGGCGGCGGCGTCGGCGGTAGTTTGGCCTTGCCGTCGAGCACGAAGGTCAGCAGGCGCCGCGGATGGATGCGCGGATCCCAGCCGAAACGCGCGGCCATCGAGCCGAAGCCGCCGGGCGCGCCGTGCATGGGACCGGCGATGATCGACACGTATTGCGTCTTGCCGATCGAATACGTGATCGGTGTGCCGAGCGCCGCGGTGGCTGCATAGAACTGCCACAGCCGCCGTCCGCCCACCGCGTCGTAGGCGTTGATGTAGCCGTCGGCCTGGCCCTGGAATACCAGGTCGCCGGCGGTCGCAAGAGTGCCGCCGTTGTGCGGGCCCGGCGTCGGCTGCTGCCAGTTGGCGCGCTGCTTCACCGGATCCCACGCGACGAGAAAGCTCTTGCCGCCGTCCGCCGGCGGATCGCCATCGGCGGTCGGGAAGCCGGTGAACTGAATCGATGCCGGCAGCGGACGCCAGTTTTTGTAGTCGACGTCGCCGCCGAATTGCGCGGGCATTTCGATGGTTGGCACGTAGACGAGGCCGGTCTTCGGGCTGAACGATTGCGGATACAGGTTGTGCACGCCCTGGAAGCTCGGCCACAGGGTGACGGGACCGTCCTCATAACGGGCGTTCTTCGTGAGCACGGGCCGGCCGGTGGCGAGGTCGACCTTCTCCGCCCAGGTGACCGTGCCTAACTTCTCGGCGGAGATCAGCTTGCCGTCGGTTCGATCGATGACGTAGAAGAATCCGTTCTTCGGCGCGTGCAGCATCACCTTGCGGGGTGCGCCGCCGATGTTGAGCGTTGCCAGCGTCATGTCCATCGCGGAGTTGTAGTCCCACGCGTCGCCGGGGGTGGTCTGGTAGTGCCACACGTATTCGCCCGTGTCGGCATTCAGCGCGACCACCGAGCAGAGGAACAGGTTGTCGCCACCGCCCGGGCTGCGGATCTTCGGGTTCCACGGTCCGCCATTGCCGGTGCCGAGATACACGCGGTTGAACTCGGGGTCGTACGTCATCGCGTTCCAGACGGTTCCGCCGCCGCCGTACTTCCACCACTCGCCGGCCCAGGTCTTCGCGGCCATTTCCATGGCCTTGTTCTCGAAACCCTTGGCCGGGTCGCCGGGCACCGTCCACCAGCGCCACAGCTGCTTGCCCGTGTTCGTGTCGTATGCCGTGACGTAGCCGCGCACGGCGCCGAAGTCGCCGCCGCCGAAGCCGATGATCACCTTGTCGTTGAAGACGCGCGGCGGACCGGAGACGAACGAGCCGTCGTTCGGGTCGATGGTCTGCACGCTCCAGACGAGTTTTCCCGTCTTGGCGTCGATGGACAGCAGCCGCCCATCGTGCGTGCCGACGAACAGCCGGCCTTTCCAGTAACTCAGGCCGCGGATGCCCCAGCCGGTGCGCAGCTTGACGCCCGCGAACTTCGCGACCTCGGGGTCGTAACGCCACAGCAGCTTGCCGGTCTTGGCGTCCACCGCGTGCACGAAGCTGTAGCCCGCGGCGAGATAGATGACCCCGTCGACCGCGAGCGGCGTCGAGATCGGATTGGTGATGTCGAGATCGAGCGTCCAGGCGAGATTGAGCCGCGCGACGGTCTCGCGGTTGATCTCGACCAATGGGCTGTAGTGGGACTCGCTGAAGGTGCGGCCGTAGGCGGCCCAGTTGCGGCCGTCGGCCTCGTTGTTGAGCGCCGCGTTGTCGACGGTGGCGGCCTGGGCCGTCCCGGCCAGGAATGCGGCGACGCAAAGGATACGCATGGCAGGCATGACCCCTCTCGAAAACACACTGGAAACACTGTCGACTTCAGCACGATAACGCATTCGACTCAAACTGAACTGCGACTCGTCGGCGCGCGACTGGGCACGCGCGCGGAATAGATCAAAATGGGGACCATTCTGGAGGTCACATGCGATTCGTGAGCGACGACGAGCTTGCCACTCTCACTCCCGCGGACCAGCGCGACACCGCGTCGCCCGTCCCCACGCAGGTCGTATCCAACGGCGAGTTCACGCCGCTGCCGCAGAGCGAGGACCAGCGCCGCGTCGAAGCTCGCATCGGTGCGCTCGCGGACGAGTTGGCGCCGAAACACGGACAGAGCCGCCGCGCGTTTCTCTCCTCCGCCGCCGGCATGTCGGCCGCGTTCCTGGCGTTCAACGAAGTGTTCGGGCCGGTCTTCACCGCCACGCGCGCGGAAGCCGCGACGCCGGGCGTGGCCGATGCGCGCGCCGCCGCGCTCAAGAAGCAGTTCATCGTCGATTGCCAGACGCATTTCGTGCGTGATGACTACACCCAGCAACTGCTGACGTTTTCCGCCGACTTCGCGAAGAAGCACTGGAACCCGGACATCCCCGGATCGGATGGGCTGACGCGCTACAAATTCCAGAACTACGTGAAGGAAGTCTTCCTCGACAGCGACACCAAGGTCGCGATGATCTCGGGCACGCCGACCGACGAGTACGAATACCTGTTCCTGACCAACGACCAGATCGCCTCCGCGCGCGATGTGGTGAACAAGGTGGCGGGCTCGCGCCGTTGCCTCGGTCACGGCATCGTGACGCCCGGCACGCCGGGATGGTTCGAGGAAATCACACGCGTGATGGAGCAGCTCAAGCCCGACAGCATCAAGGGCTACACCATCGGCGACCCCATCTACCAGACGAAGAAGAAGACCAACTGGCGGCTCGACGACGAGAAGCTCGTCTATCCCCTGTATGAGTCGATGCTCAAGCACGGCATCAACACCATCTGCATCCACAAGGGCCTGATGCCGGCCGACTACATGACCTCGTGGGCCGACATGTGGCAGTACGCGACCTGTTGGGATCTGCCCAAGGCCGCCAAGGACTGGCCGCAGATCAACTTCGTCATCTATCACTCGGCCATGCGGCCGTTCCTCGAGCTGCCCGATCGCGAGCTGGCGCAGTTCGAGAAAACCGGCCGGTTCGACTGGGTTTCCGACCTCGCGGACATTCCCGCGAAGTATCGGCGTGAAGAACGTCTACGGCGAGCTCGGCGCGTGTTTCGCGAACACCTGCGTCACGCATCCCAAGCTCGCGGCCGCGCTCATGGGCACGTTGATAAAGGGCCTCGGCGAGGACAAGGTGATCTGGGGCACGGATTCGGTGTGGTGGGGTTCGCCGCAGTGGCAGATCGAAGCCATGCGAAGGCTCGAGATTCCCGAGGACATGCAGAAGACGTATGGCTACAAGCCGCTCGGCGCTGCCGATGGGCCGGTGAAGTCGAAGATCTTCGCGGGGAATGCGTCGAAGCTTTACAAGATCGATCCCGCGGCTGCTAAGAAGATGTCCGCCGACAACTTCGATGCGATCCGGACGGAGTATCTGGCGCAAGGTGGCTTACCCAGCAACCTGCGGTACGGCTACCTCGCGTAGAGGGTGCCGGGTCGGCACCTATCCGCTGCGCTCGACCGGAAACTGCATCTCGACCACCGACTCTTCCATCCGGTCCGGGCGCGGCGGCCGCAGGAATACCTCGCGACTCGGTCCGGCCAGCCGATAACCATTCTTCTCCACGAAACGCCCGATCTTCCCGGTGATCAGGTGCGCGTGCTCGGGCAAGCCGACCCTGACACACGCGGCCATGTGAGGCACCGGCGGCAGTTCGCGAACCATCGGTGTCCATTTCCCGACCGGCGGAAGCTGCGCGGGCAGCTCCCCGTTCACCATGAAGCCGAGCTCCACGTCGATGGCGTCAGGCTCGAACTCCGCCGAGTGGGCGATGCCTACGAGTTGCCCTAACGACTCGCGCGGCAACCGCTTCGGCAATGTGCGCGCGAGCTCACCGATGATCGCGCGCGCCTCGACGAACGACTCGACGGTATCGCGCACGGATACGATCTTGCGGGCGGGTTCCGCGCGGATCAGCACATCGTCGACGTCGCCCGCCGCCCCGGTCTCGAGCTGCGCAATGCGCGCCTCGATCTGCCTCAACCGCGCCGCCTCCTCCGCCACCGCGCGTTCCGCGTCCTTGCGCCGCACCTCGAGCATGGCGCGGAGTTGATCGGCGGACGCCTCCTGGTCGATGACGCCGCCGATCTGTTCCAGCGTGAGGCCCGAGATCCTTGAGAACGAGGATGCGGTTGAGCCGCAATAGCTGCGCGGACGTGTAGTAACGATATCCCGTCGCTGAGTCGACGACCCCCGGACGCAACAGGCCGAGCTCGTCGTAGTAGCGCAGCAGCCGCGCGGACACGCGGGCAATGCGCGAGAACTCACCGATACGGAACATGGGGACTCCCGGCCCTCAGGCCGCGCTGTCGTACACGCGCAGATCGAGCGCGCCGACCGATTCTGCCGCCGGGATTTCCGCCTGCAAAGCCTTGCGGAACGAGGGCCGCGCCAATGCACGCCCGAGGAAACGCGCGAGCTTCGGATACAGCCCGGCGTCCACGATTTCGCCCGCGAAGCGATAGTTCATGAGCATCGACGCCACGGCGATGTCGGCCATCGAAAACGCATTGGCCACGAACCACTCGCCCGTCAACGACTTCTCGAGATAGGCGAATCGCGCCGGGATCATCTGCGTCAGCGATGTGTGGATCAGCGCCTCATCCGGCGCCTTGCCGAGGAACTTCGGCGCGAACACGCGTTGCATCAGCAGCCCTCGCAGGACGTGCGGCGCAAGTCCGCTGTCGACGAACTCCTCCAGCCAGAGCACGCGTGCGAACTGGCGCGCATCGCCCGGATAGAGCGCGGTGTTGCCCGCGTAGGCGCGGTCCAGGTACTGGCAGATAGCCGTGGAGTCGGCGAGCGTGAACTCGCCGTCCTGAACGATGGGGATGAGCCCGAGCGGGCTCAGGTCCTGCCAGCCGGGCGGTGGCGTCAGCGGAATCACCGGCACGATTTCGTACGGCAATCCCTTTCTCGAGCGCGGCGATGATGACTTTGCGCGTGTGTGCCGAGAACGGCACGCCATGAATCTTCAGCATGTGTGGCTCCTGGGTTTCGAGGAGCCCGCAGCCTGGAGTTTGACGCTACGTGAGAGTCAAGGGGTCTTGAAGATCGGGTTCGACAGCAGGAACTTGATCGCTTCCGCCCGCGGCTGATTGATGGGCTCATCGGGGAACGACGCGAGAATCTTGTCACACCGCTCCTTCGCGCCCTCCCTGAATTCCGGATGCGTGAAGATATAGAGATCGTTCCTCTGGATCCCGCGCACCACGCGATTCCCGCACTCCACCGCATCCATCCACAAGTCGCTCGTCGGCCGCGCCGCCAGCTGTTTCTCGAACTCCTCGAGCCCGGTGTCCTTCTTGTACCGGTCCGGCCGCAGCTTGCCGAGCTCGCGGATGTTGCTCTGCACCGGCCCGGGACAGAACGCGGAAACACCGATCTTGTCGGCGGCCAGCTCGCCCGCCAGGCACTCCGACAGCCCGACCATGGCGGACTTCGCGGTAATGTAGATGGAACAGTTGGGGATCGGGATCATCGCGGCCATCGAGGAGGTGTTCACGATGTGGCCGCCCTCCCCGTGCGCGCGGATGCGCGGCAGGATCGTGAGGATGCCGTTGATGACCCCGCCGATCATCACGTCAAGGCCCCAATCCCAGTCGTCGAACTTCGTCTTGTCGATCGACCCTAACAACCCGAGCCCGGCGTTGTTGACGAGCACGTGGATCTTGCCGAACGCGGCCTCCACCTTGTCCGCGGCGCGCGCGTAGGCCTTGCGATTGGTCACGTCGAGCTTGATCGTCTTGACGCGGCGGCTCAGCTTCTGCGACAGGAACCAGGCACGCGCCTCATCGAGGTGGTCCTGGCGCACGTCCGCCATCACCACGCGCATGCCCGCCGCCACCATTGCCTTCGAGATGCCGAGACCGATGCCGCTGGCGCCGCCGGTCACGAAGGCCACTTTGTCCTTGAGCTGTTCCATCGATTGCTCCTCCGAAAGAAGGCGACTTCGGAATGAAAAGGGCGCGCCCGCTGCCGGACGCGCCCCCTCCGTTCTCTTCCCAGGTTCTCTTCTAACTCAATTGAAATTGCGCTGGAACTGGATGTACCACTCGCGCGGCGCACCCGGCTGACCTTCCACCGACGGCTGTCCGAAGGCGGAGAGATCGAACTTGTTCAGGAAGTACTCCTCGTCGGTCAGGTTCGTGGCGCCGAGCGCGAGCTTCCAGGTGTCCTCCGGGCTACCCCACTCGATACGCGCGTTGAGGAGCTTGTACTCCTTCGAACAGGCTTGTGCTTCCGTCGTATCGATATTGACGTTCGAGACGTTGGTGCGGATGCCCGTGCAGATCTCGCTCTGGCCGTAGTAGTCGAGCCGCGGCGTCAGCGAGCTGCCCCCACTTCCGAGGTTGAACTTGTGCGCGAACGACATGCTCCAGTTGTTCGAAGGCACGTAGATCGGGTTGTCGCTCGTGATCTCCGTCACCGCCGGATTCCCCAGCAGTGCCGGATTGTCGAACTCGTCACCCTCGAAATCCGTGTAGCCGTATTGCGCGCTGATCACCATTCCCTCGACCGGGGCGATCTGGATCTCGAGCTCCGCGCCCTGAATCGTCGCCGGAATGTTGTTGTAGAACGTGCGCGACGTCGTGGCCCCGGCGGGTGCCGGACCGTTCGCGTCGATGCACCACTGGCCGAGCGAGTCCTGCACGGCCCCCGGCGTGTTCGGCGGCAACGATGTCAAGTAGACACCGTTGACCGAATCCGCCAGGCACTCGGTACCGCCGATCGGCAGGATGCGCTGGTTGTAGTCGACATAGAACGCGGCGAGGTTGACGCGCACGCGGTTGTCCGCGAAGTCGCTCTTCAAGCCGAGCTCGTACGACGTCGCCTCCTCGCCGTCGACCGGCACGAACTGCGTGTCCTGGAACGGCCGCGGATTGAACGCCTGCGGGCGATAGCTGGTCGCCGCGGATGCGTACAACAGCATCGTGTCGGTCAGCTTGAAGTCCACGCCCGCTTTCCAGTCGAAGTGGCTTTCGTCGGTATCGAGCTGCGTGATGACGATCGAGTTGTCGAACTCTTCGTTCTTCTCGTCGGTCGAGTAACGCACACCGGCCGTCAGCCCCAACTTGTCGCTCACGTGAAACACCGTGTGCAGGAAGCCCGAGAGATTCTTCGAGCTGGTCGTGTTGTGGCCATTGACCAGCAGCGCGGTGGGCACGAACGCCGGGATGGACACCTGCTGCGAGTTCGTGAACTCGCCGTCGTACATGAACGCGCCGGCGGTCCAGTCGAACTTGTCGGCGACCGTGCCGGAGAGGCGTGCCTCCAGCGTCTTGGAATCGACGATCTGGATGCCGTCCACGAGCTGCAAGCTGTAAGGGCGTCTGGTCGGTGTCGGTTCCGAACTTGCCGTTGAACTTGGCGTACGAGCCGATGATCTCGAGCTGCATGCTCTCGCCAATGCCGATGTTGGCCTTGGCGCTCAGGGCCTTCTGCTCGAACGACGTCTTCGGATCGACCGTGAATCCGGTCACCGGATCTTGGTAGGTCGCATAGCTGTGGTAGACGCTGTCCGGAATGAACCGGTTGTCGAACGGAACGCCGGTGCGCGCGACCTGGGCGTTGCTCCAGAAGTTGAACGGCACGGGCAACTGGCCGGCGAACGGCGAAGGGGAGCTCGGCCGGAATTCGTCCGATGTGCACCAGCGAGTCCGCACGCGCCTCGGAATTGTCGTTGATGTACTCGCCGGTGAACGTCAGGTCGAACTTGTCCGAGGGCGCGAAGCGCAACGCGGCGCGCGCACCGGTGACGTTCTGGCCGCCCTGCGTGCCGATCTCGCAGCCCGACTCGCGGTTTTGGGTCAGGCGCGGAATCGCGAAGGCGTTGTCCGCCGCGCTGCCGGCTGCGACCGCATCGGGCGCGGTGGTCCAAATCCGCGCCGTCGGCCGCCAGGCCATCGCCGTAACCGGCGAGCAACGGGTTGCGACACGCGAAGTCGAACACCTTCTGGTAGCCGTCGCGCTTCTTCGAAACACCCGTAACACGCGCGAACACCGTTTCCGACAGCTTGAAGTCATAGCTGGCGCGGATGTCGACGCGGTTGAACGCACCGTAGGTCACCGAGATGTTGCCGGTTTCGGTACCCTGCGGCTCCTTGCTGATGTAGCGGATGGCGCCGCCGATCGAGCCGCGCCCGAACAGCGTGCCCTGCGGACCGCGCAGCACTTCGACGCGCTCGAGGTCCATGAGGTCGACGCTCGAGGCGAAGGTCACCGGGTGCAGGACGTCATCGAAATAGATGGCGACGCCGGGCTCGAACTCCGGCAGGAAGTCGTACTGGCCGATGCCGCGGATGTACGCGCTCATCGAAGCGCCGAACGCCGCCTGCGCGGGGCGCAAGCTCGCGTTCGGTACCGTATACGCGACCTCGTACGCGTTCTGCATGGCGCGCTGACTGAGCTCATCGGACGTGATTGCCGTGATCGCGATCGGCGTCTCCTGCAGCTTTTCCTCGCGGAACCGTGCGGTGACGACGACCTCCTCCAGACCGACCGCCTCATCCGCCGCAGGGGTCGTCTGCGCGCCGGCGGGAGATCCCCAGATGGCGAGGCTGACGGCGGCTGCGAGCGAAAGTGCGGGCCGGGTGATGGCGGCAGGCTCTTTTATTGGATCGTTCATTGCGAACTCCCTAGGCCAAGTTGAATTGCATCCCCTTGGGAGCGCGCAGCACCGACGTATCGGCGCCACAGTTCCCCTCGTGCCAATCATCACATCGCAATGCACCGGGCAGGACTCCACCAACGCAGAACGCGCACTAGACTTTTCGGGAAATCCCTAGGACTTGGCGCGTCTCCGCTATGATCACGCCGCCATGCAGCTCAATCGCTTCGACCTGAACCTGCTGATCGCGCTCGACGCCTTGTTGCGCGAGAAGAACGTCACTCGCGCCGCGGAACGCGTCTTCGTCTCACAACCTGCGATGAGCGCGGCGCTGCACAAGCTGCGCGAGTACTTCAACGATCCCCTGTTGGTTCGGGTCGGCCGCGAAATGGACCTCACGCCGCGTGCGATTTCACTGGCGGAACCCGTGCGCGAGGCCCTGTTGCGCATCCAGGTCATGCTCGGCACGCAGCCCACCTTCGACCCGAAATCCGCGCGCCGCGACTTCACGGTGATCATGTCCGAGGAGGCGGTGCCGGGAGTGCTGCCGGCGCTGCTGCGAACCCTGTCCATCGAGGCGCCTCAGCTCGATCTGCACATCGAGATGATTTCGCCGTCGGCGTTGTCGCGCCTCGAGTACGGCGAAGCGGACCTGGCCCTGTGCCTGGAAAACCTGCAGATGTTCGACCTGCGGGCCTATCCCGAGAGCATCCGGTCGACGCCGCTGCGCGCGGTGAACTGGGTGTGCGCGGTGAGCAATGATCACCCGACGGTCAAGGATTCGCTGACGCTCGAACAGTATGTCGGGCTGCGGCACATGTTCGGCCGGCCCGGCGGTTACACCGGCACGGCGGATACGCTGGTGAGTCACCTGCTGGGGATCGACATCCGGATACACATGACGCTGCCGAGCCTGCTGCAGCTGCCGCTGGCCCTGCCCGGCTCGACGCTGGCCGCGACGCTGCCGGAGCGCGTCGCGCAGCTCTACTCGCCGACGTTGCCGATCAAGATCCTGCCCTTGCCCTTCGAGGTGCCGCGCACGCAGGAAGTGTTGCTCTGGCACAAGCGGCACGAACCCGATCCCGCGCATTCATGGCTGCGCGAGCTGATCGTGAAGATCGCAAAAGAGACTTAGGCTGGCGGGAGACGGTTCCGGGAACAGCGGCGCCGCGGTGACCCGACCCTTGAAGTCGAGCCACTGGTGGTTCGCGTAGTCGTACAGCTTGCAGGTACGCACCGTCGCCCAGTAACGCTTCCACGAGAGCACGTAGGTCCGCGCGAGCTGCGGGACGGCCTTCTTGAGCGCCGCCTGCGCGGCGCGCAGGCGATACAGCGGCACGCCGGTGTTCACGTGGTGCGCGCCGTGCTCGAGGATGTCGTGCAGGATCTGGCCCATGCGCTTCGGCACGACCACGTTGATGGTGGTGGTGATGAAGCCGAGGCGCTTCTGCCATTCCTCGCGCTTGTCGAACCAGGCGACGTCCGGATGCGTGTGCTGCACGTAGATCACGAATCCCATGATGCAGTTGAACGCGAGGAACGGCAGCACGAAGCCACCCAGCAGCGTCCAGGTGACCGAGTGGTCGCCGTAGACGGCCCACAGCACCAGCGCCGTGTTCCAGACCGCGCCGACGCCTAACACCAGTGCGTTGTCCCACCAGAAGATGGCGCGGCGAACGCCGACGTGTTTCTTCGTGGGCAGGATGAGCTTCTTCCACCACATCTCGATGAGGTAGTAGAGGCCCTGGCCGAAGCCGGAACGATAAATGCGCTCGAGGAAGCGGCGACCCTTCGAAGCGTTCTGCCATTCCTCCGCCGACATCGGCACCCAGACCTGGTCACGACCCTTGAGGTTCGTGAAGCCGTGGTGGGCCACGTTGTGGCCGACGTCCCAGAGCGAGAAAGGCGTGAGCGACGGGAGGAACGCGATGCGGCCGACGATCTTGTTGAGCCAGTCGTAGCGCGTGTAGCTGCCGTGACAGGCGTCGTGACCGATGACGAACAACCTGGCGATCGCGATGGACCGCCGGGACGACCATCAGCGCCTTTGCCCACCAGGCGCTGAAAAAGCACGCACCCGCGATGCAGGCGCCGAGAAATGCGAGATCGATGAACAGCCGCAGCACGGGAAGGATCGAATCCCGGCGCAGGTACTCCTGCATGGCGACACGTACGGTTTTGCGCGCATCGCTGCGCGCCGAATCGGATTTGTCAGTGGGCTTGGCGGGGTTTGTCATAGGCCCGCAAGCCTATACGATTCAAGCGCTAAGACCCAAATTCTTCGGTGTCATTCTCGACCTGCGTCGCAGGTGGATACCGGGCTCCTGCGACCTTCCCCGGGGGCAAAAGCGCGTCGAGTTGTGCGAGCGTTGCGGCGGACAGACGAATCGCGTCCGCACCACAGTTTTCGAGCAGGTGCTGCTCGTTCGTGGTGCCTGGAATCACGACCACGTGGCTGTCCCGGGACAGCACCCAGGCGAGCGCCAGTTGGGCACTCGTGCAGTTGGCGGAAGACGCGATGTCCGCCAGGGGCCCGACGAACCGCAGGTTTTCCTCGAAGTTCGGGCTCTGAAAGCGCGGCATCGCGAGGCGGAAGTCGCCTGCCACGAGATCGGCCGTGCCGCGCGGCGCGCCTGCGAGAAACCCCCGGCCGAGCGGGCTGAACGCCGTGTAGGTGATACCGAGGTGTTTGCACTCGGCGAGCACCGCGATCTCGGCATTGCGGGTCCAGAGCGAATATTCGGACTGCAGGGCGGCTATCGGGTGCACCGCGTGCGCACGACGCAGCGTCGCGGCGCCGACTTCGGAGAGGCCGATCGCGCGGATCTTGCCGGCGCGCTTCAGTTCGGCCATCGCGCCGATCGAGTCCTCGATGGGGACGCGCCGGTCCCAGCGATGCAGGTAGTAGAGATCAATGCACTCGGTCTGCAGGTTGCGCAGTGACTGCTCGCAGACCTCCCGGATCGATTCCGGGCGGCCGTCCATCACGCGTTTGCCGTCGCGGCCGAAGAGGCCGCATTTGCTGGCGACGATCACGTGCGGCGGGCGATTCTTCAGAACGTCGCCCACGAGTTTTTCGTTGACACCGAAACCGTAGAGTGCGGCGGTGTCGAAGTGGGTGACGCCGAGATCGAGCGCGCGACGCAGGAGACGTTCGGCGACCTCGCGCGGCTGCGGCGGGCCGTAGGCGTGCGAGAGGTTCATGCAGCCAAAGCCCACGGCGGTGACATCGAACGGCCCGAGCTTGCGCATTTCCATCAGCGCATTCTCGGGAACACCCGGCGGATGTTGCCCTCGAAGATCTTCTGCTTGTCGGCGGGCGACAGCGCGGACGCATCGATGTAGCGCTTCGTGTCGTCGTAGTAGTGGCCCGTTTCGGGATCCACGCCGCGCACGGCACCCACCATCTCCGACGCGAACAGGATGTTGTCGACAGGCACGACCTTGAGCAGCAGGTCGATGCCGGCCTGGTGGTACACGCAGGTATCGAAGAAGACGTTGTTCTTCATGAGCTCCGGCAACGGCGGCCGCTTCTGGTCCTGCGCGATGCCGCGGAACCGGCCCCAGTGGTACGGCACCGCGCCGCCGCCATGCGGAATGATGAAGCGCAGCGTCGGAAAGTCCTTGAACAGGTCCGACAACATCAGCTGCATGAACGCCACCGTGTCCGCGCTCAGGTAGTAAGACCCCGTGGTGTGGAACGCCGGGTTGCAGGCCTGGCTCACGTGCACCATCGCCGGCACGTCGAGCTCGCAGAGCTTCTCGTACACCGGGTACCACCACTTGTCCGTGAGCGGCGGCTCGGAGAACTTTCCGCCGGAAGGATCCGGATTGAGATTGCAGCCGACGAAACCGAACTCCTTCACGCAACGTTCGAGCTCCGGGATGACGCCGCGAGGATCGACGCCCGGCGACTGCGGCAGCTGGCACACGCCGATGAAATTCTCCGGGTACAGGCCGCACACGCGGTGGATGAGCTCGTTGCAGTGCTCGCTCCAGAAGCGGCTGGTGTTCTCGTTGCCGAGGTGGTGCCCCATGGCGCTCGCGCGCGGCGAAAAGATCGTGACGTCCGTGCCGCGCGAGCGCTGCAGCTTGAGCTGCGCGCTCTCGAGCGTCTCGCGGATCTGGTCATCGCTGATGCTGATGCGGCCCTTCGGCTCGTCCACGCCCTTCTTGAGACTCTCGGTTTGCGTCTTGCGCCAGGCATTGAGGGATTCGGGCGCCGTCGTGTAGTGCCCGTGGCAGTCGATGATCATTGGGGACATTCCTGATTTCCTAGGAAAAGGGGACGCGCCTCACACAGATTGTTTGTCAGCATTCGATTGGTCATCCGAGGCGCGTCCCCTTTTCCTAGGAAATCAGGAATGTCCCCATTTCCGTCCCGGCACCACGCTGAGGATTTCGTCGGCGCGCTCGCGCCAGGGTTTCAGTTTCACCGGATCGTCAAACACACCGGCATCGCGCAGCGTCGCGACTCCCGACTGCCGGAACGACGCGGCGGCGCCCATGACACCGCCGACACCGGTCGCGTCGATCATCTCCGCGCTCGCACGCATTTCCTCGGCGCGGCGCTTGCCGTGCTGGATGACCCGCGAGAACAGGTAGTCGCCCTGCTTCTCCCAGTCGAACTGCGGATAGGTTTCCTTGAGCGACGCGAGCACCTGCTGTTCGACACCCAACCCGCGTGCCGCGGTGAAACTCTCGATCACCAGCGATTCGAGGCCCTTGATGATGACGCTGCGGCACAGCTTGATGGCGGACGCGATGCCGAGCTCGGCCGATACGGTTTCAGCGGCGAACCCGAGACCGCGCAGCACCTTTTCGCAGGCGGCGGCATGCGCGCCCCCCAGCAACATCGGCACGCGGATTCCGTGCGGTGGCACGGACGTCATGACGGCCGCCTCGACATAGCGCCCGCCCGCGGCAGCAACGAGCGCCGCGCATTCGATCTTGGTCGCGGGTGACGCGGAGTTGAGATCCACCACCCACGCCTCATTCAGCGGTCGCGCGCACAACGACTGCGCCGCGGCGCGAGTCTGCGCGGCAGTCACCGCACTGAAGATGAGAGAACACTCCCCGAGGCCCGCCGCGTCCGTCAGCAACTCGACGTCGTTGGCCGCGGCGTGGTGACGCATGTGTTCGCCCGCGGCCGCCCGGTGCAGCAGCAGGTCGAACGTTGCCAGCGGCCGGCGCGCGTCGGCGGCGCGCAGGTCCGTCGCGAAGCGCTGGCCGACTTCACCGAAACCGAGGAGCCCGATGCGGATTTCTTCCATGAGCTGCGACTCACGCCCAGTACATTCGGGTCGGATTGTCCACCAGAATGCGCGCGCGTACTCGCTCATCCGGGCAGATCTCCCCGAGGAGATCGACCAGCTCGCCGTCGTTCGGCATGTCCTTCGAGATGTTCGGATGCGGCCAGTCCGTGCCCCACAGCAGGCGATCCGCGTCGATCGCCACCAGCGCCTGCGCAAACGGCACCGCATCGCGGAATGGACGCTTGCCCACCGACACGCGCTCCGCGCCGCAGATCTTGATCCACGCCAGAGGATTCCGACGGTAGAGATCGAGCAGCAGTGCGAACGGCTTCTGGTCGAGGCCATCGGCGGCGCGCACCCGGCCCATGTGGTCGATGATGAACGGCACGTCGATGCGCGCCAGCAGATCCTGCTGCTCGACCAGGTCGCCGGCATCGAAGTGCAGCACGATGTGCCAGCCCAGCGGCTTGATGCGCGCCACCAGGCGATGGAACACGGCCAGGTCGGGCACGCCGCCCAGGTGTTTCACGAAATTGAAACGGATGCCGCGGATGCCGCCCGCGTGCAGTCGCTCGAGCTCCGCGTCCGTCACGCCATCGTCGACCACCGCGACGCCGCGGTACAAACCGCCGCTCGACGCGATGGCATCGAGCGTCACGTCCATGATGCTGCCGTGGCAACTCGCGTGAACGATGACCGCGCGGCTCACGCCGAGCCGCGCATGCAGCGCGCGCAGGTTTTCAACCGGCGCATCCGGCGGCGTGTAGCTGCGGTCCGGCGCGTACGGAAAACGCGCCGCGGGGCCGAACACGTGGCAATGCGCATCGCACGCGCCGGGCGGCAGCACGATGGAGGGCTTCACCGGATGCGGATCCGGCGGCAGGCAGCTCTTGTCCGGATTCCGCGTCACTTCGAATCCAGGGAGTCCTGGTAATGGAGGCCCGCGGCCTTGAGCTTCTCGCGCATGTCGTAGATGTCGAGCCCGAGTTCGCCGGACTTGAGGCGTGCGCGCGTGGCGCCCTCCTTGTCCTCGCGCGCCTGCGAGGCCCGCGCGATGTCCATGGCCTTGGCCGCGGGCACCACGACCACGCCATCGTCGTCGCCGACGATGACGTCGCCCGGATTCACCAGCGCAGCCGCGCAGATGATGGGCGTGTTCACGGAACCGACGGTCGCCTTGATGGTTCCCTTGGCGTGGATCGCCTTCGACCACACCGGGAACCGCATCTCGGTGAGCTCGGAGGTGTCGCGCACGCCGGCATCGATGACGAGGCCGACGCCGCCGCGCGCGCGAAAGGACGTGGCCAGCAATTCGCCGAACATGCCGTCGGTGCAGGCCGAGGACATGCCGAGGACGACCACGTCACCCTGCTGGATGAGCTCCGCGGCGACGTGCAGCATCCAGTTGTCTCCCGGGTGCTCGAACACCGTGACCGCGGGTCCACACACGCGCGCGCCCGGGTAGATAGGCCGCATGTACGGCGCCAACAGGCCGAGCCGGCCCATGGCCTCGTGGATGGTGGCCACGCCGAATTTCGCGAGCGCCGCCACCGCCGCAGCCGGCGCGCGTTCGATGTTGCGCACCGCGATTCCCGATTTGCCGATCATGTCAGCTCCCTGTCCAGACGTGGCCCGGAATGCAGACCTCGCCGCGCATGATCAGACGCGCGGTACGCAAAAGCGAGGCACTCTCGACTTCGGCGGGGTTGTGAGGACTCATCGTGAGAGTCACCGTGAACTCGCCCGTGGGGTGTTGTACCGAAAAACTCTTGCGTGCGCCTTCCGGAACGAGCGCGAAGCGATTCGCCACCGAGCCGGGCATGACCGCGGCCGTGGCCACCGTCACCGCGCCGAGCACTCCCACCGCCGAGTGGCAGTCGTGCGGAATGAAGGTACGGGTCGTGAGGTGCCCGCCCTCTTTCGGCGGCGCGACCAGGCACATCTTCGGCACCACTTTCTTCGTGACGTCGCCGAGCCGCATCGCGGGCCCGGCCTGCAGCCGGATCGATTCGATGCGCTGCTTGAGCTCGACGTTTTCGTTCAGGGCGTCGCGCGTCTCGTAGCCCGTGACGCCGAGGTCCTGCGCCGACATCACGACCACGGGCATGCCGTTGTCGATGCACGTGACGTCGACGCCGTCGAAGCGGTCGACCAGGTTTCCGGTCGGCAGCAAGGCGCCGCACACGGCGCCGGCGGTGTCGAGGAACCGGATGTTCACGGGCGCCGCGGTGCCGGGCACGCCGTCGATGCGCGCGTCGCCGGAATATTCGACGCGACCTGCGGGCGTGCGCACCTCGATGTCCGCCAGCGTGCCGGTGTTCTCCATGAGCACGCGCAGCGTCGTGACGTCGCCGCGCGCCGCGATCATGCCGCTCTCGAGCGCGAACGGAACGACGGCCGCAAGCATGTTGCCGCAGTTGGGCGTGGTGTCGACCAGCGCTTCCTTCACCGCGACCTGCGCAAACAGGAATTCGAGATCCACGCCGGGAGTGCTGCCGGGCCGCACGATACCGACCTTGCTCGTCAGCGGATCCGCGCCGCCCATGCCATCGATCTGGCGCGGATCGGGCGATCCCATGACGGCGAGCAAGACGCGATCCCGCATGGCCGTGTCGGACGGCAGGTCGCTCGCGCGGAAGAACGGCCCGCGCGAGGTGCCGCCGCGCAGGAACAGGCAGGGAATCGGGCGCTGCATCGTCATTTGTGTCGCCTATACTAGCAGCGCGCCGCCCCGTCGCCGCTTGCGCTGCGGATCGAAAGCAGTTCCGCGATCATCGAGTCGACCCGGCCGCGCCGCAGGCATGCTGCGTGTATCCCCGTTGACGAGAGACTCATGAGCGCTCCGCGCGATTACGAATCCATTCCCGGAACCTACGTGTACGACGCCGAACGCGGCCGCGTGGGCTACCACCTCAACATGTTCTGCATGTCGCTGAACAAACCCGAGAACCGCGCCGCGTTCAAGGCGAACGAGTCTGCCTACCTGGAGCGTTTTCCGCTCACGGCCGCGCAAAAGGAAGCCGTGCTGAAACGCGACTGGCTGGGGATGCTGCGCGTCGGCGGCAACATCTACTACACGATCAAGATCGCGTTCTGCGACGGCCTCACCTTCCAGGACGTGGCCGGCATGATGTGCGACATGCCGAAAGAGGAATACGCGAAGATGATGCTCGCCGGCGGCCGCAGTCCCGAGGGCAATCTCTACAAGACGGAGAAGCCATAGTGGCGCGCATCGTTGGCGGCATCGCCTGCTCCCACGTCCCCGCGATCGGCGTCGCGATGGACAAGGGCAATGACGGCAATCCGTACTGGAAGCCCTACTTCGACGGCACACTCGCCGCGCGCGAGTGGCTGGCGAAGATCAAGCCGGACGTCGCCATCCTCGTCTACAACGATCATGCGAACGCACTTTCACTCGAGCTGATCCCGACGTTCATGATGGGCACCGCCGCCGAGTTCCCGATCGCCGACGAAGGTTTCGGTCCACGGCCGGTTCCCAAGGTATACGGTCATCCGAAACTCGCCTGGCACCTGGTCGAGAGCCTGATCCTCGACGAATTCGACATGACCATCGCCAACGAGATGCCGGTGGATCACGGCCTCACGGTGCCGCTGTCCGTCACCTGCGGCAAGGTCGCAGGAGTGGCCGTTCAAGGTGATTCCGCTGTGCGTGAACGTGATCCAGTATCCACCGCCCACGGGCCAACGCTGCTTCAAGCTCGGCCAGGCAATCCGCCGCGCGGTCGAGGATTTTCCTGAAGACCTGCGCGTCGTCGTCTACGGCACGGGCGGCATGTCGCACCAGCTGCAGGGCGAACGCGCGGGCTTCGTGAACAAGGAATTCGACCGGTCGTTCCTCGACGGCATGGCGCAACGATCCCGCGCGGCTCGCGAAAATCCCCCACACGCAGTACATGCGCGAAGGCGGTTCCGAGGGCATCGAGATGGTGATGTGGCTCGCGATGCGCGGCGCGCTCGGCGAGAACGTGCGCGAGGCCTACCGCTGGTACCACGTGCCCACGTCGAACACGGCCTCCGGCCTGCTTTGCCTCGAATCCAACTGAAGGAGTCGGACGTGAAGATCTGCATCGCGGGACAAGGCGCCTTCGGCATCAAGCACATCGAGGCCATCCAGAAGATTCCCGGCATCGAGATCGTCACGCTCGCCGGCGGCAGCGCCGAATCCACCGCGGAAGTCGCGAAGAAGTACGGCATCCCGCACTGGTCGCTCGATCTCGCCGAGTGCCTGGCGCAGCCCGGCGTCGAGGCCGCAATCCTCGCGACGCCAACCCAGATGCACGCCCGGCAGGGCATCCAGTGCATGCGCGCGGGCAAACACGTGCAGATCGAGATTCCGATCGCCGACAACCTGCGCGACGCCGAAGAGCTGGCGCGCGTGCAGAAAGAAACCGGGCTCATCTGCATGGGCGGCCACACGCGCCGCTTCAATCCCTCGCACCAGTGGGTCCACAAGAAGATCGTCGCGGGCGAGATCAAGGTCCTGCAGATGGACGTGCAGACCTATTTCTTCCGGCGCACCAACATGAACGCGCTCGGCAAGCCGCGCAGCTGGACCGATCACCTGCTCTGGCACCACGCCTGCCACACCGTGGATCTGTTCCAGTATCAGACGGGGCAGACGGTTTCGGTGGCGCGCGCGATCCAGGGTCCGATGCATCCGGACCTCAAGATCGCGATGGACATGAGCATCCAGATGAAGGTGCCCTCCGGCGCCATCTGCACGCTGTCGCTGTCGTTCAACAACGACGGTCCGCTCGGCACGTTCTTCCGCTACATCTGCGACAACGGCACGTACATCGCGCGCTACGACGATCTCGTCGACGGCAAGGACCAGAAGATCGACGTATCGAAGGTCGACGTCTCGATGAACGGCATCGAGCTGCAGGACCGCGAGTTCTTCGCCGCCATCCAGGGAAAACGCGAACCCAATGGCAGCGTGCAGCAGGTGTTACCCGCGATGCGGACGCTCGACGCGCTCGAGAAGTCGCTGCTCTAATCGCGCCCCGGACGCCGGCACTCGAAGTTTGCCGCGTCGTCGATGCTGCCTGTACCCACATAACGTGCGTACGCCGGGTACGGGCACAGTGGCCGCGTACGATTCGGCGGAATGGGCGTCGACAAATCATCGAGCGACGGATTCGCCGGATTGACGGCAGCCGCGATGCGATCCGGGGCCTTTCCGTTCTCCACCCAGTCGACCAGCGCGGCAAACGCATCGAAGCGATCCGTCGCGGTTCCACCGCCGCAGTGCTGCATGCCGGGAACGTAATACAGGCGCGCGAACTCCTGCGTCCGCTCGAAGCCGCGGTTCGCGCGCGCCAGCCGGCGGTACCACTCGACGTGGTATTTCGCGGAGAACACCGGATCGGCGCCGCCGGTATAGACGATGAGTTTGTTGCCGTGCGCCTTGAACTTCCGATAGTCGATCGAGCTCGAGCCCATGAATTCCGCCGCGGACTGCGAATACTTGCCGGCGGTTGCGAAGATCAGCGGGGCATCGCTATCGAAGCTGTAACTCAGGATGAAGGGCATCAGCGCATCGGGTGCAGCGGCCGGACCGGCTACCGAGATGCCACCGGCCGTGGGCGCGTTCGGCGGCGTGCGGAACAGAAACGGTACCGAGGCGCCGCCGAGTCCGATGCTTTGCGCCGCGGCGGTATTGAAAGAGACCGGTGCAAACGGCGGGAACGGCAGCGTCGGATTGAAGGCGCCCATTTTCCAGTTACGCCAGCTGATGAAGCCCGCGGTGGCCGCGATTCCCGGGTCCCAGTACCAGGACGAGTACAGCGGTTTGCCAAACTTGTTTCTCGGTCCGGCGAACACATGGGCGAGCGCGGCGACCTGCGCGGCGTCGAGCGCGCCGGTACCGGCGGGACCCAGCGTCGCAGGATCGAAGGTGCAGGCTTCGAAATTGTCGACGCTGCCGTCAGCGAGACCGTCGAGGGTGTCGCACCGGGCGAGAATTGCGTTGCCAACCGCAACGAGATCCGCGTCGCTGAATGCCTTGTTGGCCCAGGGGATGTTGCCGGGGGGAGTCGAGGTGAAGAAACCGCGCGCCGCGGCCGCCGCCGCAAACTCCTGAACGGCGTGCGCCTCCGCGAGCGAAGAACGATGCAGATCCATGCCGGGATTGCCGGACACGATGCCGTCGAAATACCCGGGGAAGCGTTGCGACATGACGAGGCCTTCACGACCTCCCTCGGAGCAACCGACGTAGTAAGAAAAATCCGGCTGCTTGCCGTAGTGCAGAGTGATCAGCTTCTTGGCGAGACGCGTCACGAGATCGTAGGAGCGATACCCGAAGTCGACGCGCGCGCGGGGGTCGTAGCCGAAAGTCGCGGTGCCCGCCTCGGCGGTCACGTTCACGGCATTATTGTGGCCGGAGTCCTGTGAAACGACCGCGTATCCCTGGGCGAGCGCACCGCCGCCCAGCGCGTCGCCGAGATTGCCGTTCGTGCCGCCGCCGCCCGCGAAATAGAAACGGCCGTTCCAGTTCGTCGGCAGGCGCAGCATCCAGCGGATTGCGTAAACCTGGTTGAGGCTGGCGGTCGTCGAATCGCCGGGGGTCGGACCAAATCCCGGACGCTCGCCATCGATGGTTCCCTGGACCTGGCAATGCTCGGGAAGTGTCGCGGTCGCGGGATTCACGACCGCCGAGCTGATGAGCGTTTGCCGCGGAAGGACGGCGGCATACGAATAACCTGCAAGTGCGGCACATTCCTGTGGCGACGGACGCGGCGGCGAATGCGCGGCACCTGGCGTCGCGCACGCGGCCAACAGCGAGCCCGCAGTCAGCGATGCAAGAAGTCTCATGGGACCTCCGATGTGTATGGTTTTCAGAATCTCCGTGTGGCCGACAGCGCGAGGCTGCGCGGCCGCGCATAGATGATCTCGGCATAACCCGACGCGGTGGTCAGCGAAGACGTTCCGGCGACCGGGTACAACTCGTCGGTGAGATTGTTGCCGCTCAGCACGAAGCGCCACTTCTCGTCCTCCGATTCGAGCGCCAGCGAGGCGTTCACCAGCGTGATCGTCCTCGTCCTGCGCAATCTCGGCGGAGTTGCCCGCGTCGAAGAACTGCTCCGCCGTGTAGCTCACGTCCACGCGCGGCGTCAGCGACCAGTGCCTCGCCCAGATGGAACGTGTACGACAGGCCGAGGTGCGCCTGCCACTCCGGCGTGAACGGCAGGCGGCTGGCGAGGGTCGCCGTCGCGGTGGGAGTCACCGGGCCGAAGGGCGGCGGCGGCGTGATGCTGTCGAACTTCGCGTCGAGGTAGCCGACGCTGGCGTCGAGCAGCAGATCCGGGTCGGCGCGAATTCGAGCTCGAGCTCGCCGCCGTCGATGGACGCGACGCCGGCGTTGAACAGCAGCGGCACGACGCCCAGGCGGTACGTCATCTGGATGTCGTCGTAGTCGGTGGTGAAGACCGCCACGTTGACCCGCAGGGAGTCGGTCGGATTCAGCTTGAAGCCGAGCTCGAAGGACTCCGCGGTCTCGGCGTCGAACGAGATCGGCGCGTTGCCGGGCGGCGCGGCGTTGTAGCGCTGATTGAAGCCGCCGCTCTTGAAGCCTTCCGACCAGCTCAGTAGGTCATGACGCGCTGGATTGAAGCGGTACTGGACGCTCGCCGATTCGGTGGTCGCGGAGAACTCGCGCTCGAAGCGGTTCGTGGTCAGGAACAGGCAACCGGTCTGCGTCGGCGGCGGACCCGCGAACGGACACAGCGCCGTGGGTGCCGGCGGCTCGGCCGCCGTCGCCGGCGCGACGTTGAACATGGTCGCCTGCAGGCCCTTCGTCTTCCTTCGTGTAGCGCACGCCCGCGGTGGCGCTGAACGCGTCGGTGAACTTGAAGGTCCACTCGGTGAAGGCCGCGCGTGCGGTCGCGTCCATCGCGACGCGCTGCGTGTCGTAGGAGGTGCCGGGATTGCCGAGCGGCACGAGCAGCCGGTCGAAGGAATCCTCGTCGAAGTAGTACAGGCCGAACACGCCATCGAGCGCGCTCGGTGTCGACCAGCGCCTGCAGTTCCTGGCTGAACTGATCGCTCTCGCTGGTGTAGTTCGTGTGCAGGATCAGCAACGGCGTGTTGTCGGCGTCACGCGTGCCGGTCCATTCGAGACGGCGATCGGAGGTGATCGACTTGAACGCCAGCGACGTCGTTGACGTCCCAGCTGCGCCACCAGCGACACGCCGCGATTTTCGAGCGTGCTGGACGCGGGATACGTGCCGCCGTTCGTGAAATGGCCGAGCGCCTGCGCGTCGTTGCCGCAGCGCGGATCGGCCAGCGGCCCGACGAGCAGCGGCGGCGGGAACGGATCGAGGATGTTGGGACAGCCGGCCGCGATGCTGGCGGCGCCGACGAAGGTCGCCGCTTCGTTCATCGCGCGAAACACGAACGGCGAGCCGTTCTCGTCTTCCTTCGTGTAGTCGCCGCGCAGCGTGAAGGTCGAGCGCGTCCGAGGGCTTCCACCGCAGCGCCGCCTGGCCGGTGTACATCTCCTCGTCGCCGAGATCCGCGCCGTCGAACGCGCGCGTCACGTAGCCGTCGCGCTGGCGGCCGCCGAGCGCGATGCGCGCGGCCCAGTCGTCGCCGATCGGCAGGTCGAACGCGCCGAACAGCTCGCGCAGGTTGTCTTCGCCCACGACCGACGCGCACGGAATTGCCGGCATCCTCGCCCGGCGCATTGGTCGTCAGCAGCACGGCGCCGCCGATGGTGTTGCGACCGAACAGCGTGCCCTGCGGGCCGCGCAGGATCTGCACGCTCGCGATGTCGCGGAAATCCATGGCGCCGCCGACGGCGCGGCCCATGTACACCTCGTCGATATAGATGCCGACGCCGGGATCGACCGCGGGCGTCGCGTCCGTCTGGCCGATGCCGCGGATGAAAACCTGCGCGGCGGAGTTGTTGCCGGTGAGCGTGCCGTAGCTGTGGAACTGCAGGTTCGGCGCGACCTTGTCGAGATCCGTGGTGCCGACGATCTGCTGGCGCTCGAGCGCCGCCGCGCTCAGCGCGGTGACGGCGATCGGTGTGTCCTGCAGGCGTTCTTCGCGACGCCGCGCGGTGACGACGATCGACTCGAGGGTTTCCGACTCCGCGGCTTGCGGCTCGGTCGGCTGGAGCCTGCGCGCTGCGCGACTGCCGCTGTGCAGCAGCGTGGCAACGGCAAGCGGTGACAATGCAGCTCACTGACGTGGTCTGATGCGGTCAAACATGTCCATGGGTCCCCCTGACACGGAATGTTTTGTATGTACACATACTATTTGCGTTGCCAGCGAAATGGCAAGCCGGTAGATTCGCGCGCGATGCCAGTCGCGGAGAGTGAATGCGCGCACTCGAAGCCGAAAGACCGATCTGTCCGAAGCCGTGGAAGACCCGAGCTGATGTTCGAGGAGCTCGACGGACTGCTCGGCTATCGGCTGCGCCGCGCGCAAGGCGCGATGCATCGCGACTACATGGCGTGCCGTCGCGGGCCTCGATCTCACGCAGAAGCAGGCGGCAACGCTGTGGCTGATCAACAGCAATCCCGGGCGTCTCGCAGGTCTCGGTGGCCGCGGCGCTGGGCATGGATCGCGCGACGATGATGGCGGTCGTCGATCGCCTGGAGGACCGCGGCCTCGTGATTCGCAAGCGATCGACCGTCGGACCGCCGCCGCCAGGAGCTCTACCTGACGCCGGCCGGCCAGAGCATGCTGCGCAAGGTCAAGGCGCGCATCGCCGAGCACGAAGCGCGAATCAAGGCGTTGTTCACGCCCGAGGAGCTCGCCGCCCTGCTCGCCGCGCTGCAGAAGTTTCAATACCTCGGGTGACCGGCCACGAGCCGGACGGCGACGTCAGGTCCGCCATTCGTCCGATTCATCGGTCGAACAGGCTCGCGACCAGTTCTCGCAGCCACTTGTTCTTCGGATCGCGCTGGAAATTCCGGTGCCAGTGCAACTTGAGATCGATCTTCGGTATGCGCATCGGCGGCTGCGCGACGCGGATGTTCATGTGCACGTTCTTCACGAACGTGCCCACCGCGTGCGGCACGGTCACCACGAGGTCGGAGCGTGAAATGATCGAGGGGATGCTCAGGAAATGCGGTGTCTCCAGCACGACGCGCCGATGGATCTTTTTCGCGCGCAGGTGGCGCTCGAAGACCTCGTTCGTGCGCCCGGCCCCGTACACCACCGCGTGCTCGAGCCCGAGGAACTGCGCCATCGACAGCGTGGACGCCGTGACCGGGTGATTCGCCCGCAGCAGGCACACGAAGTGGTGATAGAACAGGTGCTTTTCGAGGAATGACTTCTCGCGCAGGTCGGGGAAGTAGCCGACCGCGACGTCGATCTCACCGGTCTCCAGGCCGCGCCCGATGCGCGCGGCGCTCTCGGCCACCGACCGGACCTGCGCGCGCGGTGCGAGCTGCCGCAGCCGTTTCAGGATCTTCGGCATGAAAACCATCTCGCCGAGGTCGCTCATCGCGAAGGTGAACGTGCGCTGCGTGGTTTCCGGCCGGAACGACGCTTCAGACGAAAAGGTGCCGTCCATGTTCGCGAGCGCCTCGCGCAGAGGTTGAATGAGCGCGCGCATGCGCGGCGTGGCTTTCATGCCGTGCCCGGCGCGGTGGAACAGCGGATCGCCGTACTTGTGCCGCAACTTGGCCAATGCCGTGCTCACCGAAGGCTGGCTCATGCCGAGATGCTGCGCGGCCGCCGAGACGCTGCCGTGTTCGTGGATGGCGACGAGCACCGGCAGCAGGTTGAGATCGAAGGTCCGGCCCATTCGTTCTATTCCTGTATGAAATATCCGATATCAAATCCGCGCGATTGAAGATACGCGGCTGCTTGCCTACCGTCACGAGCTCATTCAGGGGAACGACACCGGGGGGTAGTCGTGAAACAGAACACCGGATCATCGCCGGCGCTGTGCGGCTTGTTTGCCGTCGCGTCATTACTTTACGCATCGGTCACATTCGCCCATCCGCCGCCGCGTACCTGCGACGCGGCGGGTATCGGCTCCGTGAGGCTGATCGCCGATGGACCACCCGTCACCATCGAGTCGGTCTCGCTCGAAACGGCGGGCAGCGGCGCCACCGCGGTGCCGTACTGCCTGATCAAGGTCCTCGTTCCCAAGGCGATCCACATCTGGGTGGGCCTGCCGACCGAGGGCAAATGGAACGGTCGCTGGCAGTCGCTCGGCGGCGGCGGCTATGCCGGCAGCACCGCGCCGCCCACCGGCGCGGTACTCAACGGATATGCCGGCGCAACCACGGACACGGGCCATACGGGTGGTCGCCCGGACCTGCCGATCCCTCCGCTGGATGGCAGCTTTGCAATGTCCGCGCCCGGCGTTCCCAATGTCCCCGCGCAGGTGGATTTCGCCTGGCGCTCCGAACATCTCATGGCGGTGATCGGCAAACAGCTCGTGCGCGCCTTCTACGGCACCCCGCCTAGCTATTCGTACTGGAACGGCTGTTCGACGGGCGGCCGTCAGGGACTGCGCATGGCCCAGGATTTCCCCTCGGACTATGACGGCATCCTGGCGGGCGCCCCGGCGATTCACTGGGACCGCTTCCAGGCCGGGCAGATCTGGTACCAGCTCGTCCAGTTCCGCGACAACGGCGGTCCGATCGGGGGCGGCAGCCCGGCCACCTCCGGCGCCAAGCTGCGACTCGCGACCTCGAAGGCGGTCGCCGCCTGCGACGCCATCGACGGCGTCGTCGATGGCGTGCTCACGGACCCGCGGCTGTGTGCCTACCAGGCCAGCGATGACGCGACGCTCACGCACGGCTCGTGCACCGCAGCCGATCCCACGTGCCTGACGCCCACCGAGGCGTCGGCCGTCGACAAGATGTGGCTGGGCCCGGTTGCGTGCGCCAATCCGCAGCGCGCCGGCAATTGCCCGGTACGAGATTCTCCCACGCGTGTGTTGTTCGGCTTGGGCAACAAGCGGCTGTGGTATCCGAACGAACGCGGCACCGACTTGTCAGGCCTGGGCGGCGTCGCGCCGTTTCCCATCGCCACGGAGCAACCCAAATTCTGGGTGTACTTCGACCCGGCCTGGGACTGGCACGTGCTCGACTATCCGAACTATCTGGCGTTCTTCCGCGACAGCGTCGCGCGCGTCGGGCCGCTGATGGCGTCCGACGATCCGAATCTCACGCGATTCCGCGCGCGCGGAGGAAAAGTGCTCATGTGGCACGGCTTCGCAGACCAGCTCATCGTGCCCGGCGGAACGATCGACTACTACGATCGGGTGGCTCGCCGCTCGGGCGGCTATGAACGCACGAAGGAATTCGCGCGCCTGTTCATGGCACCCGGCGTCGCACATTGCGGCGGCGGCGCCGGCGCACAGCCACAGGGCCTCTTCGAAGCCGTGGTCGACTGGGTCGAACGCGGCAAGGCGCCGGAACAAATCCGCGCGGCGAAGACCACGGCCGGCGCGGTGACGCAGACGCGGCCACTGTGCCCCTACCCCGCATTCGCGCGCTGGACCGGCGCTGGCAGCAGCGATGACGCGGCGAATTTCGTCTGCCGCGAATCATTTGCTCTCGGCGGCAATGACAAGGAAACGACGGGCGATGAACCGACGACTCATTGAAGCAACACTCGGGGGAAGCATGAAAAGGGTATCGCTGGCCACGGCCATCCGGCGCGCGCTCACGCTCGCGGGAGCCGCGGCATTCGCAACCACGGTGCAGGCACAGAATCAGGAACAGGAAGAATTTGCGCTCGAAGAGATCACGGTGACCGCGCGCAAGGTCGCCGAGAACCTGCAGGACACCCCGATCGCCATCACCGTGCTGACCGGCGACGCGCTTTCCGACCGCCAGGTGTTCAGCACCGATGTACTCGACCAGCTCGTGCCCAATCTGCAGTTCGCGAACAACGCGCCGCTGGCCGGCAACAACTCCTCTTCAGCGGTATTCATTCGCGGCATCGGCCAGACCGATCCGACGTCCACCGTGGATCCGGGCGTCGGCCTGTACATCGATGACGTCTACATCGGAAATGCCGTCGGCGGCACGATGACATTGCGCGACATCGCAAGCGTGCAGGTGCTGCGCGGACCGCAGGGCACCTTGTTCGGTCGCAATACGATTGGCGGCGCGGTGCTCATGACCACCGCCGATCCGGGCGATGAATTCGGCGGCAAGCTGCGCGCCGGGCTGGGCGACGACAATCTGCTGGATGGCTTCGTTGCGCTCGACATCCCGTTCTCCGAGTCCCTCAAGACGCGCTGGACCGTCGGAATGCGCAAACAGGATGGCTATGTGACGCGTCCGGATGGCACGGACCTGGGCGATACCAACACACTGACCGCCTCGACCAAGTGGGTACTGTCTCCCTCGGAAACATTTCGCGCGACCTTGGCCCTCGACTACACCGACTCGGATGAGAACGGCAGTCCGCTGGTGTTCGCGGCCATCAATGAAGCGGCCACGTTTCCACGCGTGGCCAGCCAGGACTCGGGCTGCCCGGGTGTGGTGTTCCCGACTTCCGGGCCGGTGCCCATGGTCGACGATCCACGTTGCGCGAACGACCTGCAGGGCGCGGGACCTTACGCCAACAACGGCAGCCTGCCGCTGTCGAGCCAGTTCGAGAATTTCGGTGCGTCGCTCACCCTGGGCCTCGACCTGGGCGAAACGCTGACCCTGAAGTCCATCACCTCGTACCGGGAAGTGGACTGGGTAGGCGTCCGCGACGCGGACAACACCCCGCTCACGATTCTCCATACGTATTACGACGTCACCGGCGATCAACTCAGCGAAGAGCTGCAGCTCACCTACGAATCCGAGAAGCTGGTCGGTGTCGTCGGCCTGTACTACTTCGAGCAGACTTCGGATGACATCGTCACCGTGGAGCTGAACCCGCCACCACCGGGCATCCAGCGCGACAGCGACAACAACAAGGTCGACAATCAGAGCTGGGCCGCGTTCACGCAATGGACTCTCAAGTTCGGTGACATGTTTTCCGCCACGGTAGGCGGACGCTACACCGAGGACAAGAAAGACGCGTTCCCCGACCAATACGACCTCGCCACGCCCACCATCAAGCAGGTGCCGGCGCAGTGGTACAGCGAGACGTTCAGTTCGTTCACGCCTTCAGCGTCGATTCAACTCAATTGGAACGACGAAATGATGACGTACCTCAGCTACTCGGAAGGCTTCAAGGGCGGAGGCTGGAACAGCCACTTCAATGCGGTACTGACGGCGCAACAGCAAGCCGCACTGCATCCGTTCGCGCCGGAAGAGGCGCAGACCATCGAGCTCGGGACCAAACTCGATCTCGCGGGCAATACGCTGCGGCTCAACCTGGCCGCATTCACCTCCGACTACACGGACATGCAGCTCACCTATCGTGGACCCGCTCCAAACGGAGTGGCGCCCTTCGTGACCAATGCCGGCGAGACGAGTATCGACGGCGCCGAGGTCGAGCTCACCTGGGTGCCGACCGGTGCGCTGACCATCGAAGGCAGCATCGGTTTCCTCGACGCGACCATCGACGACCTATCCAACATTCCGTTCGCCGTCCTCCCGCCGGGGCTGGTCGAAGGTAACCGGTTGCCATACGCGCCCGAATGGCAGTACCACCTGGGACTGCAGTACACGGCGCACGCGGGCTCGCTCGAGATCGTCCCGCGCATCGACGCCTCGTACCAGGCGGAGACGTTCTTCGATGCGACGAACACGCGGGAGATCGCGCAGGACGACGCAACCACGACGGTCAACGCGTCACTCCAGATTCACGGCAGTGACTCGAATTGGCGTATCATCGCGGGCGTCAACAATGCAACCGACGAGCTGTATCCCGTGGCAGGAAACTCGTCGCTGACCACCGGCAGCGGATATGCGGAGATCGCATACGCGCGTCCGCGCCAGTGGTTTGCGACCTTCGAATACGAGTTCTAGGTGAAGCGAACCCAGGTCGTCATCGTCGGCGCCGGGCCGGCGGGTCTGCTGCTGGGCCAGCTCCTGCATCGCATCGGAATCGAAGCGGTCATCCTCGAAAGGCGCAGCGCGGACTACGTGCTCGGCCGCATCCGCGCCGGCGTTCTCGAACAGGGAACCGTCGAAGTGCTCCAGCGCGCGGGCGTCGCTGCCCGCCTGAACACCGAGGGCCTCCGGCACGATGGCGTAGAGATCGGCTTTCGCGGCCGGCGTCATCGCATTGCGCTGCACGACCTCGTCGGACGCAGCGTGACGGTCTACGGCCAGACGGAGATCACGCGCGATCTGATGGATGCGCGCGCGGCGAGCGGCGCGCGCACCGTCTATGAAGCGGAGGACGTCGCGCTGCACGACTGGAATGGCGGCGCGCCGCGTGTCACGTATCGGCACGCCGGCGTCGAACACGAAATCGCCTGCGACTTCATCGCCGGTTGCGACGGCTACCACGGCGTGTGCCGCAAGAGCGTGCCCGCGGATCGCCAGCGGGTCTTCGAACGTGTGTACCCCTTCGGCTGGCTCGGCGTATTGGCGGACGTGCCGCCTCCCTGGACGGAGCTCATCTACGCCAACTCCGAGCGCGGGTTCGCGCTCGCGAGCATGCGTTCGCCGACGCGCGTGCGCTGTTACGTGCAGTGCGGGCTCGACGAAAAGATCGAGGACTGGAGCGACGCGCGTTTCTGGGACGAATTCCGCCGCCGCATCGGCGAGGAAATCGCCGACCACGTGACCACGGCCCCCTCGATCGAGAAGAGCATCGCCCCGCTGCGCAGCTTCGTGGTGGAACCGCTGCGTTTCGGCCGGCTGCTGCTGGCCGGCGACGCCGCGCACATCGTCCCGCCCACCGGCGCCAAGGGCCTGAACCTCGCGGCCAGCGACGTGTTCTACCTGCACGAGGCGCTGCGCGACTGGTATCGCGAACGCACCGATCGTCCACTCGACGAATATTCGGCGCGTTGTCTGCGGCGCATCTGGAAGGCCGAGCGCTTCTCGTGGTGGATGACACGCCAGCTGCACGACTTCCCCGGCGACGGGTTCGCAAAGCGCATGCAGGAGACCGAGCTCGAGTACCTGTTCGAGTCGCGAGCCGCGCAGGCCAGCATGGCCGAGAACTACGTGGGCCTGCCCTATGAAACGGTCGTCGCGGCGCGCGCGCAGGTGGCCTGAGCGGCCTTGACGGCACTTCCACTTTACTGGACGATTCGTCCGGTATGTCGGATATCAATTCCCGGATCGCCGGCCGCGTGCTGGCGTTGCGCTCCGCGGCCAACCTGAGTCTCGAGGCGCTGGCCGCGCGCTGCGACGTCAGCCGCTCGATGATCTCGCTCATCGAACGCGGCGAGACCAGCCCCACCGCGGTCGTGCTGGAAAAGATCGCCACCGGACTCGGAGTCACGCTCGGCGCCCTGTTCGACGATCCCGGCGGCGCCGCCGAATCCCGTCTCCACCGCGCGTGATCGCACGCGCTGGAAAGATCCGCAGTCCGGCTACGTCCGCCGCAACATCTCGCCGCCGAACTTCCCCTCGCCCATCCGCATCGTCGAAGTCGAATTCCCGGCCGGCGCGCAGGTCGCCTATGAGACCAGTGCGCGGGATTCCGCGGTCGCACAGCAGATCTGGGTCCGCGAGGGCACGCTGGAAGTCCGGGTGGGCAAGGTCACCCACGAGCTGCGCGCGGACGACTGCCTGGCGATGCAGCTCGACGCGCCGGTGACGTTCCGGAATCGCACGCGCAAGGTTGCGCGATACATCGTGGTGCTCTCGTCGTGAGCTGGTCCATCCGCCGCCTCGAGACGATCGAGGCCCGCGTTTTGGACGGATTGTGCGAGGTGCTGATCGACTGCGTCGAAGGCGGCGCCTCGGTGAGTTTCATGCTGCCCATGACGCGCGCCAAGGCGGAACGGTATCTGGCGGTGCGTGGCGGAGAGCCTCGCCCGCGGCGAGCGTGCCGTCGTGGTTGCCGAGGATGCGCGGGGAATCCTCGGTACGGCCCAGGTCATCTGGGCGGAACCCGAGAACCAGCCGCATCGCGCCGACGTCGCCAAGATGCTCGTGCACCGGCGCGCGCGACGGCTCGGCGTGGGCGCCGCCGTCCTCGCCGCCGCGGAGCATGCCGCCGCCGCTGCCGGCCGGACGCTGCTCGTGCTCGACACCGCGAGCCCGGAAGCCGAGCGGCTCTACGAGCGCGGCGGCTGGCGGCGCGTGGGTACGATGCCGAAGTTCGCGCTCATGCCCGACGGGCCCTTCTGCAGCACGGTGTTCTTCTACAAGGACATCGCCGTCCGTTGACGTCGCCGGTTGTCATGCAACAAGCTCGCGCACTCTTCGGAAGAGGCGCGGCATGAAACGACGGGACTTCCTGAATCATCTCGGGGCGGGGTCGGCATTCGCCCTTTTGCCGGCATTCACGCGCGAGTCCTTTGCCGCGGCCGCGTCCCTCGAAGACCTCGCCATCAGCCGAGGTCGAAATCCTCAAGCTCTCGGGTACACACGAACTGGTGCCCGGACTGAACCGCCAGTACCAGGTGCAGCCGCTGCACGTGTACGACGAGCGCCGGCCCAAGCCGTTCAAGGATCCGCCCGCGGACACCAGGGCCGTGAAGCGCCCGCTCAGTCACTACTACGTGCGCATCCGCACGCAAGCGGCGGCCAGGAGGGTCTCTACGGCGCCTGCGACAGCGAGGCGCTGCCGGTGTTGTTAGGCGTATTGCGCCCGCTCGTGATCGGCCAGAACGCGCTGGCCGTCGAGCGCATCTGGGACCAGATGTACCGCTCGAACCGGCATTCGCGCGCCAGCCATTTCATGATGGCCATCAGCTACATCGACAACGCGTTGTGGGACCTGCGCGGCCGGCACTTCAACGTGCCCGTGTTCCGGCTGCTGGGCGGTCCCACGCAGCAGCCGGTGCGCGTGTACGGCAGCTGTCTCGGCTTCTCGATCGATCCCCCGCTGGCCGCGAAACGCGCGGCTGCGCTTGCGAAGGATGGCTTCATCCACCAGAAGTGGTTCCTGGGGTACGGACCCGGCGACGGCGCGCGCGGCATGGATCTCAACGTGCAGCTCGTGAAGGAACTGCGCGCATCCGTGGGTGACGACGTGCAGATCATGTTCGACGCCTACCAGGGCTGGGACCTGCAGTACGCGCTCGAATGGTGCCGCAAGGTCGAGCAGTACCGGCCGTACTTCCTCGAGGAAGCGGTGCCCATGTCGGACCTCGAGAGTTTCATCCGCCTGAGCCGCTCGACCAGCGTGCCGATCGCGACGGGCGAGCACCTCTACGGCCGCTGGGAGGCCGAGCAGTTCTTCAAGGCGGATGCGCTGCAGTTCATCCAGGCCGATCCCGAGTGGTGCGGCGGCGTGAGCGAGACCGTGAAGGTGGCGCACCTTGCCTCGGTGCACGGCGTCAAACTACTGCCGCACTGTCACAACGTGCACGCCGCTCTGCACATCGTCGCGAGCCAGCCGCCGCCGTGTGCCCCTTCGGCGAATACCTCATCAACTACGTGCCCGAGAAGCTGCATTTCATGAAGGATCCGCCGCTCACGACCAACGGCCTGGTGACAGCTGCCCGAAAAGCCCGGCTTCGGCATCGAGCTGGATCCGGCGAAGGTCGAGAAACAGGAAATCCTGACCTCTATTTGACTGAAAAAGGTAAACCCGATGCGTTTGAATCCGTTGCTCGCCATGTCTCTTGCCGCCGCGCTGGTTGCCAGCGTCCACGCCGCCGACATCACCGCCAGCCGACAGACCGCCGCCTCGAAGCAGGCGCGCGCCGGCGAGGCCGAGTTCCGCGCGCTCTACAAGGAGCTGGTGGAAATCAACACGACGCTGTCGGTGGGTTCGTGCACGAAGGCGGCCGAGGCGATGAAGGCGCGGCTCGTCGCCGCCGGGTACGCCGAATCCGATCTGCACATCATCGTGCCGCCGCAACGGACGCAGGACGGCAATCTCATCGCCATGCTGCCGGGCACGGATCCGAAGCTCAAGGCGCTCGTGCTGCTCGCGCACATCGACGTCGTCGAAGCCAACCGCGCGGACTGGGTGCGCGATCCGTTCACGCTGGTCGAGGAAGACGGCTTCTTCTATGCGCGCGGCTCGCAGGACGACAAGGCGATGGCCGCCGTGTTCACCGACTCGATGGTGCGCTTCAAGCAGGAGAAGTACCGCCCGAAACGCACCATCAAGCTCGCCCTCACCTGCGGCGAGGAATCACCGAACGTGTTCAACGGCGTGAAGTACCTCATCGAGAATCACCGCGAGCTCATCGACGGCGCATTCGCGCTCAACGAAGGCGGCGGCGGCCGTTACGACCAGAAGACCGGCGTGTATCGCTACGTGGCCGTGCTCGCGGCCGAAAAGGTCTACCAGGACTTCACGCTGACGACCACGAACCAGGGCGGGCATTCATCGCGCCCGACGCCGGACAACGCGATCTATCAGCTGGCGCATGCGCTCGACCGGATCGAGGCGCACTCGTTCCCGATCGAGATCAGCGACGTGACGCGTCCCTACTTCGAGAAGTTCGGCGTGATCGAGGGTGGCCAGAGAGGCGCCGACATGATCGCGGCCGCGAAGAATGACGAGGCGGCGATCGCGCGGCTGCGCAAGGATCCGTCGGCGAACGCCATCCTGCGCACCAACTGCGTCGCGACGCAGATCGACGGCGGCCACGCGCCGAATGCACTGCCGCAGCGCGCGACCGCCAATGTCAATTGCCGCATCTTCCCCGGGCACACGCAGGAGGAGATTCGCCAGGCGCTGATCAAGGCCGTCAACGATCCGGGCGTGAAGGTCGAATTCCAGTCGCCGCCGGAAAATCCCGGCGCTCCGCCGCCCATGTCGAAGGAAGTGATGGGGCCCATCGAAAGGTTGTCCGCGGACATGTATCCGGGCGTCGCGGTGGTGCCGACCATGTCGTCGGGCGCGACGGATTGCCGCTTCATGACGCCCGCCGGCATTCACTGCTACGGCGTCTCCGGCATGCTCGGCGACGGCGCCACGAGCAATGCGCACGGCCTCAACGAGCGGATCCGCGTGCAGACGCTGATCGAGGGCCGCGAGTTCCTCTACCGCCTCACGAAGGCGTATGCCGGCGGCAAGTAGCGCCTAATAACCCTTCTTGAAGTCGACCACCGAGAGCAGCTTGTCGCCGGTCGCGAACCGGCGCAGCTGCTCGCGCAGGATCAGCTCGCGCGCCGCCTGGCCCAGGTCCGACTGGGCCGACATGTGCGGCGTGATGATGATGTTCTTCGCCTTCCACAACGCGTGATCCTTCGGCAGCGGCTCGGGCTCGGTGACGTCGAGTCCCGCGCCCGCGATGGTGCCGTTGTTGAGCGCCGCGACGAGATCGTCGGTGACGACGCTGCCGCCACGGCCGACGTTGATGAAGAACGCCGTCTTCTTCATGCGCGCGAACATCTTCGCGTCGAACAGGTTCGTGGTCGCCGGGACCAGCGGCAGCGCCGCTACCACGACGTCCGCCTGCGCGATCAGCGTCGGCAACTCGTCCGAGAGGCCCACGTAGCTCACGTAATCCGGGCCCTCGCGCGAGCTGTTGCGCGTGGCGATGACCTTCATGCCGAGAGCGTGCGCGCGCTTGGCGACTTCGAGGCCGATGCCGCCGAGGCCGGCGACCAGCACGGTCTTGCCGCTGAGCGACTGCGGTTGTGAGCCCGCGAAGTTGCGGCTCCAGCCCTCGCCGGTCGCCTGCCGGCCGACGGATACCTGCAGCGAGCGCGACAGCGCGAACATCAGCGCGATGGTGTGTTCGGCCATGACCGGGCCCGCGACCGCGCGCATGTTGGTGACGACGAGGCCGGGCTCCTCGAGCCGCGATTTGCCGAGGCAGGCTTCGACGCCGGCGGACATCACCGCGACCCAGCGGAGCTTCTTGCCGGCACCGAGCACGCGTTCATCGCAGACCACGTCGTCGCCGCCGATGATGGCATCGGCTTGCGGCGCCTGCGCAATCATTTCGTCGACGTTCGCCACCAGGACGATCTCGCTCGCGGGAGCCGCTGCCTGCAGACGCTCGCGCAGGCCCTGCGCTGCACCGCCAAGCGGAGTCTGCGCAATCATCAGGATGCGTTTCGGCGTCTTCCAGCCCTTCTGCTCGCGCAGTGCCGTGGCGGATTCCGCCAAGCCGAGTTCGTGCACGAGCTCGAGCGCCTTGGGATCGGCGGGGGCCGGCGCCGGTGTGTCCTTCGCAGGCGCTGTGACAGCTACGGCAGCGATCGCCAGCATGGACAGGACACGGTTCAGTCGGCGCATTCCCTTCTCCTCGTTACGTGTGCGGATCGTAACGATAGGGACGTGGATCGCAAGACTTTCCGTGGTTGAGATGGGGACATTCCCGATTTGCCCGCAAAGAGAACGGGCTGGAAGGGAGTGTGAGCGCGGCGGCGCGCTCACACTTTCGACGAGACGCGCTCCCTTCTCCACGAATCAGGGCCATTTCCCTCGCACACCAATCGCAATCAGCCGCCGCGGAGAAACCGCACGTCGAGGGGCCGGGATCCCGGACGTGCGTGCGCCCGCAACCCGAGTTCAATCCAGCCCTGTCCCCTTTTCCTAGGAAATGAGGAATGTCCCCATTTACTGAACGAGGCCGGCCTTCACTTCCTCTTGCGACATGAGCTGCACCTTGACCGGCTTCGCCTTCCAGATCTCGTTGCAGTACTCGCGGATCGTGCGATCCGAGGAGAACTTGCCGGAGCGCGCGGAGTTCAGGATCGACATGCGCGTCCAGCTTTCCTTGTCGCGGTAAGTCTGGTCGACCAGCGACTGGCAATCCGCGTACGACTGGTAGTCCGCGAAGCACGAAATACGGGTCGTGATAGATGAGATTGTCGATGAGCGGCAGGAACTGGGTGGTGTTGCCGCGCGAGAAGAAGCCGTCGCGGATCAGCTGGATCACCGCCTGCAGCTCCTCGCTGTTCTCGACGAACTCCATGGGCCGGTAGCCCGCCTTGCGTTTCGCGGCCACCTCGTGCGCCTCGAGCCCGAACAGGAAGAAGTTCTCGACGCCCACTTCCTCGCAGATCTCGATGTTCGCGCCGTCCACGGTGCCGATGGTGAGCGCGCCGTTCATCTGGAACTTCATGTTGCCGGTGCCCGAGGCTTCCTTGCCCGCCGTCGAGATCTGCTCGGACAGATCCGCGGCCGGATAGATCTTCTGGCCGTTGGTCACGTTGAAGTTGGGCAGATAGACGACCTTGATGAGGTCGCGCACGCCCGGATCGCGATTGATGATCTCGGCCGCCGCCGTGATCAGCCGGATGATGAGCTTCGCGAGGTGATAACCCGGCGCCGCCTTGCCGCCGAACACGAACACGCGCGGCTCCATCGTGAACTTGGGATCGGTCTTCAGCCGGTGATAGAGCCCGATCACGTGCAGGATGTTCAGGTGCTGGCGCTTGTACTCGTGGATGCGCTTCACCTGCACGTCGAAGATCGCCGCGGGATCGACCGTGACGCCGGTGCGCTCGCACGATCGAGCCCCGCGAGCGCCGTCTTGTTCGCGTGCTTGATCTTGCGCCACTCGGCGCGGAAATCCGCATCGTCGGCGAGCGGCTCGAGCTTGCGCAGCTGGTAGAGGTCGCGGATCCACCCGTCGCCGATGCGCTGCGTGATGCAGTGCGGCGAGCCGCGGGTTCGCGAGCACCATCCAGCGGCGCGGCGTCACGCCGTTGGTCTTGTTCGAGAACTTCTCCGGCCACAGCTCCGCGAAGTCGCGCAGCACGTCGCTCTTCAGCAGCTCGGAGTGCAGCGCGGCGACGCCGTTGATCGCGTGGCTGCCGACGCTCGCGAGATGCGCCATGCGCACGTAGCGTCTCGCCGGCCTCGTCGATGAGCGACAGCCGGCGCGATGCGCTCCTCGTCGCCGAAGAACGCCATGCGCACCTCGTCGAGGATGCGCGCGTTGATCTCGTAGATGATCTCGAGATGCCGCGGCAGCAGGCGCGCCGAACATCGGCAGCGGCCAGCGCTCGAGCGCCTCGGGCAGCAGCGTGTGATTGGTGTACGCGAAGGTCTGGCGCGTGATGCTCCAGGCGCGCTCCCAGTCCATCGCCATCTCGTCGACCAGCAGGCGCATGAGCTCGGCCACCGCGATGGACGGATGCGTGTCGTTGAGCTGGATCGCGAACTTCTCGTGGAAGCGCTCCGGCGGAATCTTCTGCACGCGGCAGATGCGCAGCATGTCCTGCAGCGAGCAGCACACGAAGAAGTACTGCTGCTCGAGCCGCAGCTCCTTGCCGCGCGCCTGTTCGTCGTTCGGGTAGAGGACCTTGCGTGAGGTTCTCGCTCGCCACTTTCTGGTTGACCGCGCCGTAGTAGTCGCCGCGATTGAACGTGCCGAAGTCGAAGGACTCGGGCGCTTCCGCCTTCCACAGGCGCAGCGTGTTCGCCGTGTTGACGTGGTAGCCGAGGATCGGCGTGTCGTAGGGAATGCCGTTCACGATGTGGCCCGGCACCCAGCGCGTGCGCTTGCGACCGTACTCGTCGTACCAGCACCTCGGTGTGGCCGCCGAACTTCACGTCGACAGCACCACTCCGGGCGCGCGATCTCCCAGGGGTTGCCGTAGCGCAGCCACTTGTCCGTCTTCTCGACCTGCCAGCCGTCGACGATCTCCTGCTGGAAGATGCCGAACTCGTAGCGGATGCCGTAGCCGAGCGCCGGCACCTCGAGCGTCGCGAGCGAATCGATGAAGCAGGCCGCGAGCCGGCCGAGGCCGCCGTTGCCGAGGCCCGGCTCGTCTTCGTGCGCCAGCAACTCCTCGAGGTCGAGGCCGAGCTCGGTCACGGCCTGGCGCGCGCGTGTCGTAGATGCCGAGGTTGATGAGGTTGTTGCCGAGATGCGGGCCCATCAGGAACTCGGCGGAAAGATAGGCGACGGTGCGCGAGCCCTGCTTGGTGTAGGCCGCGGCGGTGCTGATCCAGCGCTGCAGCATGCGGTCGCGCACGGCGTACGCGAGCGCCATGTAGTAGTCGGTCTTGGTCGCGAGCGCCGGGAACTTGCCCTGGATGTAGAAGAGGTTGTCGAGGAAGGCGTGCTTGAGCGCTTCCTTGTTGAGCGCGACGCGGTCTTCATCGATCTGCGGGCCGGGGTGGCGGAGACGGCGCTCGGCTGTCGTTACAGGAGTACTCACGGAAGGTTCGCCTTCTGGGTTGGATGCGCGGACTCTGCAAGATTCATGCAGGAATTGCGCGCGGTATTTACGCCTATTGCGTGACGATCTGCACCGCGGGGAGCGCCGCCGGGAATTGCGCTCCGGCAAGGTGCAAGTCAGCGGCTCAGCATCAGGCCTTTGCCAGATGCATCGCGCCGTACGGCGAGCGTTCGCCGCGCGTGAGCATCGCGTTCGCTTCGGCGTCGTTCTTGAACCTCTCGGCCTTCGGATCCCATTCGAGCGGACGGCCGAGCTTCATGGCGATCCAGCTCACGATGCAGGCGCTGTTGCTGCGGTGGGCGACGGCGCGGGCGCCAGCGGCTGCCTTGCGCGAGAGCACGCTCTCGAGCCAGTTCTTGTGGTGCGACTTGCTGACGGGCAGCGGACGCGAGAGTCCGTTCGGATCGAGGATCTTCGGGTCGCTGGCATCCAGCGGCGGCAGGTTCGCGCCCTTGGCCTGCGGATCGCTCGAGGTGGCGCCCGTGCCTTCGCGCGTCACCCAGATCCAGCCTTCGTCGCCGAAGAACTTGAGGCCGGTGTTGTGCTTGTCGGAAACGTTCACGACCACGTTCTTCGGATAATGCAGCGTCACGTCGTACGCGCCGTGCACGTTCCAGATGCGCTCGGGATCGGGAAACTCGCCCTTGCCTTCGACCCGCGACGGGCCGGTGTTCTCGAATTCCAGCGCCCAGTGCATGGTGTCGTAGTGATGCGAGCCCCAGCCGGTGATCATGCCGAGGCAATGCGCCTCGTGGCGCAGCCAGCCCGGACGGCTGTAGCCCTCGCGCGGGTGCACGCGCATCTCGGTGTAGTACTTGAACGGCGTCGGGCCTAACCACTGGTCGTAGTCCAGGTTCGGCCGGGATCGGCTCGGGCGCCGCGTCGGGCGCGGTGGGGTCCGTGGGCAGCCCGATCTCCACGCGCTGCACGTTGCCGATGCGGCCCGAGCGGATGAGCTCGGCCGCGCGGCGGAACTGCTCCCACGAACGCTGCTGGCTGCCGACCTGCAGGATGCGCCCGGTGCGCCTCACCGCGTCGCGCAGGATCACGCCCTCGGCGTGTGTCATCGTGAACGGCTTCTGTAGATAGACATCCTTGCCGGCATTCACGGCCGCCAGCGCCACTTCCGCGTGCCAGTGGTCCGGCGTGCTGATGACGACGGCGTCGATGTCGCGACGCGCCACCAGCTCGCGGTAATTGTCGAAGGTGCGGATCTGCGGCGGCTTCATGCCGCGGTCGGCATAGGACTTCTCGATGATCTTCACGCCGTCGGCGACGCGCTTCGCGTCGAGATCGCAGACCGCGACGAAGTCGGCGAGCTCCGGACTTGATGACGCCCGGCATGTCGTGGCTCTGCGCGATGCGGCCGAGTCCGATCTGGCCGATGCGCAGCCGGCTGTTCGCGCCGAAGGCGCGCGAGGGGACGATGAACGGGCCGACCGCCAGCCGCCAGGGCGGCCGTCTTGATGATCTTGCGGCGGGAAATCTTGTTCATGGCGATCGCTCATGCCATGGAAGGGCGCGAGTATGGATTCGCCGTCGCGTGGTGGAGTCTGCGCTCGACTCCGCGCACTGCCGTTTTTCCGCTCACTCGTAGCGCAGCGCGTCGATCGGATCGAGTCGCGACGCCTTGCGCGCCGGGTACAGGCCGAACACGATCGCCAACGCCCGCGCTCACGGCCAGCGCCGCCACCACGATCTCGGTCCTGGTCTCCATCATCCAGCCGAATTTGCGGCGCCAGCAGGTGCCCGAAGCCCCACGCCGAACGAGGACGCCGAGCGCGCCACCGATGGCGGCGAGCACCAGGGCCTCGACGAGGAACTGCGCCATGATGTCCGCCGGGCTGTGCGCCCACGGCCATGCGGATGCCGATCTCGCGCGTCCGTTCGGTCACGGACACCAGCATGATGTTCATGACGCCGATGCCGCCGACGACCAGCGACACCAGCGCGATGGACGACAGCAGCAGGCGTCACGGTCTCCTGCGTCGAGGTGAGCATGCTGGTCATCTCCGCCATGCTGCTGGTCGAGAAGTCGTCTTCGTCGTCCGGACCGATGCGATGACGCTCGCGCAGCAGCGCGGCGATCTCCTGGCGCGCGCGCGGAATGGCTTCCGGCGACACCGCGCTCACGAAAATGCGTCCGGGCACGAACTTGCCGAGACCCGCGCTGCATGCGCGTCTGGAACGCGGACAGCGGAATGAAGATGACGTCGTCCTGGTCGTTGCCCATCGCGTTCTGACCCTTGCGCTCGAGCACGCCGACGATCGTGAACGGCGCGTCGCGGATGCGGATGATCTGGCCGATCGGATCGACGCCGGGACCGAAGAGATTCTCGGCCGCGGTCTGGCCGATGACGGCGTTCTTCGCCGCGCTGGCCTGGTCGGAAGCGGTGAACATCGCGCCGTTCGCCACCGACCAGTTGCGAATCGTGAAGAAGTCCGGCGTCGTCCCGGTGATCTGCGTGTTCCAGGTATTGGTCTCGGAGATCACGGGCTGGTCTGCTGTTCATCTGCGGCGCGACCGCGGCGACCGACTGGCAGCTCGGTCTGGATCGCGCGCAGGTCTTCCCAGGTGATGCTCGGCTGCGAACCCGCGCCGCCGCGGCCGCCGGGGCCCTGGCTGGAACCCGAGAACAACATGACGATGTTGGTGCCCGCGCTCTCGATCTGGGCGCGCACGCGCGCCTTGGCGCCCTCGCCGATCGACTGCATGAAGATGACGGCGCCGACGCCGATGATGATGCCGAGCGCGGTGAGGAAGGAGCGCAGCTTGTTGCGGCGCAGCGCGCGCGCCGCGAGGCGCAGGGTTTCTCCGGCACTGATCATGCGACCGCCTCCACCTGCGGGATCCTGGCGTTCGTCGCTGATGACGACGCCGTCCTTGAGCAATAGTTTGCGCGCCGGCGTATGCCGCGATGTCGGGCTCGTGCGTGACGAACACGATGGTCATGCCGGATGTCTGCAGCTCGGTCAGCAGCTGCATGATCTCGCTGCTGGTCGCCGAATCGAGATTGCCCGTGGGCTCGTCCGCGAGGATCAGCGGCGGATGCGTGACCAGCGCGCGCGCGATCGCGACGCGCTGCTGCTGGCCGCCGGAGAGCTGCGAAGGATGGTGGCCGGCGCGATGCGAGAGGCCGACGCGATCCAGCGCTTCCTTCGCGCGCTTGTGCCGCTCGGCGGGCGGCACCTTCGCGTAGATCAGCGGCAGCTCGACGTTCTCCGCGGCCGAGGTGCGCGCTGAGCAGGTTGAAATTCTGGAACACGAAGCCGATGAACTCGTTGCGTACCTTCGCGAGCTCGATGCGCGACAGCTTGGCCACGTCGCGATCGGCGAGCAGGTAGCTGCCCGTCGACGGCGAGTCGAGGCAGCCGAGGATGTTCATCAACGTCGACTTGCCCGAACCCGAGGAACCCGTGATCGCCACGAATTCGCCGCGCTCGATCGACAGGTTCACGTCGTGCAGCGCGGCGAATTCCGTGTCGCCGGACTGGTAGATCTTGCCGAGATTGCGCAGTTCGATGAGCGCCATGGTGACTACTAAAGAATCCGGGGGCCGCGCTGCTGGCCCGCGGCTCTGACCCTGGCGATTCTGTCCGGCGACGCCCACGATGACGGTCTCACCTTCCTTGAGATCGCCGCCGGTGATTTCGGTGACGCGGCCATCGGTGAGGCCCGTGGTGACTTCGCGCGCGACCGGCTTGCCGTCGATCAGCACATAGACCGTGCGCTTGACGACCGGCGGCGCGGCCGCTCTCTCGGCGCCCGCACCGCCTTCATCGCGATTCGCGCCTGAAGTTGGCCTCGCCACCTGCCCTGTCCGCGTTCGCGTTGCGCCGCGCCGCCGCGGCAGGCGCGCCGCCCGCGGGCGCGCCTTCCGGGCGAAACCGCAGCGCGGCGTTCGGCACCGACGAGCACGTCGCGGCGCCGGTCGGTGACGACGCTCACCGTCGCCGTCATGCCCGGCTTGAGTTTGAGATCCGGATTCGCGACGTCGATGACGGCGTCATAGGTGACGACGTTCTGCACGATCTGCGGCGCGTTGCGGATGTCGCGGATGCGAGCCGCGGAACGGCTCGCCCGGATACGCATCGACGGTGAACGATCACGCGCATCTCCGGCTTCAGGCGCCCGATGTCGGACTCCGCCACGTTGGTGTGCACCTCCATCTGCCGCAGGTCCTGCGCGATGGTGAAGATGACCGGCGCCTGACAACGACGCGGCCACGGTCTGACCCTCGTTCACCGCGCGCGAGATCACGACGCCGTCGGTGGGCGACAGGATGTCGGTGTAGCGCAGGTTGGTCTCGGCCTGCGTCAGCGCCGCGCGCGCCTGCGCGAGCTGGCCCTGGGCCTGCTCGACCGAGGCGCGCGCCGAACGCGCCGTGGCCACGGCGTTGTCGCGTTCGGTCTCGGAGATGAGCCGCTGCGCATAGACCTCTTCGGCGCGCTTCGCCTGGCGCTCGGCGTCATCGGCCGTGACGTTGAGTCGCGTGACGTTGGCGCGTCGCCGCCGTGCACGTTGGCCTGCGCCTGCACGACCGCGCGCCTGGAACAATGCCGGGTCGATCTTCGCGATGCGTTCGCCCTTCTTCACCGGCGAATTGAAATCGGCATACAGGTCCTGGATGCGGCCGGACACCTGGCTGCCCACGTCGACGGTGACCACCGCCTGCAGGCTGCCCGAGGTGCTGACGCGCGAAACGACGTTGCCGCGCTCGGCCACGGCGGTCTGGTATTCGGGGGCATCGTCACCGCCGGCGGTGCAGCGATACAGGACGAAAGGGCGACGAGGATGAGCGCGACGAGCCAGAGCAGGCGTGCGCGGGAAAGTTGTTTGAGCAAAGTCGTCAGATCTCACATGAGTAGGAAATGGGGACATTCCTCATTTCCCGGCGTTGCCGGCAAAAGGGGACGTACCTCTTTGAGGTGCGTCCCCTTTTTGCTAGGAAATGAGGAATGTCCCCATTTCCTACTCAAGTGTAGATCAGTTACGGGGACCGGCGTTCCCCTAAAGACTTTTTAATGGACGTCAACCTCGCCGGGCGAGATGCGTTACTTCGTGCCCTGCCGTGCCGTTGTGCCGATGGCCCCCGTTACCCGAAGTGGAATTCAACGATCCACTCTTCAGCATGGGTTCAATGTCGGTCACGGACATCGGCCGGCTGTGCAGGTAGCCCTGCGACTGGTCGCAACCCAGGTGCGCGAGCATTTCAAACTGCTCGGGCGTTTCCACGCCTTCGGCGACGGTGGTCATGTTGAACGCCTTGCCCAGCGCGATGATCGTCTGGGCCACCGTGCGGCCCGTGCCGCTGCTGGTGAGCACGTTCACGAAAGAGCGGTCGATCTTGAGCATGTCCACGGGCAGCTCGGCCAGGCGGCTCAGCGAGGAATAGCCGGTGCCGAAATCGTCGATGGCCACGCGGATGCCCGAGCGCCGCAGGACGCGCAGCTGCGACACGGCGGAGCTCACGTCGTCGATCAGCACGCCTTCGGTGATCTCGATGTCGATGCCGATGTTCTCGTTGCGCCATTCGCCCACCAGATCGAGCAGGTGGTCGGCGAACGCGCGGCGGCGCAGCTGCACCGGCGAAATGTTCACGGCGACGCGACCGGCGACGAGCCCCGCGCCCTGCCAGCGGCGCAGGTCCGCGGCCGCCTGGCGCAGGATCCAGTCGCCGAGCGGCACGATGAGGCCGCTGGTTTCCATCAACGACAGGAACGCACCGGGCATCACCAGGCCCGCTTCCGGATCGCGCCAGCGGACCAGCGCCTCGAGCCCACGGATCTGGCGCGTCCGGACGTCGACCTTCGGCTGGTAGTGCAGCTCGAATTCCTGGCGCTCGACCGCGGCGCGCAGGCGATGCTCCATGGTCATGCGCGACACCACCGCCGAGCGACAGCTCCAGCCGATGCGGCAGGTATTTCTCGCCGGTGCTCTTGGCGCTGCGCAGCGCGGCTTCGGCGTTCTGCACGAGCGCGTTGGCGTCGTTGCCATTGTCCGGGATAACGCGCGAAGCCGGACTTCACGTCCACGGGGATGCCGCGGCCGTCGACCGTGAATGGCGCGCGGAAGATCTCCGCCACCTGCTCCTGCATCCAGTGCACCGCTTCGTCTTCGTCGCCCGCGGCTTCCATGATCAGGCCGAACGTGCCGCCGCCGAAGTGCGCCAGCAGTTCGGTGGAGTCGAGGTGGCGCTTGATGCGGTCGGCGACCTGCTGCAGCAGCAGGTCGCCCGCGTGGCGGCCGAAGGAATCGTTGATCGTCGACAGCTGCTCGATGTCGAGCACCGCCACCGCCGGCGTGCCGCGCCGGCCGATGCGCGGCTCGAGCGCGCGCACCAGGCGCTCGCAGAACAGCCCGCGCTTGGCGAGGCTGGTCAGCGGATCGAAATAGGAGAGGAAACGGACTTCGTCTTCCTTGTGGAGGTACTGCAGCGCGAACGACAGGTTCGCGACCAGCTCGCGCAACATGCGCGACTCCTCGTCACCGACGGCGCCGACGTCGTAGGAGGTGAGCATCAGCGCGCCGACCGGCGTGCGGTCCACGAGCAGTGGATAGGCGACGACGCTGCGGAATCCCGCAGTCCAGCAGCGGCGCGCGCGCGGCCAGCGACATCTCCAGGGTGCTGCAGGTCGTTGCAGACCATCGATGCGCCGGTGCGCAGCACGCGGCCGATGACGCTCGAATCGTCCGCCGCGGTTTCGGCGATGCTGAAGGTGAGCTGCTGCGCGGCCTGGTTGTCGACGCTGCCCGACCAGGCCGTCGGGACGCGCCGTGCGCGTGCCGGGCTCGATGAGCGCCACCATCGCGCTCGCGTATCCGCCGACCGAGGTGGCGAGGCGGCAGGCCTCGACGAGGATCTCGCGCCGCTGGCGGATGCGCACCATCGCGCTGTTCACGCCGCGAGAGCATCTTGAGCACGCGCGTCAGCCGGCTGATGTGTTTTTCCTGGCGGCGCCGCTCGGTGAAGTCGCGTTCGCTGCCGCGGAAACCCGTCACCTGCCCGCCCTCGCCCAGCAGCACGAGCATGTTGCGCTCGAGCCAGCGGTAGCTGCCGTTGCGATGGCGCCAGCGCGCCTGCAGGTTGGTCGCCGTGCGCTGGTTCGCGCCCAGCGTATGCATGGCGAAATCGAGCGCCGCGAGATCCTCCGGAGTGCACGTACTGCGAGGCGTTGGTGCCGAGCATTTCCGCCGGCGCGTAGCCGAGCGATGCTGCGCACCGAGTCGCTGCAGAACGTGAATTTGCCGTCGCGGTCGTGCTCCCAGATCCAGTCCTGCGAAGTGACGACGATGTCGCGCAGCTGCTGTTCGAGCGCGCGCTGCTGCGCGGCGGATCGCGGCATCGTTCAGCGCGCGCCGCACGGCCGGCACGAGGCGCGCCATGTTGGTCTTGAGCACGTAGTCGTATGCGCCGCGCTGCAGGGCGTCGATGGCGCGCTCCTCGCCGATGCGTGCCGGAGAGGAAGATGAAAGGAGTGTCGGGCGCGACTTCGCGCGACGATCTCGAGCGCCGAGAGTCCGTCGAAACCCGGCAGCGTGAAATCGGAAAGGATGAGATCGGGTTTGAGCTCACCGATGAGCGCGTCGAAGGACGGCTTCGGAATCCGACGCGCTTCCAGTTGCACGAGAAACCACCGGATTCGAGCTGACGGACGGCGATTTCCGCCTCCATCGGCATGTCTTCCACCAGAACCAGTCGAACTGGCTGCATGAATCTTCCCCGCAGCTAGTTAGATCGACGTACCCTCGCCGTCGATGCAACCAGCCGTTCCCGCTCCCTGCCTACGGCTCCTCCATCCCCCGTCCGTGGCAGATGTCTGCAAGTTAATCCACGCCGATCGCGCGGCGTGTGATGCAACCCGCAAACACGTGTAGGAGCCTACTGAGTAGCTAGGCTCGGAGCTTGCTTTTTCTGTGACATGCCCTGTGGGAGGAATCTTACAACTTCGGCGCTCAGAGTACACCTTAGGCATTTGGCATTGCGCGTCAAGCGAGGCGGAAACTAGGCACCATTACCGTCAGACAGGGGTTCTCCTACGCGAGATGATGGGCACACCGTGAATGAGCACCCACATCGCCGCAGACAGCCTGAACATAAGCTGAGTCTGCTCATCGTCGACGATGAGCCGGCTTCGATGCGGGCCCTGTGCGACACCCTCGAATACGAGGGTTACCAGACCTACGGTTTACCTCCGCCAGCCGAAGCGCTTGCCGCAATGCGCGAGCGCAGTTTCGACTTGCTGCTCGCCGACCTGCAGATGCCGGGAACGAACGGCATCGATCTCATGAAATCCGCGCAGCTCATCGATCCGACGCTGGTCGCGGTGATCATGACGGGCCATGGCGCGCTCGAAACCGCTATCGCCGCGATGAAGGCCGGCGCGCTCGACTACATCCAGAAGCCGATCAAGATTGGCCACCACGCTGCCCGTGCTCGAGCGCGCGCTGGCCGTGCGCCAACTGCGCATCGAAAAGAAGCGACTCGAGGAGAACGTCCGCGAGCGCACCGAAGAACTCAAGATCGCCAACCGCGAGCTCGAGGCGTTTTCATACTCGGTCTCGCACGACCTGCGTTCGCCGCTGCGCGCGGTCTCCGTGTTCACGCAGGCCCTGCTCTCCGACCACGCCGCGCAGCTGAACGAGGAAGGCCGGCGGCTGCTGCAGAACGTGAACGCCGGCGCGGCGCACATGGACCGGCTGATCACCGACCTGCTGCGTCTGTCGCAGCTCAATCGCCAGCCGTTGCACAAGCAGCCGATGCGTTTCGGCGACTGGCGCAGCGCGTGATCGACGGCATGCACGCACGAACGCGCCGGCCGCAACATCGAATTCGTCATCGCGGACTTCCCCACCTGGCAGGTGGACGCCGGGCCTCATGCAGCAGGTGTTCGTGAATCTCATCTCCAACGCCGTGAAGTTCACGCGCGAGCGCGAGAAGGCGCGCATCGAAATCGGCTACCGCATGGATGGCACGACGCTGGTGTGCTTCGTGAAGGACAACGGCGTCGGCTTCAGCATGAAGTACATGAACAAGCTGTTCGGCGTGTTCCAGCGCCTGCACTCGCGCCGACCAGTTCGAAGGCACCGGCGTCGGCTTGTCCATCGTACGCCGGATCATCGAGCGCCACGGGGGCAAGGTCTGGGTGGACGGCGAGCAGGACCAGGGCGCGACGTTCTATTTCAGCCTGCCAGACCTCTAGCTTTTCCTACACCTCGACCGGCGCACGCCGACAGTTCGGCCCCGCGTGCCACCCGAAAATGCGGGAATGGAACAAACCATATTTCCCGCGACGGACGCACGCGTTCCGGCGCACACCCGGGCCAGGGACAATCGACGCATCCACGCGAAGACGCTGCATGACGTCACGCGCTACATCGGCGTCGACCCGGCATTCATCGACGAACGCATCCGCGAGCTCCAGCAGGAGTGGGACATCGAACGCACGCTCGAGGCCAATGCCGCCGGAGTCGCGCTCGCCGGTCTCGCTCTCGGGATAACGGTGGACCGGCGATTCCTCGCCATTCCGATCGCCGCGGCCGGCTTCCTGCTTCAGCACGCGTTGCAGGGCTGGTGTCCCCCGCTGCCGTTGCTGCGTCGACTCGGCATCAGGACTTCCGCCGAGATTCACCAGGAGATCATCGCGCTCAGGATCCTGCGCGGCGATTACCTCGAACGCGTCGAGTATCCGGAAGACGCGCTCGCCGGCGCGCGCATGTGGACCTGATCAGCGCTGCGCGGCGGGCGCCGGCATGACGCTCGCAACCGGCGGCTGGGCAGGCATCGCGATATCAGGTGCCGGTGCTTCGTCCTGCAACCCTTCGGCTCCCGGTGCACCATCCGGCGCGGGCGCAGCGATGGCGGCGGCAGACGGGATGTCGATGCGCTGCGCCCGCTCTTCGGCGGCCTGCGTCAACACCACGATGCTGATGCGGCGGTTGACCGGATCGCGCGGATTTTCCTTGTTGAACAATACCGACGACGAGAGCCCGGCGACGCGCGAGATCTGCCCGGTGGAAAACCCGGCGGCTTCCAGCGCGCGCCGCGCGGCGTTGGCGCGGTCGGTAGACAGATCCCAGTTCGTGTACCCCGAGATGCCGGCGTACGGCGTGACGTCGGTGTGCCCGGTGATGCTCACGCGGTTCGGCACGGTCTTCAGGTAGACGGCCACTTCCTTGAGTATCGCCGTCGTGTACGGCTTCAGGCGCGAGCTGCCGATATCGAACATCGGGCGATTCTGCTTGTCGACGATCTGGATGCGCAGCCCTTCGGGCGTGATGTCGAGCAGCAGCTGGTCCTTGTAGGGCTCGAGCGCCTGGCTCTTGGCGATCGCTTCCTTGAGATCCTGCATCAGCGCGTCGAGCTGTTTCTTCTCCAGCTCGCGCTTGAGCTCGGCGAGCTCCGCGGCCTTCTGCTCCTCGGTCTTGAGGTTGATCGGTTTCGCCGGCTCGGTCATGACCGTGGCACCGATCCTGTCGGTTTTCTGCTGCGAGCTCTTGGGCGAGTCGAGCCCGCCGCCGAGATTGATCGGCGAGGTGCTCGCGCCGCCCGGACCCATCTGGCCTGGCGCGGGCTTCACGCTCTTGCCCGGCTCCATGCTGGGGTTCTTGAAGTAGTCGAAGATCGCCGCGCGCTGGTCTTTCGACACGGCGGTGACCAGCCACATCACGAGGAAGAACGCCATCATCGCGGTCACGAAGTCCGCGTACGCGACCTTCCAGGCGCCGCCGTGGTGGCCGGCCGCGACCTTCTTGACCCGCTTGATGTAGATAGGGCGCGCGGCTTCTCCACCCTTTCCGCTGGCGGCCATGGGGCGATATCAGGCGCCCTTCGGGCGGCCCTTGAGCTCGTTCTCGAGGTCGGCGAACGTCGGGCGCACCTCGCTGTACAGCAACTTGCGCGCGAACTCGACCGCAACCGACGGCGCGTAGCCGCGCACGCTCGCGACCAGCGCCATCTTCACGACCTCGAACGCCTTGCTCTCTTCGTTGCACTTGTGCTCCATCGCGCTCGCGATGGGGCCGATGAAGCCGTACGACACCAGGATGCCGAGGAACGTGCCGACCAGCGCCGCGCCCACCTTATGGCCGATGGTCGCGGTGTCCGCGCCTTCGAGTGCCGACATCGTGTTCACGATGCCGAGCACCGCGGCCACGATGCCGAAACCCGGCAATGCGTCCGCAACCTTATGCACCGCATGCGCCGGTTCGTGCAATTCCTTGTGGTGCGTCTCGAGCTCGTATTCGAGCAGACTCTCGAGCTCGTGCGGATCCAGGTTGCCGCCCACCATGAGGCGCAGGCAGTCCGTGATGAAGACCACCATGTGGTGGTCTTCGAGCACCACCGGATACTGCTGGAACAGCTTGCTCTCTTCCGGCTTCTCGAGATCCGCTTCGATGGCCAGCAGGCCCTCTTTGCGCACCTTCATGAGGATGTCGTAGATCAGCTTGAGCAGCAGGACGTAGTCGTCGCGTTTGTATCGAGGACCTTTCGGAATCGCCAGCGCTTGCGCGAACGCAGCCTTCGACACCTTCGGCGGATTGCTCGTCATGAACGCGCCAAGCGCGGCGCCGACGATGATCAGGATCTCGGTCGGATGCCAAAGGGCGAGGATGTGCCCGCCCTCGAGGACGAATCCTCCGAGCACGCAGCCCACGACGACGACAGACCCGAGAACTTGCAGCATGTTGACCGACCGATGGCGAAAGCGGCTGGCGGAACTCCCGTGTCCGCCCTGCTTCCGTATCGGCCGCAATAGCCTGACTTGAAGGTCACTTGTGGCGCTTGTGCAGCGCCGGTCAACGCGATTTGGCTTTAGGTGGACTGGTTCCGCGCAGCGGCAATTCGTTGCCGCATTGCCGGGCCTTCAAATCGTGAGCCCGTTATTGACGGCGGCGCCGCTGCCGCGCTCGAACGATGTCAGGCAAACGCCCGGCCATTGAGCTTGAGCGCGCGCACCGTGTCCGTGGCCGCCGTGTCGCTGTGAGAACACTTCCCGCAGCCGCTCGACAACCAGAAGTCCTTGCGTGCTTCGATCAACGCCTCGCCGACGTTGAAGAAGTTTCCCAGGTACCGCTTGTCCATAGGCATGTGTGCACAGCCCGTGGCGTGTACGTGGTGGGTGCCGTCCATGGAGGCGTCGTTGTCGACGAAATAGTGGGCCATTTGTGTTCCGTTAAATGCCCGTGGGTGGTGACGGGCCTGTCCTATACAGGTGTCACCACTAATCCAAATGACCCACGTGCCTAACAAGGAACGAGACCTGGGTCGCAGGCATATTCGGAACCGCGAATCCGGGCGGCCGGCCGCCCTCCGCGAGTTGACATGTCGCGGAGTGACAGATTGAAGAGAAGATTGGTCGGGACGGCGAGATTTGAACTCGCGACCCCTTGCACCCCATGCAAGTGCGCTACCAGGCTGCGCCACGTCCCGACACTGGAAAATTGACCCCGCGGGCAGGGTCGCCGCGGGGGTGCGAATCATACCGGAGTCGGCCGCCGGTCACCAGAAGTAGATGTAGATCCCCGCGATGATTCCGACGATCACGCAGGTGTGGAAGATCTCCCAGAACCCATAGGTCTGGCGGTCTTCCGCGTTCTGCTGCGCCGATACCGACTTGTAGGTCAGGCCCGGCAAGCTGCTCGGCGGGCGCCTTGCGGCGTGAACTTGCTGACCACCAGGATCAGCGCGCAGGTGAACACGAACAGCAGGAAGCTGAAGTACAGCCAGTTGACGTCGACGAACGCCTGGATGGGTCGCGGGCCACTCGATGCCCGCCATCTCGTGCGTGGCCTGCAGGATCAACCGCGCCATGCCGATCGACGAAACCGGTCGCGAGGCCGATGAGGCCGGACTTCGGCGTCACGCGGCTCGAGAAGATGCCCAGCATGAACACCGCCGCGATCGCCGGCGCGAGCAGCGACTGCACGAGCTGCAGGTACGTATACAGGCCCTTGCCGAGATTCTGCAGGAACGGAATCCACAACATGCCGAGCACGATCACGCCGCCGGTCGCGAGGCGCCCACGGTCACGAGGTGCGTCTCGCTCGACTGCGGCCGCAGGCGCTTGTAGAAGTCGACGGTGAACAGCGTCGCCGTCGAGTTGAACAGCGACGCGAGCGCGCTCATGAGCGCGGACAACATGCCCGCGAGCACCAGGCCGCGCAGGCCGATCGGCAGCAGGTTCGACACGAGCACGGGGAACGCGCCCTGCGGATTCGTGCCGATGCTTTCGAAGCCCGGCGCGCCCTGCTTCCACAGCGCCACGGCGATCATGCCGGGCAACAGGAAGATGAATACCGGCGCGAGCTTGAGATAGGCGGCGAAGATCGTGCCGCGGCGCGCTTCCTTGAGGTTGCGCGCGGTCAGCACGCGCTGCACGATGTACTGGTCCGTGCACCAGTACCAGAGGCCGATGATGGGCGAGCACAGCAGCACGCCGAGCCACGGCGTGGTGCTCGGATCGAACAGGAAGCCCGGGAAGCCCTGCGTCTCGGGCGTGGTCGAGAGCGGCCGCCACAGGTGGATGCGTGTCGGGATTCGCGGCCCGTTCGCGGCGACAGCGCATCCAGGCCGCCGATCTGGCCCAGGCCGACGAACAGCAGCACGGCGGAACCCGCGAGCAGCACCGGCACGTGCATCGCCTCGGTCCAGAGCACGGACTTCATGCCGCCGAGCACCACGAAAACGCCGGTGATGATCACGAGGAAGAACGCCGAGAACCAGAAGAAATCCGTCTCGCCGAACAGCGGCAGGTTGATCGTCTGGTAGCCGAGGATGGTCTGGATCGCGAACGCGCCGGCGAAGATCGTCACCGATGCCTTGGTGAGCATGTAGCGCGACAGGAAGATGACCGACAGGCAGGTGCGCGTGCCGGGCGTGTAGCGGCGCTCGAGGAATTCCGGCGTCGTGAAGATGCTTCGCGCGCAGGTAGAACGGCGCGAAGATCCAGCCGAGCACGAGCACCAGGTAGGAATGCAGCTCCCAGTGCGCGAACGCCATGCCGGAGTCGGCGCCGGAACCGGCAAGGCCGATCAGGTGCTCGGCGCCGATGTTCGACGCGAAGATGGAGGAGCCGATCAGGAACCAGCCGGCGCTGCGGCTCGCGAGGAAGTAGTCGGCGGTGTCCTTTTCCTTCTGCATCGCGCACCAGATGCAGATCGCGGTGTTCGCGACGAAGTAGAGGGCGACGACGGCCCAATCGAGAGTGCGCAAAGGTAACGGCAGTGCCAGTCATGAGAGCCCCTCACAATTCGAGCGCCGCCGGTCCCGCGACCAGGCGTGCGCGATTGTCGGTCGACGTCACGTCAGCGCCGCAGGATTCTCAGCAGCTCTTCGAGCTCCATGCGCATCTGCTTGACGATCTGCTGGCTCTGGCTCACGTCGACGCGTGCTTCTTCGCCGGCCAGCTTGTTGCGCGCGCCACCGATGGTGAAGCCCTGCTCGTACAGCAGGCAGCGGATCTGGCGGATGATGATGACGTCCTGGCGCTGGTAGTAGCGGCGGTTGCCGCGGCGCTTCACCGGCTTGAGCTGCGGGAATTCCTGTTCCCAGTAACGCAGCACGTGCGGCTTCACGCCGCAGAGCTCGCTCACTTCGCCGATCGTGAAATAGCGCTTGCCGGGGATCGCCGGCAGTTCGTCATTATTCTTTGGTTCCAGCATAAGCTTCGACTCGCGCCTTCAGTTTCTGACCCGGACGGAACGTCACAACGCGTCGCGCGCTGATGGGAATCTCCTCGCCCGTCTTCGGGATTTCGTCCTGGCCGCTGGTTCTTGTCGCGCAAATCGAAATTGCCGAAGCCCGAAAGCTTGACCTGTTCTCCGTTGGAAAGCGCATGACGCACTTCCTCGAAGAACAGATCGACGAGCTCGCGCGCTTCGCGTTTGTTGAGACCCAGCTGATTGAACAGCGCCTCAGCCATCTCCGCTTTCGTCAGAGCCATGCTTTTATTCTCGAAATCCTGCGCCCAGCGTTGCACTCAGATCGGCACGAATCGCGGCTAACAAACGGTCCGCGTCCTCGTCCGCGAGGGTGCGAGAATTGTCCTGAAATATCAAGCCTAAAGCGACGCTTTTTCTTCCTGTTTCTATGCCGGGCCCCCGAAACACGTCGAACACCCGGATGTCGCGAAGTAGGCTCGACGCGGCGAAGGTTACACGTTCATGTAGCTGTCTCAAAGAGACTTTCTCGTCGACGACCACCGCGAGGTCGCGGCGCACCCGCGGGAAGCGGGAGATCTCCTCAAAACGCGGCATTTTTGCCGCCAGGGCCGGGACGTATTCGACTTCGAACAGAATCGGCGCATATGTGAAATCGAACTCCTGCACCAATTGGGGGTGCAGCTCGCCGATCCAGCCGATGGTCTTGCCGCGCCGCGTGATCCGGGCGCTGCGCCCGGGATGCAGGCACGGTAGTGAGTCCTGCGATGTAGCCGAACTCCTCCGACGCACCGGTGCGCGCGAACAGGGCCTCGAGATCCTGCCTTGACGTCGAAGAAATCGACGGGCGTGGACTTGCGCGCCCCACTGCTCCGGCCGGCGCGCGCCCATGCGCGATGCCCGCGAGTCAGATCGGTCTCGCACGTCATCGGATGCTCGACGAACCGCGCGCCGTGCTCGAACAGCCGGATGCGATCCTGCTGCCGGCGCTGATTTTCCAGCGCGGCCTTGATGAGGCCCGGCCACAGCGAGGCGCGCATGACCGACATGTCGCTCGAGATCGGGTTGGCCGAGCACCGGCGTCGACGACACCGGGAAATAGCTTGGTCTGCAGCGCCGGATCGACGAAGGCGTAAGTGATGGCTTCCTGGTAGCCGCGCGTCGCGAGGATCTCGAGCGCCTGCGCTTCGACCGGCGCCTGTTCGGCGAGTCGCGACGCACGCTTTGTGCCGACGATGGCGTCGGCCTCGGCGATGGCTTCGAAGCCGACGATGCGCGCCAGCTCTTCGATGAGATCGGCCTCGATGGTGATGTCGAAGCGATGCGACGGCGGCGTGACCAGCCAGCCCTCGCCGTCCGCGAGCACGCGCATGCCCAGCGACTCGAGCGTGAGCTTCACGTCGTTGTCGGCGAATCGTGGTGCCGAGCAGTTTGGCGATGCGTGTCGCGGCGCAGCGGCACCTCGAGCCGGCGCGGCAGATTCGCCGTCGTCCTGCACGACGTGCACGGGCCCGGCGTTGCCGCCCGCGATCTGGAGCAGCAACTGGGTGGCGCGCTCCACGGCGCGCTCCTGGTGCGACCGGATCCACGCCGCGCTCGAAGCGCTGCCCGGCGTCGGTGACCAGGCCATATCGCCGCCCACGACCGGCGATGGCCGCCGGCGCGAAGAATGCCGCTTCGAACAGCACATCCACGGTGTCGGCGCCGCACATCGTGCGCGCCCCACCCATGACTCCGGCCATGCCCACGGCACCCTTCGATCGGCGATCACGAGTACATCTGTCGTGAGCGGGATTTCCTTGCCATCGAGCAGCGTGATTGGCTCGCCGGCGGTCGCCTGGCGGGCTTCGAGGCCGCCCTTGAGCTTGTCGAGGTCGTAGGCGTGCATGGGCTGGCCGAGCTCGAGCAGCACGTAATTGGTGACGTCCACCACCGGGCTGATGGAGCGCAGCCCGGCGCGGCGCAGCCGCTCGCGCAGCCACGTCGGGCGAGCTGCCGCTTGTTGTTGATGCCGCGCACGACGCGGCTCACGAGCTTCGGGCAGCCCGTCCGGCGCCGACAGCTTCACGGGGAAGGTGTCCTTGAGACCCGGCGCCACCTTCATGGAGAGCGCCACGGCGTCGGAACGCAGCGCGGAGCGGCGCAGCGCGGCCACTTCGCGGGCGATGCCCAGCACCGACATGGCGTCGCCGCGGTTCGGCGTGACGTTGAGCTCGAGCACTTCGTCGTCGAGCTGCAGGTAGGCGCGCAGGTCCGTGCCCGACGGGCGCATCGGCCGGGAATTCGACGATGCCCTCGGAGCTGTCCGCGAGCCCGAGCTCCTTCGCGCGAGCACAACATGCCGGAGGACTCGACGCCGCGCAGTTTGGCGGCCGTGATCGTCTTGTCGCCGGGTAGTTTGGCGCCGACCGTGGCGAGCGCGGTCTTGAGACCGGCGCGGGCATTGGCGGCGCCGCAGACGATCTGCAGCAGCTCGCCGCCGGACCCGCGGACCTTGCACACCTGCAGCTTCTCGGCCTGCGGATGTTTTTCGGCCTCGACGATCTCCGCGACGACCACGCCGGAGAACGGCGGCGCGGCCATCTCCAGCGCCTCGAGCTCGAAGCCGGCACATGGTGAGGCGCGATGCCGAGCTCCTTCGCGCTCCAGGGCACGTCGACCAGGTCGCGCAGCCAGGAAAGCGGGATTCTCACGCGCCTACCCCGCCCTGAACTGCGCGAGGAAGCGCAGGTCGTTTTCGAAGAACAGGCGCAGGTCGTTCACGCCGTAACGCAGCATCGCCAGGCGATCGATGCCCATGCCGAACGCGTAGCCCGTGTATTTCTCGCTGATCGACGCCGCCGGCCTCGAGCACCTTCGGATGCACCATGCCGCAGCCGGAGATCTCGAGCCAGCCGGTCTGCTTGCAGACGCGGCAACCCGCGCCGGCGCACAACACGCAGCTCATGTCGACTTCCGCCGACGGTTCCGTGAACGGGAAATAGGACGGACGCAGCCGCATCTTGAGGTCGCGCTCGAAGAAGGCTTCGAGGAAGCCGTGCAGCATCGCCTTCATGTTCGCGAAGGTGACGCCCTCGCCGACCACCAGGCCTTCGACCTGGTGGAACATCGGTGAATGCGTGACGTCGTGGTCGTTGCGGTAGACGCGGCCCGGCGCGATCACCGCGAACGGCGGCTTGCCCGCCAGCATCGCGCGGATCTGCACCGGCGAGGTGTGCGTGCGCAGCAGCTTGCCGTCGGGGAAATAGAAGGTGTCGTGCATCGCGCGCGCCGGATGATCGGCGGGGATGTTCAACGCCTCGAAGTTGTGGAAGTCGTCTTCGATCTCGGGACCGGTCGCGATGGTCGAAGCCCGCCTGGCGGAACAACTGCTCGATGCGCAGCCGCACCTTGGTGACGGGATGAAGGCCACCGCGCGATTCGCCGCGACCCGGCAGCGTGACGTCGATGCGTTCCTTGGCGAGCTTGGCGGCGACCCGCGCCTGCTCGAGCTCCAGGCGCTTCTTCTCGATCGCCGCCTGGATGTCCTCGCGGACGCGGTTGATGACCGCGCCCGCCTTCCTTGCTGCTCGGCCTCGGCCAGCTTGCCGAGAGTCTTGAGCTTCTCGGTGAGCCAGCCGCTCTTGCCGAGCGTGCGCACGCGCAGCTCCTCGAGCGCCGAAAGCTCGGTGCTCGATTCAATGGCGCCGAGCGTTTCCGCCCGGCGCGCGTCGAGATCCTCGGGAGCCTTTCCGCTCACTTCGACTTCCGCTGCTTACGCAGCAGCTTTTTCAGATTTGTCGAGAGCGGCCTTGGCCTGCTTGGCGATCGCCGCAAAACCCTCGGGCTGGTTCATGGCGAGATCGGCGAGCATCTTGCGGTCGATGTCGATGCCGGCCTGCTTGAGGCCATTGATCAGGCGGCTGTAGCTCAACTCGAACCCGCGGGCGGCGGCATTGATGCGCTGGATCCAGAGCGCGCGGAAATCGCGCTTCTTGAGACGGCGGCCGCGATACGCGTACTGGCCGGCCTTGATGACGGCCTGTTTGGCTGCGCGGAAAACCTTGCTGCGGGCGTTGTAGTAGCCCTTGGCTTTCTTGAGAATTTTCTTGTGGCGTGCACCGGCAGTGACGCCGCGTTTGACTCGTGCCATGTGTCAGTTCCTCGCTTGCGTTACTTGTGATTCGGCATCAGCTGATCGATACGTCCCGTATCGCTCTTGTGCACGAGCGACGAACCGCCCGAGCGCAGCTGGCGCTTGGTCTTGCGAGTCTTATGGCCGAGATTGTGGCGGCGGCCAGCCGAATAGGACTTCCATCCCTTCGCCGTTTTGCGAAAACGCTTGGCCGCTGCCCGGTTGGTCTTCAACTTGGGCATACATCAACTCCTCTGTAGCTACCTTTCGCAAGGCGCGCACGCTTTCGCGTGAGCTCCCGCTACGGGCGAGTCCCGAACCCTTCAACAATTGAAGTGCGGGATGACTACTTCTTTTTCTGCGCAAACATCATGACCATCTGCCTGCCTTCCATCAGCGGGTTCTGCTCGATCGACGCGTGTTCGCGAAGATCGTTCACCAGCCTGTCCAGCAGCTTCCGGCCAATTTCCGTATGCGCCATCTCACGGCCGCGGAAACGTAATGTCACCTTGGCCTTATCACCCTCGGTCAGGAAGCGAATGATGTTACGCAGTTTGATCTGGTAATCGTTCTCATCCGTACCGGGACGAAACTTGATCTCTTTGATCTGAATCTGCTTTTGCTTGCGCTTCGCGGCGTGCGACTTCTTGTTCTGTTCGAACAGGAATTTGCCGAAGTCCATGACGCGCACCACCGGCGGATCGGCCTGCGGCGACACCTCGACGAGATCGAGCTCCGAGCTTCGGGCGAGATCGAGTGCTTCGAATCGAGTGAGCACTCCGACCTGTCCACCGTCGGCCCCGATGACTCTCACTTTGGGCGACGTGATCTCTTCGTTGCGCCGTAACGCGCTTGCTTGCAATAGCTATAAATTCAACCCTCTAACAACGTGCGACCGTGGCTCTCGACTTCCACGCGGAGCCGACTAACAAAGTCTTCCGGGGACATCGTGCCGAGATCCTTGCCACTCAAGGTACGCACTGAAATCTGATTCGCCGCTACTTCCTTGTCGCCCGCCACCAATAAATAGGGCACGCGCTGCAGCGTGTGGGCGCGAATCTTAAAGCCCACCTTTTCGTTCCGCAAGTCAATCTCTGTGCGAATCCCTTGATTTCTAAGAGTTTCCGCAACCCGTTGAACGTAGGCGTCCTGGCGGTCGGTGATGGTCATCACCACGGCCTGCGTGGGGGCCAGCCAGGCGGGCAGTTTTCCGGCGTGGTGCTCCAGCAAAATGCCGAAAAAGCGCTCCAGGGAGCCAAAAATCGCCCGGTGGAGCATCACCGGGGTCTGCCGCTGGCTGTGCTCGTCTATATAGGTGGCGCCCAGGCGTCCGGGCAGGTTCAGGTCGACCTGCAGGGTCCCGCACTGCCAGGTCCGGCCGATGGCGTCCTTGAGGTGGAATTCGAGCTTCGGGCCGTAGAAGGCGCCCTCGCCCGGGTTGTAGTCGCATTCGATGCCCGGCGGCGGCGGCGGCGGCCTTCAGCGCCTTTTCCGACTTGTCCCAGATCTCGTCCGAGCCCACGCGCTTCGGCGGCCGGTCGGCGAACTTCACGGCCACGTCGTCGAAGCCGAAGTCCTTATAGATCGAGAGCAGCAGCTTGATGATCAGCACCGATTCCTCGGTGATCTGCTCCTCGGTGATGAAGATGTGCGCGTCGTCCTGGTTGAACGCGCGCACGCGCATGAGGCCGTGCAACGCGCCCGAGGGTTCGTACCGGTGAACCTTGCCGAACTCCGCGAAGCGGATCGGCAGGTCGTGGTACGAGCGGATGCCCTGGTTGAAGATCTGGATGTGGCCCGGGCAGTTCATGGGCTTGATGGCGAACACGCGCTCGTCGGGCGTCTTCGTCAGGAACATGTTCTCGCCGAACTTCTCGAGGTGGCCGGACTTCTGCCACAGCGTGGATTCCATGATCTCCGGGCGCGTTGACCTCGCCGTAGCCCGCCTCGTCCTGGCGCTTGCGCATGTAGCCGATGAGCTGCTGGAAGATGCGCCAGCCCTTGCGGGTGCCAGAACACCGCGCCCGGCGCCTCCTCCTGGAAATGGAACAGATCGAGATCCTTGCCGATGCGGCGATGGTCGCGCTTCTCGGCTTCCTCGAGGCGATGCAGGTAGGCCGCGAGATCCTTGTCGTTGAGCCACGCGGTGCCGTAGATGCGCTGGAGCATCTCGTTGCGCGAGTCGCCGCGCCAGTAGGCGCCGGCGACCTTCATCAGTTTGAAGCCTTGAGCTTGCCGGTGGAGGGCACGTGCGGACCGCGGCACAGGTCGAACCAGTCGCCCTGGCCATAGAGGCCGAATGGCCTCGTTCGACGGGATGCTGGCGATGATCTCGGCCTTGTACTTCTCGCCCATGCTCCGGAACAGCTCCACGGCGGCGTCGCGCTCCATGACGCGGCGGCGTCGACCTTGAGATCGGCGCGGCGATCTCCTTCATCTTGGCCTCGAACTTCTCGAGATCTTCGGGCGTGAAGGGCCGCTCGAACGCGAAGTCGTAGATAGAAGCCGTCTTCGATGACCGGGCCGATCGTGACCTGCGCCTTCGGGTAGATAGCCTGCACCGCCATGGCGAGCAGATGCGCGGTGGAATGGCGGATGACCTCGAGCGCCGCCGGATCTTTCTCCGTGACGATCGAGAGCTTCGCGTCTTCCTTGATGACGAACGACGTGTCGACCAGCTTGTCGTTCACGCGGCCCGGCGAGCGCGGCTTTCGCCAGTCCCGCGCCGATGCTCGCCGCGACTTCGGCAACGGTCACGGGTGAATCGAAATTTTTCTGGCTGCCGTCGGGCAGCGTAATGATTGGCATAGGCGCTTTCGTAAAACAGATCAACAGTTGGAAGGCGCGGCATCCTGCCAGAGCGGCTCCGCAGAATCAATTCCGACAGGCGCGCGGCGGCTTGGCTGATATCCGCGGCGGCGGCCGCCTTTTTACTGGCGCTCGATGAAATCACGTTCCAAATCAGCCCGCCCGTGCGTTTCGCCGTCGTCGGCCTCGGCCACATCGCCCAGGCCGCCGTCCTGCCGGCCTTTCAAACACGCCCGTCCGCACGCGGAGCTCACCGCCCTGGTGTCTTCGGACACGCCGGCCAAGCTCAAGCACGCTCGGCCGCCGGTACGGCGTCAAGCGGCTGCATTCGTATGACGAGGCCGCGAGCTGTTCGCGAGCGGCGACATCGACGCGGTGTACATCGCGCTGCCCAACACGCATGCACGCCGCGTGGACGATCCGCGCCGCGAGCGCCGGCCTGCACGTGCTGTGCGAGAAGCCGCTCGCCACCAGCGTGCGCGACTGCGAACGCATGATCGAAGCCTGCGAGCGCAACGGCGTGCGCCTCATGACGGCGTACCGCCTGCACTTCGAGCGCTGCAACCTCGAAGTGGCCGGCATCGTGCGCCGCAAGCGCATCGGCGACGCGCGGTACTTCGACTCGCAGTTCTCGATGCAGGTGAAGCCCGGCAACATCCGCCTCGATCGCGAGCTCGGCGGCGGCCCGGAGTGGGACATCGGCATCTATTGCAGAACGCCGCGCGTTACGTGTTCGCCGCCGAACCCACGCAGGTGTGGGCCACGGCCACGAACAGCGGCGACCGGCGCTTCACCGAGGTGCCCGAGACCGTGCACGTCGTCATGAAATTTCCGCGACAACCGTGCCGCGAACTTCATCTGCAGCTTCGGCGCCGCGGATCGCTCGCGCTACGAGGTCGTGGGCACGAAAGGCAGCGTGGTCGTGGATCCCGCGTATCGAATATGCGGAGGGACTTGCGCTACGAGCTCACCGTCGGCGAGAGGAAGAAGGCAAGAAATTCGCGAAGAGCGACCAGTTCGCGCCCGAGCTCGTGCACTTCGCGAAGTGCGTGCGCGGCCGGCCGCGACCCCGAGCCTTCCGGCAAGTCGAAGGACTGATCGACGTCGCGATCATCGAAGCCATCCACCGGTCCATCTCGAGCGGCGAATGGGTCTCGATGGCCGACACGCCGACCCGAAGCGCCGCCGGCCGACGCTGCGGCAGGAAATGCGTCGCCCGGCGGTGCCGCGCGAACCGGCGATGGTCCATGCGGAGAGCGGCCATCGCTAGGAAGTCGAAATCGAACGGCGATGGCGCGAAGCCGAGAAGCCGCAGCGCGGCGCACGCGGCCTGTGGAACGGCGCCATCAGCTTCAGCCTGATCCACATCCCCGTGAGCCTGCACACCGCGGCGCGCGCGCACGAGATCGATCTCAACCTGCTCGACAAGCGCGACTTCGCGCCCGTCGGCTACCAGCGCTACAACAAGTCCACCGGCAAGGTCGTCGAGTGGAACGACGTCGTGAAGGGGTACGAATATGAGAAGGGTGAATACGTGGTGCTCACGGACGAGGACTTCCGTCGCGCCAACGTCGAAGCGTCTCGGACCATCGACATCCAGACCTTCGTCGATCGCGACGCGATCGCGCCTTACTACTTCGACACGCCCTACTTCCTCGTGCCCGACAAGAACGGCGAGCGCGTCTACGCGCTGCTGCGCGAAGCGCTGGAGCAATCGAAGAAGCTTGCCGTGGCGACGTTCGTGCTGCGCAGCCGGCAACACGTCGCGGCGCTGATGCCGGTCGACAAGATCATCGTCCTGAACACGCTGCGATACCAGCGAGGAGATCCAGCCACACCCGGATGTGGCCGCGGCGGTCGCGAAGAAGGCCAATGCCGCGCGCGGCCGCGAGCTCGAGATGGCGCTCAAGCTCGTCGAGGAGATGAGCGAGAACTGGAAACCGGAGGCGTTCACCGACACCTATCGCGACGACCTCATGAAGCGCATCGAGCAGAAGGTGAAGGCCGGCCAGACCCACACGCTGACCGAACCGGAGGCGGAGGCCGCCGAGCGCGCCACCGGCGGCGGCAAGGTCGTCGATCTCATGTCGCTGCTGCGAAAGGAGCCTCGCGCAGAAAGGCGGCGCACGTCCGCCGACGCAGCGCCCGACGCGCGCCAGCAAACGCAAACACAGCGCCGCGCGCCGCCGCACCACGAATGCGCGGAGCCGCGCGCCGCGCCTGATGCATGGCGGACGCGGGACACCGTCGAGGCCCGCGCGCCTCAAGCGCTACGTCGCCAAGCGCGACTTCAGGAAGACCGCCGAGCCCGTCGCACAAGTCCGCGGCCGCGACGCGGCAAGAAACTCATATTCGTCGTGCAGAAACACGCCGCGCGCCGCCTGCACTGGGATTTCCGCCTCGAATGGGAAGGCACGCTGCGCAGCTGGGCCGTGCCCAAGGGCCCGTCGCTCGATCCGGCGGACAAGCGGCTCGCGGTCGAGGTCGAAGACCATCCCATCGCGTACGCGAAATTCTAAGGCGACATTCCGCAAGGGCCAGTACGGCGGCGGGCACGTCGACATCTGGGACAACGGCACCTGGGCACCGGTCGGCGATTTCGCCAAAGGGCTGAAGAAGGGACGTCTCGAATTCGAGATGTTCGGCAAGAAACTCTCGGGCCGCTGGCACCTGGTGCGCACGCGCATGCAGGGCAAACAACCCAACTGGCTGCTCATGAAGTCGCGGGACGATTTCGCGCGCGCGCCGGCGCGGATGCGGACGTGATCGATGCCGTGCGGCGGCGGCGGCGAGCCGAATGCGCGCCGCCGATCAGCGAGAAACATCACGCTGCACAAGCGAACGCGCTCCCAGGCCACGCAGCCGCAAATCGCAGCGGCGCGCGCGGCAAGGCGCTGCCCGCGACGTTGAAACCGCAGCTCGCCACGCTCGTCGACAAGGTGCCGGGCGACGAAGGCTGGGTGTACGAGCTCAAGTACGACGGCATCCGCCTGCTCTGCCGCGTCGATGGCGACGACGTGCGCTGCATCTCGCGCAACGGCCTCGACTGGACTCACAAGGTGGGGCCGATCGTCGACGCGCTCGCGAAGCTCGAGCTTGAGCGGCGCCTGGATCGACGGAGAGCTCATCGTCGACCGATCCCAACGGCCGCTCGGACTTCTCGCTGCTGCAGCACACGATGGAGCAGAAGCGCCTCGACGAGCTGCAGCTGTGCATCTTCGACCTGCTGTATCTCGATGGCGAGGACCTGCGGGCGCTGCCGCTGTCGCGAGCGCAAGCGGCGACTCGACGCGGCGCTCGCCAAACTGCCGCGCAACGGCCCGCTTGCGGCTCGCGGACCAGATCCACAGCGACAGCGCGCAGCTGCTCGCGCGCGTGTGCAACCAGCATCTCGAAGGCCTGGTCGCCAAGACGCATCGACTCGCGTCTACAAGGGCGACCGCTCCACGGACTGGCTCAAGATCAAGTGCCACCGCGAGCAGGAGTTCGTGGTCGGCGGCGCCGCGTTCATCGCCAGGCGCGCGGCACCGGCGCGTTTTCGTCGCTGCTCGTGGGCGTGAAGTCCGGCAAGGGCTGAAGTACGTCGGCCGCGTCGGCGGCGGCTTCAGCGCCGGCGAACGCGCCGAGTGGCACGAAGCGCATCGAAGAAGCTCGCGCGAAAAGACAGCCCGTTCGACCGCCTGCCGGAGAAGCGCGCCGGTGAGAATCTGGCACTGGATGAAACCCGAGCTCGTGATCCAGGTGGCGTTCGCGGACTGGACCGTACGGCGGCATCCTGCGCCAGCCGCGTTATCTCGGCCTGCGCGCAGGACCGCGACCCGAAGACGGTGATGCGCGAAGAACCCGATGCATACGGAGGACGTGGTCAGGAAAGGTGGGAAGGTGGTGCCGGTCGGAAACCGGGAAAACTCGCAACGCCGGAAAGCAAAGCCGCGCCCCGCGAAACCGGGCGCGCGGCACCGAAGGACGGCGAAGCGCAGGTCGGCGGCCAGCGCCTCACGCATCCGGATCGCGTGCTCTTTCCGCACGACGGCATCACCAAACTACAGCTCGCGGAGTATTTCGCCGCCGTCGGCGACGCCGCCATGCCTCACTACGCGAACCGCCCGCTGTCGCATCCTGCGCAACACGCATGGCTCGACGCCGTTCTTCCAGAAGCATTTCCTCGAGAAATCCGGCGCCGGCCTGCGCAGTCGTGAAGATTCCGAACGCCGACAAGGATCCGGACTTCGTGGTGTGCGAGTCGCCCGAAGGGCTGCTGCACCTCGCGCAGGTGGGCGCGGTCGAGCTGCACAGCTGGGGCGCGGTGATGCCGAAGCCGACGCATGGCCGACCGCCTGACCTTCGATCTCGATCCCGGCGCGGACCTGCCCTATCCACCGCTGCGCGACGCGGCGCTCGCGGTCCGCAAGCTGCATGCAGGAGCTCGGGCTCGAGAGCTGGGTGAAGACCACGGGCGGCAAGGGCCTGCACGTCGTCGTGCCGCTCACGAAGCCACTGCCCGACTGGGAACCGCGAAGGAATTCGCGCGCAGCGTCACGCGTGTTCATGGAGCAGCTCGCGCCCACGATGTTCACGTCGAAGACCGGCGAGCGGAATCGCAAGAACAAGATCTTCGTCGACTATCTTCGCAACGGTTTCGGCGCCACCGCCGTCGCCGCGTTCTCACCGCGCTGGCGCCCCGGCGTCGGCGTCTCGACGCCGGTGGCTGGGACGAGATCGACGACGACATCCGCGGCACGCATTTCAACATGCACAACGTGCCCGGCGCGTGTCGCCAGGCAACGCAAGGATCCGTGGGAGGGGTACTGGACAGCGACCCAGTCGCTGACGAAGGCCATGATCACCGAAATGGCGAAAATGGGGTCAGACCCCATTTCCTAGCAAAGGGGCCTGACCCATTCATTTCTCGATGCGGTACTCGACGCCCGCGCGCGTCTCTTCCGTGCCGCGCTGCACCTGCACGCCGACGTCGTCCGACAGCTTGTAGCGCAGCGCGATCACCTCGCCCGGCTCGAACAATCCCACGCCGTAACTCAGGTACAGCCGCGGCGACAGGTACTCGCCGATCGTCAGCGCCGAGCCGCCGATCATCTCGTTCTCCTCGACGCCCGCTTCGTCGAGGCCGAGCCGCTGCGCCGATGCGTTTCGCCACGAGTCCCGCGCCCGCGCCTTCGAGCGAGCGCGTGGCCGACGCCAGCGCATCCTGCGAACTGCCGCTCGCGCTGCCGACATCGTTCAGCGAGCGGCCCGTCACGAGATACGACAACGCGTCCGCCTCGCCGACGTTCGGATCCGAGATCACCGTGATGATCGGCCGCTGCGCGGATCCGGCGATGCGCAGGCCCGTCGACATGCTTGTCGTTGATCTCGCGCATCGCGACGATGCGCGAGCCGCGGATTGTCGAGCGGCGTGCCGGCGAACAGCAGCCGCCCATCCTTGATCGTGAGGTCCTGGCCGTACGCCTTGTAGCGGCCGGCGACCGACGAGCTGGCCCGATCCCGATGGTCGGCACGCCGGGCGATTCGCGCACCGTCGAGCTGCCCGCTGACGGTCGCGTCGAGCCCGTAACCCTGTCACCTCGATCTTGTCGCCGAGCTTCACGTTGATCGACGCGCCGATCAGCGGAATCCGCGGCTCGCCGTCGGCCCGCTGCGACTTCCTTGCCATTGCGGATCACCACCACGTCCGGCGACACGCCGGGCGGCTCGTCCTGCGGCAGCTTCTGCAGGTTGATCTTCGCGCGCGGAATCGTCACGTCGCCCTTCAGTAGATAGCCCTTCGGATCGCCGGTGAGCGTCAGGTCCGGCGTCAGCACGACGTTCGCCGCCGGAATGTCCGCCGCCAGGAAATTCTGTCCGAGGATCTTCGCGTCGATCACGCCACGCTCGCTCCATCGTGCCCGCGAACTCGAGGTGTCCCTTGCCCGACGCCACGCTGCCGGCGAGCTTGAATCCGCCGCTGCGTTTCGCTTCGCCCTGCACGCGCCCGTCGCGCAGCTCGATGCCGAGCTCGCCGAGATCGGCCTGCAACTTCGTGGCGTCGACGTTGCCCGTGAACTCGGGCGCGCGATCGTGCCGCCGAGCTCGATCTCGCGCATTCACCGCGCCATCGAGATTCGCGACGCGGGCACGAACGCGCCGAACGGCGCGAGCGTCGGCATCGAGGCATCGATCGTGCCGCCGATGCGCGGCGCGCGGCGCATTAGGTCCGATGCGCCTGCAGCGTCGGCCTTCAAGCTGCCGCCGTGCATGCAGATTCGCGGTCAGCTTCGCGTTGGCCTTCATGCCCGCGAAGTCGCGCCTGCACATCGAGGTCCTCGTAGATGCAGCAGCGTGCCGCTGGCCGAGCGCGGCCGCCGCCGGCGCCTCGTCACCCTCGGCCATGACCAGCCGCGCCGATTCGGCGAGGTCACGCGCGCGTCGCCTATCCACTGGCCATCCGCGCCGCGGCGCACGCGCCGTGCCCCTGCACTCGCCCTGCAACTCGCCCGGCATCGCCTCCGGCGCGAGCGCATTGGCCAGGCTCAGCGGCACCTTTTCGAACGAGTAGCCGGCATCGCAACGCGCCCGACCGGCTCGAACTTCAGCCGCCGCGCACAACACCGATCGGCTTCGTCTTCGAGACAGGTCTGTGACAGCGAAAGCTGCCCGCGTCGTCGACGATGCGCGACGGCTCGCGCAACGTGAGGTCCGCGAGATCGGGCGCGCGCAGCTTGAACTTCGAAGTGCGGCGCAGCTCGCCGCTCCAGCCGGTCTTCGTCGAGCCCGCCGGCCGAGCGCCGACAGCGCCGTCGTATTCCAGCCTCTCCCCGTCGGCGTCGAGCGCGAGGCGATGTTTCGCCTGGTTGCCATCCAGCGCTCAGCGACACGCGCGTGAACTCCTGCCCCGCCACCGTAGACCTGCGTCGCCACGGCCCGCACCTTGCCGTCCGGATCGAGCGGGGTCGCGACGGTCGCATCGACGCGCAGCGACGCGACCTTCTCGTCCGCCATGCCGAGGGACTTGCCATTCGCCGCTGCCGGCGATCGTGAGTTTCGGCCACATACCGCGCACGCGTGAAATGGCCGGTCAAACTACCGCCCGTCTCCGGCACCCAGTCGTTGAGCGACGCCACCGCGAGATCGACGTTCGCATCGATCTGCTGGCGATGCCGCGCTCGCCCTTGCACGGCGATGCGGCTCTTGCCCGAGCCACGCGCAGATCGCCCTCAAGCATCGGGCGCCGCGAACTCGAGATCGCCGTCGCCCGCGATCGGCCGGCCGCGCAGGATTCCGTCGAGGCGGCGCGATGCTGCACGTGCCGCGCGGGCCCGGCTTCCGCGAGCTCGCCGCGCGATGCGACAGCGCGAGATTATCCGTCCCGGCCACTCGGCCAGCAACGCACCCGGGTTGAAATCCTGTGCCTTCGGCCGTGAGATCCCAGGCCACGCGGCTGGAACTCACCGTGCCGTTCACCGCGAATCGCCCGGCGCGCTGGCGCAGCTCGAGCTGTGTGCAGCACCGCGCGCGCGTCCGTACCCGAGACATCCAGCATCACATGCGTCAGGTCGCCCGGCGGCCCGACGTCGAGCTCGCCCTTCGCGAGCATACTCCTCCGGCGTGCCCTCGATGTGCGATCGCGCCCGCGCTCGCCAGCACGCGGCCCGCGAGGCTCTCGGGAACCACGACTTCCTTCCATTGCGCATCGAGCACGCCGCGCAGCGTGTCGCCGGCCGGCGTGATGCGTCCCTTCACCGAGAGGTCGCCTTCGATGTCGCCGGGCAGCAGCTCGAGCCGTTCGATGTCGATGGCTTCGCGACTCCAGCGTGCCGCGATCCCGAGCTGCCGCACGCTGCGCGAGTTTCTCGTTCCCTTGTACGATGCGGCCATCGCGCAGCGCGAAATCCTTCACCACCACCTCGAGCGGCGGCTCCACCCACAACGGCTCATCCGGCTCGTCGGGTTTCTCCTGCTCCGGCAGCGTCAGCGACGAGGCCCTCGACCGTCGCGCGCTCGATGCGCAGCACGCGCGAGAACAGCATCCGCAACGTGGGATCCACCGTCATGCGCGCGATGCGGACCTTCGCGACCGTCGGATCGCCCTCGAAGCGGAAGTCGGTGACGATGAGTTCGCCCGCGATCGTGCCGTCGATGCTCGCGTACTTCACCATCGGCGCGAAGCGCGAGGTCGCCAGCGCCGCCACCCAGCGCGCGCCCGAAGTCGTGAACAACACCCACGAAACGCACGGCGAAGAGCCCCGACGACGAGCAGCAGCAACGCGCCGCCGCTCCACAACACGATCTTCCTGCGCGGCGCCTTCATATGTCCGGCCCCAGCTGCACGTGCAGGCGCCAGCCCTTCTCCAGCGGCAGATCCGTGTGCACGGGAAACCCGACGTCGAGGCGGATCGGCCCGAGCGGCGAGCGCCAGCGCACGTCCGACGCCCGCGCCGACGTTCACGCTGAAAGCTATTCGTGAACGCATCACCTGCGTCGACGAAAACGGCCGCGCCCCAATCTTCGTTGAAGTAGTACTCGTATTCGGCGCTCGCGACCGCGAGATACTGGCCGCCGATGATCAGGCCGTTGGCGTTCACCTCGCCGATCTCGTGGTAGTCGAAGCCGCGGATCGAACGATCGCCGCCCGCGAAGAAACGCAGGTCCGGCGGCAGCGCATCGAAATTGCCGACGCTCATCGCGCCCACCTCGCCACGCACCTTGATGCGCGCGCTGTCTGCCCTGCGGAATCAGCCAGGTGATGCCGGCCCCAGGTCTGCGCGATGTCGGTGTCCGAGACGATCGCGTCGCTCGCGAGCCGCACGCCGAAGTCGAGCACGTATCCCTTGCGCGGCGCGAGGCGGTCGTTGAGCCGGCGGCGGCTCAGCGAGCCTTCCGCGAACAGCAGCTTCGAGCTGCCGAACTCGAGCTCGTCTTCGTCCTGGCCGATCTCGAAATCGCCGACGAGGTATTTGAGGCCGATCGTGCGCGTGAACCCGTGCCAGCGTTTCTCGGAACGCGATGCGGCGAACTGGAAATTGCGCGAGCGGCTACGTTCGGTGGTTTCGTCGCGATACGCCGACGCCGAAATCGTACGAGCGGTCTTCGCGGCTCGGCCGCGGGATCTGGTAGTGCAGCGCCGCTTCCTGCAGGCGCTGCGAGTATTCGACCTGCGCGTCGGCCTTGTGGCCCTTCTGGTTGAGCCAGCGGCGCTCCGCGCCGACGCGCACGCCGCCGCCGAAGTCGGTGCTGTAGTAGACCTCGCCCGAATACACCGTGCGTTCGTCGCGGTTCAACAGCACATCGATCGGCACGCGCCCGTCTTTCTTCTCGTCGAGCGCCGGCGCGACGGACACGAGCTCGAAGTAGTCGGCGTCGACGAGCCGCTGCTGCAGGTTGAGCACCTGCTCGGAATTGAAATACGCGTCTTCGCGCCACGGCACGAAGTCGCGCAGGAACTTCTCGGGAAATGGCGCGTCGCCCGTGAAGCGCACGTCGCCGAACTTGTAGCGCGGGCCGCTCTCCCACTGCAGGTCGACGTCGGCGGATTCCTCCTCGGGCTTCACGGTCACGCGCCGTCGCGTGGTATTTCGCGTCGAGATACCCCGAACCGCGCAGGCTCGTGTCGATGACCGCCTTGCTGGCCTCGTAGGTCGCGTGATCGAGCCGCTCGCCGACCTTGGGGGCGAAGCCCGCGAGCGCCGCTGCCACGCGCCGCTGTTCCTTGCCCTCGCCCAGCACTTCGACGCGCGACTTGCGCACGATGGCGGGCTCGCCCGGCGTCACCTTGAACGTGGCCTTCCAGCCGTTCGCGGCGTCGCCCGTCAGCTCCTTGTTGACCTCGACGTCGTAGAAACCGAAGGGCTCGAGCGCGTGCCTGATCTGTTCGTCGGCTTCCCTGTAGGCGGTGCGCAAGCTCGGCCTGGCGAGATGTCGCGTTTCTCGTAGTTGTTGAGCTCGAGCGTCGCGCGCACCGCGTCGCGCATGTTCTTCGTCGAGTCCTTCGATCTCGACGTCGACGCTGGCGGCCCACGCGCCGCGGGCGGCGAGCAGCGTCACGTACCCCCAGGGTCAGGCGGGATGCGCGACCATCACGGCAGGCCGATCTAGGAAATGATGGGCTGCGAGGAAGTTGAGCATGCGACTCTCCGGGAACGTGTCCCGCAGAGTGCGGCTTTTGAAGGTCCCCGCCGCAGGTTCGGACGACGCGGCGAGTCGGTAAATTGGTAGTCGCGAGTGGGATCGAACCACCGACCACCTCCATGTCAAGGAGGTGCTCTACCACTGAGCTACGCGACTACGGGTTTTGAGGGCGCGAACGATACCGCAGAGTGCCCGGGGCGGCAATCAGCCCCTACAATTCCGTGACTTACGGAGCTATACGACCGGCTCCCGAGGCCCTTGCCCGCATAATTACCCCTGCATGTCGAACCTGACTTACCGCGGCCTGTGGCGCTGGCATTTCCATGCCGGAATGCTCTGCATTCCCTTCGTCCTCGTGCTCGCGCTCACCGGCTCGATTTACCTCTTCAAGCCGCAGCTCGACGCCTTCGCCGACCGCGGCGTGGATTCGCTGCGTCGTCACCGGCAACCGCGCCACGGGCGAACAGCACATCGCGGCCGCGCTCGCATCGCTGCCGGGCTCGAAGCCTCTTCGTCTACGAGGTGCCGCGCGAGGCGGATGACGCGGTCCGCGTTCACATCTATTCGCCCGACGACGCGGGCCGCATCGTGTACGTGCACCCGGAATCGCTCGAGGTCCTGAAGTCCGTACCGCACACCGCCCGGCTCACCGAGATCGCACGCATGATCCACAGCAACCTGCTCGTGGGGACCACCGGCTCGATCCTGCTGGAGCTCGCGGCGAGCTGGGCCGTCGTCATGCTCGATCACCGGGCTGTATCCTGTGGTGGCCGCGCGAGACGCGCGGGCTCGCCGGGCGTGTTATCCGCGGCTGATGTCCGGCAAACGGGTGTTCTGGCGCGACCTGCACGCGGTTACCGGCATCTGGGTGTCGGCGCTCGCGCTGTTCCTGCTGATCACCGCGCTGCCGTGGACCTACGTTGGCCGGCAAGGGCATCGGCAAGATGCGCGACTGGGTGGCCGCCGCGCCGCGCGACTGGTCGGTGGAGCGGCGAGGATCCGCACGCGGCGAACACGCCGGGCAGAGCGCGCGTCGCCACTCCGTGGCGACGCCGCTCACGGTGGACCAGGTCATCGCGCACATCGCGCCCTCGCGCTCGAGCCGCCCGTGCGGCTCTATCTACCCAACGAGAGCCAGCCGCGCTGGCGCGTGCGCGCCGAGACGCAGAACCGGCCGAAGGTGCGCGAGCTGCGAGCTGGACCCCATGAGCGGCGCGCTGCTGCACGAGAAGGGTTCGCCCACAAGTCGGCCTTCGATAAAACGATCCAGGTCGGCATCGCCGCGCACGAAGGCCAGCTGTTCGGACTGCCCAACCAGTTGCTGGGCCTGTTCACCGCGCTGGGACTGATCACCGTGTGCATCTCGGCCATCGTCATGTGGACGCGGCGCCGCCCCGAGGGTTCGCTGGGAATCCCCGCGGCGAAGGTCGTCGAGTTCCGCATCGGCCGGCCGCTCAAGTTCGCGATCGTGGCGCTAGGACTGCTCTTGCCGGTCCTGGGTGCCTCGATCCTCGTTCTCTGGCTGCTCGGTGCCGGGTCGGGAAACCGGCAAAACTCGACGACCTAGTTGTCGGCCGGCGCGCGGCGCTACGCAACATTGCCGGTTTGCCGACCCGGCACCGCCAAGCCCAACTCCATCTGCTTCATCTTCTCGATGGCGTCGCGCAGCTTGGCGGCCTCTTCGAACTCGAGGTTGCGCGCGCGCTTGTACATCTCCGCTTCCATGCGCTTGATCTCGCGCACCATCTGCTCGGGCGAGAGCATTCTCAGGTTCGGCGCTGCCTCCTCGGCGCCCCGCTTCTTCTTGCCCATCTTGTAGCCGAAGTCCGTGGCGTCGGTGCGCGCGCCTTCCATGACGTCCTGCACACCCTTGCGGATGCTGAGCGGCGTCATCCCATGCTCCTTGTTGTACGCGAGCTGGACGTTGCGACGGCGATCCGTCTCCGCGATCGCCCGCTCCATCGAACCGGTCACGCGGTCCGCATACAGGATGGCCCTGCCGTTCACGTGGCGCGCGGCGCGGCCCATCGTCTGGATCAGCGAGTTGTCGGAGCGCAGGAAACCTTCCTTGTCCGCGTCGAGGATCGCCACCAGCGAAACCTCGGGCATGTCGAGGCCCTCGCGCAGCAGGTTGATGCCGACCAGCACGTCGAACTTGCCGAGCCGCAGGTCGCGGATGATCTCCACGCGCTCCACCGTCTCGACGTCCGAGTGCAGGTAGCGCACCTTGACGCCGTGCTCGTGCAGATATTCGGTCAGATCCTCGGCCATGCGCTTCGTGAGCGTCGTGATCAGCACGCGCTCGTCGAGCGCCACGCGCTTGGTGATCTCCGAGAGCACGTCGTCGACCTGCGTCGCGACCGGGCGCACTTCCACCTCGCGGATCGACGAGGTGCGTCGGGCGCAGCAGCTGCTCCACGGTCTGCGCTGCCTGCGTGCCTTCGTATTGCCCGGGCGTCGCGGACACGAAGATCATCTGCGGCGCGATCTGCTCCCATTCCTCGAACTTGAGCGGCCGGTTGTCGAGCGCGCTCGGCAGGCGGAAGCCGTATTCCACCAGCGTTTCCTTGCGCGAGCGGTCGCCCTTGTACATCGCGCCGAGCTGCGGGATGGTCTGGTGCGATTCGTCGATCACCAGCAGCGCGTTGCCCGGCAGATAGTCGAACAGGCACGGCGGCGGCTCGCCCGCCTGCGCGGCCCGACAGGTAGCGCGAGTAGTTCTCGATGCCCGCGCAGTAGCCGACCTCCTTCATCATCTCCATGTCGAACATCGTGCGCTGCTCGAGACGCTGCGCCTCGACCAGCTTGTTCTGCTCGCGCAGCACCTTGAGCCGCTCGCGCAGCTCTTCGCGGATGTGGTCGATCGCGCCGATCAGGCGTTCCTTCGGCGTCACGTAATGCGAGCCCGGGTACACCGTGTAGCGCGGCAGCTTGCGCAGGATCTCGCCCGTCAGCGGATCGAACAGGGCCAGCGACTCGATGTCTCGTCGAACAGCTCGACGCGCACCGCCTCGCGCGCGGATTCCGCGGGGAAGATGTCGATGACGTCGCCGCGCACGCGATACGTGCCCGCCTGCAGGTCGAGCTCGTTGCGCGTGTACTGCATGTCCGCCAGCCGGCGCAGCAGCCGGCGCTGATCCATGATCTCGCCGCGGTTCAGGTGCAGGATCATCTCGTGGTACGACTCCGGATCGCCGAGGCCGTAGATGGCCGACACCGTGGCGACGATGATCGAGTCGTTGCGCTCGAGCAGCGCCTTGGTCGCGGACAGGCGCATCTGCTCGATGTGCTCGTTGATCGAGGCGTCCTTCTCGATATAGGTGTCGCTCGAGGGCACGTAGGCCTCGGGCTGGTAGTAGTCGTAGTACGAGACGAAATACTCGACGGAGTTCTCCGGGAAGAACTCGCTTGAATTCGCCGTAGAGCTGCGCGGCCAGCGTCTTGTTGTGCGCCATGACCAGCGTCGGGCGCTGGATCTGCTGGATCACGTTGGCCATGGAATACGTTTTTCCGCTACCGGTCACTCCGAGCAGCGTCTGGTGCCGGAAGCCGTCGTTGATGCCTTCGACGAGCTTCGCGATCGCCTGCGGCTGGTCGCCGGCGGGCTGCGTAGTCGGCTTTCAGTACAAAGGGTTTGTTTTCCACACTTAAGATCCTTTCATACAATCGCGGTCGGATTTCCATTCAGTATCCGGATGTCATCAGTACTGTATACACACCATGAGGATATCTCGAAGATTTCGCCGTCGGTCAAAAGTACGAATCGGGCCGCGTCACGGTGACCGCCGATGAGATGCACACCTACGCCGCCGAGTTCGATCCACAGCCCTTCCATCTCGATGACGCCGCGGCGCAGGCGAGCATCCTCGGCGGACTCGACGCGAGCGGCTGGCACACCGCCTCGTTGACGATGGGCCTGCTGGTGCACGGCGAGCTGCGCCCGGCAGGAGGATTCATCGGCGCCAGGCGTCGACGAGCTGCGCTGGCCGGGGCCGGTGCGACGCGGCGACGAACTCCATGTCCAGTGCGAGGTACTCGAAACGCGCGAGTCCCGTTCCCGACCGACGCACGGCCTGATGCAGAGTCCGGGCGAACACCGTGAATCAGCGCGGCGAAACGGTGCAAACGTTCATTGCGAACCTGCTGGTTCAGCGCCGGCCGCCGAAGTAAGGCCTCGCCCGGCCGATTTCAATACAAAGTGCATGAATTCCAAGCGCTTGGGCGCCCACTGGCTCTGGTCCGCGGCTTGGATCGCGTAAGATACGCGGCCGTTTGAGCCACCCCTTTCCCCAACCGACTAAGTAAGGTCCGACCGTGCCCAATCAAATCTCGCCGACGCGTTCAGCGCGTCAAGCCCTCGCCCACTCTCGCCGTCACCGCGCGCGCCGCGAAACTGAAGGCCGAGGGCAAGGACATCATCGGCCTCGGGGCCGGCGAGCCCGATTTCGATACACCGAAGCACATCGCCGAGGCGGGAATCGAAGCGATCAGGAAGGGCTTCACGCGTTACACGAACGTCGACGGCATCGTCGAGCTCAAGGACGCGATCATCGCGAAGTTCAAGCAGAGACAACCAGATCAGCTACGAGCGCAACCAGATCCTGGTGAGCTCGGGCGCGAAGCAGACTATCTACAACCTCTGCATGGCCGTTCTCGATCCGGGCGATGAGGCCGTGATCCCGGCGCCGTTCTGGGTGAGCTATCCCGACATGGTGCTGCTGGCCGACGGCCTGCCCGTCACGCCGAACTGCCCGGCTTCGCAGGGCTACAAGCTCACGCCGCGCCAGCTCGAAGCGGCGATCACGCCGAAGACGCGCCTGCTGCTGATCAACTCGCCCTGCAATCCGACCGGTGCGGCGTACACCCGTGCCGAATGGCGCGCGCTCGCGGAAGTTCTGCTGCAGCACCCCCGCGTCGTCGTCGGCACCGACGACATGTACGAGAAGATCTGGTGGGGCGCCGAGCCGTTCTGCTCGCTGCTCACCGCCGCGCCCGAGCTCTACGACCGCGTCGTCACGATCAACGGCGTCTCGAAGTCGTACGCGATGACCGGCTGGCGCCTGGGCTACTGCGGGGGACCCAAGGAAATCATCAACGCGATGTCGACGCTGCAGGGCCAGAGCACCTCGAACGCCTGCTCGATCACGCAGAAGGCGGCGCGTCGCCGCGCTGACCGGCGATCAGAAGCCGGTCGAAGCCATGAACGTCGAGTTCAAGAAGCGCCACGACTATTTCATCAACGCGCTCAACCGCCTGCCCGGCTTGCGTCGCGCTGCCCGCCGCCGGCGCGTTCTACGCGTGGGCCGATTGCAGCGCCGCGATGATGGCGTTCGGCTGCAAGGACGACAACGCGTTCGCCGAGATGCTGCTCGTCGATGCGGGCGTCGCCGTGGTCGCGGCTCGGGCTTCGGCGCGCCGGGGCATTTCCGCGCGTCGTTCGCGACCAGCATGGCCGTGCTCGAGAAGTG
>CAVZED010000021.1:0-72974 GCA_963774045.1 uncultured Pseudomonadota bacterium
CCGTTCTGCGGCGACTGCTCGCGCGCGCGGCTGTCCTCCGACGGTTCGTTCTACACCTGCCTGTTCGCGACGCAGGGCGTCGACCTGCGCGCGCCGCTGCGCGCCGGCGCCAGCGACGACGAGTTGTACGAGACGATCCGCGGCGTGTGGGCCGGCCGCACGGATCGTTACAGCGAATTGCGCGCCTCCCTGCGCGGTGCCGCCGACCTGCACAAGGTCGAAATGAACTACATCGGTGGCTAGCAAACTCACCCACCTCGATGCCGCGAATCGCCCGACCATGGTCGACGTCGGCGCCAAGACGGCCACGTTCCGCGAGGCTTCCGCCGAGGCGACCGTCATACTGCCGGCCGCGGTGGCGCGCGAGCTGGCGCGCGCCGGGCATCGCACGAAGAAGGGCCCGGTCTTCGACACGGCGATCGTCGCCGGTGTGATGGCCGCGAAGAAGACGCACGAGATCATCCCCTTCTGCCATCCATTGCCTCTCGAGCGTTGCAGCGTCGACATCGCCTCGCGGCCCGGCGGCCGCATACACATCGTCTGCAGCGTCGCCGTGCATCACAAGACCGGCGTCGAGATGGAGGCGCTGATGGGCGCCACCGCCGCGGCGTTGACGATCTACGACATGTGCAAGGCGTTGTCGCACGACATCGAGATCGGCCCGCGTGCGCCTGATCTCGAAATCCGGCGGCAAGCGCGACTTCCGCCGCAAGACGGTGAAGCGCAAATGACCGCTCCGCTCTTCGGGCTCGTCCTCGCCGGCGGCCGCAGCACGCGCATGCAGCGCGACAAGGCCGCGCTCGAATACCGCCCCGGCCTCACGCAGCTCGATTCGGCGATGCGATTGCTCGAAGGCCGCGTCGCCCGCGCATTCATCTCCGTGCGCGCCGACCAGGCGGCGGATGCCACGCGCGCGAAGTATTCACGCATCGTCGATTCCGGCGATGTCGAAGGCCCCATCGCCGGCATCAGCGCGGCGCTCACCGGGCATCCCGGCACCGCCTGGCTGGTGCTCGCCTGCGATCTGCCCTTTCTCGACGCCAGCACGCTCGATTTCCTGATCGCGGCGCGCGATGTGGCGCGCGAGGCCACCGCGTTCCGCTCCAGTCACGACGGATTGCCCGAACCGTTGTGCGCCATCTACGAGCCTCGCGCGCTCGCCGGCGATCCGCGCGCACCTCGCCGCGGGCCGGCAACTGCCCCCGCAAGTACCTCATCAACGCGCGACACGAAGCTGCTCGATCAGCCCGACCCGCGCGCGCTCGACAACGTGAACACCGTGGACGGAGTATGGCGCGGCCATGAGCTCCCTCGACGACGCCAGCGCACCGGCGCAGGAAATCCGCGTGCAGTATTACGCGCTGCTGCGCGAGCAGGCGGGCCGCAGCGAAGAAGCTGCTGACGACGCGCTCACGCACGCCGCGCGAGCTGTACGCCGAGCTCGCGCGCGCGCTACCCGTTCACGCTGCCCGCCGAGATGCTGCGCGTCGCCGTGAACGCCGAGTTCGGCGACTGGTCGCAGCCGCTGGCGGCCGGTGACGCCGTGGTGTTCATTCCGCCGGTGGCGGGCGGATGAGCACGCCGTTCCGCTTCAGCCACTTCTCTTTCAGGACGGCCCGCTCGACACCGCGGCGCTGGCGCGCGAGATGCGCGACGACACCTGCGGCGGATATGCGGCGTTCGAAGGCTGGGTGCGCAATCACAACGAAGGCCACGCGGTCACGCGGCTCGAGTACGAGGCGTTCGAGGAGCTCGCCGAGAAGGAAGGCGCGCGCATCGTGGCCGAGGCCATCGAGCGCTTCGGCGTCACGCGCGCCGCCTGCGTGCATCGCATCGGGATCGCTCGCGCATCGGCGATGTCGCGGTGTGGGTCGGCGTGAGCGCCGCGCATCGCGACGAGGCATTCCGCGCATGCCGCTTCATCATCGATGAAGTGAAACACCGCGTGCCCATCTGGAAGAAGGAGCACTACGTCAACGGCGATTCGGGCTGGGTGAACTGCGAGCGCTGCGCCGCGCCGGGCGCGCACGAGCACGCGACCCGCACGGGCCACATCCACGGCGCACGATGCACGCCACGCCGCACGCGCAACCGCGTCCCGACTACTCGCGCCAGATCGCGCTGCAGTGAAGTCGGCGCGCGGGCCAGGCGCGGCTGCGGCGCGGCGTCGCGTGCTCGTGGTCGGCGCGGGCGGGCTGGGCGTGCCGGTGCTGCAGTATCTCGCCGGCGCCGGCGTCGGCCGCCTCGGCATCGTCGATGGCGACCGTGCTCGAGCCCTCGAACCTGCACCGCCAGACCTGGTACGCGCTCGCCGACTGCGGCCGCGCGAAGGCCGAGCTCGCGGCCGAGCGCGTGCGCGCACTGAACCCGACGGTGCGATGTCGAAGCGCATGCGTTGCGCCTCGATGCGGCCAACGCCGACACGCTGGTATCGCGGGTACGACCTCGTGATCGACTGCAGCGACAACTTCACGACGAAGTTCCTGTTGAACGACCTCGCGTTGCGCGCGCGCAAGCCCGTGCTGTTCGCCAGCGTCTATCAATACGAAGGCCAGCTGCAGCTCGTGCGCGGCGACGACGCCTCGACCTGCCTGCGCTGCGTGTGGCCGGAGGCGACGCGCGACGGGCTCGTCGGCAATTGTGCGGAGGCCGGCGTGCTCGGTCCCGTGCCTGGCGTGTTCGGCAGCCTGCAGGCGCTCGAAGCGCTGAAGTTCCTGCTCGACCTGCCCGGCCTCGCTCGGCGACGAAATGCTGATGTTCGATCTCATCACGCTCGAACTCGCAGCGCCTGCGCGCGCGGCGCGATGCCGGCATTGCGACCGCACGCGCCAGTGGCGGCAACGCGGCCGCCCCGTCGGCCGTGGCAGCGGACCGGAATCCGCTCGAAGTCGAATTCGGTTCGCTCGCGGATGCCGCGACGCGCCGGCTTCGCGATCATCGACGTGCGCGATGCGCGCGAGCTGCATCGCCGAACCCCTGCCGGTCACGCGCAGCACCTGCCGATGTCGCAGCTGCTGCACCGGAGCGGCGCTGCTCGATCTCGACCGCCGCTATCTGCTCGTCTGCGCCACCGGCAAGCGCAGCGCGCGCCGCGGCGGACCTGCTGCGCTCGCAGGGCATGCGTGAGTGCCGCTCGCTGCGCGGCGGCCTCGCGCGGTCTGAAAGTCACGTCGTTGAACGCGCGGATCGCGTTGCGTTGCGGCCCTGCTGCTGCTGCCGCTCGGCGGCCGCCGCTGCCGAAGCCGATGCCGCCATTCATCCACTGCTCGATTTCGCGCGCGAACGTGCCGCATAAGCGCGATCGCGACGTGCGCAACATCGCGGGCACGCTCCGGCGTCGCCGAGGCCGAGCACGCGCTCGCACAGGCCGCGTGCCGCCGAGGCCGAGTGCGCGCGCAGCTCGGCGCGCAAGCGTTTCGCGGATCTTACACCGATGCTGGCCGCCGAGAAGGCTGCCGTCGGCGATCTGGCTGGCGCCGCCGCCGCATATCGTGCGGCGCTCGCCTGCAGTCCGCGCGATCCCGACGTCCATCGCGGCGCTCGGCGGCGTGCTGTTCGACAAGCGCGACTACGCGGCGGCACGCGCTGCGATCGACGCGGCGCTGGCGATCGACCCGCGTTCGGTCAGCCACCGATCGCCTCGCCGGCAACATCGATTTCATCGACGAGCGCTGGGCTGACGCCATCGGGCGCTTTCGCTACGTGGCCGCCAGCGATCCGGATCGCGACCAGCGCCGGTTATGGGCAGCTGATGTACTGGCTCGCGCAGCGCGCGCTCCGGCGTCGCGCATCCCGAGTACGTCGACGCGCGACGCCGGGCTGAGGGCGTGGCCGCAGCCTTTGCTGCTGTACATGAGGCGAGTACAACGAAGTAGGAACTGGTCGCGCAGGTCATGGACGGCGACGACAACGACAACTCACAGCCCAACACCAGCACCGACGAACGCCTGTGCGAGGCGCTGTTCTACGTCGGCGAGGCGCACTGGGCGCGTGGCGAACCCGATATTGCGCGCAATTACTTCACCGCGCTGGTGAAATCTGCGTGATGTATTTCCTCGAGCACGGCCTCGCGCTCGCAGAGATCGCGAAGCTGCGGCACGACAGGAAATGCGTGCAATCGCCAGAAGCCCGTCTCAGGAGATCAGGGTCCTGAGCCTGGCCGGTGCCGCGCACCACGTACTTGTACGAGTGAGCTGCTCGACGCCCACCGGCCCGCGGGCATGAAAGCGGTCGGTGGAGATCCCGATCTCCGCCCCCATGCCGAACTCGCCGCCGTCCGCAAACTGCGTCGACGCGTTGTGCAGCACGATGGCGCTATCTACCCGCGTCGAGGAACCGCTCGGCGGTGGCCGCATTCGCGGTCACGATGCTCTCGGTGTGAGACGAGCCATACTTCGCGATGTGCGCATGGCGGCATCGACCCCGTCGACCACGCGCACGGCGATGATCGCGTCGAGATATTCGGTGTACCAGTCCTGCTCGGTCGCGGTCTTCACGCGCGGATCCACCTTCTGCGTCGCCGCGTCGCCGCGCACCTCGCAGCCGGCGTCGAGCAGATCCCGGACGATGGGCGCAAGGTGCGTCGCGGCGCAGGCGGCGTCGACCAGCAAGGTCTCGGCGGATCCGCACACCCCGGTGCGCCGCAGCTTCGCGTTCTTCACGATGCCGCGCGCCATCGCGAGGTCCGCATCGCGATCGACATACACGTGGCATACACCTTCGAGATGCCCGATGACCGGCACGCGCGCCTCCTGCTGCACGCGTGCCACGAGACTCTTGCCGCCACGCGGCACGACGACGTCGATGAAATCCGTCATCGACGACAAGCATGTAGCCGACGGCGGCGCGATCGGTGGTCGGGCACGAGCTGGATCGCACGTCGGCCGGCAGACCGGCGGCCTCGAGACCGGCGACAGGCAGGCGTGGATGGCGCGGCTCGAGTGCGAGCTCTCGGAACCGCCACGCAGGATGGCCGCGTTGCCGGATTTCAGGCAGAGCGCGCCCGCGTCGCAGGTCACGTTCGGACGGCTCTCATAGATGATTCCGATGACGCCGAGCGGCACGCGCACCCGCGCGATGTCGAGACCGTTGGGCCGCGTCCAGTGGGCGATGTGGTGCCGACCGGGTCCGGCCAGCGCCGCGATGTCCTCGACGCCGTGCGCCATCGCCTCGATGCGCTTCTCGTCGAGCGCCAGGCGGTCGAGCATGGCGCCGGACAGTCCCTTGGCGCGCGCCGCGTCCATGTCGAGCGCGTTCGCCGTCAGCAAGGCGCCCTGGTCGCCCCGCAGGCAGCGCGGCCGCGATTTCGCCAGCGCGCGTTCTTCTGCTCCGTCGTGGCCAGCGCCAGCACGCGAGCGCCGCGACCGCTTCACGGCCGAGGCGGTCCATGATGGCGGCGATGTCAGTGGCGGGGGCGTTCATGTCGGCGCTCACGCGCACCTCGCGGAGGTCTCGGCGCGCATCATCACCAGGTCGTCGCGATGGATCATCTCGGCGCGCCCGCGGAATCCCAGCAGCGCTTCGATGTCGGCGCTGCGTTTGCCGATGAGGCGCGCCGGCATCCCGGTCACTGTAAGCGATCATGCCGCGCGCAATCTCGCTGCCGTCCGGGTCGAGCACGCTCACGGTGTCGCCGCGCGCGAATCGCCCGCTGACCGCGATGACGCCCGCCGGCAGCAGACTCTTGCCGGAACGCAGCGCCTGCAAGGCGCCGCGCATCGATCGTGATCGCGCCACTCGGGCGCAGCGACCCGGCGATCCACTGCTTGCGTGCGTTGTCCGGGTTCGACGCAGGCAGGAACCAGCTGCAGTCGGCGCCCTCCTCGAGCCGGCGCACGGGATGCAGCGGCGCACCCGCGGCGATGGCCATGCGCGCAGCCGGCCGCGGTCGCGATCTTCGCCGCCGCGATTTTCGTCGCCATGCCGCCGGAACCCACCGCCGACGCCGAGCCGCCGCCCATGGCCTCGATCTCGGGCGTGATCTCGCGCACTTCGGGAATGAGCTGTCGCCGCGCGGATCCAGGTTCGGGTCGGCGGTGTAGAGGCCGGACGACATCCGACAACAGCAGCAGGCAATCCGCGGTCGATCATCTGCGCGACACGCGCCGCGAGGCGGTCGTTGTCGCCATAGCGGATTTCCGTCGTCGCCACCGTGTCGTTCTCGTTGATGACCGGCAACGCACCCAGCTCGATCAATTCCGACAGCGTGGCGCGCGCATTGAGATAGCGCCGGCGTCGTTCGCTGTCTTCCAGCGTCAGCAGCACCTGGGCCACGGTGACCCCGGAGGCAGCGAACAACTCCTTATAGATGTGTGCGAGCGCGATCTGTCCCACCGCCGCCGCGGCCTGGCTTTCTTCGAGCTTGAGCGCACCCGGAGGGGAGATTGAGCTCGCGCCGGCCCAGCGCGATGGCGCCCGAGGAGACGAGCACGACCTCCTGCTTGCGCGCACGCAGGCGCAGCAGGTCTTCCACCAGCGTTTCAAGCCAGGGCCGATTGACCTGTCCGCTTCACTTGATCGACGAGCAGCGCCGATCCGACCTTGACGACGATCCGGCGTGCGCGAGTTAGAGGCGAGGTAGTTCATGAAAGGGGCCGATCTTACGCAATACATCCCGTTGCCGCATTCGCGGGCAGCCCCTAAACTCTCCGCCCTGCCAGACAGAGGCATGAGTTGTGGGCAGAGAATACGCACCCGTCCCGGGCAAATGGTACGAGAACAAGGAAGAGGAAGAAACCTTCCGCGTTCTTTCCGTGGACGAAGACAACGAGCTCGTGGAAATCGAGTACCTGGATGGCGAGATCGAAGAGCTCGATCTCGACACCTGGCACGAGCTGGATCTCGAGCCCACGGAGGAGCCGGAAGGCTGGTCCGACGACGCCGATGAAGACGACGAAGAAGACGACGACGACGACGACGATGAAGACGAGGACGATGACGACGATGACGATGATGACGACGACGATGACGACGACGTCGATGAAGAAGACGAAGCAGCGACTACTAGTTAGCCTGGATCGTGACTATGCGTGTCGTTGCCATCGTCGGTCGCCAGGGCAGCGGCAAGACGACACTGATCGAGCGGCTGATCGGCTCGGCGCGCGGGCGCGGCCTCACCGTCTCGACGATCAAGCACACGCACCACCACGACATCGAGCTCGACGTACCCGGGAAAGGACAGCTACCGCCACCGCATGGCGGGCGCCTCCGAGGTCATCGTCGCCTCGGATTCGGGCTGGGCGCGCATCGCCGCCTCCTCCGATCCCGCCAGCCTGCAGATCCTGCTGGGCCAGTTGCGGCCCGGTGGACCTCGTGCTGGTCGAAGGATTCAAGCAACTCGAATGGCTCCGGCGTGTCGAAGTATTTCGCGGCGCCAGGAACGCCGCTGGCGTCAGGACGATCCGGGTATCGCGGCGGTGGCCGTCCCGGCGGGCGTCGCCCTTGCCGGGTTACCGGGGCATCGAGCTTGCCGCTGGACGACGCGCCCGGCGGTGCTCGATTTCATCCTAAGCGCTTGATTCGATGCGACACCCGGATGACCTTGAATTCCGCCCGGCGTGCCGCCAGATTTGCCGCATCCTCTTGTATGCCCCGGAGCTCGAGACAAAGCCCATGAAGAGAATCGCCCTGCTGATTGCCACCAACCTGGCCGTCATGCTGCTGCTGTCCGTCGTCGTCCAGGTCTTCGGCATCGACAACTACCTCGCCCAGCGCGGCCTGAACTACCAGTCCCTGCTCATCTTCTCGGCCGTCCTCGGTTTCGGCGGCGCGTTCTTCTCGCTCGCGATCTCCAAGTGGACCGCGAAGAAGATGATGGGCGTGCACGTCATCGAGCAGCCCGCCTCGGAGGACCGAGCGCTGGCTCGTCGCGACGGTGCGCAGCCACGCTGAAAAGGCCGGCATCGGCATGCCCGAGGTCGGCGTATTCGAGTCGCCCGAACCCAATGCCTTCGCCACCGGCGCGCGCAAGAATGATGCGCTGGTCGCGGTGAGCACCGGGCTGCTGCGTCAGCATGCGCCGCGATGAAGTCGAGGCGGTGCTCGGTCACGAGGTGGCCCACGTCGCCAACGGCGACATGGTCACGCTCACGCTGATCCAGGGCGTGCTCAACACGTTCGTGTTCTTCCTGGCGCGCGTCATCGGCAGCATCGTCGACAGGTTCCTGCGCGGCAATTCGCAGGATCGCGGCCCGGGCATCGGCTACTTCGTCACGGTGATGTTCGCGCAGGTCGTACTCGGCATCGTCGCCAGCATGATCGTCGCGTGGTTCTCGCGGCGCCGCGAATTCCGCGCCGACGCAGGCGGCGCGTACCTCGCCGGCACGGGCTCGATGATCGGCGCGCTGCAGGCGCTGAAAGCGGCGCATTCCCCTAGTCGCATGCCGGGCCAGCTCCAGGCCTTCGGCATCAACGGCAACATCGCCGCAAGGCCTGAAGAAACTGTTCATGAGCCATCCGCCGCTGGATGAGCGAATCGCGGCGCTGGAACAGCGAACTGCAGCACTGGGCCGCGCGTCATAACGCGACCCATTTCCGGGTTTCCCGAGGGCCGGATGACACATCATCCGGCCTTTGCTGCATCCGGCAAAATCACATTGGCGTAGACCTGAAGGGATCCCGCATCGCATGAGCTCCGCAACTCACATGAACCCGTTCGTCCGCCTCGGCCGGGCACTGCTGCACTGGTTCGACACCGGCCGTTCGTCGACCTTCGATGGCGCCGCCGAACATCCGGGCGCCGATCGCATCGACTGGGTGCGCACGCTGCCGTTCATCCTCATGCATGCCGCCTGCCTGTTCGTGTTCGTCGTCGGGATGGAGCCCGATCGCCCTCATCGTGTGCGTGGCGCTGTACTTCATCCGCATGTTCGCGATCACCGGTTTCTATCACCGCTACTTCTCGCACAAGTCGTTCCGGACTTCGCGCGTCGATGCAGTTCCTCATGGGCGTGCTCGGCGCGTCCGCCGTGCAGCGCGGTCCCATCTGGTGGGCGGCGCATCACCGCGACCATCACCAGTACTCCGACAAGAAGGAAGACGCGCACTCGCCGATCCAGCACGGCTTCCTGCGCGCGCACATGAGCTGGTTCCTCTCGAAGAAGGGTTTCGCGCCGAACCTCAAGCGCGTGCGCGAGCTCATGAACTTCCCCGAGCTGCGCTGGCTCGACCGCTTCGACATCATCGTGCCGGTGCTGCTGGCGGTCGGCGTGTTCTTCCTCGGCGTGGCACTCGAGAAATGGGCCCCGGGCCTGAACACCAACGGCTGGCAGATGCTGATCTGGGGCTTCTTCGTGTCCACCGTGTTGTGTTCACACGGGACGTACACCATCAATTCGCTGTCGCACGTGTTCGGAAAGCAGCGCTACAAGACGGGCGATTCGAGCCGCAACAACTGGTTCCTCGCGTTGATCACGCTCGGCGAGGGCTGGCACAACAATCACCACCACTACCCGAGCTCGACGCGGCAGGGTTTCTACTGGTGGGAAATCGACATCACCTATTACCTGCTCAAGACGATGTCCTGGATGGGACTCATCTGGGAACTGAAGCCGGTGCCGGTTGCGGTGCGCGATCACCACCCGCGTCGCATCCAGCCGCGCAGGTAACCACCGCGCTCGCGAACGTCACTGCGGCTCGATCCGGCCGCCGCGGGTGCGGAACCACGCGTTGGCAGCGCTGGTGAACAGCAGCCACAACGCGGCGGCGCCGAACACGATCTCACCGATGTCGAGTACGCCGAAGTACCAGGCGCGCGCGAACGAGTCGGATATGGACCGATACGTGTCCACCATGCCCCACAGGGTCAGCACCGAATACACGATGCGCGCCCATCGGTAGCCGCGCGCCATCGACACGAACAATACGATGTACAGCGCGATCAGAAGCGCGCACGCGGTCAGAAGAAACTTCACGAAAAGCGGTTCGCGGATGTCGGCGGGAATCTCGAACATCAACATGTCGTAGACGCCGGGCAGCGGCAGCAGCAGGCACACCCAGGCGAGGTTCACCGCCAGGGTCACCTGCCATGGGCGCGCCATCAGCGGCCCGGGAGTGACGTCGGCAACCGCCGCCCTGGGCGGTGCGTACAGGTCGTTGTTCATGAGTCGAGCCTAACGTGCGCAGCGACGGCGTGCATCCAGGACGCGTGAACCCGCGTATTGCCAGGAGATCGGCAACTTTCGGATTCCAATGCGCATCGCCATCATCGGATCGGGCATCTCCGGCATGGTCGTCGCGTCGCGCTTGCACCGCGACCACGACATCACCGTCTTCGAGGCGGGCGCGCACGTCGGCGGGCACACCCACACCCACGACATCGAGTGGCAGGGCCGCCATTACGCCATCGACACCGGCTTCATCGTCTTCAACGACTGGACCTATCCGCGGTTCATCGCGCTGCTCGACGAGCTCGGCGTTGCGTACCAGAACTCGAACATGAGCTTCTCGCTGCGCGACGAGCGCACGGGACTCGAATACAACGGCACGACCCTGAATACGCTGTTCGCGCAGCGCCGGAACTTCTTCCGGCCGTCGTTCCTGCGGATGATCGCCGACATCCTGCGTTTCAATCGCGAGTGCCGCTCACTGCTCGCGGGCAACGACGACCGGGTGACGCTCGGCGAGTACCTCGAGCGGAATCGCTACTCGCGCGCCTTTCGTGACCAGTACATCGTGCCCATGGGCATGTCGATCTGGTCTTCGACCGAGCGCGCGATGCTGTGCGTTTCCCGCGCGCTTCTTCGTCGAGTTCTTCGACAAGCATGGCTTCCTGAACGTCGACAACCGGCCCACGTGGCAGGCCGTGAAAGGCGGCTCGCGCGAATACGCGCGCAAGCTCACGGCGCCGTTCGCGGATCGCATCCGGCTCGAGACGCCGGTGCTCGGCGTGAAGCGCGATCGCAACGGCGTCACCGTGCGCAGCAGCGACGGCGCGGAGCGCTTCGATCACGTGTTCTTCGCCTGTCACAGCGACCAGGCGCTGCGCATCCTCGAGGACGCGAGCGACGCCGAAACCGCCGTGCTCGGCGCATTCCCGTACCAGGAGAACCAGGCGATCCTGCACACCGACGACTCGGTGCTGCCGCGCAACCCGCGGGCGCGCGCGGCCTGGAATTTCCATTTGCTCGCGGCGCGCGACAACCGCGACCGCGACCGCGTCGCCCTCACCTACGACATGAACGTGCTGCAGTCGCTCGATGCCCCGGTGAAATTTCTGGTCACACTGAACCGCGGCGCGGACATCGACCCCGCGAAGGTGCTGCGCACCCTGACCTATCATCACCCGGTCTATCTACCGGCCGGTGTGGCCGCGCAGCGGCGCCGCGGCGAGATCAGCGGCGTCAATCGCACCTTCTACTGCGGCGCCTACTGGCGTTACGGCTTCCACGAGGACGGCGTCGCGAGCGCGGAATGGGCGCTCGACGACTTCGCGCGCACGACGGCTCAGGGGGCCCCCGCGCTGGCGAGGGCCGGCTGAGTCCGGATCAACCATGCACAGCGCTCTTTATACCGGCTGGATCCAGCACCGGCGCTTCGGCCCGGCGAAGAATGCCTTCCGCTACCGGCTGTTCATGAGTTACATCGATCTCGCCGAATTGCCGGCGCCTGTTCGAGCGGCGCTGGTTCTGGTCGGTGCGCCGGCCGGCGCTGGCGTGGTTCAGGCGCGCGGACTTCCTCGGCCCCGCGGAAGTGCCGCTCGACACCGCGGTGCGCGATCTGGTCGAGCAGCGCACGGGCGCACGGCCCGCGGGGCCGATCCGCCTGCTCACGCACCTGCGCTTCTTCGGTTACAGCTTCAATCCCGTGAGTTTCTACTACTGTCTTCGATGCCACCGGCTCCCGCATCGAAACCATCGTCGCCGAGATCACCAACACGCCGTGGAAGGAGCGCCACGCTTATGTACTGCCGGTCGCCGCCGCCGCACGCCAGGGCAAACGCGCCTGGCGTTTCAGTTTCGCGCAAGGAATTCCACGTCTCGCCATTCATGCCGATGGACATGCGTTACGACTGGTGCTTCGGCAGCGCCGGCCGAGGGCCTGCACGTCCACATGGAAAATCCTGTCGCTCGAGGATGGGCGCGACGCCCGACGCGCTTCGATGCGACGCTGCACCTGAAACGCGAGCCAATGACTGCGGGCCCGCTGGCGCGGGCATTGCTGAATTTTCCGCTCATGACCCTCAAGGTGGTCACCCTCATCCACTGGCAGGCGCTGCAAGCTGCTCATCAAGCGCGTGCCGTTTCACGTGCATCCGGCCAGGCGCGATTCCCGTAAGCAGATACAGACACAATCATGAACACCCAATCTCCACTGCTGGGTCTCGATCTGGCGCGCCCCGACCGCACATCGCTGCTGGCGCGCCTGGGACGGCGACTGATGGTCTCGCAATTGCGCGAGTTCACGCGCGGCGAGCTGCGCGTCGTCGAGCCGGATGGCCGCGAGTTCACCGTCGGCCGGCGCAGCGCGGACTTCGACGTGGGCTGTACGCTGTACATCGATCATCCGCAGATCTGGGCCGACGCCGCGTTCGGCGGCACGGTGGGCGCGGGCGAGGCCTACATCCGCGGCCTCTGGCACAGCGACAACCTGACCAACCTCGTGCGCATCTTCGTCGCGAATCGCGAGCAGATGAACCGCATGGATTCGCGCTGGTCGTTCGTCAGCCGTCCGCTGCTGAAACTCTTCCACTGGGCGAACCGCAACAGCCGCAACGGCAGCGCGCGCAACATCACCGCCCACTACGACCTCGGCAACGACCTCTACGAGCTCATGCTCGACGAAACGATGGCGTACTCCTGCGCGATCTTTCCGCGGCCGGACGCCTCCCTCGCGGTGGCGTCCACGGCGAAGTTCGAAGCGGCCTGCCGCAAGCTGGACCTGAAACCCACCGACCACGTGCTGGAGATCGGCACCGGCTGGGGCGGTTTCGCCATCCACGCCGTGGAACGCTATGGCTGCCGCGTCACCACGACCACGATCTCGCCGGCGCAGCGCGACTACGCGTTGAAGAAGATCGCCGAACGGCATCTCTCCGATCGCATCACGGTGCTGTTGCAGGACTACCGCGATCTCGAGGGCCAGTACGACAAGCTCGTGTCGATCGAGATGATCGAAGCCGTGGGCGCGAATTTCCTCGATGGATACTTCGAGCACTGCTCGCGGCTCGTGAAACCCGATGGCGCGATGCTGCTGCAGGCGATCACGATCCAGGACCAGTACTACCAGCGCGCGCTGAAATCCGTGGACTACATCCAGCGCTACGTTTTCCCGGGCAGCTTCATCCCGTCCATCGAGGCGATGTCACGTTCGCTGGCCAGGGCCACCGACTTCAAGATTTTCCACCTCGAAGACATCGGTCCCCACTACGCACGCACGCTGCGCCTGTGGCGGGAGCGCTTCTTCCGCAACATCGGCAAGGTGCGCCAGCTCGGATACCCGGAGAGTTTCGTGCGCCTGTGGGAGTACTACCTGTGTTATTGCGAGGGCGGCTTCCTCGAGCGCCAGCTCGGCACGGTGCAGATGCTGCTGACTAAGCCGGCGTGCAAGCGGGCCTCGCTGGCGGTGCCGGCCTAACGCCCGCGTTTCATCTCGCGATACCAAGCGTTCGCGGTCGGGGCAAAGAGCATGACGTTGCCCGTGACGGCTACGATGTAGGACAGGAAATCGACTGACTGGATGTACCAGGGCGACGGCTGGATCCCCGGAGAGACTCGTTCGAGCCACGACGAGGAGCGTAACGCCGATCACGGCCAGCGCCGCCAGGACCCAGCGCGCATAGCCCTTGCCTTTCCAGGCCGCAGTGTTCAGCCAGTAGGAGAGCGCTCCACTGACGCCCAGGCCAAAGATGGAGAGTGCCAGGTTTTCTCCCCAGGAAATGTCCGGCTCCGGAAAGACGGTGTCGTAAATAGTCGAGGGGAAAATCAGCGCGAACGATGCCCACAGCAGGACCACCGCGCGCGACACGATCAGCGGCCGCTCGAGCGATCCCGCAGGCTCGATGTCGGTGACCGGCGCCGTCGGCGGCGCGTAGGGGTTATCGTTCATGTTGTCGCGCAATCCTAGCGCGCTATCATCGGGTCGTGTTCGTAACCCAACCATCTATCGCCCTCTTCTGAGATGAACGACTCGACGAATCACATCGATGGGCTAACCGCGGCGGCGGGCGCGGACGCGCTGATCACCGATCCGTCGCGCACCGCGCCGATGCTGCGCGATCACCGCTCGCTCTACCGCGGGCACGCGTTCGCCGTGGTCGCGCCGGCGGACGTCGCCGCCGTATCGCGCGTACTCGCGTTCTGCAATGAACGGCGCATCGGCGTCGTCCCGCAGGGCGGCAACACCGGGTACTGCGGCGGCGCCACGCCCGATGCGTCGAGCAGCCAGGTGCTGCTGTCGCTCGCGCGCCTGAACCGGCTGCGCGCGATCGACGCGGCCAACTACACGATGGTCGCCGAAGCCGGCTGCATACTCGCGAACCTGCAGGCCAAGGCGGCCGAGGCGGATCGCTATCTGCCGCTGTCGCTGGGCAGCGAAGGCAGCTGCATGCTCGGCGGCAACCTGTCGACCAATGCCGGCGGACTGAACGTCATCCATTACGGCATGGCGCGTGAGATGGTGCTGGGACTCGAGGTGGTGCTCGCCGACGGCCGCGTGCTCGATTCGCTCACCGGGCTGCGCAAGGACAACACGGGCTACGACATCAAGTCGCTGTTCCTCGGCGCGGAAGGCACGCTCGGCATCATCACGGCCGCCTGTCTCAAACTACATCCGGCACCGCGCGTGCGCGCCACCGCCTTCGTCGCGGTGCGCGATCCGGATGCCGCCGTCTCCCTGCTCGCGACGCTGCGCGACGGGAGCGGCGACCGCGTCACGTCCTTCGAGCTCATCCCGCGCATCGGCATCGAGCTCACCACGCGGCACATCCCTGGCGTCATCGACCCTCTCGCGGCGCCGGCCACGTGGTACGTTTTGTGCGAACTGTCCTCTTCGCGCCCGGACGAACCGCTCGACGCCGTGCTCGAAAAGACCCTGGCATCCGCGCACGAATCCGGCTGGGTGACCGACGCGGCCATCGCGCTCAGCGAGCGCGAACGCGAGGCGTTCTGGCGGCTGCGCGAATCGATCCCCGACGCCCAGCGCAAGGATGGCGCCAGCCTCAAGCACGACATCTCGGTGCCGGTGTCCCAGGTGCCGCGCTTCATCGAGCAGGCCGGTGCCTGGGTCGAACAACACGTGCCGCAGGGCGTGCTGGTCGCGTACGGGCACCTCGGCGACGGCAACCTGCACTTCAACATCAACCAGCGTGCCGGCACGCAGGCGTTCCAGCTGCAGGCCGTCGAGACCAAGGCGAAACGCGCGATACACGACTTCGTGCAGCAGTTCCAGGGCAGCTTTTCGGCCGAGCACGGCATCGGCCAGCTCAAGGTGTTCGAGCTCGAGCGTTACGCAAACCCCGTCGAGCTCGATCTCATGCGGCGCGTGAAGCAGGCCTTCGATCCGAACGGAATCATGAATCCCGGCAAGGTGCTGCGGCGCTGAGCAGGCGCAGCATCGTGCTCGCCGGGCTTTTCCCGATGAGTCGCGATATCGTCGGCCCGATGAGCGACATCCAGTCCCTGACCGATCTCTTGCGCCGCGCCCAGGACGGCGACGCGGCCGCCTTGCGCTCGGTGTTCGATGCCACCTACGAAGAGTTGCGCGTGCTGGCGCGCTCGCGCCTGCGCCGGGGCAGTCGCAACACCATGCTGGACACCACTTCGCTGGTGCACGAGGCCTACCTGCGTTTCGCAGGCTCCGGCCGGCTGCAGATCGAGGACCGCCAGCATTTCCTGCGTTATGCGAGTCACGTCATGCGCTCGGTCATCGTCGACTTCGTGCGCGAGAGAGTCGCGCAGCGGCGCGGCGGCGATGCGGTGCACGTCACGCTCAACTCGGAAATCGGCGCTGGGCTCGATGCGGGAGAAAGCGAAATCCTGAAGGTACACGAGGCCCTGGAAGAGCTCGCCCGGCACGATGCGCGGCTGGTGCAGGTGGTGGAGATGCGGTACTTCGCGGGCATGACCGAACCGGAGATTGCCGCCGCGCTCGGATTGAACGATCGCACCGTACGCCGGGACTGGCAGAAGGCGAAGCTGCTGCTGGCGGACGCGCTCAAGTAATTCGTCGCGCGGCTGTCCGGAAATCCGGCCCGATTCCGTTAGCAATCCGGGCCGGTGATTTTGCAAAGGAGTGCCCAAGTGCAGAAATTCCAGATCGATGCGGGCGCCTGGGCCACGTTGAATCGCTTGCTGGACGAGGCGCTCGAACAGCCCGCGCCCCAGCTGGCGCAATGGCTCGACGACCTGGCGCCGGAGTTCGATGCGCTCAAGCCGCGTCTGCGCGAACTGCTCTCGCGTACTGGCCTGGTCGAAACGGGCGAATTCCTGCGAACACTACCGAAGCTCGATCTCGATCCCGGCGACCTGGCTGCCGAACCGCCGCGTGTCGAAAAACCGGGCCAGGAAATCGGACCCTATCGTCTGGTACGCGAGCTCGGCAGCGGCGGCATGGGGGTCGGTATGGCTGGCGGAGCGCACCGACGGCCTGATCAATCGGCCGGTGGCGCTGAAGCTGCCGCACGGCGCCTGGAAACGCGCGGGACTGGCCGAGCGCATGGCGCGCGAACGCGAAATTCTCGCCACGCTCACCCATCCCAACATCGCGCACCTGTACGACGCCGGCGTCACGGCCGACGGCCAGCCCTATCTCGCCATCGAGTACGTCGAAGGCCGCTCGGATCGATGCGTACTGCCGCGAGCGGCAGCTCGACTGTCGCGGCGCGGCTGCGCCTGTTCGCGCAGGTGGCCGACGCGGTCGCGTACGCGCACGGCAAGCTGGTCGTGCATCGGGACCTGAAGCCGGCAAACATTCTGGTCAGCGCCGACGGCCAGGTGCGCCTGCTCGACTTCGGCATCGCCAAGCTGCTGGACGACGGCCAGGCGAAGGAGACGCAGGTTCACCGAGCTGTCCGGCCGCGCGCTGACGCCCGGACTACGCCTCGCCTGAGCAGATTCTCGGCGAGCCGCTCACCGTCGCGTCGGACGTCTACTCGCTCGGCGTGGTGCTGTACGAACTGCTGGCCGAGCAGCGGCCGTACAAGCTGCAGCGCGACTCGCGCGGCGCGCTCGAAGACGCCATCCTGCAGGCGGAACCCGCCGCTGCCGAGCGACGTGGCGGACGCGTGCCGTGGCGCAAAGCGCTGCGCGGCGATCTCGACACCATCGTGCTCAAGGCGCTCAAGAAGAACCCGGCCGAGCGGTATCCGACGGTGCACGCCCTGCTGGACGACATCGAGCGCCATCTCAGCGCGCGGCCCGTACTCGCGCAGCCGGACAGCCGTTGGTACCGCGCGAGGAAGTTCGTCGCGCGAAACACGCTCGCGGTGAGCGCGGCCGCCGCCATAGCCGTCGCGCTGCTCGCCGGCGCCATCGTCGCCGGCTGGCAGGCGCGCATCGCGCTCGCGGAGAAGGCGCGCGCCGAGGAAGTGCAGGGTTCATCGACGTCGGTGTTTCGCGAGGCCGATCCGATGATGCAGGGCCAGGGCAAGGCGCTGTCGGCGGTGGACTTGCTGCTCCAGGCGGAGCGCCGTCTGAACGAACGCAAGGACGCCATCCACCGAGCTCAAGGTGGAGATGCTCGCGATCATCGGCGAGAGCCTGTTCGGCCTGCAGGAAAACCAGGAATCCGCGCGCGTCATCGAGGATGCGCTGCGCCTGCAGCAGTCGATGCCGGATGCGGATCCGTTGCTCACGGCGCGGCTGCACCTCGCGCTGTCGGAGTCCCGCGAAATGATGGGCGGACCCCGACGCCGCGGTCGCCGAGCTCGCGAAGACGTTTGCCGCACTCGAGCACCGCCGGGACGCGACGCGGCCAGCTCGCCGTGCGCGCGCGGCTGCACGAGTCGGCGCTCGGCATGGCGATCGAACGACTATGCGATCACCGAGCGCGCCGCCAGGTCAGGCGATCGACGAGGCGACGGCGGCGATCGGCCCGCACTCCGACGAAGTCGCCATGGCGTTGATGTTTCTCAGCAAGGCCTACATCTTCACCGACCGCATGCCGCAGGCCGTGGCGCCGGCGCGCCAGGGCTTCGACATCCTGCTGGCGAACCACAACGGCGACTACGCGCATTCGAAGGTGATCGACCTGGCGCCCTACTACGCCAACGCGCTGATCCACGTCGGCGACTTCGACGCCGCGGCGCGCCTCATGCGCGAGCTCGTCGCCAATGCGGAACGCGTGTTCGGCGCCGAGAGCAATCTGGTCGGCGGCCTGGCCATGATTGCCATGCCGGCCGAGTTCGAGTGCGGTGAGCTCGATGAGGCGATCTCGCTCGCGCGCCGCTCGCTCGACATCTATCTGACAGGAAGCGCAGCCGGAGACCGCCGTTCACGCCTACCGCGCGCGAATCCTCGGGCAGGCACTCGCCGTCGCGCGCGTCGGCGACGAAGCCGTGCGGACGCTGCAGGAGGCCGTGCGGCTGTCGGTAAAGGCGGGCTGCGCCGCATGCCGGGCGCACCTTTCTCGGCATCGCCCTGGCGCATGCGGGCCGGCTCGATGAGGCGGACGAACAACTGCGCCTCGCCCTGGAAGGCGCGGAACCCGGCTCGCGCGCGCAGATGCAGACGACGCGGCATCGCGGCACGTTGCTGCGCCTCGAACGGAGAAGCGCCGAGGCCCTGCCCTGGATCGAGCAGTCGGTCGCCGCATCCGCGAAGCGGCCGTTTCCAGCGCGGCGATCACGCCATGAGTCGTCGTCGAGCTCGGCCTCGCCCGGCTCGAGCTCGGCGATGTCGCGGCGGCGCGGCAGTCCTTCGCGCAGGCGACGCCGATACTCGACGAGTTGCAGCCGCAACGCATGACGCCCACGCGCGCGGATCTCATGATCGGCATGGCCCGCGTTCACCTGCAGGGCTCCGAGCCGGCCGACGCGCTGCGCGCGCTGCAGGCGGCCGATGCGTACTGGCGCAAGCGGCGGCCCGACAGCCGCTGGGCGGGAGAAGCGGCGCTGTGGCTCGGCCGCTGTTATCTCGCGCATGGCCGCAAAGCGGAGGCTCACGTGACGCTCGCGCGAGCCGCAAAGCTGCTCGCCGCCTCACCCATTCCCGCCGACATGGCACTCATGAAACTCGCTCGCATCAGGGATTGATGCGCTGTGGCATGACCGCCCGGCGTCGATCGGGGACTGCCGCTAGCAACAGCTAGACGTGAAGTCGCAACCAAAGCTATAAGACTGCACAATCTTGTCCTGGAATTTTGCCCCGTCTCGGGAGAACGCCAATGACGAATGTGTGGCTGTATGTGTGGATGCTTCTTGGAATGGGTGACGTTGATCTCAATCACGAAGTCGGCGTTATCGAAAGGTAAGATTCGCCGGGCGGGAGAAGCGGTCGCGACGACATCACGGCACCGCAACGCAATTCACCTCGACGTCGTCGACGTTTCCGCCGATCGTGCCGGTGCCATTGGCGACGCTGCAGATGTGATTCGGCGGCTGCTCGCCCACGCGCACGCCGTAGGCGTCGCCGCTGCTCGCCAAGGCCGCGAAGGCAAAGGGTCCGTTGCCCGCGCTGCGCGATTCACCGGAAGTCGGCAGTTGCAGCACCAGGGTGACCTGTCCCGCGAGGAGACCGGAAACCGTGCCGCCGATCGTGAAGATCCTGGGGCCGGGCGGTGAGCGTTCATCGTCCTCGATGCTCAGCACCGCCGTGGTCTGCTCGCCCAGCGCCGCACACCCACCGGGATCCGACAGGCTCAGATTGACGGTCTTGGTGGGTCCGACCGCCTCGTTCGGCGTGATCGGCACGATCATCGTGCGCGCTTGCGTGTCGCCGTCGGCGAAGAACACCGTGCGGTTGACCGCCGTGTAGTCGGTGCCGCTGAGAGCGCTCCCGTCGCTGGTGCTGAAGGTCGCCGTCACGGCACCGCGACTGCCACCGCTGCGGGTGACCTGGACTGTCGACACGGCATTGACCGATTCGCTCACGCTGTAGGTGGCGGCGCTCAGCTGGATCACGCCCGCGGCCGGATCGGGACCGGGCCCGGGCACGCAGGCTGCCGGCGCGACTGGCACCTCGGGCGGCGGGACGGCCTCCGGCCGATTGGTCGGCTCGAGCCCGGTGAACGTAACCGTCGTTCCGTTCATGCTGATGGGATCGCGCAGGTAGGCGAAGACTCCGGACGCCTGGCCGTCGGTGACGAATCCGCCACCGCGGCGATTGACCCCCGTCGCGGTGGCGGTGCTCAGGAGCGTGAACTCTTCACCGATGTCGACCGTCGACAGATCGACCGTGTAGGTGAGCGTGCCGATCAGTTCGAGGCAGCCCTCGGTGGCAGTGCCGAAGTCGTCGCTGAACTCTTCCTCGCTCATCTCGAAGGCAGGCTGCTGTCCAGACAACTCCAAGTCCGGGAAGTTGGCCCAGGCTTGCTGCGAGCCACCAGTGTCCAATGCATAACCCGACCACGATTCGCGCGAGCCGACCACACCCGCCTGGCCGGAGAGGGAGAAGAAGATCGGACCGGAGTTCTTCCAGGCAATGACCACCAGCTCGACGCTGCCGTCTATCTCGTTGAGGATGGAGCCGCCGCTGACGGGCACCGGCGGCGACGAGTCGTAATCGAACCCGCAAATGAAGATATCGGTCAGCGTGAAATCCAGCGACGCATTGGCGGCGCGCTTGATGTAGCTCTGACTCTGGTTGAGGTTGGCACGGCCGCCGATCGGTGCGCTGCTGCCGTAGCGAGTGAAGGGCGCTTCGGCAAACACGCCGTACGTCTCTCCGCCGGCGTTGCCGAAGACCAGGCCGCTGGCCTGCCCGTCGCTGGGTCTCGTCCCCGTGAACGTGACCATCTCTTCATCGAGCTCGGGGGGCATGGGTCCGAAGTTCACGAGCCGCTCCAGCAGACCGCCCACCTGCGTACCGGAACTGCCGGTGCCCTGCATCGGGAAGTAGCCGCCACCGCTGCCCGGCAAGACGCTGAAGGACCAGGTGCGCGATGGGTCGTTGCGTTGCAGCGGCGGGATGACGACGGTCCCGTTCGAGAAACCCGTGACCTGCGCACTCACGCTGTCCGCACCGAACGTGGCGCCGGCGATTTCTTCCCACGCCGTCTGCGCATTGATGGTCTTGTAGAAAACCGGCGTCGAGCCAGCGGGCACACCTGCCGGGTTGAACGGCAGTGTCATCGTCACCGGAGCCGCGAACGTCGTGCCATGCGGTGTGAAAGCGAACATCTGTCCGTGAGCGACGAATCCGGCCGGCAACGCCGGCGCGCCGGTGGTGACCTGCTCGATGTTGATCCTGACTTCGGTAGTTAGTGCACCCGCGGGTATCACCACCTTGGAACCGTTTGGGCCCGTGACCGTACCGCCGGCCGCGCCTATCAGCGTGCCGGGTGGCGGCGGCGCAGGTGGAGTTGCCGGCGGGCTTTCGTCTCCACCGCCACCACAGGCGGCCAACGTGAGCAGCAGGGTGGCGATGATGAAACAGCGGCTGTGAGTTCTCGTGTTCATGGAGGAGCTATTCCTCGATTGCCGGCGTCGTCGTATCGGCTTCGTCGAGGACGCTGCCCTCGAGATGCTCGCGGTTCTCCGCGGTGTCTTCGCGCGTGATTTCGATCTGCTCGGACTTCCCGTCCGGACCTTGAACGACCGCGACTTCGGTTTTGACGCCGTCCTTTTCGACGATCCGGGTTTCGCGGACCACCACCACCCGGTTTCTGAGGCTCAGCTCCCAGCCGACCGCGAGCGCGACGGGCACGACCCAGAAGGGCCGTCCGTAACGAAATCGTATGAATGCATGCCGGCGGATCCGCCGCCGCACGCGCAGGCGCGGCCGGATCCGGCGGCGCGGATTGTCATAGGCGAGTGCATCTGCCATCGAGAGGCCGAGCACGATCCCGAGCGGCGCTATCAGCGCGCCAAATAGTTTGCGACGTTCCATTGTCTCTCCTTGCTTACCAAGGCCAACGGATCGCGGCCGCAAAACCGGACATCGGGCGCAGCGAAAGATTGGCGCGCCCCGGGCGGGCGCGCGGGTGCAGTGCGGCCGGTTACTGCGCGGCGGCCTGCACCAGCTCGACGATCGCCCCGTCGGGCGCAAGCAGGGTGATCGACTTCTCGTCGCCCATGTAAGTCGTCGTGATGTGGACGGGTTCGGTGAGCACCGGGATGACCTGTGCACGCAGCTTGTTGCGCACCTTGAGTACGTCATCCCTGATCAGGAAGGTCCAGACCTGGACACGCACGTTGGCGGCGGGCTGCACTTCATCCGGCCATCGGGGAACGTCGGTGCCAAGCACGTTCCCGTAGAACGCACGCAGCGTGCCGGGATCGGCGGGAGCCGCCGACGCCGACATGGCCGGCAATACGCCCGCGAGAATGCGCACGTCGGGACCGGGCCGGGGTGCCTTCAGGATCACGATCTTCCCCGCCACTTCCTCGGGCACCTTCCACTGGATCGACTGCACGCGGATGGCGTTCTGATAGTTAGGCGCCAGCGCCTGCACGGTGTAGCCGTCCTTCTGCAACTGCTCCTGCAGGGCGGGACCATCGGTGGCGAAGGTCACCGCGTGCAGCGTCGCCGTGACGAGCGGCCCATCCTTGATCCGCGAATAGGGGTTGTCCGCGGACGAGCAGGCGACCAATGCCAGGACCAAAGAAAGGTTGCAGGCGCGCAGGGCGCGCCGGAAGTTCGGTGTTTGCATGATAGATTGAGTATATGGCGGATCGGGTCGAGTGCGTGGTGGTCGGTGCGGGCGTGGTCGGTCTCGCGGTGGCGCGCGCGCTCGCGCTGGCCGGCCGCGAAGTGCTGCTGCTCGAGGCCGAGTCCCACCCAGGCACCATAACGTCGGCGCGCAACTCGGGCGTCATCCATGCCGGTCTCTACTACACCCCGGGCAGCTTCAAGGCGCGCCTCTGCGTCGCCGGCAACCGCGCGCTCTATGCCTACTGCAAGGAACGCGGCATCGATCACCAGAACTGCGGCAAGCTGATCGTGGCGAACGGCGACGAGGAGGAGCAGGTGCTGCTGCACCTGCTGGAGCGCGCCCACGCCAATGACGTCGATGGCGTGCGCCTGATCTCCGGCACCGAGGCGTTCAAGATGGAGCCCGAGGTACGCTGCACGGCGGCGCTGCACTGTCCGACCAGCGGCATCGTCGACCAGCATCCCTACATGCTCGCCCTGCAGGGTGACATGGAGAACGCCGGCGGGACGCTGGTGTGCGATTGCCGCGTCGAAGGCATCGCGCGTCTCGCCGACGGCTGGCGCGTCAGGACCGGCGGCGAGAGTGCCACCGAGGTCGATGCGCGTTTCGTGGTGAATGCCGCCGGGCTCGGCGCGGTCGACCTGCTGGACCGCATCGAGGATTATCCGAAAGCGCAGATCCCGACGATGCACCTCGGCCGCGGCAACTACTTCACCGTCGCCGCACGCTCGCCGTTCCAGCATCTCATCTATCCGGTGCCGCACGCCGCCGGGCTCGGCATCCATGCCACGCTCGATCTCGGCAAACGCGTGCGCTTCGGGCCGGACGTCGAGTGGATCGACCAGATCGACTACTCGGTGAACGCGGCGCGCGCGCCGCTCTTCTACGAGGCCATCCGCCGCTACTGGCCGAAACTCGCGGACGGCGCACTGATGCCCGACTACACCGGCATTCGTCCCAAGTTGCACGGGCCAGGCGAACCGCAGCCGGACTTCCGCATCGAGAGCGAGAAGGAGCACGGGCTTGCGGGCCTCGTGAACCTGCTCGGCATCGAGAGTCCCGGCCTCACGTCGTCGATGGCCATCGGTGACTACGCGGCGTCGTTCGCCTAAAGTGCGCCGGATGCGAAACTTCCTCACGGCGCTGGCCGCCGCGTTCCTCGTCATCGCCTGCGGCAAGCAGGAAACCGCGCCGGCTGCGCCCGCTGCGCACTCCGGTGAAAAGAAGGCCGAGCCCCGGGAGGGCGCGCCGCGCATCGCGGTGGCGCCGGATGGCATCCACGTGCAGTACCGCGTCTATGGCAGCGGCGAGCCCGCGCTCGTGCTCATCCACGGCTGGTCCTGCGATTCGAACTACTGGCGCGAGCAGGTCGCGGAGTTCGCGAAGAAATACACCATCGTCGCCGTGGATCTCGCGGGCCATGGCGGCACCGACGGCAACCGCACGGACTGGAGCATGGCGCGCTTCGGACAGGACGTGGCCACCGCGCTCGCGGCCGTGCCTAACAACCAACTCGTGCTGGTCGGACACTCGATGGGCGGGCCGGTGGCGATCGAGGCCGCGCGGCTGCTGAAGGGCCGCGTGATCGGCATCATCGGCGTGGATACCTTCAAGACCATCGGCGCCCCGCCGTACAGCAAGGCGCAGGTGGACGCCATCATCAAGCCATTCGAGGCCGACTTCATCGGCCACACGCGCGCGATCGTGAGCAAACACTTCTTCGCGCCCGGCGCGGACCAGGCGCTGGCCGGCAAGATCGCGTACGACATGTCCCTGTCGCCGCCGAGAGTGGGCATCCCCGCCATGCGCGCGCTGCTCGAGTACGACTTCACGGAGCCACTCAAGGACGTGTCGGTGCCCATCGTCGCCATCAACTCCGACCTCGGCGAGCCCGTGAACGAAGCGCGCATCCGCAAGGTGTTGCCGAAATTCCGGGCCGTCACGCTCGCGGGCGACGGCCATTTCCTCATGATGGAAGACCCGAAGCGTTTCAATCCCGCGCTGGAGACCGAGATCCAGGCGCTGCTCGCGGGCAGCGGCTGACGACCATGGAGCAGAAGGCGCAGGTTCCGGCACCGGCACCGGGCGACGAGCACCAGCGCCGCGCCCGCGTCGAACTGGAAAGGCTGCGCGTGATCACGCGCCTCATGGACCAGGCATTTGGCATTCCCGGCACGAAGTGGCGCTTCGGCCTCGACGCGCTGTTCGGCCTCGTCCCCGGTCTCGGTGATATCGCCGGTGGACTGATCGGCGGTCTACGGCCTGCACATCGCGTGGCGGCTGCGGGCGCCGGCGGTGATCCAGCTGCACATGCTGACCAACATCGCGCTCGACGCGGTGATCGGCACGATTCCCATCCTCGGAGACGTGTTCGACTTCGTCTTCAAGGCGCAGACGCGCAACCTCGCGATGCTCGACGAATGGCTGCAGACGCCGCACGAGGCGAAGCGCCGCAGCCGGCGCGGACTGGTGTTCGTTCCCCTCGCGATCCTGCTCGTGTTCGCGACCCTGACGATTCTCGGCGTCTGGCTGCTCTACATCCTGGTCCACTGGTTGGGGACATTCCTCGTTTCCTAGGAAAAGGGGACGCGGCTCGAAGGTGAGAGTGAGGGGTGCGGGCGGGACGGAGCGCGGCCGGGGTCGACGCTCGACGTCGAGGCGTGTTCCAGTCTCCAAGCGATCGGAGTGCCCCCAATGGGCTTTGGGAAGAGCCGACGCCCGACCGTGCGCTCTTCCCAAAACCAAGGGCGACATACCTGATCTCGCGGCAACGAGGATCCGGGCTCGATCCAAGCGGTGACGGTGGACGCGATGCGCCCCCATCCCCTCTTCCATCGAGCCCCGTCCCCTTTTCCTAGGAAATCAGGAATGTCCCCATTCACGCATTCACGACCCCATTCACGACCGCTGTTCGCCGGTCTCCGAGACACCGGCGCGCAATCGATCGCGAGCCAGCCGATATCGATACCCACGCGCGCGGCGCCGAGCGACGTCCAGCTCGACGCGATCGGTTCGCTGTCCGCGCTGCCCATCGCTCGAGGATGAGCACCAGCGATTCGCGACCTTCGGACAGCGGCCAGTCGCGGCCGTGCAGCATCGAGCGTGAGCTCGCGGCCGTCGGGCGTGCGGAAACGCGCGCGGCCACCGCGGTCGTGCAGGTCGACGCTGTCCGAGCGAGCGCCGCGGGCCGCGTCGATTCCGGGTCGTCCAGGAAATGCCGCAGGAGAACAGCCGCGCCTCCTCGAGATCCACGTGCGGGAAGCCGGCGATCTCCTCGACGAGCTCGTCCTGCGGCAACGTCAGCGTGCGCTTGCGATACCAGAAGAGCCCGTCGCCGATGACCACTCGATAGTCGAGCCAGCGCTGCTCGCTGCGCTTCGGACTCGAGCAGCCGCGTCCGCGTGTTCCGCCGCGAAACTGCCGCCTTCGCGCTTGAGGAACAGGTCGCAGCCCGCGACGGATTCCACGTCGTCGGCCGTCAAGCGACGCCGGGTTCGCCGGTGTCCGCCTTGCGCGTGAACTGCCGCACGCGCAGCGAGCCGTCCGCGGTCGCGCTCGGCGCTCGATGGACAGCAACACCGCCGTCGCAGCTCGAACGGCTCGTCGTACGGATACTCCTCGACGTACAGGACGTGCGAGCCCAGCCAGGGCAACTGGACGCGGCGGATATTGATCTGCACGCGCTGCTGGTCGACCAGCGGCGTGAGCGGCGAGGACTCGTCGTCGCTCGCGACCAGCTCTTCGGAGACGTCGTAGATGCCGGTCCACAGCGGCCGACAAGCGCGTCACGGTCATCGGCGGGCAGCGCCGCGGCGACGGCGGCGCCGCGCCCGCGACGGCCAGCAGGCCGGCGCCGAGGATCAGGATTGCGGCTGCACGAGGCGTATGAGGCCTTCCTGCGCGGTGCTCGCCGCGAGCACGCCGTCGCGCGTATAGAAACTGCCGCGCGCGAACCCGCGCGCGCCCGAGCTCGACGGGACTGTCGAGCGAATACAGCAGCCATTCGTCGACGCGCGCCGGGCGGTGGAACCAGATGGCGTGATCGATGCTCGCCATGATGAGGTTGCCGCGCAGGAACGAGGAGCCGTGCGGCATCGTCGACGTGTCGAGCAGCCAGTAGTCGGAGACGTACGCGAGCAGGCAGCGATGCAGCGACGGCGTCGTCGGGCAGTTGTCGACCGCGCGCATCCAGATCTGGCGCACCGGCTCGCAGGCCACCGGCGTTCAGCGGGTTGTACGGCTGCACCGGACGGAACTCGAACGGCCGCTCGATCTCGAGCCAGCGCCGGAGTTTCTCCGGCAGTTTGTCGAGCTCGGCGCCGCTGGGCTTGGCGAATGGCTTGAGCTCCTCGGGCGGCGGCACCTTGGGCGCGCTCGCCTGGTATTCGAGGCCCTTCTCCGGCTGTCTGGAACGACGCCGAGCAGATGAAGATCTGCTCGCCGTTCTGGATCGCGACGACGCGCCGCGCCGAGAAACTGCCGCCGTCGCGGCTGCGGTCGACGCTGTAGACGATCGGCTTGTTGAAATCGCCGCGCCGCAGGAAATACGCGTGCAGCGAATGCACCACGCGGCCGTCCTCGATGGTCGAGTGCGCGGCCATCAGCGCCTGCCCCAGCACCTGTCCGCCGAACACCTGCGGGCTGCCGGTGTCGCGGCTCTGGCCGCGAAACAGGTTGACCTCGAGGCGCTCGAGCTGGAATTGCTGCTGCAGGTCGGCGAGGCGCGAATTCATCGCGTGCGTGCTCAGTCGAACTTGAACATGCCCTTCATGATCGCCGAGTGGCCCGGGAAGCTGCAGAAGAACGTGTACGCCTCGCCCTTCTTGAGTTGCGAGGTCGGGAACTTGACCGTGTCCGTCTGGCCGCCGCCGATGACCTTGGTGTGCGCGATCACGCGCGCGTCGCCCTCCTTGACGTAGTTGCTTGGCGAGTCCCGCGCCGATGCCATCGGTCGCGACCGGGCGCGACGTCGGCGGTCTTCGTCAGCACCCAGTTGTGGCCCATGGCCTGCGCCGGCAGTCTTGCCCGAATGCTTGAGCGTGAGCTCGACTTCGGTGCAGTCCGCGGCGATGGCGATTTCCTTCTTGTCGAACTGCATCGGGTCGTTGCCGGCGATCTCCACCTTGCAGACCTTGGGCGCGGCGAAAGCGGCGCCCGAGGCGGCGATGACGGTGCGAACGCGAGAGCGCGGATGAGTTTCATGGTGACTCCTAAGGATGAAAAATCAGTGAGGAACGCCGAGGCGCTTCTGCATCACGGGACTCGTGGTCGTGTATTGCAGGAACTGCTTCTTGGCGGGGTACAGATGATGCTGGATGGCGAACGCCGCGAGCGCCGCTTCGTGAAATCCGGAAAGAATCAGTTTTTTCTTACCCGGATACGTGTTGATGTCTCCCACGGCGAAGATGCCGGGGACGCTGGTCTGGAATTTCTCGGTGTCGACCCTGAGCGCCTTCTTCTCGAGCTCCATGCCCCACTCGGCGATGGGGCCGAGCTTCGGATGCAGGCCGAAGAACGCGAACACGTGGTCGGCGTCGACGGCGTGCATCGTGCCGTCGTGGCCCTTCACGTTGATGCCGGACAGTGTCGTCGCCGTCCACGAGCAGCGAATCGGCGAGGCCCTCGAGATAACGCACCTGACCCGTTGCCGGCCAGCGCGCGCATCTTCGCGACCGAGGCCGGCGCGGCCTTGAACTCCGGGCGCCGATGCACGTGCGTCACCGCGGCCGCCTTGCCGGCGAAGTCGATGACCCAGTCGAGCGCCGAATCGCCGCCGCCGAAGATCGCGAGCTTCTTGCCGTGGTACTGCGCGGCGTCGCGCACGCGGTAGTGAATCGTGGTCCCCTCGAACGCCTCGGCGCCCGGGACGCCGATGCGCCGCGGCTGGAAGGAGCCCACGCCGCCCGCGATGACCACCGCGCCCGCGTCGAAACGCGTGCCGAGAATGGTCTCGACGTCGAACCGTCCGTCCTCGCGCTTGCGCAGCTGCGTGACTTCCTGGCCGAGGTGCAGCGGCGCATTGAAGGGCGCGATCTGCTGCATGAGCCGGTCGATGAGCTCCTGCGCGCCGCAGATGGGCAGCGCCGGGATGTCGTAGATCGGCTTGTCCGGGTAGAGCTCGGTGCACTGGCCGCCGGGGGCCCCCAGCGAATCGACGAGATGGCAGCTCGATGCCGAGGAGTCCGAGCTCGAATACCTGGAACAGCCCGCAGGGGCCGGCGCCAATGATCACGACTTCGGTGACGATCGGCGGCTTCGGGGAGATCTCGGACAAACGCGAATCCTTGGCAGCAATTGGGCGCGGAATGATAACCCAGCGCCGCTGAACGCCCGCCAACGGGCCCGACCCCCTCCTACAAACTCTGTCGCCGGCCCCCTCTGAAAGAATATAGTCGCCGGCAGTCGCAGCCAGGCAATCGAGGGAGACAACTCGTGACCAAGCTCAACGTGAACGGCAAGTCGGTGGAAGTCGATGTCGATCCGGAAACTCCCCTGCTCTGGGTGTTGCGCGACTCCCTGGGTCTCACCGGCACCAAATTCGGGTGCGGAATGGCCCTGTGCGGCGCCTGCACCGTCCATCTGAATGGCCAGGCCATCCGCTCCTGCCAGGTCCCGGTCAGCGCCGTCGGCGATCAGGCGGTAACCACCATCGAGGGGCTGTCGAACGACCGCAGCCACCCCGTTCAGCAGGCCTGGATCGAGCACGACGTGCCGCAATGCGGCTATTGCCAGTCCGGCCAGATCATGTCGGCCTCCGCGCTGCTCGCCACCACGCCGCGACCCAGCGACGCCGACATCGACGCCGCCATGTCCGGAAACATCTGCCGCTGTGGTACCTACCAGCGCATCCGCAGCGCCATCCGGCGCGCGGCCGAAATCAAGTCCGGAGCCTGATCCGCAACGTTTCCGGGGAGGGAACGCCATGGCTGTCAATCCTGTCGACTTTTCACGTCGCGAGTTTCTCAAGACCGGCGCCACCGTCTCGGGTGGCCTGGTCATCGCCATCGCCCTGCCCGGCTGCAAGCCCGCCGCGCAGGCGTCGGGAGAAACCACGTACGCGGTGCCGAACGCCTGGCTGCGCATCGGCACCGACAACAGCATCACCTTCTATCTGCGACAAGTCGGAGATGGGCCAGGGCGTATACACCTCGCTCACCATGCTCGTCGCCGAAGAGCTCGGCGTGGGCATCGATCGCATCAAGACCGAGTTCGCGCCGCCGGGCGACGCGTACATCAACAACCTGATCGGCGGCCAGATCACCGGCGGCAGCACCAGCGTGCGCGACGGCTGGGAGAAGCTGCGCAAGGCCGGCGCCACGGCGCGGCACATGCTCGCCAGCGCCGCCGCGGCCGAATGGGGCGTCGACGCGCGCAACTGCCGGGTCGAAGACGGCGTCATCATCTCGCCGCACGGCAAGAAGCTGAAATTCGGCGCGCTCGCCGAAGCCGCTGCCAAACTCACGCCGCCCAAGGACGTCGAGCTCAAGCCGGCATCCCAGTTCACGCTGGTCGGCAAGTCGCAGAAGCGCAAGGACACGCCATCGAAGGTGGACGGCAGCGGCGTCTACGGCATCGACGTGAAGCTGCCCGGCATGTTGTACGCCGCGCTCGCGCAACCGCCGGCGCTCGGCGGCTCGGTGAAGACCTTCAACGACGAGAAGGCCCGCGCGATGCCCGGCGTGACCGCCGTGGTGCTCACCTCTTCCGGTGTCGCCGTCGTCGCGGACTCCTGGTGGCGCGCGCGCAAGGCGCGCGACCAGCTCAAGATCGAGTGGGATGCCGGGCCGAATGCCGCGCTCAACGACGCGAAGATCGCCCAGACCCTGCGCAAGGGCGCGGCCGGCGCGGGCCGCGCGGCGCGCAACGAGGGCGACGCGCGCCGCGGCCATCAAGGGTGCGGCGCGCGTGATGCGCGCGGACTACGAGCTGCCGATGCTGGCGCATGCCACGCTCGAGCCGCAGAACTGCACGGCCGACGTGCGCGCCGACGGCGTCGACATCTACGCGCCCACGCAGGTCCAGCAGATGGCGCAGGCGGCCGCCGCCAAGGCGGCCGGCCTCGACATCAAGCAGGTGAAGGTCCACACCACGTTCCTCGGCGGCGGCTTCGGCCGGCGCCTGGAGGTCGATTTCATCCCCGCGGCGGTCGAAGTATCCAAGGCCGTGAGGAAGCCGGTGAAGCTGATCTGGACGCGCGAAGACGACATGACGCACGACGCCTATCGTCCGCCGGCGTTCGACCAGGTGACGGGCGCGTTCGACGACAAGGGCAAGCTCATCGCCTGGAACCTGCACCTGACGGGCCCGTCGATCACCGCGCGCATGTTCCCGGGCTCGACCGAGAAGACGGTCGATCCGTTCGCGGTCGAGGCGGCCGCTAACTACCCGTACGACGTGCCGAACGTGCTCGTGGACTACAAGCAGCAGGAAATCGGCATCACGTCGGCTACTGGCGCTCGGTGAGCCACGCGCTCAACTGCTTCGTCGCCGAGAGCTTCATGGACGAGCTCGCCGTGAGCGCAGAAGAAAGACCCGCTGAACTTCGGCGCGCGCTGCTCGAAAAGCAGCCGCGCTATCTCAGGGTGCTCGATCTCGTCGCCAAGGAATCGCGCTATCGGATATCCGCCGAAGGGCCGCTTCCACGGCGTCGCGCTCATGGAAGGCTACGGCACGTACATGGCGCAGGTGGCGGAGATCTCGCTCGAGAACGGCAAGGTGAGGGTGCACCGCATCTACTGCGCCGCCGATTGCGGCAGCAGGTGAACCCCGATACCGTCGTCGCGCAGGTGGAAAGCTCCATCGTGTTCGGGCTGTCGGCGCCGCTGTGGGGCGAGATCAACATCCAGGGCGGGCGCGTGCAGCAGACGAACTTCGACAACTATCGCGTCGCGCGCATGAACGAAATGCCGCGCATCGATTCCTACGTCATCGACAGCGACGAGGCGCCGGGCGGCATCGGCGAGCCGGCCGTCGCGCTGGTGGCACCGGCCGTCTGTAATGCGATTTACACGGCGACCGGGCGTAGACTGCGCTCGTTGCCGCTGTCGCGACATCGATTTGCATAGTACGACGCCGCTTCGGCGGCGTTTCCTTCGTGGCGCTTGCGCCTGAAGAGAGGCGTTTCCGTCGTGGCGCTTGCGCCCTGAAGAGAGAATTCCATGTCCAAGAACGCTGACCTTCACAAGCGCCGCATCGCCGCGATTCCGCGCGGCGTCGGCAATTCGCTCGCCGTCTACGCCGAGCGCGCGCAGAACGCCGAGCTCTGGGACGTCGAGGGCCGCCGCTACATCGACTTCGCGAGCGGCATCGCCGTGCTCAACACCGGCCACGTGCATCCGCACGTGAAGGCGGCGATGGCCGCGCAGCTCGAGAAGATCACGCACGGCTGCTTCCAGGTGACGCCGTACGAAAGCTACATCGCGCTGGCGGAAGCACTGAACGAGCTCGCGCCCGGCCCCACGCCGAAGAAGACGATCTTCCTGTCGACGGGCGCCGAGGCCGTCGAGAACGCGATCAAGATCGCGCGCTATGCACGAAGCGCTCCGCGGTCATCGCGTTCACCGGCGGCTTCCACGGCCGCACGCTCGCCTGCATCAGCCTCACCGGCAAGGTGCAGCCTTACAAGGCGGGCTTCGGCCCGATGCTGCCGGAGGTGTTCCACGTGCCCTTCCCGATGGCCTATCACGGCGTGACGCCGGAGCACTCGCTCGCGGCCATCGAGCATCTGTTCAAGGCGGACGTGGATCCCGCGCGCGTCGCGGCGATCATCATCGAGCCGGTGCAGGGCGAAGGCGGCTTCTACATCGCGCCGCCGGAGCTCCTGCGCAAGCTGCGCGCGCTGTGCGACCAGCACGGCATCCTGCTCATCGCCGACGAGATCCAGACGGGCTTCGCGCGCACCGGCAGGATGTTCGCGATCGAGCATTCGGGCGTCGAGCCCGACCTCATGACCGTCGCCAAGAGCATCGCGGGCGGCGTGCCGCTGTCGGCGGTGATCGGCAAGGCCGAGATCATGGATGCCCCGGTCGTCGGCGGACTCGGCGGCACGTTCGCCGGCTCGCCGCTCGCCTGCGCCGCGGGACTCGCGGTGCTCGAAGTGATGGAGAAGGAAAAGCTGAATCAGCGCGCCGAGCAGATGGGCGCGCAGCCTCGCGGCGTCGCTGCGCAAGATGCAGGCGAAGTTCCGCTGCATCGGCGAAGTGCGCGGGCTCGGCATGATGGTGGCGATCGAGCTCGTGAAGAACCGCCGCGCCGACGCGCCGGATGCCGATCTCACCAGGGCCGTGGTGCAGGCCGCCGGCCGCCGCGGGTTGATCCTGCTGTCGTGCGGCATCTACTCGAACGTCATCCGCATCCTCGCGCCGCTCACGATTCCGGAAGCGCAGCTCGAGGAAGGTCTGGAGTTGCTGGAGCAGTCGCTAGCGGAAGCCACGTAGGCGCAGCCGCCGCCGCCTGAATGGTGCCGGGTCGGGAAACCGGGATAACTTTCGCTGGCAGGAAGTAACCGAGCCGGGAACCGTGGAAAGTTTTCCCGGTTTCCCGACCCGGCACCCCACATCACTGGACTCGGGGATTGAACGGCGCGAACACGCCGTCCGGGTTGAACTCGTAGCACCCACGCGTGCAGCGTCCACAGCTGGAACGTCTGATTCGCGTCCCACTCGTCCGCCCGGCCGACGAAACCCGCCGGCGCGCGCTTCGACATCGACAGTGGAATCGCGTACTCCACCGCGACCAGCTTGCGCTTGCCGCCGCACGGATCGTCCGCGTAGACGAGCAGCTCGGGCCTGGTCGCAGTCGAACTTGCCATCGTCCACAGCTCTTCGTTCATGTAGTGCCAGCCCATGTTCGGCACGAACAGGCCGATGTCGACGTAGCCCGCAGCCTCGGCCGCGGCCGATGTCGGGGATACTTCGCCGTCGGCATCGCGCACCTGGTCGAGCTGCAGGATCGCGAGCGGAGGCGGCTTCTTGCCTTTGCCGGAATCCGGATCGTGATCGCCGTGAGCGAGAGCCGCGGTGGCGAGCATCGCCGCCGCGAACCCGGTGAGAACCTTGAATTGCATGATCATCTCCTGTAGTTGGTCTCGTTATGCCCCCATTTGCGGGGAGCAGACTAACCACTCGGGAATCAGGCGCGAATGATCGCAAGTCCTGCGGAGATGACCGCGCGTCCGCGCGCTTGCCCGGGCGTCCGGGAACGTTGCCCGATCGTCCGGCGGGACTATCTACGGCGCGTCGATGCAGCGCGCCACTTCGCGTTACGCCCGACCGGCGTTCGAATCCGTCGGCGTGTGGAAGTACTCGCTCTCGGAGGCGAGCTGCTCGATCAGCCGTTTGAGCTCGGACATGCGGCCCTCGGCGGTGCTGATGGGCATGCAGTCCTGGCAGCGGGTATCACCGCAGGGCTGGCGTGAATACAACCAGTACTGGATCGCGCCGGCGAGCAGTCCGTCCGCGATGTCCCAGAGATCCGCGTCCTTGTCCTTGTCCGCCATCTTGTTGGCGAGATCCACGGTCTTGGAGAAGGCGGCGTCAAAAGTGTCGGCAATCGGTTCCATGGCAGAAGTATAGGCACCCCGGCCGGGAACCGAAACGCCAGAATTTGCGCCGCGGCAACCCTATGTTCAACGCAGCGCGTCACTCGAGCCGCAGCGAGTAGATCCGCAGTCGCCCGCCCCCCTCCGGACGGTCGCGAAACAGCCGGATATCCGAGATATGGCGCATATTCATGAGGCGGCCTTTCGGTGCGCGCTCGATGTCGGACAACGCGATACGCAGCGTGCGCCGCTCGCGCGGGGCCAGCTCGAAATGGCGGTTGAAGCGGTCGACGAAGCGATCGCCGTGGCCGCGATCGTGCACCCGCACCGCGAGTTGCAGCCGGGCGTCGTCCGGATTCTCGAGGTCGATGACCAGCGTCTTGAAGGCGGTCCAGTCGGCCACCGGCTCGTGCAGCGAGACACCCGGGAAACGCCCGCGCGCGAACTCGACCTCGAGCGCGTCGCGCACGATGGAGCGGTTGGTGCCGTAACCCACGGTCCAGAAGAGCTCGATGCGGTGACGGTAATCCGCGATCACCGGGAACTGCGAATTGCGGTGCAGGTAGGCGGCCGTCATCCTAACTAGCGGCGCGAAGTAGAAGACGAGACAGGACAGGGCCACCGCGAACGCGAGCAGCCTCGTGCCGCGGGCGATGCGCGAGCGGCGATCGAAGAGCGCGTAGAGCGCGATCGCGGTGACCGCCCCGATCACGTCCGACAACACGTCCTCCCAGGACGCGTCGCGTGCCAGCGGCCGCTGGATGATCTCCGAGGCCAGGCCCAAGCCCGCGCCGATCAGTCCCGCGAACGCATACAGGCGCAGTCCCTCGAATTTGAAGTCCTGGCGCAGGACGATCAGCAACCCGAGCGTCACCAGGGCGAATACCGGCAGGTGGCCGGCGTTCTCGATCGCGCGACCGGCGTAGGTGGGCGGGATGGGCAGCCGCATGAACAGCAGCGTGGCCACGACCACGAACAGCGCGACCAGGATGAGCAGTCGGTGTGACACGAGTGGGGTCAGTATACTTCGCGCATGAACATCCGCTTGACCGCCATCGAAGCCCGCATCATCGGTTCACTCATCGAAAAGCAGATCACGACGCCGGATCAGTATCCGCTGTCGTTGAACGCGCTGGTGAACGCCTGCAACCAGAAGAGCAACCGGGAGCCGCTCATGCAGCTCGACGAGCCAACCGTGAAGTTCGTGGTCGACGGACTGGCGCGGCGGCACATGGTGGTCGAGAAATCCGGATTCGGCTCGCGTGTCCCGAAATACCAGCAGATCTTCTGCAACACCGAATTCGGCAGCCTCAAGTTCACGCCGCAGGAGACCGGGATCATCTGCGAATTGCTGCTGCGCGGACCGCAGACGCCGGGCGAGCTGCGCGCGCGCGTGCCGCGCATGGCCGAGTTGTCCGATCCGTCGGTCATCGAAGGTCTGCTGGAAGCACTCGCGGCCCGTCCCGAAGGTGCGCTCGTCGCGCAGCTGGCCCGCGAGCCCGGCCGCCGCGACTCGCGCTGGGCGCAGCTGTTCGAGGAACTGCCGGCCTCGGTCACCGCGAATGAAACCCCGGTGCGTGACCAGGTGGCGGCCGCGCCCGCGCGTCCTGCGGCGAGCCCGGATCTCGCGGCCCGCGTCGCCGCGCTCGAGTCCGAGGTCGCGGCGCTGCGCGCCGAGATCGCGGCCCTGAAAGGCCAGCCATGACCGTACCGGCATGGGCACAGAGCGCCGCACTGCTGGTCGTCTCGAACGTCTTCATGACGTTCGCGTGGTACGCGCATCTCAAGAACATGTCGTCAAAGCCCTGGGTCATCGCGGCGCTCGCGAGCTGGGGCATCGCGTTGTTCGAATACCTGGTGCAGGTCCCGGCGAATCGCATCGGTTACACCACGATGTCGCTCGGCCAGCTCAAGGTGATGCAGGAAGTCATCACGCTCGCGGTGTTCGTGCCGTTTGCGCTCTTCTATATGAAGCAGCCGTTGAAGCTGGATTTTCTGTGGGCGGGACTTTGCCTGGTTGGAGCCGCCTTCTTCATGTTCAGAAAGTGAATGGGGACATTCCTTATTTCCTAGGAAAAGGGGACGGGGCTCGATTGGAGGGGTGTGGGCGCATGCGTCCACCGTCACCGCTTCGATCGAGACCGGGTCCGTGCCACGAGATCAGGCATGTCGCCGATGCTTTGGACAAGAGCGCACGGTCGGGCGTTGGCTCTTCCCACAGCCCGGTGGGGGCATTTCTCGTTGCTTCGAGATTGGCACGCGGCTCGATGTGCGTGACCGCGGCGGTGGGAGCGGGACGGAGCGTGGACGTGGGAGGTGCGGCTCTGGAGCGGCGGTCCTTGGATTTCCGTATCGGCCGTCGCGAGAAGCCGCACCTCCCACGGCCGCGATCCGTCCCGCCCGCGCCCCTCTCACTCAAAACGAGCCGCGTCCCCATTTCCTAGGAAACGAGGAATGTCCCCATTAAAGCTTCGTTAGGGCGTGGCACAACGCGTCAACGTCTGCTTCTGGCGTATCCCAGGAGACCACGAACCGGGCCTCGCCCGAATTCGCCGGCGGCCAGCCGTAGAAGCCGAAACCCTGCGCGGTCAGCGCCGCGATGCGCTCATCGCCAAGTTTCATGAACACCTGGTTGGTCGCGAACGGCTCGCTCAGGTACTTCGGCGCAGCGGCGGCGATGCGCGCCGCGAGCCGGTTGGCGCGCTCCGCATTGCGCTTCCACAGTCCCGTTTCGAGGTACGCGAGCAACTGCACCGCCGCGTATCGGCCCTTGCAGAAGAGCTGGCCGGCGCGCTTGCGGCGGAACTCGAAGTCCGCGACCTGGGCCGGATCGAAGAACACGACGGCTTCGGCGTTCATCCCGCCGTTCTTGATGACACCGAAGGAAAGCACGTCAACGCCCGACTTCCACGTGAGGTCCGCGGGCGTCACGTCCTGCGCCACCAACGCGTTGGCAAAACGCGCCCCGTCCATGTGCACGCGCATCTGGCTGGCGTGCGCGATCTTCGCGAGCGCGGAGATCTCGGCGGGCGTGTAGATGGCCCCGCGCTCCGTGGCCTGGGTGATCGACAACATGCGTGGCTGCACGCCGTGCACGTGCGCGTCGAACCACGTGAGGCGTGCCTCGAGATCGGCCGGCGCGATCTTCGCGCCCGCCCCAGCCACGAGCGATAGTTTGGCGCCGCCGGTGAAGAACTCCGGTGCGCCGCACTCATCGCGCTCGATGTGGGCCTCGGCGTGCGTGAGCACCGTTCCCCACGGCGGACACATCGTGGCGAGGGCCAGCGAGTTCGCGGCGGTGCCCGAAGACACCGCATACACGCGCACTTCGCGCCCGAAGAATTCCCCGTAAACCGCGTCCAGGCGTTCGGACCAGCGATCCGCTCCGTACGCCAGCGCGACGCCGTCGTTCGCCGTGGAGATGGCGTCGAGGATTTCGCGACTGACCGCGGCCGTATTGTCGGATTTGAAGTAGCGCATCGCCGCAAATTCTAGCTGGTGCGCGAGCCGAAACGGTACGTAACCTGCGGCGCAGGAAAGGTTCCGCCACACAACCTGACAAATAGGCCGGTTTTCGCGGTGTACAGTGACCGCCGATCTTGAAGGAGTGCATCGTGAAGGAACACCCGACCTCTCGCCGATCCGCGTTGCGCGGGCTCGGCTTCATCCTGGGCGCCGGCGCGATCGGCCTGGATTTTTCCGAGATGGCGCGCGCCGCGCACGATGCACACCTGGCGGCCGCCACGCCCGGCTCGGCCACGCTCACCTTGTTAGGTGCCGCGGACGCGGCGGACATCGACGCATTGTCCTCCCAGATCGTGCCGAGCGATGACCTGCCGGGTGCGCGCGAAGCGGGCGCGGTCTGGTTCATCGACCGCGCGCTCGGCTCGTTCTTCGCGCATTGGCGCGACGGATTCATCGGCGGACTTCGGGACTTCCAATCCGCTGCCCGCGCGCATCGCCCGGGCAAGCCGGCATTCGCGGCGTTCACACCCGCGGAGCAGATCGAGTTCCTGCGCATCGTCGACACCACGCCGTTCTTCGACCAGGCGCGCACGCTCACCTTGTGCGCGCTCTTCTCCAGCCCGAAGTACGGCGGCAACCGTGGCGGCGCCGGCTGGAAGATCATGGGTTTCGAGGACCAGCACATCTTCGAACCGCCTTTCGGCTACTACGACCGCGATGTCGAGTCCGGGGCCGCGAAGTGAAGGCACGTACCTTTCGCGATTCGCAGGTCGTCGATTTCGTGATCGTGGGCTCGGGCGCGGCCGGCGGCGTCATCGCGCGCGAGCTCGCGCGCGCCAACCTCTCGGTGGTCGTGCTCGAGCAGGGACCGCACCTCATGCCCGCGGACTTCGAGCACGACGAGCTCAAGTACTGGTTCATGGGCGGGCTCGCGACCGACGCGGTGCGCAACCCGCAATCGTTCCGTCGCGATGCCGCCCAAGTGGCGCAACCCACGCTGGTGCGTCCCACGCTCTGGTACGCCCGCGGCGTCGGCGGCACCACCCTTCACTACACCGCCAACTACTGGCGCTTCCACGAAATCGATTTCCGCGAACGCAGCGTGCTCGGGGAAATCTCCGGCACGGGTTTCGCCGACTGGCCGATCACCTACGCGGATCTCGAGCCTTACTACACGAAGGTTGACTGGGAGATCGGCGTCTCCGGCGTGGCCGGCGCGCACCCCTTCGATCCGCCGCGCAGCCGGCCGTACCCGATGCCGCCCATGCGCGCGAAGTCCTCGGGTGTGTTGTTCGAGCGCGGCGCGAAGAAACTCGGCTGGCATCCCGCGCCGGCCCCGCTCGCCATCAACTCGACCGTGTACAACGGCCGGCCGGCGTGCGTGAACTGCGGCTTCTGCCATGGCTTCGCATGCGAAGTGATGGCCAAGGCGTCCACGCTGACCACCGTCATTCCGCAGGCCGTGGATACCGGCAACTGCGAAGTGCGCGCGCAGAGCTACGTCTCGCGGCTCGAGACCGACAAACGCGGGCGTGTCACCGGTGCCGCCTATTTCGACGCGCGCGGCCGCGAGCATTTCCAGCGGGCGCGGGCCGTGGTGGTGGCGGCGAACGGCGCCGAGTCGCCGCGCCTGCTGCTCAACTCCGCCAATGCGCGGTTTCCGCAGGGTCTCGCGAACTCCAGCGGGCTCGTCGGCAAATACCTCATGTTCAACTACACCTCGCGCGCGCAGCGGCGTCTTCGAGCACGAGCTCAACGAGTACAAGGGCGTGCAGGTCACGCGCATCCTCCTCGATTTCTACGACTCCGATCCGAAGCGCGGTTTCTACGGCGGCGGCGGACTCGACGCGCGGATCGGCCCGCAACCGACCATGTGGGCGCTGCGCACCGCCGCCGAGGGCCCGGCCTGGGGACACGGACTGAAAGAACGCTTGCGCGAATTCCCGCGCTCCATGCAGATTTCCGGGCATGGCACCTCGCTGCCACTCGAGAGCAACAACGTGAGCATCGATCCGGTGCTGAAGGACGCCTGGGGCGTGCCGGCGATCCGCGTGACCTATCGCGATCACCCGGACGACCTCGCCACCGCGCGTTTCCTGCAGGACCGCGGCGGCGAGATACTCGACGCGGCCGGCGCGCTGCGCATCTTCAAGCCGGCGCCCACGGAGAGTAGTTTGGGGTTCCACCTGCTCGGCACCTGCCGCATGGGCGACGACGCCGCGAGCTCGGTGGTCGACCGGCATCATCGCAGCCACGACATTCCGAACCTGTTCGTCTGCGACGGCAGCAGCCTCGTGACCTCGGGTCGCGGCCAGCCGACGATGACCATCCAGGCGCTCGCGTTCCGCGCGGGCGAACACATCGCGCGATTCGCGAGGCGCAACGAAATCTGAACCTCCACGACGGACCCGAGCTCGCCGAATCGCTGTCGAACGTGGCGCCGTCACTCAACTTCCCGCGGCCATCCATCACGGACGGCACGGACCACGTCGCGTGCCGAACAACCGCGTGCTGCCCACGGGCGTCGTGAATCTCAATGCGACGAATGCGCTGGGTTTCTCGCGATATTCGCCCTATGGATTCAACGGCCGGTTCGTGTACGCCCGCTTCGGCTTCAACTGGTGAGCGCGGAGGCCACGGACGGCCGCATTATTTGAAGCAGTTCGCACTGGCGCGCCCGGCCGACCCGGAACTTCGGGCCGGGCGCGCCGAAATCGTGAACTGCTGCCGCGGCCCCCGATACCGGCGGTCAGGGTTTGTCCGTATCTTGGGCGCCATGGCTACGACGTACCGCATGCCAAAACTTTCCAGCCGCCGTGAGTACTTCCGGCTGCCCTACCCCATCACGAGCGGCGCCACGCTGTCCGTGAACGGGACTAACTACAAGGTCGACGAATTGTCGGAGCGCGCCCTGCGCGTCGTCACGGGCGTGGGACGCCTGCCGGTCGAGAGCCAGTTCCAGGGCACGCTCACGCTGGCCATGGGAACGCGCTGCACGGTCAGCGGGGTGGTCCTGCGCATCGACGACAACTTCTTCATCGTGAAGATCGAAAAGGGCATCAAGGGTTACGACGTGATCCGCGAGCAGGTCTTCGTCTCGAAGCGGTTCCCGGACTGGAAGCCCCAACCCGTCTGAATGGGGACATTCCTCATTTCCTAGTAAATGGGGACGCGCCTCCGCCTGCTGTCCCCAAGGCTTCGAATTCCGGATGAGGCGCGTCCCCATTTACTAGGAAATGAGGAATGTCCCCATTTCTGGTACCCTGCGCGCCCCCTGCAACCTGCTTAGGCGCCCCTTCCTTGCCGTAAGCCACTGAGTCCTATGGCAAATCGTCCGATTCGCAACATCGCCATCATCGCGCACGTCGACCACGGCAAGACCACCCTCGTCGACTGCCTGCTGCGCCAGTCCGGCACCTTCGCCGCGCACGAGAAAATCGCCGAGCGCGTCATGGACTCGAACGACATCGAGCGGGAGCGTGGCATCACGATCCTCGCCAAGAACTGCGCGATCGAATACGGCGGCACCCGCATCAACATCGTCGACACGCCCGGCCACGCCGACTTCGGCGGCGAAGTGGAACGCGTGCTCTCGATGGTCGACGCCGTGCTGCTGCTGGTCGATGCCGTCGAAGGCCCGATGCCGCAGACGCGCTTCGTCACGCGCAAGGCGCTGGCGCTCGGCCTCAAGGCCATCGTCGTCGTGAACAAGATCGACCGTCCCGGCGCGCGCCCCGGCTGGGTGGTCGACCAGACCTTCGAGCTGTTCGACAAGCTCGGCGCCACCGACGCGCAGCTCGACTTCCCGGTGATCTACGCCTCGGCGCTCGCAAGGCTGGGCCAGCACCGATCACACGCGCCGCGAGCCCGACATGCGCGCGCTGTTCGAGGCCATCCTGCACCACGTGCCGGCGCCGAAGAGCGAGCCCGAGGCGCCGCTGCAGTTCCAGATCTCGACGCTCGACTACAACTCGTACGTCGGCCGCATCGGCATCGGCCGCATCCGCCGCGGCACCATCAAGGCCGGCCAGATCGATCGCTCTGCGAACGGCAGCGAAGATCACGGCACGGCGAAGATCCAGCAGGTGCTCACGTTCAAGGGCCTGTCGCGCGAATCCGTCGACGAAGCCGTCGCCGGCGACATCGTCGCGGTCACCGGCATCGAGGACGTCAACATCGGTTACACGGTCTGCGACGTCGAACATCCGGATGCGCCTGCCGCCGATCGCGGTGGACGAGCCGACGCTGCGTCATGAATTTCCAGGTGAACACCTCGCCGCTCGCCGGCCGGGAAGGCAAGTTCGTCACCAGCCGCCAGATCCGCGAGCGCCTGATGCGCGAGCTGGAGAGCAACGTCGCGCTGCGCGTCGAAGAAACCGGCGACGCCGACGTGTTCCGCGTCTCGGGCCGCGGCGAGCTGCACCTCACCATCCTCATCGAGAACATGCGCCGCGAAGGTTATGAGCTCGCGGTCGGCAAGCCGCGCGTGCTCACCAAGACCATCGACGGCGTGGTGCACGAGCCGTACGAAGCGCTGACCGTCGACATCGACGAAGACCACCAGGGCGCCGTCATGGAAGCGCTGGGCCGCCGCAAGGCGCGAGCTCAAGGACATGTCGAACGACGGCCGCGGCCGCGTGCGCATCGAGTACCGCGTGTCCGCCCGCGGCCTCATCGGCTTCCAGGGCGAGTTCATGAACGCTGACGCGCGGCACCGGCCTGCATGAGCCACATTTTCGACGGCTACGCGCCGCTCGAAGGGCGAGATCCCGGACCGCCACAACGGCGTGCTGATCAGCAACGAGCCGGGCGACGCCGTGGCGTATTCGCTGTTCAGCCTGCAGGAGCGCGGCCGCATGTTCGTCTCGCACGGCGAGGAGGTGTACGAGGGCATGATCATCGGCATCCATACGCGCGAGAACGATCTCGTCGTGAATCCGATCAAGACCAAGAAGCTCACCAACATCCGCGCCGCCGGCAAGGACGATGCGCTGCTCCTCACGCCGCCGATCGACCTGACGCTGGAGTACGCGGTGGAATTCATCGCCGACGACGAGCTGGTGGAAGTGACGCCGAAGAGCATCCGCATCCGCAAGCGCCTGCTGCAGGAGCACGAGCGCAAGCGCGCCTCGCGCGTCGAGGAAGCGCTGCTGGCCTAGTCGATGCCGTAGTCGACGGTGACGACCACGCGCGCGATCTTGTCCACCGACGTCTTGTCGTAGGCGCCGCCCCAGTCGCTCACGTCCTGGTTCGCGCCCGCGGGCAGGATGTAGAAGGCGCCCTGCGAGGCCGAGCGCATGGCGCCCACCTTCACGTCGCCGTTCTTCGCGAATTCGCCGGCGCGTGTGCGCGAGTTCTGCATGGCCGCGGCGATCAGCGACATCTTCACTTCCTCGAGGCTCGACACGAGGTATTGCGGCTCGCCGTAACCGACCGGGTGCCCGTCGGCCTCGAACTGCACGATGGCGCGGCTGGCCGCGATGATCTTCGCGATGTCGGTGGTGTTCACGGTGATGGTCTGGCGCGCCACGTGCCCGACCTGCACCGAGCGCATGTTGCCGTTGCGTCCCTCGACCTGTTCGTAGTTAGGCTCGACCGCCTCGTTCGATTCGGTCAATGCGGCCTTCTCGAAGCCCGATTTCGCGAGGAACTCGTCGAGCGCCGGTCGCTCGCGCCGCAGCTTGGCCAGCGCCTCGGCAATGGTGGCGCCCTGGACCTGCAGGCGCACGGACCACTCCGCGCGGTCCGCCTTGATGGGCTTCTCCGCCAGGCCCTTGACCGAGATGGTCTCGCGGCCGCCGCCGACCTGTTTGACCTGGTACCCAAGGACCGAGGCCGCGATGATCAGGGCGAGCGAGAAGATGATGGTGCGAACCAAGGTGAACCCCTCCAAGGACCTAGCAATGTTCATCCGACTTCCGGAGGCGCAACAAGTTCGGTCGCGAATCGTGACGAATTCTGGCGCCGGGCGCGCAACCCCGCCGCCGCCGCCAGTTGTGGCACACTTCGCGCCATGACCGGCGCCGACCTGCAAACCGAAAACGTCGCGAAACTGATCCAGCTCGCGCTCGGTCCGGTGTTCCTGTTGTCGGGCGTGGGCATCACGCTGAGCATGCTCACGCAGCGGCTGGCGCGCATCGTCGATCGCGCGCGCACGCTCGAGGAGCAACTGGAGCACGCGCACGGACGAAAAGCACGACTCAAGCGCATCGGCAAGGACCTGCGCGCCATCTGGCGTCGCACGCGTTACATCAACAGCGCCATCGCATTGTCGACGGTCTCCGCGCTGCTGACCACGCTCGTGGTGACGTTGCTGTTCGCGAGCGAATTCGCGCAGCTCGCGATAGGCGGGGTCGTCGCGGTCACTGTTCTCGGCCGCGATGATCTGCCTGTCGCTGGCCTTCCTCATGTTCCTGATCGAGGTGCGCATCGCGGTGAACACGCTGCGTATCGGTGAGCACAAATGATCGCAGTTCGACACTTCGGCCTGGCCCTCACCCTGCTCGTGAGCGGCGCCACCCTGGCCGCGGAACCGCCCGCGCCGCCGAAGGCGCCGACGACCGCGGAAATCATCGCGTCGGCGAAACCCGAGGACTGGCGGCGTCTCGACCCGGCCGACACGCTGTATCTCGAACTCGCCAGCGGGCGCGTCATCATCGAATTGTCGCGCCACTACACGCCGCAACACGTGGCGGCGATCAAGACCCTCGCGACCGCTCGCTACTGGGACGGCCTTGCGATCAATCGCCTGCAGGACAACTTCGTCGCGCAGTGGGGCGATCCCGACAACACGAAGACGCTGCCGAAGCTCGCGCCGATGGCTCCCGAGTTTTCGCGGCCCCGCGCGCCGGATCTGCCGTTCACCGCATTGCCCGACGCCGATGGCTGGGCGAAGCAGGCCGGGTTCACCGCCAGCATGGCCGCCGCGCGCTCGGACTCGCAGCAGTGGCTGGCACATTGCTATGGCGCGGTCGGGGTCGGCCGCGACACCGCACCGGACAGCGGTGCCGGCAACGAGCTGTACGTCGTCATCGGCCAGTCGCCGCGGCAGCTCGACCTCAATGTCGCCGTGGTCGGCAAGGTGTGGCGCGGCATGGAGCTGCTCGCCTCGCTCCCGCGCGGCACCGGTGGCGGACTCGGGCTCTACGAGAATCCGAAGCAGCGCGTGCCCATCAAGTCGCTGCGCCTCGCCTCGGAGGTGCCCGAGGCCGAACGCACGAATCTCGAGGTGCTGCGCGACGATCGCCCGGTATTCGCCCAGTTCGTCGAAGCGCGGCGCAACCGCAGTGATGACTGGTACATCCACAAGCCGCCGGCCACATCGACGTCTGCAACATCAACGTCCCGGTGCGCGACGCCGCCAAACCTTGAAAGGGGTCTGACGCCATTTGCCAGGAAATGGGGTAAGACCCCATTTCGTGTGCGAGAATCCGCGCCCTTATGGGACGCATATTCGAAGTACGCAAGCACACGATGTTCGCTCGCTGGGACCGCATGGCGAAGCAATTCGCGCGGATCGCCAAGGACATCAACATGGCCGTCAAGGCGGGCGGCACCGACCCCAACTCAAATCCCGCGCTGCGCCGCGCCGTGCAGAACAGCCGCGACGCTCAACATGCCGAAGGACAAGGTCGAGGCCGCGATCAAGCGCGCCTCCGGCAAGGATGCGGCCGCCTACGAACAGATCATCTACGAAGGTTACGCGCCGCATGGCGTCGCGCTGATCGTCGAATCCGCGACCGACAACCCGACGCGCACCGTCGCGCAGGTCCGCGCCATCTTCTCGAAGGGTGGCGGCAATCTCGGCACCACGGGCAGCGTCGCGTTCCAGTTCCGCAAGATGGGCGTGTTCCGGCTGAACCCCGCGGGCATCGACCACGACGACCTGGAGCTGTATCTCATCGATCACGGCCTCGACGAAATGGGCGACAGCACCGGCGAGAAAGGCGAGCCGCAGATCGTCGCGCGCTGCGAGTTCAACCAGTTCGGCCACATGCAGGAAGCGCTCGAGAAGCGCGGCATCCACCCGGTCTCCGCCGCGCACGAATACATCTGCACGACGCCGATCGAACTACCCGAGGCGCAGGCAACCGAAGTGCTGACGCTGATCGACCTGCTCGAGCAGAACGACGACGTGCAGCACGTCTACCACTCTCTGGTTTGAAGAAAACTCCATGGACGTCATCGAAGCGCTGAATACGCGCGCCACCGCCAAGACCTACGGCGAAGCCGCGCCGACGAAGGAACACCTCGCCATCGCGTTGCAGGCCGCGGTGCGCGCGCCGGATCACGGGCGCCTGCGGCCCTGGCGCTTCATGCTCATCGAGGGCGACCAGCGCCACAAGTTTGGTGATCTGCTGGCCGCGTCCGCGTTGCGCCGGATCCCGGGACTTTCCGCAGGCGACCTGCAGCGCGAACGCGACAAGGCGCGTCGCGCGCCGCTCATCATCGTGGTGGCTTGCCGTGCCGTGTCCGGTACGAAGGTGCCGGTCATCGAGCAGATCCTCGCCGCCGGCGCCGCCGCGCAGAACATCCTGCTGGCGCTGCATGCGCTGGGATACGCAGCGGCGTGGAAGACCGGCGAAGCCGCATACGATCCCGAGGTGAAGAAGGCTCTCGGCTTCGCCGTCGACGATCATCTGGTCGGATTCATCTACACCGGCGGCGGAGCCGGAGCATCGGTCGCGCCGGGCAAGCCCGCTAGCGTGCAGGACGCGATGCTGGAATTCCCGGGCTGATATCGCGGTTGAACCAGCCGCGGCCCGGTCCGAACACCAGGATCACCGCGGCCACCGAGAACAGCGGCCCCACAGGGAAATACACAATCCTGCTCGAATCCAGGGAATCGCCGATGGCGCCGAGGTTGAAGACTTCATAGGCTGCGATCGCCACCAGCAGCCAACGCGCCCAGCCGTGGCCACGCGCAATCAGCCAACCGGTAACGGCGACTGCGCCGATCCAGATCCAGTCGATAAACCACTTGAGCACGAAAAACTCGTCGGAGTTGAGCCCTCTTATCGGCGCCAGTTGGTGAAAGACCTCGACCAGCGTGACCAGCGCGATCAGCACCAGAGCAATGTTGATGGACCGCGGGCGAGACTCCAGTTCGACGAAGCGTGAATCCGCGACGTGTGCCTTAGCGGTTTGTAGAGCTCGTTCATGTTGTCCTCGCGAACCAGCTACGGGCGGGCCCGAACACGAGAACGATGGCTGCAATCATGCAAACAGGCCTGATTGCCCACTGCGCACCGAGCCCAGCCTCTTGAACAGGAGCACGGAAACACTCGCGAGGAACACGAATTCCAGCGAGACCGGCAGATAGGCCCAGAAGGGAAAGTCGGTACCACTCTCCCGCACGAACATCTGGATCATCGAACCGAATTGCAGGATGGCAACGAGACCGACCAAGCCGACGGCCGCGATTGCCAGCCAGGCGTTCGAGGACCCGGACACCGGCGCATCGGCGACCGGCGCCCGTGGCGGCGTAGTGTCCTGATTCCAACTACTCGACCTTGAGCGGCGCCGTGAACGGCCGGATCCCCAGCGCCTCGTGCACCTCGCTCGGGTAGTAAGCCACGTCGCCCTTGATCACCAGCGCCACCTTGCGGATGTCGGAGATGTTCTTCGTCGGGTCGCCGTCCACGAGGATGAGGTCCGCGCGCCGGCCGGGCGTGATGGCGCCGCGGTCGTCGAGCACGCGCGCGTAGCGCGCGCCGTTCCAGGTCGCGATCTGCAGCACCTGCGAGGGCGTGAGGCCGGCCTCAACGTACAGCTCGAGTTCGCGCTGCAACGTGAAGCCCGCGATGTCGTCGGTGCCCGCCACCAGCGGAACGCCGGCCTTGTACATGCGGCCGGTGAACTCGATCATCTTCGCGTACGACTTCTCGTAGCGCTGCCAGGTCTTGTCGTCCGGAATCTTCATCTGCCCCTGCATGAAGCCGCGGCGCACGTCGGGCGGCACGTGATCCGCCACCGCCGCGAATTCCTGCGACAAGACGCCATCCTTCTGGCGTACGAAATTGAAGGTCGCGAGCGTCGGATCGATGGTGACCTTTCGTTGCGCCAGCAGCGCGATGAAGTCCTGCACCGGCTTGCCGTCGAAATCGAGGTCGGCGACCTTTTCCGCCGGTAGATAGAAACGCTGCAGCGTGCGCGTGTCGGTCTTGTCGTCGACCAGGAAGTTGAGCAGCACCTGGTTGATGTGCTGGATCTCGTCGTAACCCGCGAGCACCGCGTCCTCGGCGCGCAGGAACGCCGGGATGTGGCCGCTCACGCGGATTCCGCGCGCGTGCGCGTACTCCGTGACGTCGCCGAGGATGTCCTTCGGGAAGGAGTTGTAGATCTTGATCTGCCGGTAACCGTGGTCGTTGTACCAGTCGACGGCCTTCTTCGCGTCGTCGAGGTTCTTGACGACGAAGCCGCTGCGCGAGGCATTCGGGCTCTCGCCTTCGATGAAGCCGGTGGGAATGACGCGTGGCATCAGCAGGGTTCCGTCCTTCTCCTGCTCGATGAGCTTGAGCAACGTCTCGTTGTCGTTGCCCATGTCGCGCACCGACGTGATGCCGGACGCGATGTGCAGGCCGCCGTCCCAGAAACCGGCGTGCACGTGCATGTCGAAGAGACCGGGCAGCATCACGCGGCCGCCGGCGTCGACGCGGCGCTGGGCCTGGCGCTTCTCCGTGCCCGCGGGCACCACGGAGATCACGCGGCCCTTCTCGATCAGCACGTCGCTCGGGCCGGAAAGCTGCGCGGTCTCGCTGTCGAACACGCGCGCGTTCTGGATCAGCGTGGCGCCCGGCAGCGGGTGCGACACGCGCTTGTTGAGATCGACCAGCAGTTCTTTCTCGGCCTTGATCTGCTGGGCTTCGAGTGCCGGGTTGTTCGCCTCCCAGCCTTCCTGCACGAGCGCGAACGCACCCGGGTAGATGTAGGCGAAGAGTTTCGGCTCCGCGTCCGCGGTCGCCCACACGGTCACCGGCGTGAAGCCGACGCCGGTCAACGCGAGCAGGTTCACCTGGCGTTTTTCGGTGCCGCGGCTGACCTCGGCTTCGCCCAGCTTGCGCGAGGTGAGCGTGCCGCTCGGGATCATCGGCAGCTTGCCGTCGCTGCGCTTCGCCAGCGCCATCAACGCGACGGTGAAACTTTCCGGCGTGCCGCCCAGCGGCTGATACAGCGGCGCGCCTTCGACGGTCTGTTCACCCTGGTCCGAGGTCGATTTCCAGCGCGCGGTATTGCCCGTGCGCGTGAACGTCTCGTCGATCTTGCTGCCGAAGGTCGAAACACCCGTCACCTTGTAACGCGTGAACACACCGTTCGAATCGAGCGTGTATTCCTCCTTGAGCTCGGGGCCGCGACCGTTGTCCTTGAAATAGAACTCGACCTTGTACTTGTTGCCGTCGCGCGTGACCCATTGGTGCCCGGCCTTGTCCTTGCCTCCGTTCACCAGCGCGACGTAGCGCGTGGTTTCGGCGGCCCCGGCCGCGCTGACAAATAGCAACAAGGCGGCCGTTGCGAGAAACGACTTCATGATTTGTGTCCTGGTCATGTTTTGGGCGATCCCGTTGGACGCCGTTATACACGAAGTCGTTTGAATTCCGGTTTGCGGAACCAGTCGCGCCCGGGGAAGAACACGAGGTACATGGTCGCGAAGTCCATTCCCAACTCGATCATCCGCAGTCCCGCGACGTGTGCGGCGCGGCTCGCGCTGTCCAGAATCTCGGGCACGATGAAGATCAGTCCCAGCGCGAGCAATACCAGGTAGACGATGCGGGCCCAGTTGCGTCCCGCCGTGATCTTCACGATGAGCCAGACCGCGAGGCCGATGCCGAAGGCTTGCGACACGAGGAGCACCAGCACCGGGGTCTGGGAAATCTGGAACCGCCAATCGATGACCAGGATCAGGATATTGAGCGAAAGGCTCGCCCACATCAGCACCACGGCGCGGCGGATCGCCAGGGGCTGCTCGCGCGCGGGCTCCTGGTCGCCATCCGCGACCGTCGCCCCCGGCGGCGCATACGGATTACGGTTCATTTGGCCTTGAGCGTCAGCAATTCGGCGCCTTCCTTGACCTGCTCGCCCACCGAACACAGGACGCGCTCCACGTCGCCGGCGGCGGGAGCGACCACGGTGTGCTCCATCTTCATCGCTTCCATCACGACCAGCGGCGCGCCGCGTTTGACGGCCGCACCGGGTTCCACCAGCACCGCGAGGATCCGGCCGGGCATCGGGGCGCGCAGGCCTCCATGCGAATCCACATGCTCCTGCTCGGGCAGGTACGGATCCATCCATTCGAAGGTTCGATGTTCGCCATCGACGAACACGTGGGTGACACCGCCGCGCGAAAACACGCCGGCGCCGGCGATTGCGTCGTTCATGTTCACGACGTTCGTTTCGCCGTCGATGGTCACGAGTACCGAATCCGGACGGAAAGTGATCTCCACGTCGCGCGACTGACCACCCTCGGAAAATTTCCAGGTGCGGCGGGCGCCGCCGACGAGCCGCCAACCGTCCAGGCTCGTCCACGGCGACGCGCTCTGCGCCTGGCCGGCCGCGCGTTGCGCGGCGACGAACCCGAATACACCGAGATCCCACGCGCGGCGCGACGCGGGTTTGCGCTGCGGAAACAGGTGCGCGCGCTCGCGCTCGATCAACGCGGTGTCGAGATTCGCGTCCACGTACGAAGACGCGGTCATGAGCCGACCGAGGAATTCCACGTTCGTCTGCACGCCGACGACCTGGTACGCCGCGAGCGCGTCGCGCATGCGCGCGATGGCCGCGTCGCGCGTCTCGCCGCGCACGATGAGCTTGGCGATCATCGGGTCGTAGTAAGGCGTGATCTCGTCGCCCGGACGCACGCCGGTGTCGATGCGCACGGTCGCGCTCGCGACCGGCGTGGCGAGATGCACGAGTTTGCCGATGGACGGCAGGAAATCCCGCGCGGGATCCTCGGCGTAGATGCGCGCCTCTATCGCGTGCCCATCGATCGCGAGCTGCTCCTGCGCGAGCGGCAGCTTCTCGCCCGCCGCCACGCGCAGCTGCCACTCGACCAGGTCGAGGCCGGTGATCATCTCCGTCACGGGATGCTCGACCTGCAGGCGCGTGTTCATTTCCATGAAATAGAACGCGCCATCCGGCGCGGCGATGAATTCGACGGTGCCCGCTCCGGAATATTTCACGGCGCGCGCCGCCGCAACGGCGGCCTCGCCCATCTTCCTGCGCCGCTCGGGTGTCATCCCCGGCGCCGGCGCCTCCTCGATCACCTTCTGGTGGCGCCGCTGCACCGAGCAGTCGCGCTCGAACAGATAGACCGCGTTGCCGTGGTCGTCGCCAAAGACCTGGACCTCGATGTGGCGCGCCGTGGTCAGGTATTTTTCGACCAGCACGCGGGCGTCGCCGAAACTCGCCTGCGCCTCGCGCTGGCAGCTCGCCAGTGCCGCGGAAAAGTCCTCGGCCGCGTCGACCCGTCGCATGCCCTTGCCGCCGCCGCCGGACACGGCCTTGATGAGCACCGGGAAACCGATGCGGCGCGACTGGTCGAGTAGATAGTCTGGCTCCTGCCGCTCGCCGTGGTACCCGGGCGTCAGCGGCACGCCGGCCTTCTCCATCAGCGACTTCGCGGCGGACTTCGAGCCCATCGCGTCGATGGCCTGCGGCGACGGGCCCACGAACACGATGCCGGCGCGCGCGCAGGCCGCGGCGAACTGCGCGTTCTCCGACAGGAACCCATAGCCGGGGTGTATCGCCTGGGCCCCGGTGCGGCGCGCGGCGTCGAGGATCACATCGCCGCGCAGGTAACTTTCGGCGGGCAGCGCTCCGCCGATGTGCACGGCCTCGTCGCAGGCCGCGACGTGCGCGGCATGCGCGTCGGCGTCGGAGTAGACCGCCACCGTGCGGATGCCGAGGCGCCGCGCGGTGCGCGCGACGCGGCAGGCGATCTCGCCGCGGTTGGCGATGAGCAGCTTGCCGAACATCGGGTTACTTTCCGGGCACCCAGGCGGGCGCGCGCTTCTCGAGGAATGCGGCGATGCCCTCCCGCCCTTCAGGCGACACGCGGGCGTCGGCGATGCACTTGGCCGTGGCGGCCAGCAACACGTCGTCGATCGGCGCCTCGATCACGTCGGCGAGCAACCGTTTCGTCGCGGCCTGCGCCGCGGGACTGCCCGCCAGCAACGAGATGCAAATGGCGCCGATCGTCGAATCCAGCGTGGCGGGCTTCGCGAGCTCGTGCACGAGCCCGAGCTCGTGCGCGCGCGAGGCGGAGAAGCGCTCGGCGGTCAGCATGTAGCGAGCCGCCTGGCGCGCGCCCAGCGCGCGCACGACGTGCGGGGAGATCGTGGCGGCGACCAGGCCGAGCTTGACCTCCGACAGCGAGAGGTGAACCTCATCCAGCGCGACGACGATGTCGCAGGCGGCCGCGAGGCCGACGCCGCCGCCGAAGGCGTCTCCGTGCACGCGCGCCACCACCGGCTTCGAACAGGAGTGCACGGCGTGGAACATGCGCGCGACCTTGAGGGCGTCGGCATGATTCTCGGCGTGACCGAAGCCCGCCATCGAACGCATCCAGTTGAGATCCGCACCCGCGCAGAACGCGGGACCGCGGCCGGCGACGACGACCACGCGCGTGGCCGGCGACGCCTCGACGTCGGCGAAGGCGGCGGCGATGTCAGCGACCAGCGCGTCGTTGAAGGAGTTGCGGACTTCCGGCCGGTTCAGCCAGATCCAGCGCACGGCGCCGCGTTGCTCGATCTCGAGGTGTTGGTAGCTGGACATGGACACTCACATGCGGAAGACGCCGAAGCGCGTCTCGGGAATCGGTTGTTTGAGGCTCACGGCGAGACCGAGCGCCAGGCAGCGCCGGGTGTCGACGGGATCGATGACGCCGTCATCCCAGAGGCGCGCGGTCGCGTAGTACGGATTGCCCTGCTCCTCGTATTGCGCGCGGATCGGCGCCTTGAAGGCCGCTTCCTCCGCCGCGCTCCACTGGCCGCCCTTGCCTTCGATGGCGTCGCGCCGGACCGTGGCCAGCACGTTCGCGGCCTGGTCGCCGCCCATCACGGAGATGCGGGAGTTCGGCCAGGTCCACAGGAAGCGCGGCGCGTACGCGCGGCCGCACATGCCGTAGTTCCCCGCGCCAAAACTGCCGCCGACGATGACGGTGAACTTCGGCACCTTCGCGCAGGCGACGGCCGTGACCATCTTGGCGCCATGGCGCGCGATGCCCTCGTTCTCGTATTTCTTGCCCACCATGAAGCCCGTGATGTTCTGCAGGAACACCAGCGGAATGCGCCGCTGGCAGCACAATTCGATGAAGTGTGCGCCCTTTTGCGCGGACTCGGAGAACAGGATGCCGTTGTTGGCGAGGATGCCCACGGGCATGCCGTGAATGCGCGCGAAGCCCGTGATGAGCGTCGTGCCGAAGCGCGCCTTCCATTCGTCGAGCTCGCTGCCATCGACGAGCCGCGCGATGATCTCGCGCACGTCGAAGGGTTTGCGAGTGTCGGCGGGGACGATGCCGTAGAGGTCCTCGGCCGGATACAGCGGCTCGGAAAAGGGGACAGATCTATTTGTCCGGGCCCAAAATAGATCTGTCCCCTTTCCGAGCCCAGGTTCGCCACGATGCGGCGCGCGATGCCGAGGGCGTGCGAATCGTTCTCGGCCAGGTGATCCGCGACGCCTGACAACCTCGTGTGGACGTCGCCGCCGCCGAGCTCCTCGGCGCTGACGACCTCGCCGGTCGCCGCTTTCACCAATGGCGGGCCACCGAGAAAAATCGTGCCCTGGTTGCGCACGATGATCGACTCGTCGCTCATCGCCGGGACGTAGGCGCCGCCCGCGGTGCACGAGCCCATGACCAGCGCGATCTGCGGAATTCCGGCCGCCGACATGTTGGCCTGGTTGAAGAAGATGCGGCCGAAGTGGTCCTGGTCCGGAAACACCTCGTCCTGGCTCGGCAGGTGCGCGCCGCCCGAGTCGACCAGGTAGATGCAGGGCAGGCGGTTCTCTTCGGCGACGCGCTGCGCTCGCAGGTGCTTCTTGATGCTGACGGGGTAATACGTGCCGCCCTTCACCGTCGGGTCGTTGCAGACGATCACGCATTCACGGCCGGCCACGCGCCCGATGCCGGTGATGATCCCGGCGCCCGGCGACTCGCCGTCGTACATGCCGTAGGCCGCCAGGGGCGACAGCTCGAGAAACGGGCTGCCGGGGTCGAGCAGCATTTCGACGCGATCGCGGGGCAGCAATTTCCCGCGCGCGACGTGCTTGGCCCGGGCCGCCTCCCCGCCGCCGAGCGCCACCTTGGCCTGCCGCTCCCGCAGCTCGGAGGCCAGGGAACGCAGGGCTGCGGCATTCGCGCCGAATTCCGCGCTTTTCCTATCGACTTTGGTTTCGAGGACCGGCATGATTGTCGGACAATAGTACAACCCGACATTTAAAGGCAAGTGATATGAGCCTCTTCGACCGATGCGATTTCGATTTCGGGCTCGGGGAAGAAATCGACGAGGTCCGCAACCAGGTGCGGCGTTTCGCCCGCGAGCGCATTGCGCCGCGCGCCGAGGAAATCGACCGCAGCAACGAGTTCCCGCGTGACCTGTGGCCCGAGCTCGGCGCCGCCGGCTTGTTAGGCATCACCGTGCCCGAACGCTGGGGCGGCGCGAACCTGGGTTACCTCGCGCACATCGTCGCGATGGAAGAGATCTCGCGCGCCTCCGGCTCGGTGGGCCTCTCCTATGGCGCGCACTCGAACCTGTGCATGAACCAGATCGTGCTCAACGGCAACGACGCCCAGCGGGACAAGTACCTGCCGAAGCTCGTGTCAGGCGAGCACGTCGGGGCGCTGGCCATGAGCGAGCCGGGCGCGGGCTCGGATGTCGTCGGCATGGCGCTCCGCGCCGAGAAGAAAGGCGACGGCTACGCGCTCACGGGCCGCAAGATGTGGATCACCAACGGACCGGACGCGGACGTCGTCGTCGTGTACGCCAAGACGGATCCCGCCGCGGGTCCCCGCGGCATCACCGCCTTCATCGTGGAGAAGGGCTACCCCGGCTATTCGACCGCGCAGAAGCTAGACAAGCTCGGCATGCGCGGCTCGTCCACCTGCGAGCTCGTGTTCGAGAGCTGTTTCGTGCCGGCGGAAAACCTGCTCGGGCAGCTCAACGGCGGCGTGCGCGTGCTGATGAAGGGTCTCGACTACGAACGCGCGGTGCTGGGCGGCGGCCCGCTCGGCCTCATGGCCGCGGCGCTCGATCTCGTGCTGCCCTACATCCACGAACGCAAGCAGTTCGGCCAGACGATCGGCACGTTCGAGCTCATGCAGGCCAAGGTCGCGGACATGTACGCGAGCCTCAACGCAGCGCGCGCGTATTCGTACGCGATCGGCCGCGCCTGCGACGCCGGCCGCTGCTCGCGGCAGGACGCGGCGGCCGCCATCCTGTTTGGCGCGGACCACGCGACGCAGAATTGCCTGCAGGCCATCCAGGCGCTGGGTGGCAATGGCTACATCAACGATTACGCGGCAGGACGGCTGCTGCGCGACGCCAAGCTCTACGAAATCGGCGCCGGCACGCAGGAAATCCGCCGCATGTTGATCGGCCGCGAGATCTACGAGGCCACCGCGTGACGCCGAAGAACAACGCGAAACCCAAAGCCCCCGTACCCGCCGAATTCGCCCCGATCCGCGTCGAGCCGGCCTACCGCAAGGTGGCGTCGGCCCTATTGGAGCGCATCACCGCGCGCACCATCACTGCCGGCGAGCGCCTGCCGCCCGAGATGGAACTGGCGCGGCAGTTCGGCGTGCATCGCGGGACGGTGCGCGAGGCGCTGCGCGAGCTCGAGACCAACGGCGTACTCAAACGCGAGCGCGGCTCGAAGCTCATGATGGTCACGCGGCCGTCGCGTGGCGACGTCGGCGCGAACATCTCGCGCGCACTGTCGCTGCATGACGTGAGTTATCACGACGTGTGGGAGGCGCTGATCGCCCTCGAACCGCCGATGGCCTCGGCGGCGGCGCGCCAGCGCAACGCCGTGGACCTGGCGCGGCTCGACGCCCTCATCGAGCGTCATGGAACGGAAATGGACACCGGCGTGGCGGTCGAGCATGCCGCCGAATTCTTCCAGGCCATCGGCGAGGCCACGCACAACGGCGTGTTCATGCTGGCGCACGAGCCGCTGGTGCAGCTGCTGGTACCGTCGCTGGGCGCCATGATCGACAAGGTGCCGCAGGCGCGTGGCCGAATCGCGGACGCGCAGAAGAAGGTGGCGGGCGCGATCCGTGAACGGGATGCCGTGGCCGCCGGAGAATGGATGGCCAAACACATCCGCGACTTCCGTCGCGGATTCGAGATCGCGAAGATCCGGCTCGAAGAAAGGGTGGGCACAAGTTAGAGTTCGCACCGGGAGGTTCGCCTTGCCGGTGTCACTACAATCCGCCAGTCGCGCGATTCGCGCAATCGCCCTGGTCTTTCTCGCCAGCATTGCGTGCTCGACCTCGCACGCCATCGACAATCTCTCGCTCAATGACCTGTTTTCTGACGGCGGGACCGTCGACGTCGAGGTCTCCCCTTCGGGCAACTACTTCACCGCGATAGTGCGTCATCCGGAAGGTGACGTACTGGTGCTGCAGAACCTGAAGACCGGCGAGGTCAAGGCGCTGACGCGGACCGGCCGCAACGACGCAGGTCCCGCCTTCGATATGAAAATATCGAAGATGATCTGGAAGGGCGACGACCGCATCGTGTTCGGCGTGTCCGTCTATCCTGCCAAGGGTATCGCGTGGTCGCGGCTGGGAATGAGCGAGACACGCAAGCTCGGGGAGCACTACTACTCCATCGACCGCCACGGCAAAGGACTCGTGAGCCTGATGGAGCCACCGGGCAAATACGCAGGCGGCGAGGCCTCCTACTACGGCTCGATTCGCTCCGAGCTTTCGCACGATCCCAGCCATGTGCTCATGATGGTCGAACGCCGCATCGGACCCAGCCTCTACAAGGTGAATGTGTATACGGGCGTCGGCACCTTGCTCGTTCGCGGCGAACGCGCAGTCTGGGCATGGTGGATAGATCTCGAAGGCAATCCCGTCGTACAGGTCGAGATGAGCAGCGGCCGATTGCGCTTCTATCGCCGTGATAAGGGCGGTTGGAAAAAGTTCTACACCGTGCGACTGAGCGAACTCCGCGAGAACGACCGGGACACGGAGTACGACCCGATCGGCCCCTCCGACCAGGAGGGCAAGTTCTACGTGCTCGCCCGCCCCGAGGGAGCGCAGCGTCGGGCGATCTATCTCTATGATCTGTACAACGAGAAATTCGGCGCCCCAGTCGCGGAACACCCGCTCTTCGACATCACATCCGCGACCATCTCACGCGATGGCAAACGCGTTCATGGCTACTGCTATCTCGCCCACGTGCGCATTTGCGAGACCGGCGATGGCAGTGCGAATGCGCACATGAAGGGAGTGAGGACATTCTTCTCGGACTCTGCAAACGTCTTTGTCCACAGCATTTCCGATGACAGCGAGATCCTGATCCTCGGTATCGAGGGACCCAGCGATCCGCCCGCGTTCTACTGGTACCGCACCTCGACCAGGCAGATCGAGCCGATTGGCATGCGCAGGGAAGCAGCCCGGAACAAGCGGTTGCCGACCGCGCAACTCCTGGAGTACGAGGCTCGGGACGGTCTCAGGATCAACGGGTACCTCACGCGACCGCCCGGCGCGCAGAGCGCAAACAACCTGCCGCTCATCGTGCTGCCGCATGGTGGTCCGGAAGTTCGCGACCACCTCACGTTCGATGTCGTAGTCCAGTACTACGCGGCACGCGGCTACGCCATATTCCAGCCCAACTTCCGCGGATCGAGCGGTTTCGGACGAACCTACGCCGAAAACGGCTACGGCGAGTGGGGCCGCAAGATGCAGGACGACATCACCGACGGCGTGCGATTGCTCATCGAGAGAAAAGTCGTCGATCCGCAGCGCATCTGCATTGTCGGCGGGTCTTATGGCGGTTATGCCGCGCTCGCGGGCGCCGCGTTCACACCCGATCTCTACAAATGCGCAGTGTCCATCTCGGGAATCAGCAAACTCGCCGATCTGATCAAGAGTGGACGCAAGACCTACGGATCGGATTCGGGATCCTATGAATACATCCTCAGGATGATTGGAGATCCAGAGCGCGACGCCGAACGGCTCGCACAAGCGTCTCCCGTATTGCATGTCGACGCCATCAAGGCCCCCATCCTGCTCATTCATGGCGATTCCGACGGCATCGTGCCGTATGAACAGTCGGAGATCATGAACAAGGCGCTGAACAAGTCCGGACGCAAGACCGAACTCATCACGCTCAAGAACGAGGGCCATAGGGACTGGTCGGAAGACAATGAGCGGCGCGTGCTGACAGCCGTGGCGGCCTTCGTATGTGACAAGATCGGCCCTGGATTCGAACACACGTCGGGGAACTGTGATGAGAAAAGATAATCCCGGTCAGGTGCATCTTCCGCGAAGAGACTTCGTGCGCGGCGCGGCTGCAACCGCGGCCACGTTCACCCTGCTGCCCTCCGGCAGCTACGGCAAGCAGCGGCGCATCTCCGCGAACGACCGCGTGAACATCGCGGTCATCGGCTGCGGCGGCATGGGCCGCGCGAACCTGAACGCGCTCGCGACCCAGAACATCGTCGCGTTGTGCGACGTCGACTGGGCCTTCGTGGATGGCCGCTTCGCGGACATCGCCACGCAGATCGAGCAGGGGAAGAAACGCCTCGCGGAAACGACCGACGACGCGCAACGCGCGCGGACGCAGGCACAGATCGACGGCTGGCTGGCCCTGCAGCCGAAGTTGCCGAAGGCGAAGCGCTTCGCCGATTACCGCGAAATGCTCGAGAAGCAGAAGGACATCGACGCGGTGGTCATCGCCACGCCGGATCACGGGCACGCGGTGCAGGCACTCGCCGCGATGAACCTCGGCAAACACGTGTACGTGCAGAAGCCGCTGGCCTGGTCGGTGGAGGAATGCCGCGTGCTCGCGCAAAAGGCGACCGCCACCAAACTACAGACCCAGATGGGCAACCAGGGCCACAGCTCCGACGATGCCCGCAAGGTCAACGAGTACCTCCAGTCGGGCGCCATCGGCACGGTCGAACACGTGCACGTCTGGACCAATCGCCCGCTCGCGTTCTGGCCGCAGGGCATTCCGCGCCCCGCTGCGCTGCCGCCGGACGCGAACAAACTGCCGTGGAACATGAATGGCGTGATGACGCGCGCCGCGGGTTCGTTCGGCAGCTTCGCGCCGCCCGACAAGCTCGCGTGGGACCTGTTCCTCGGCCCGTCACGCTGGGTGGATTACCACCCTGTCTATCACCCCTTCAACTGGCGCGGCTGGACCGACTGGGGCGTCGGCGCCATCGGCGACATGGGGGCGCACCTCATCGATTCATCGTTCTGGGCGCTCGATCTCGACTACCCCACCAGCATCGAAACCACCTCCACGCCGTACAACAAGGACACGTATCCGTCGGCGTCGACCACCTTCTACGAATTCGCAGCGAAGGGCGCGCGTCCCGCGGTCAAGATGACCTGGTACGACGGCGGCCTCACGCCGCCCAAGCCCGCGGAGATGGGCGACGAGGAGCTCAACAAGGGCGGCGGCGTGCTCTTCGTCGGCACGAAAGGCAAGCTGCTGCACGACACCTACGGCTTCAATCCGCGCCTGCTGCCGAAATCGCTGCACGACTCCGTCGGCACGCCGCCAGCGACCTACGAGCGCATCAAGACCAGCCACGAGATGAACTGGATCGACGCGATCCGCGGCACGCAGAAGACCACGAGCCCGTTCGAATACTCGGCCAAGCTCACCGAGATCATGTTGTTAGGCGTGGTCGCCCTGAACGCCGGCAAGAAGATCCAGTACGACGGCGCGAAGATGCAGATCACGAATGTCGCGGACTCGAACGCGCTGCTGCGGCGCAAGTATCGTGAGGGCTGGGGCCTCGGCTGACGCTTCGGGCCCGGCATCCCGATATTCGCCGGGAATATGTCTCAACTTCGGGTGTGCACCCGCGGCATTGAGCCGCCGAGGCCGTACTTTTCGCTTCTACTCCGGAAGCGGCGCGCTGGGCGCCGTATTCAGGAGGAACCCGATGAAATGGACTGTCCTATGTGCGAGCGCTGCGCTCGCGCTCACCACCCTTTCGGCCGGCGCGGCACCCCCGCGCGAGCAGACCGAAAAATCCCCCGACGTACTCAACCCCGCCCTGGCAAAGAAGGCTCCGCGGGCGGTCGTTCCGCTGGTGCTCGCACCCACCCTGGTCGCGGCGGCCGCCGCGCCGACACCGGAGGAAGTCGGCGATGCCGATTCCTTCGGCAAGAACGTGACCTACCTGGGATTGGCCCAGACCATCGGTGTCACGCTGGTCGACGACTGCACCGGTTCCGACCCGACCCTCGAACGCTGCATCGTGCAGAACCCGGCGCCCGGGATCACGACATTCGACGAGAGCGGTCTCGCGACCATGAACCTGCCGGCCAAGGCCACGAAGACGCTGATGTGTTTCGCGCTCACGCCCTTCATCAACATCTCCTGGAACAACTTCACGGCCACGCAGCAGACCGCGCGCTTCACGGCGCTGGCCACGATCAACATCGACAACGAAGTGCTGGACGACCCCGCCTTGATAGATCCGGGCACCGGCCTGCCCTTTGGTGGCAGCCTGGATCTGGCGCTGTCGACCTGGCGCAATACCCACAGCATCCAGCCGGGTGAGTTCGAGAATTACGGCTCGACCCAGAGTCGCAGTTGCATCGCCGGCATCATCAGCAAACGTTCGCTGATCGAGAACTATGGCCTGACCGAAACGCAGGCCACCCAGTTCTTCAAGAAACCGATGACGCTGACCTTCGGTGCCACCGGTTCCGTCGCCATGTCCGACTTCACTTCCTACTTCTACGGCATCCGTCTCTACGGCGATTGATCCAGACCAGGCGGGTGCAGGCGACCGCCTGCACCCGTTCCTGGGGTAGAGTGCGTTTGGAAGGTATGCGCCTCAAACGTCCACTCATCGCCATCGGCATCGTCGCGCTGTTCGCAGTCACCGGCTGCGCACTGGTCACCCAGCCGCTGGTGCGCCCCGTTCGCAGCGAACCCGCACGAGTCGACACGGCCGCGCTGGAGAAACACGTGCGCGAGCTGGCTGTGAACTTTCATCCACGCAGCTTCGCGAACTTCTCGAACATCGAACGCGCCGGCGACTACATCCTGGCCGCCTTCATCGCGACCGGCGCCGAAACCGAGGTGCAGAAATTCGACGTGCAGGGCGGCGTGTACCGCAATGTCATCGTGCGTTTCGGACCGCGTGAAGGCCCGTTGCTCGTCATCGGGGCCCATTACGACGCGAATGGCGGCACGCCCGGTGCCGACGACAACGCCAGCGGAGTCGCGGGGCTGCTGGAGCTCGCGCGGCTGTTGGCCGCGAATCCGCCGCCGCAGCCGGTCGAACTCGTGGCCTACACGCTCGAAGAACCGCCTTACTTCCGCAGCGACTCGATGGGCAGCTTTCAACATGCGAGCGCCCTGGTGGATGCGGGGCGCGAGTTACGGTTGATGATGTCGCTCGAGATGATCGGCTACTTTCGCGACGAGCCCGACAGCCAGCAATTTCCGTTGCCCGGACTGGAATTGCTTTACCCCGATGAGGGCAACTTCATCGCCATCGTGGGTCGCTTCGGGGACTTCGGCGTTACCAGGCGCATAAAGGCCTTGTTCACGGGAGCCACGGATCTGCCGGTCGAGTCCATGAACGCGCCCGCCAAGGTGCCCGGCGTCGACTTCTCGGATCACGTCAGCTACTGGCACTTCAAGCTGCCGGCCGTGATGGTGACGGACACCGCATTCCTGCGGAACCCGCACTATCACGAGGCCAGCGACACGCCGGACACGCTCGACTATCCGCGCATGGCCAAGGTGGTCCAGGCCGTGTACGCCGTGGCCATGCAGTACTGAACCATGGCTCATTCGCGCCGGTCGCTGCTCGCACTCGCCGCGCTGGCGCCCATGCTGACGCGCGCGGCCGCGATCGCGGAAAACGATCCGCTCACATCCCGGATCGCGCGCATCCGTCCGCTGTTCAAGCCGAAGGCCGCGCCACGGCCGGGTGACTGGCTGCTCGATCACAAGGAGCTTGGCCAGACGTACGCGCAATTCCGCGCCACCGTGCGCACGCCGGCGGTCGAGAGTTTCGCGACCCTGCGCATCGTGCCCATCGGGCCCCTGTCGCAGGGACAGCAGGCGGTGCTCGACGTCGTCACCGATTTCCTGAAGCCGTTCTTCGGTCTGCCGCTCGTGCTCGATCCCGAGGTGCCGCTCGACGTCATTCCCGAGGCCGCCCAGCGGGTGCAGTTCTTCGACGACGGCCCGAAGCAGCTCCTCACTCCCTATCTACTGAACGAAGTCCTGATGAAGCGGCGGCAAGCACGGGATGCCGCGGTGCTCGGCATCACCGCATTGGACCTGTGGCCCGGAAAAGGCTGGAACTTCGTTTTCGGCCAGGCCTCGTTGCAGGAACGCGTCGGCGTGTGGTCCATGGCGCGCAACGGCGAAGCCGATGGACGGCCGGCGATGCGCAAGATCTGCGCGATGCGCACCGTGATGACCGCCACGCACGAGACCGGCCACATGTTCGGCATCCGCCACTGCACCGCCTACGAATGCGGCATGAACGGCTCGAACCACGCCGAAGAACGCGACCGGCAGCCGCTCGAGTTCTGCCCGGAATGCCAGCCCAAGCTGTGGTGGACGCTGAAGCTCGATCCCCTCGAGCGCAGCCGCGCGCTCGAGGCCGTGGCGCGGCGCCACGGCTTCGACCATGTCGCGGACGACCTCGCGAAACAGGGCGCGGCGCTCAGAATCCGAACGTGACGACGAACGTGCCGGAGCGCGAGTGGCCGTACTGCGCGTCCACATCCTTGAAGTTGACGCCGAGCGCGATCGATTCACTCACGTGCCGCATCAGCGAGGCTTCGAAGAAGTTGTCGTAGCCGCGCACCGTCTCGTGCCGCATGCCGAGCGCATCCACGAGATCGCGATCGTCCGACCTCAGCTTCCACTTCATGCGCCCGATTTTCGGGACGAAGCGCCAGCCGTCGGCGAATTCGAACTGGTAGCCGACGGCCGCGAAATCGGTGTCCAGACCGAAGTCCTCATCGTTTTCGAAGATATCCTCGTGAAACGCCTTGGAGGTGCCGATTTCGAGCACCACGCCGAATGGCGTGAGGAATCCGGCGGTCGCGCCCCACATCGCCTGGTCGACGCGGATCGTCTCACCGTCGATCAGGTTCGGGCCGTCGATGCGCAGGTGCGAATAACCGGCGAACGGCGTGATCTGCATTTCCGTGCGGCCTTCGCCGGCCAGCGCATTCCCCGTGACGAGGCCGCCGAGCACCACGACTAACCACAATGATTTCCCCATGATCGTTCTCCGTCGTTGATTGCGGCGGACCATACGGGGGTGGCGTTGAGCTAACAATTGACCCGGAACCGGTATCGGAATACGCCACTCGTGGGGTCTCCGGCCGGAACGGGTCGGTAATCGGCTCCATGCTTTGCATAACGTTCGGCCGGTGAAAACAGGCGCAACACCGGGAAAACCCTGAGCTATGCTACCGGTCACATGGAAACGCCGGAACTGACCCGACTGCGCGCCGCCATCGCCCGCGAACCCGGCAATGCCGAGTTGCACTACCTGCTCGGCGCGGAGCTCGCGCAGCGCCGTGAATACCCGGAAGCGGTCGCGCAGATGCGCACCGCGCTCGACATCGATCCCAAGCTGCACTTCGCCCGCCTGCAACTCGGCCTGCTGTATCTCACCATGGCGCAGCCCGACGATTCGCTCGCCATCTGGGCACCGCTCGAAGACCTCGAAGAGACCGCGGCACTGAAAGCCTTCAAGCGCGGGCTCGAGGCGCTCATCCGCGACGACTTCAGCGCCTGCATCGGCTTCCTGCAGCGGGGCATCGCGTTGAACAAGCAGAACGCGCCGTTGAACCACGACATGACGCAGCTCATCGAGAAGGTGCGCGATGGCAGCGTGATCGCGGAGCCGCAGCCCGTGAGATCCATTCGGGAATTTTCGGACTTCCCCGAGCCTTCGCGCACCCGGCACTAGGTCTCCGCCGAGAGATATCCCCCGGTTCGGACCGCGGTTTAGGGGGCGGCCGCGCCTGGAGCCGCGCTATAATTCGCACGGAATTTTCAATGTGGGGCGCGGCATGACATCGCCGGATTTGCAGCAGATCAAAGCCGCCGTGGCGAGCGACCCGGGCAATGCGCAGCTGCGTTACCTGCTCGGCGCCGAGCTCGCACAACAGCGTGACTACGAAGCCGCGGTCATCGAGATGCGCACCGCGCTCGCCATCGACGCCAATCTGCACTTCGCCCGTTTTCAGCTTGGTTTGTTGTATCTCACCATGGCGCAGCCTGGCGCTTCGCTCGAGATCTGGGGACCGCTCGAAGGACTCGATGACAACGCCGCCCTGAAGGCCTTTAAACGCGGGCTGGAGGCGCTGATTCGCGATGACTTCGCGGCCTGCGTCGAATTCCTACGGCAGGGCATCCAGCTCAATACGGAGAATGCGCCGCTCAATCGCGACATGACGATGGTCATCGACCGCGTGCGTGAAACTGCCGGCCCTGCCACGCAGGCCGAACAGTCGGCACAACCGGTGGAGCCCGTGCCAGTCGTGCCCAGCGCGCCGCCCTTGCCCGCGGCGACTTCTCCCTCGGGTGTCCGTACGGACTTCTCGCTGTACGGCGACCCCAGCGGCACCAAGCACTGAGCTGACGCGCAGCAATGCTCGATCCGCTGCGCTCGCTGGCCGAGCTGGTCCGCACCCTCACCCGCTCGCGCGCCGACAATCGCGGCAAGACCGAAGAGACTCAGCGTCAACGTGCCCCCGGTGGCGATACGCAGGTGGGCGAACGTTTCGCCACGCCGGTCAATGCGGTGGAAGCGCTGCGCGAACGGCTGCGCACGAGATTGCGGGCGGTTGGGAGTGGTGATCGCCGGCGCGCGCGGGAGGCGTTCGTGGAAACCGTGCTCGCGACCGAACTCGGTGATGCAGTTACGCTCGATCCGGCCATGAGCGAGATCGTCAGCAAGGTTGCGAAACAGTTAGGCGATGATGCTGCGACTGATCGCGATCTTGGATTGCTGTTCGACGAGCTGGTACGCGAGGGGCGCTAACCTGTGATCTAAACAATTGGCAGACTCAACCTATCCGGGGTGCTACTCGAAAAGCCTGACATTTCCGGTGTTTCTGTCCACCACGACAACAAGTGGACCATCAACAAAGGTCTTTTGTGGACTGTACACTCTGAAGACGACGTTTAGATCGTTCGGCCATCGATCGTGTGTGTTCACATTCGAGAACTGGTAAGAAAATCCGCGACTTTCCAATCCGTCTAGATATGCCTCGGCCAGTTTGCGAGCTTCTTCATCTGTCATTAACGGAATCCTCCGCGCCTGCAGACATAGTCGATTGCGCGCCGTTGCTGTGCAAGATTGAGAGCGTTCCGGCGCTGAAGGCGAGCGGGTCGTTCAGAATCGTCTCGAAGGTCGACGCACCGACGCTGCGCGATCTGTTGCGCGATGCAGCTTCCAACATCGTAGATCGATGTGGCGACGCTCAATTGTAGGGCGTGACCATCGCCCTCGTCAGGCCCACCGCCTAAATGGTTTTCAGTATTGCGGTCTGTCTAGCCCGCGGTGGCTCTTTCATTCAGCAATTTCAAAAGATCAGATCCACCTTTAATCCAGAACTTCTCCTGCGACGGAAAAGTGTCTTCCGAATACTCATTGGCAAAGTCGACGAACTCGCTTTCCATCCATTGGGTACGTAACGCTCCATCGGCGTGCCTTCAGAGTAAAAAGCAGCGACACTTCGATCATCGCAATTCACAAACAAGATTGGCAAGAGGCCTCTTACATCCCACCAAGATTTCGCCGTACCAAAACGCTTCGCCAATTCAATGCTCAGTTCGTCCCTACGGATCTCGAACGTCGACATGTGATCAAGAAACTCCTGAGCGTTTGTTTAGTCCACGACGAGGACGCACCAGAGTCGTCACGTAGCTAGGAACTCGAAGGCAGCGTCAAATGGCACTGGAACTTCGATACTCGCCAGTTCACTCGGCGCGTCAGACCTTAGTACCCAGCTCTAGGGTTTTGCAATTCGAATTGCACAAGTGCAGCATGATCTTCAAAAACTTTTACTCCAGAGGCCTTCAGAAACACAACCGCGCGCTCAACGAGCTTTTCATCGTCTTCCATTATGGTCCATGGTCTCCCATTCGCATCAAAGTACTTCAGCAGTGCATTGCCTGGTGGCGCAAACACGTAGAAATTCTCTATTGGCGCATACTGAAGTAGATACTTAATGATCTGCGCGTCGTTCACTTGCCCTTCTTGATCCATTGTTCGAATCCGGTTGCATGAAACTTCGTCACCTCATTCGGCCCTGTAATAATCTGCGACACTGGCCTCACGTTCAATGGATTTCGTGCCCAGAAATCGTTCAAGACGTTGATATCTGCCATGGATGGCAGGCGGTCGTTGTAACCAAGCATGTCAAGCGGATGCGTGTGCGCGATCGGGCGAACACCGGCCGGAATGGGGACAGCTGTCCGAGAACCACTTCGCAAGACAAATTGCCCGCTCTCTCGAGTTAGGAGAAATTCAACGCCAGATTTTTGTGAGACTCCCGCAAATCAGTAAACGCAACATGCCTTTGGGTCAAGATGACTCCCTCTCGACCTGGAATGGCACCAGTCCGAATCAATTCCTCCACCGTTGATGTCGCTCCGAGTTCTGGGGACCTCGGCAAAGCAATCCTATCTATCCCAGGCTGTCTTAAAATGTTTGAAGCGTTGCTACTTCAAACTTCGCTGTTCCGACTGCGATGGCTTCTCGGCCAATACGCGGAGAAAGCCCCCTCGCCCCGATCATATTTAGCGCGATGTTGATGCCGCCCGATGCCATCTGTCCGGTGTCACCGTTCATTCTTCCGGTCTTAAGGTCATAGCCGCCAACGCCGACTGCAGTGAGCGGGCTGTATGACAAGCCTTCGCGCCATGCTTCACCACTTGAAGTGACGTCAAGCATTCGACTGACGGGCGACAACTGGTAGGTGTCACCGCTGAGCAGATTGTAGATCGGAGCAATCTGCGCGAGTTCGACCAGGTTGATCGCCTGACCCACGGGCTGCCAGAGCGACACTGCAACGTTCTTACGATTTCGCCGGCCCTCTCCGCTGCAGCCACGACCGGCGCGAGCCCTTCAGCGATTCGTGGAACATTCGGCAGCCCGATCGCTGCTGCCATCATGTCCCCGGCAGTTGCTGCACTCATGAGCTCCGCCGGCGGCAGCGAGGCGACATAGCGTTCACCGACGATGTCGTCCCACGATTTGCCGGACAGATGCGCACGAGCCACCGTTCCACTGAAGGTGTCGGGATGGTTGGTTGCCCAATCGACAAACCGGTTGTAGTCGTTGATTTCGCGAGTGATGGCGCGATCAGCCGAAATGATCGCGCCGCCGTCTTCCAGGATGGTGTCGAGTACACCCTGGCTGGCGCCGCCGAGATTCGGCAGATTCAGGCTGCTGCCGACTCTCAGGCCATGTACTTCGCCGTAGGTAGGCGAGACTCCATTGGCGGCCATGATGGCCGACTCAAAACGCTCGTCCCCATAGGTGTTACGAGCGATGCGCGCGTAGCTATCGCCTCTCTGCACTACGTACTTAGAATGGCAGGAGCGCATTCCGGCCCACCGTATGTCGCGATGGCTGCGAATTTCATCGGGAGTCGGCGTGAGACACTCCTCGAACGCTGTCCACTCGGGATTGCGGTCGAGCACGCTCCCCATACTGGCGACGTGTGCCTGCATTTCTTCAAGACTTGGATACGTCGACATCGCCTGCTCTGTTGCGGCGACTTGCGGCGGCGGCGCACTCTTGACGAGCAGCGAGTTCGCGATGGGGTTGCCGAACACATCCAGGGCGATCTCCACCGCATTCAACTTCCCGCCCCTCAAGAGGCGCACCGCGACGCTGCCCGCACCCGCGGCCGCCCGAGTGCCGAAGTTGGCCTCGTCGAGCTTCAGACCCATCGCTCGGCCCGCGCCGTAAGACGCACCGGCCGCAGCCATGGAAGCCAAGGCGGACGTTGCCACCTCGCGCCAGTTCCAATGAATCTGATTGCCGGCCAGGCGATTCAGCGCAACGGTGGTGCCATAACCGGCCACTGCACCTGCGGCAGCTCCGGACAGCTGGCCCGCCAGTACGCTGTCGGTTCCCTGCGCGACCGCCCCACCGATAGCGCCACCGAAATAGCCGCTGGCCGCCCCCGCCGCCGCCGAGATTGCCACCGACTCGTAGTCGAACCGTTGACCCGGGGCGCCGTACGCCAGCAGATCGACCAATCCGATGCCAGAGCCCCCTCCGCCGACGCCCCTGAACAGGCCGTAGCCGGTGAGCGGATCGACCAATCCGCCGCCCACAGCTCCTCCGACTAAGGCATTGGTGACCAAGCCGCGTCCGAGTGCATCCCAGTCGTACAGCCCCTGATCGACGAGCGTGGCGAACTGCGTGGCATGATTGGCCGCCGCGGCGCCGGCGAGCCCGCCCAAGGTACTGTCGCCTGAGTAGTAAGACACGATCCCGCCGACGACGATGCCGGCGGCCGTGCCAAAGATCTGCACCCAGCCGCTGCTGCTCTGGCGCGGCGTCGGCGTTGTGTCGCCAAGGACCGATATATAGTCGAACGGTTTGAAGCCCTGCGCATCGTTGGCAATCGACAGCACGCGGTTCGGCAGCGTGAGCGTTGTGCCGGCCTCAAGCTCCGCATCAGGCTCGGAGAGCCCGTTCTCCTCGGCGATCAGGTACCAGAGGTTCGAGTCTCCATAGACGCGCCGCGCGATCGAGCGCAGTGTATCGCCGGTCTGCGCCACGACCTGCCCCGGTACCGAGGCCGGGTATTGCGCCGACACGGGCGTGTAGTTCACGTCGAAGTTGGCTTCTGGGTCGCCTTCCTCATCGGTCAGCTGGCCGAACGTGCCGATGTTCTCGCCCTGACTGAAGTAGTAGTACTGCGCCTTCACCTGGTTGCCGGTGCGGGTCAAGGCGTTGTCGAACGCCCGAGTCGGGGTCATCCGTCCATCGCGTCCATCGAACTTGCCCTGCACCACGGTCAGGGCCTGCCCTTGCGCATTGTTGGCGAAGTAGCGGTTGGTGGTCTTGTCGAACTTGTCCGAGAACTGAATGAGCTCGTTGTTGACGTTGTAGGTGCGGGTGGTGCTGCCTTGGTTCGGCGCGTTATTGCCCCAGCTCACCGTGCTCTCGCCGATCTGCTGGTATGAGTCGCTCCTGCGGTAATTGAACGTGTGCGTCGTCGTGTACTTGAACCGACCGTTGCTCGCCTTGAAGTTCTCGACCGTGTAGCTCTTGAGGTTGCCGGCCGCGTCCCAGCCGCCACCGCTCCAGTACGCCGACAACGTGACGTAACCACTCGATTTACCAACCTCGTGACTGGGAGGAAGGCAGCGCAGACGACAACAGACCTATGATCGATAGTACGAAGGCATTGTCGAAAGAACCACCGGTGGCCTCTCGCGGACGAGAATGCCCATGTCAATTCGACTTCAGCTGCGCTCTTCCAGCTTCGGTTATGAACAATCTCGGAAGTGGCTCACTTCCGACCGATTTCTCCTCGACCAGTCCTGAGTCTTTGAGCAGTCGTATTGCAGCGTCAAACTCGAGCGGATTCTCAAACTCACGTAGATGCGCCCTGCCCAGGCGATACCAGTTAACGCCGCTCTCGTTCTGGCCAATTAATGACAACAATCTTTGGTAGCTTCCTGAGCTCAGCTTAGTTGCCATAGAGTTCCAAATTCGCACACCTAGAAAACTCTAGTCTTCAAAGTCTTCTGAATGTAAGCACGCGTTTGCTCATTAGAAGCAGCAACTATCGTGCCAATCGAATTTGCTTCGACGGCATCGTCCAAAGCTTCGATGAATTCCAACTCAAGCGGGAAGCGACGCAGTTTCCAGTTTGCGTCAAACGACGACACAGACAGGCCGAAGTCGCCAAACACGGCCGAATACCCGGGAAGTGCTGAATATTTCCTCGCAATCGAATAGACAAAGACAAGCTTGATCAGGGTTTCAAGATCCTCTGACGCACTCAAGCTCCTATCCGAAGCACGTCGAGACCAGATTTTTGGACCCGCTAGCCCAGCAAAGGCTGGTTGACCCGATCCTTCGATTCGCCTTACGAATTCTTTGGAGGGGTTCACGATGTAGAAAGAGGTGTGCAGCACCGCGCTATGTCCGTCTACCGGCTGTAAAGCCGCTTGTAGGATACAAGATGCTACAGACCATTCTTCATACCTATGCGCTCGATGTACGTTGTCAGTAACGACTGCACTCGGGCATTTGAAGCCGCCATCAAAGCCTGCGCCGCACCTTCTTTGAGCGCTTGCTCAATTGCTTCATCCACATCCGCTTCTATTAAAATGGACTCAATCGTCCAATTCGCGTCAAAGAAATGTTTGCTGACTTTGATCCCACCAAATACGGCTCCGTATCCAGGTTCCGTCGCATATAACTGAATGACTCCGTCAACAAATAACAGTTTCACGAGCTCTTCGGCGGCTTCGGACTGCAGTTCCATGTAAGCCCGCTCATCTCCTGACCAAATTACAGGCTCGATCAGATGCGCAAGTCGTTCTTTACCGAATCGATTGATCTGGTCAACGAGTTCAGGACGGGGAGAGATCAGATAGTAAGGAATGCTTTTCATCACCAGTACCTGATGGGTAGGCTAGGTTCTATCGCCGCAAAGATTGCACGCAAGACAGGCTTGCTCAGCACTGCAGACTCCACGCTCCTGGAATAGTAACTCTCTATCATTCCTCTCGCGTACTTCATATACGAAGGCGAGAAACCCTTTAGCTTCCCCAACCGCATTTCATACTCATAGGCTCCACGCTCAGCAATACCGCCAATCCTCTTGCTGAACAATTCCTTATTCCCCAGAACTCCGGCCGACCTTACACGCTGAATCTGAGCCACGTGACGACTTTCATGAAGCATATCCAAGAACGTTGTGCTGTTTTTGTCATAAACGACCGTGAGCTTCCCATCAATAGTCGTCGTAGCGGCCGCGTCTAATGGGCCGAGTCGGCCGGCGGCGTCAATGACCGTTACACCCCGACGCTCCAGGCCCGAGATCATCTTCTGCGCCTGCGGGCTTTCGGAGAAAAGTCGATCGAATTGCGGCACGCCTGTGGACGGCGACTTGGCCGAGGCGAGTTTCGCAAGGTCGTCAATCGCGCCGCCAAGTCGCGAAACGTATTTGGCACCCGCCCTCACAAGAGGAACACCGCCGGCCAAGAGAGCTACTCCATCGAAGATGTCGGAGCCACCGGCCTGCGCTGAGTTTGAATACTCGAATTTGAGTGCATCTGCCATTGAACCTTCGAGCTGACTCTTCCAGGCGAAATACGACTGGACCTTTTCACCCGTAACGCCAAGCGAATTCAGGGCATTTATCAATTGTGTCCCCGGATTCAACTGCGACGTGCCATGCGAGATGTCCACAATCGTGTTCGGGATGGCCTTCGCAAATCCAATCAAGCCTTGACCAGGATCGCTAACAGCGGCGATGACGTTTGAGACCTTCTCGCCATACCAATCCATTCCACGCTCGAAGAGCGACACCTTCGCGCCCGAGTCTGCGTCCGTCATCGTCGCGGCGCCGCCAAGCTCGCGCGGAAGAGTCGCCGCGCGAGCGGCAATCAGCCTATCCATCGAGAGGTGTTGTTCCGCCGCCAAGCGCATGTCCGCAGAGAAGTTCGCAGGGTTCGCCATTGCGAGCTGACGCGCAGCGGCTCGGTCAATGATTCGGCCAGCAGTGGCCTCGAGCATCCGCCCCGGACCTGTTGTCCATCCATCGAACTGCGCCTGCTGCTGCGGGGTGTAGCTCGAGTGGCTGACAACGATCGTCTCGCCTCGGGGTTGGCCCCATTGGCCGTTATCAAATCCGAGAACGTTACCGTTCGCATAGGTTGCGATGTACTGCTCTCGGGCGTCGTCATAGGTGACTACCGGCGTTTCGTCCATCGCGCTATCGACGTAGTTGAAATCAATCGGAGCGGTGGGCTCGTAGCTCGCTATCGCACGGCTGATCTCGTCCGGGGTCGGGGTGAGACTCACCTCGAATGCATCCCGCTCGGGATTCTTGTCGAGCACGCTCTCCATGCTGGCGACGTGTGCCTGCATCTCTTCAAGGCTTGGATACGGCGAGGCAGGCTGTTCTGCCGCCGATTGTGTCGGCGGCGCATTCTGCTTCAGCAGCGAGTTCGCAACGGCATTGCCGAACACATCCATCACGACCTCTGCCGCACTCAGCGTCCCGCCGCGCAGCAGCCGCACAGCGACGCTGCTGGCTCCAGCCGCAGCCGTCTGCCAGAAGGCCGAGTTGCTGACTTGCTCCGTCGCGTGAGTGGCGCCGACACTCGCCATCGAGGCCAGTGCATTGGTGGCGACGTCTCTCCAGCTCCACTCCATGTTCCGGTGCAGCAGCCGGTTCATCGCGAACGTGGTGCTGTAGCCGGCCACGGCGCCTGCGGCGGCGATCACATAAGCATTCGACGCGAGAGCTTGAGCCGTCGTCATGGCCGCGGCGTTAACCCCGGTGCCGATGAAGCTCAAACCGGTACCCACGCCATAGGTCGCAGCCCCCGCCGCCGCGCTGATCGCCACCGACTGCTTGTCGATCGGGTTCTCGGTGGCCCCAAACGCGAGCGGATCCCACATCTGCTTGGAGAAGTCACTGCCGGTTCCAGGTTCACCGAGCCAATACTCGAACTGGCTGAACGAGCCCATGCCGCCAATGTCGATGCCCATCTTGCCCAGGGTCTTCACCTGATCGACCAGGGCGTTGTACTTGCGCGAATCGAACGGATCGACGATGTCGCGCAGACTGCCCCCGAATCCCAGCGATCGGGCCAGACCCTTCATCGGCCCCTTCCAGTCGTAGCGGCCCTTGATCATCAGATCGGAGTACTGCTGGGCGAGGTTGCCGGAGGCGGGGCCGGTCACGAACCCGAAGCCATTGGAGAAGATGCCGACCACGATCCCGACGGCGATGCCAAAGGCGATCGAGAAGTCACTGGCCTCCTCGGGCTTC
>CAVZED010000022.1:0-136915 GCA_963774045.1 uncultured Pseudomonadota bacterium
GGCGAAATCACCGTGAACGCGTACCGCTCACCGATGACCGTATTCCGTGAAGACGTAGTCGCGCGACTTCGCGACCGTGTGACACGCAAAGCCGCACTTGGCATCGTTGCCTTGGGTGGTGATCCGGCCAGCGTGCCGGGCGTGAAGGTATCGGTCGCGGCGTTGTAATCGAAGACCGCATATCCCCATCCACCGCTGTCGGCGAATCGTTTGCCGTCCTTCACCATGAAGTCCACGTTCTGCTGCTTTCCAGGAACGGTGGCGTCGGAAAGAACTGGTTCTTCCCCGGCGCCCAGTGGATTTTCGCCATTTTCGCGCCGTCGGGAGCCGCCTTGCCGTTCGACGGGTAACCGGATTTGAAGGCGGCAATCATCGCTGGGTTGCCCACGATCACTGCCACGGCCTTATCGCTCGCGCTGACCGAGATGGCCTCCCAGCTTTCGAATCCCTTGAATTCTGAGAACGCCAGCCCGCCTGGAACCTTGACGCTGTATTTGTCCTTTGCGGATTGCGGGGACGGATCGGCGGCGAAGGCGAGTGAGGCGGCGAGAATGGCGATGCCGGTGAGAAACAGTCGGATCTTGGTCATCAAAAACTCCTTTACGAGCGTAGTTAGTCGATTCGCAGGCTTTGTTCCATCGCGTAACACTGGTCCCAGATGTAGACATCGAAGGCGGCGAGTTTTCGGCGACCACTTGGGCGTAATTGAATTCACGCACTGAAGCGCGACGCGATCGATGTAGTTGTCGTAGCCGGCCCAGGGATTGCCGCCATCGGCCGGATTCAGCGTTTCGCCGGGCGTGGTGGTCGACAGCGCCTCCGCGGCCGCGGCCTTGATGTCTCGATAGAATTCGGACTGCAGATCGACGTCCGCGTGAGTGCCGGTACGGGCGACGTGGCCGCCTACCAACGTGACCCAAGGCAGTTTTCGAATCAGCTCGACCTGTTCGAAGTGGCCGGGTACGTCGTGCGCGACGGCAAACCTTCGCCATGGCATCCAGCCCGGAAAGACGATGTCGACGACCATGAGCACTCGTTGTGCCGGCGCGTTGATGAAGATGTTGCCTGGTTCATGCGCGTCTCCGTGGTAGGAGAGCTCGAGCTTCTTGCCGCCGACGTCGAGGACATGGGTGTCCTTGAAGGTGATCGTCGGCAGGGGCCGGTTCGAATCGGCAGCCCGCCGGAGAAGCCTCGCGGTTTCCTCCTGGGCGATGATGGCGGGGTGACCGCCGAGCGCCGTGACGCCGCCGATGTGGTCGATGTGCGAGTGGCTGTAGATGACGTGCGTGACCGGATTCTTCGTCACCTCCGCGATCGCCCGCGGGATCAGCTTCGCATAGTTAGGGGGCGCGTCCACCACCACGACGCCGCGATCGTAGACCAGGAACATGGACTGGTAGATGTTGTCGGTGACCATGTACAAGCCGTCGCCCAGCTCCTGCAGCCGGTATCCTTTGTCAGGCTCGATGGCGGGACCGCGCGCCGATTCGGGGATGTCCTGATACTTGGGCGTGCGCTCGCCGATGGGCGCGATTTGAGGCATGAACGGATAGCGCTCGCTGGCCATGCCAAGTGCGGGGGAGAGAACCAGCGCGCAACTCAACAGGAGGCGGAAGACGAGGGTCATGAACTGCTCCAGCAAATGGTGTGTCGATGCAACCGGGCTGATTGAACAGGATCGGCGCGTTCAATCGCAGACGCGAAGGTATCGACCAATACCTTCGTCCCTGTGCGGAAAGCCCTCGCTGCCGGAGATCGACGCGACCAAGGGCCGATAGACCCTGGTGGGGTAGTTGGCGCATATTCTGCAGGCCAGTTGCGCTCTTCCGGCGGGAGGCACGGAGTCGTCGCAGGCGCCAGCTTTTGATCTCGAGGCTGAGACGATTCGGGCAGCCAGAGGTGCTAAGGTGGTTGAATCCGCCGAAGCAAGCGGCTTTGCTCAATAACAAAAGAGCCTCCGGTGACCCTTCAAGAAGGCCGCGCCGTGGACACAGATACCCCAGAAATCGCAATTCCGTCCGACGTCCTGCGGAAATGGCAGCGAATCGTCGACTTGCTGGCAAACATCATGAGTGTTCCATCAGCGGTGGTGACCAAAATGGAACCGCCGCATGACACGCGTTATGAAGTCATTGTCTCCAGCGACTCAAAAGGAAATCCATTTCCAATCGACGAGTTCTTCGCGATGGACATCGGGACGTTTTGCGAGACCGTCATCAAGAATCGTGAGCCGCTGCTCGTCGCCAACGCTCTCGAAAGCGTTCAGTTCAGGCTGTGTCCTGAAATCCAGCTGGGAATGATTTCGTACCTGGGATACCCGGTTCTTTGGCCTGATGGCCGGGTGTTCGGGACCATCTGCGTTCTCGATGACAAGACGAATCACTACAGCGACGTCTATCAGGAGGTCCTGTCGCATTGCCGCGATGTGCTTCAGTCAGACCTGCAGACGTTGACTCGCCTGGGCAGCGAGCTCGAGGAGCAAGTGGCGCGACTCAGAGAACTGTTCGCGCGGGTCCCGGAGGCTGTCGCCATGGTCGACCGCGACTTCCGGATCACGCGCGTCAACCCGGAATTCACGAAGATCTTCGGGTACACCCAGGAAGAAGCGACCGGTCGGCGAATCAGGGATCTCATTACGCCGGATGATCTCCAAGCGGAGGTCGAAAGTTTCATGAATCGGATGGTCCAGGCGGAAGACGTCTTCACCGTTGAGACCGTCCGCAGCCACAAGAACGGCACACGCGTTCCAGTCTCCTTGATCTGCGTCCCGGTGCCCTCCAAGGGCAATGGAAACATTGGTTACGTGATCCATCGCGACATGACGGAGACGAAGCGGCTGCAGGAGGAGCAGAGGCGATATCACGAAATCCAGTTGGAACTCGCACTCGCAAACCGTAACGCCACGATAGGGCAGCTGTCCGCGTCGATTGCACATGAGTTGAACCAGCCGCTAACGGGCATCACGACGAACTGTGCCACCTGTGCGCGAATGCTGACGGCTGACCCTCCGGATCTCGACGGTGCGCGGGAAGCCGTACGTCGCACCATGCGAGACAGTGAGCGCGCCGCCAGCGTCGTCGAGCGATTGCGCGCGCTCTTCAACAAGAAGGAGCCCGCATTCGAATCCGTGGACCTCAATGAGGCGACACGAGAGGTGATCGGGCTGTCGCTCGATGAGATTCAGACCAGCCGGGTGACCGTACGAACCGAGTTTGCCGACGACCTTCCGCTCGTCAGGGCCGATCGTGTTCAGCTGCAGCAGGTCGTCCTGAATCTGCTCCGGAATGCCTTGGACGCGATGAACGCCGTTGATGGTCGTCCGAGAAACCTGCTGATCAGAACCGAACGGCAAGAAGGCGATTGCGTGCAGTTGAGCGTGAGGGATTCTGGCGTCGGTTTCGACCTTCAAACCAAGGCCAAATTGTTCGAACCCTTCTACAGCACGAAGAACGACGGAATGGGAGTTGGACTATCAGTGAGCCGCTCCATCATCGAGAACCATCAGGGGCGCCTCTGGGCGGTGCCTAACGTCGATGCGGGCGCCACTTTTCTGTTTTCTGTTCCATGTCGTACACCCGATACCTTGGTATCGGCGCGGTGACGAGCGAAGCGGCGCATCATGCATTGATGGCGACGACGAGGCAGCTGCTTGTGGCGATCGTGGATGACGACGAATCTGTGCGCGAGTCGCTCCCCGATATGTTGCGGGGATTTGGATTCACTGCGCAGGCGTTCGCCTCGGCCGGTGAGTTTCTGTCATCCAAGGACCTGTCCCGGACGCAATGCCTGCTCCTGGACGTTTGCATGCCGGGCATGTCCGGTCCCGAGCTGCAGGACGAGCTTGCTTCGAGAGGCGTTCGGGTGCCGATCGTTTTCATCACTGCCCGTGCTGATGAGTCCATACGCGAGAAGCTGATGCAACGTGGAGCGGCGGCGTGCCTGTTCAAACCGTTCAGCGAGCTGCAGCTTAGAAATGCGTTCGATGCCGCGCTGCCACAAGTCTGAGACACACCTTGAGACGCTTGCTGAACAACCGCTAAGAGGGTAGGAGACATGGACACAACTATCGCCGTTGCCCAACCCCACAGGATGGCGCTGATGTCGGGTGCAAAGCAGACTGCCTTGTCCGAGCTCAAGCCCATCGTGTTCGTGGTCGACGATGATGTTTCGGTGCGCGAATCGCTCGAGGCGCTGATTGCCAGTGCTGGGTACCGGCCAGTGATGTTCGATTCCGCTGAGGCCTTTCTGGCGCATGCGCGTCAGCGGCAGCGGCTGACCGGTTGCGTGGTGCTCGATGTGAATCTGCCGGACTTGAACGGCCTGGAGCTTCAGGAGCGTCTGGCAAATCAGGACTCGTTGCCGATCATCTTCATCACCGGCTACGGTGATATCCCGACGACCGTTCGCGCAATGAAGGCCGGTGCGGTCGAGTTCCTGACCAAACCCTACGGGCCTGGAGTCATCCTGGGTGCGATTGAGAATGCCGTGGAGCGCAGTCGCGCGACCTTGCAGGAGCGCGAAGCGTTTCATGAGCTGAGTGGTCGCTACGGCTCGCTTACCCTGAGGGAGCGGCAAGTCATGGCGCTCGTCGTTCGCGGTCTGATGAACAAGCAAGTGGGCGGCGACCTCGTAATAAGCGAGATCACGGTGAAAGCCCACAGAGGACGTGTGATGGCGAAGATGGGCGCGCGGTCACTGCCGGAACTCGTGAACATGGCGGACCGTTTGGGGCTTCCCACCGCGGGAAAGAGTCGGGAAGGCAAAGGCAGCAAGATTTAGCCTTCAGGCGCGACGGACTCGGTACCCTCGGCCACCGAGGACGCGTACGACCACATTTTGGGAATTACTTTCAGTATGTCGTCATCGCTCACCGGGCCGGGTTGGATGCGAACCCGTCCTCATCCGTCTTGCGCAGTGGAGAGGTGAAGCCAGCCGACGCGAGCAGCGCGCAGATGGCGAAAAAGATGCTGAGCGCGAACGGTTCCCAGCTCTTCAGATCCAGCAGTCGCAGCGAAAAATTGAGCGAACTGAAGACGACGATGACGATGCATGAGTAGACGATGCCCTTCACGGACAGCCCGATCGTGTGCAGGCGACTCGCGTGCGTCTCGAGGGGATTCTTCTTGCCATACAGCGTCACGTACAGGGCAATGGCATTCATTGCGTAGACCAGCGTGATCCCGCCGATGTTGATGAGAGGCCCGGCAAAACCAGGGAATGGATCCCGTTGGACATAGAAACAGATCGCCGCGAACAGGAAATAGGCCAGCACCGCCAGTGACACGACGTACGGCGAGACGAAATCGAACAGCCCGCGGCGCTGCAGGATGGCCGTCCGTTTTACTTCCGCGGGCCTGTGCTCCTTGTTGAACCTGGCTACGAACCGCCCAAAGTGAAAAAGCGGCACCATGAACGCAACTAGGAAATACGCGATGGCCAAGGCTTCCGCCTTGCCTTCATTCCACTCCGCGCCCGACACGTTGACGAACAGCCAGGCCAGCAGCAGCAGGGCGAGCACCGCGATTCCCGTGGCCAGCGCGCGGTATTGAGCCAGGAAACGTTCCTGGACACGACGCACGTCGACACCCGGATACACCTGTGCGAGGCGATCGGCGGGGAGAAGCGCGGCCTTCGCCCGAAAGTTTCTGATGAACCACGCCGGAATCAGCACCGAGATGACCAGTATCTGCGCCGCGAACGCCGCAAGGAATGCATAGGCTTCGATCATGATTGCACCTCGAGCTTGTTCATTGCCGACTGGCGGGCCAGCGCCGCCAGGCCCGTGGACATGAGAAGCGTGACGGTCACGAATAGAACACTGAGAGCGAACGGCACCCACTTCTTCTGATCCACCAGGTCGATCGCGAAGGCGAACGCGAAGAACATGGAGTTCACGATGCAGATGTAGACATTGAACTTCACCGCAAAGCCGGTCCGGTTGGCGCGAATCGTGTGCGTGTCGAGCGGACCAAGCTTCTTTCCGTATAGCGCCTTGTGGATTTCGCGTGCCTGCAGCGCGTAGACCAGTGTCAGCACCGCGACGAGCAGGAACCCCGGGAACGACTCCCGCTGCACGGTGACGACGAGCGCGACAAACAGGACGTAAGCCAGGACGGCGACGAAAACGATGGACGGCGAGACGAAATCAAAGAGCCCGCGGCGTTCGAGCGTGGCCGTGCGCTTTCCCTCCGATGAGCGATTGCTCGTGCGTCTTGTAGAGCCTGTACGTGAACCAGGCGGCGAGAAGCAGCGGCAGGAACTGCAGCAGGTAATACACGGTGTTCAGGGCGATCACGGTGCCCAGGCTCCAATCCGGTCGCCGCATGTAGCCGTACAGCCAGACCAGCGCCACCAGTCCGATCACGGCGACGCCCGCGCTGCCCACGCGCATCCGCATCGAGAATCGCCGGGTTGCCAGATCGTGATCGACACCCGGATACAGTTCCGCGAGGCGTTCGGCGGAAATGCCCTGCGCGGCGTCGCGCGAGTACCTGAGGAGCCGCGACGGAAACAGGACCGACATTGCCAGTATTTGTACTGCGAACATGGCAAGGAACGCGTAGACCTCGATCATGACGACCTCACTTGGACGGCGGTTGCCGGCTGATGGCGCCGGCAAATGCATTGCGGATTTCGGAATCGGTTACACCGGCTTCGCGCAACTCGGCGATCGTTTCGCCGAGCTTGCGCAGCGTCCACTCCTGCAGGTTGAACTTGCAGTTCGCTTTGGCCTTGGGGTGGACATAGGTGCCGCGGTAGCCCTTGGTCTCGATGACCGAATCGCGCGTCAGCAGCTGGTAAGCCTTCGCCACCGTCTTGCTGTTGAGCTCGAGATCATTGGCGAGCTGGCGGATCGAGGGGAGCGAGTCGCCCGGCTTCAGGACGCCCGCCGTCACTGCAGCCTTGATCTGTTCGATGAGCTGCTCGAACTGGGGTAATGGGTTGTCGATGTCGATGGTGATTTCCATCGGAGCGGGAGCCTCTATGTACCAGTTGAACCCATGGTACAACTGGCTCATCAACTTTGCAATCCCCGGTGGATTTCAGTTCCGGGTGTCCTTCCGGCGCCGCGAATACCCGAGCCACAGGATGGCGACGATCGCGGCAGCCAGCCAGGGAAGCAGGTAGGCGTTCATCAGTTTCCAGCCCGCGGTTTGCAACAACACGCCGGCGGTCAGCGACGAGGCGAGGCCCACCACGAAGATCAGCAGATCATTTACCGCCTGGGCGCGTCCCTTTTCCGCCGGAAGATAGGCGTCCGTCAGCAGCGTCGTGCCGCCCACATAGAGAAAGTTCCAGCCGACCCCGAGGAGTGCGAGCGCCGACGCGAACGAGACGAGGCCGGTTCCGCTCAAGCTCAGCGCCACGTGTGCCGACAGCAGAACGGCACCAGAAAGCATGATGCGCAGGACTCCGAACCGGGCGATCAGCGAGCCTGTAAAGAACGACGGCAGAAACATTCCGAGCACGTGCATTTGCATGACGACGGTCGTCGCCGAGAGGCCGTGATGATGTTGCACCATGGCAAGCGGCATCGCGGTCATGGCGAGGACCATCACACCGCCACCGGTTGCCGCTCCGAACAATGCAACGGCGAATGTCGGCTGACGCATGATGACGAGGAGCGGACGTGGCTGGCTCTGGACGATCTGCGCCTCCGGCATTGGCACGCGAAGTCCCAGGAGCACTCCAGCCGCTGCCAGCGAGATTGCGGCGAGGATCAGGAATGAACCCACGTAAGCGCGTTCGAGGAGCAATGCACCGAGGCTCGCGAGTGCGGGGCCCAGCAGGGCCGCGACCACGCCACCCGTGAGCACCAGCGAGATCGCTCGTGGACGGAAAGCTTCGTCGGACACTTCGGATGCGGCGAAGCGATAGAACAGCGTGAATGCCTGGTACGTTCCTATCAGGAACAGGCCGAGCAACAGCACGAAGAAGGAACGCACGAGGATTCCGGACGCGGCGACGAGTCCGCCCAGTGCGCCGAGCAGGGCGCCGGTGATGAATCCCACCCGTCTGCCTGCGCGGGCCATCCACATCGACGCCGGCACGGTCGCTACCACCGTTCCGAGGATCATCGCGCTGATCGGCACCGTCGCAAGGTGCGGGGCCGCGGCGAGCTGACTGCCGGCAAGGCTGCCGACCGTCATGACGAGGATCGATGCTGTCTGGGCAAAGGCCTGCACGGTCGCCAGCAGCAGGACCTGCCGATGCATGGGTTGAAAGCGATCTAACAACATCAAACCGTGTGCGCGACGACGGCGCCGATGATCGTGTCCCAGTCAGCCGGGTGCAGTTCGTGACCGCCGCCTTCGATGCGGATCATTTTTGAGCCGGGGACTGCCTTGGACAGCGCAATCCCGTGTTCGAGCGGAAACACGGGATCAGTCGTCCCGTGAATGACGAGCAGCGGCACGCGGATCTGTTTCAACAGGTTGCGCTTCGAGACTTCGCTCATGAGCACGCCGTGATTCGTCGCGCTCAGGTAACCGCCTGAACGGTCATGGTCCCGTTCGATGAACGCCCTGACCTGCGCCTCATCGAACGGATGCGCCGTGCTCGCGGTCATGCGTGCGTCGTCGACCATGAACGCGATCACCTGCGCGCGGTCTGTCCAATCGACCTGCTCGCTCGTCGTGGCCTGGTGGTCGAACCAGGTTTTATCGCTCGCGGGCAGGCGGGAGCTGTCCGCCCCCACGGGCGTGGTGCTGATCGCCGTCAATGACAGGACACGCGAAGGATACCCGGCGACGGCGAGCTGACCGATCATGCCGCCGAGCGACATGCCAACGAAGTGAGCACGCGCGATACCGTAACCATCGAGAACGCAGATCGCGTCCTTCACGAAGTCGTCGAGCGTGTAGGGAGCTTTGCCAGGCGGATATTTCGTCGAGTGTCCCGTGTCGCGCTGGTCGAAGCGGACGACATACCGTTGATGGCCGGCCAGTCTTTTGCAGAACTCGTCGGGCCACCAGAGCATCGAAGCCATTCCGCCCATGATCAGAAGCAATGGAGCATGCGCGGGATCGCCGAATGCTTCGGTCGCGAGCTCGGCTCCACTCGTGCGGATCATTCGTTCGGTCATGCTCTCGTTCACTCCTGGAGATTGATCCAGATTCTTCGTGCGCGCATGATCTCCGAACCACATTCGGCTTCAATAGGAATGCATCTAATGGCACAAAATACAGATGGCATTCGGCAGAACGCCAGGACGATCCACGAAGTCGATTCCTTCGACCGAAAACTATTAAGCGTGCTGGTCGAGGACGCAACCGTCAGCTACGCCGAGCTTGGCAAGCGCGTCGGCCTCTCCGCGCCAGCCGTGCATGAGCGCGTGAAGCGGCTCAGGCGCTCCGGCGCAATCCGGCGCACGTCGGTGTTGATCGATCCGACCGCTGTGAGCAAGCCTCTGCTCGCTTTCATTCATGTAGACACGACGGGCTGGTGCAAGTCGCAGGCGCTGCTCGCGATCGAACGCTTCCCCGAAGTCGAAGAAGTACATTCGGTCACGGGGGACACCTGCTTGCTGCTCAAGGTACGAACCGCGAACACGCAGGCGCTGGAGGGTTTGCTCGCCCACCTCTACGTCACGCCTGGCGTGTCCGCGACCCGCAGCTATGTCGCGCTGTCGACCCAGCTGGAGCGACCCGTGCAGCCCGGGGTCACGGAGTCATGGCCCATGCGCGAGAAGCTGGACCGGGCAGGCGCGTCGCCGTAAGTCAGGCCTTGCCGGAATCCAGCGATTTCGTGTCCTGCTCGACGGGACCCAGGGGTCCTCGCGAAACACGTTGCTCAACCAACGTCATCACGGCGCTGATGACATCTTCAACCGCATTCGGTCCGAACGGCGAAGTTGCGGAGGTACTCCCGGCGATGATCCGAACGGCGGCGCCTGCTCTGGCGTTGCGCGACATGAGTCCTTGCTGACCCAGCGTCAGGGCCGTCATGAACCCCTTGCCCCAGCGGTGCAGCGTCTCGTTGCGAGTGCGGTCCGTCAGGTCCCGGAGCACCGACGATTCGAACCGTGAAGGCTGGTGCGAAAGCATGCGATCGAGGTCTCGCATGAAACTGACGATCAACGCGACGAACTCATCGTATCGGGCCCGAGTCGCGAGTTTCGGCGGAACTTTCCAGCCGCGCACGCCCCAGATCGGCGGCAACCACGCGCCCGCGGACATGTCGACTGGCCAGGCGATCAGCGCCACCAGAAAACCCTCGAGCTCCGCGAGGTTCATGTGGCCACGCGGCCACGCGGCCTCGCTCAACCACGCAGTGAGGCGGGCACGCTGCTGATCGCCAAACGGGGCGACGCCCAGCGTGCGCAGATCCGGCGGCATCAGTTCGCCGGGATCGGGCTGGCTGGTGCGTCCGCTTCGATTCCTCTTCGCCAGACTACTCAAGCGTCTTCCCCCGCGACTGGCCGTTCTTCCGGCGCGACGGACTCTTGGCCTCGGTTTCCGCCGTCCAGGGCTTGCCGGTGCGCGACTCGATGTAGGCGCGCATGAGCCGGCGCACCACCTGTGAAGGCGTCGAGTCTTCTTCGTCGCACAGGCGTTCAAAGAGCGCCTTCTTGCGCGGGTCTATCAGGATGGTCAGGCGCGCGGTGCGTTCTTCCAGGGCCATGGGAATTCCCCCGAGTTGTAAAGTGGATTATCATACCATGCACATCGTAGTGCCATATGGTGCAAATCCATGGACGAGCTGTCTCAGCCATATGTCATCGACACGCTGTTCGAGCGCCGCATGCATTTCACGAACGATGCGACTCAAAGCGCCATGTTGTTCGCCGATCCGGACGCGCTGGTCTCTCAATACACCCGCAAGATGATGGCGTTCCTGCTGTTCAATCCGGACCCGAAGCACATCGTCATGATCGGACTGGGTGGTGGATCGCTGGCCAAGTTCTGCTATCGCCACCTGCCGCGATCGCGGATCACCGTGGTCGAGATCAACCGGGACGTCATCGCCCTGCGCGAAGAGTTCTGCATCCCGAAGGACGACGAACGATTCCGCGTCGTTCACGATGACGGCGCCCGCTTTGTCGAGCGGCTCGACGAGCCCATGGACGTGTTGCTGATCGACGCCTTCGATGCGGACGGCATCGCAACGTCACTGGCGAATTCCTCCTTCTACTCCAATGCTGCGCGCCGGCTGGCGGAAGACGGCACGTTGGTCATGAATTTCTGGGGCCGGAGCGAGAGATTCGTCGACAACCTGGTGCAGGCCCGCGCCGCATTCGGCGACAGCCTGTTGCTCGTCCCGGTATCCGGTGAGGTGAATGTCCTGCTGTTTGCCTTCCGGCGGAAGCCGACGCGGGCGTTTACGGAAGAACTCAAGTGCGCCGCGCGGCGGTTGCAAATGCGGTTGCTGCTGGATTTCCCCCGCTACCTTCGGCGCATTTGTCAGGGGCACACCCTTTCCGATCCGCAGACTTCGACCGAGCGGCAGATTGCCGCGGCTTTCTGCCTGCCGGAGGACGTCATGTGAGGAGTCGCTTGGCGTCGCGTACGACCAGGCCATCATCTACACGGCGCTCGGTGAGCTCGAGCGGGGTTGTGAGCAATCTCGACTTCGGCGTTCGATGCGTGTCCAATCCCGACCCGGGCCAACGTCAGGACCATTGCCGCCACCATGAAATTCTTCCCGCATCTCCTGCTGACCGCCGGTGTCTCCGGAGCGCTGCTTGCCAGCACGGCATTCGCGACCAACCCGTTCGTCATGGATCAGTTCACCGCCGACCCGACGGCACGCGTGTTCGAAGGCAGGGTCTACGTCTATCCATCACACGACATCCGGGAGCCGCCCGGCTACAAGGGCCGCCCGAACTGGTTCGTCATGGAGGACTACCACGTCTTTTCTTCGGACGATCTCAACGACTGGAAAGACCACGGCGTGATCCTCACGCGCAACGACGTGGAATGGGCCGACCCCGACGCGTATGCCATGTGGGCGCCCGACTGCGTCTTCAAAGACGGGAAGTACTACTTCTACTTCCCGGCGATGGCGAAGAACGGAGGAGGGATGCGAATCGGCGTGGCGATCGCCGATAAACCCTACGGCCCGTTCAAGCCGCTGGCCACGCCCATCGAAAACGTGAAGGGAATCGATCCCGGCGTGTTCATCGACAAGGACGGCAGCGCTTACATGTCCTGGTCCGCCACGGACAAGCTCTTCATCGCCAGGTTGAAGCCGAACATGATCGAGATCGAAGGCGAACCGCAGGCCATCGACAATCTGCCGAGAAACGGACTTCAGGAAGGACCGTTCCAGTTCGAGCGCAACGGCATCTACTACCTCACGTACCCGCACAAGGCCAACAAGACCGAGCGGCTCGAGTACGCGACGAGTCCCTCGCCGATGGGCCCGTTCAAGTGGGCCGGGGTGTTTCTCGACGAATTGCAGAGCGGCTGCTGGACGGTCCACCAGTCGATCGTCGAGTACCAGGGACAGTGGTATCTCTTCTATCACGACCAGGACCTGTCACCCGATTTCGACAAACGTCGCTCGATCAGGGCCGACAAGTTGTTCTTCGAAGCCGACGGCAGCATCAGGAAGGTCACGCCGACGCTGCGCGGGGTCGGACTGGTCCAGGCGAACAGCCAGATCCAGATCGATCGTTACTCCGGCGCCGAAGCGGTCAAGGTTTCATACCTGGACGACGCCAATCCGCATGCCGGCTGGAAGGCCACTTTCGGCGCAGCGAAGTCGTGGGTGCGATTCAACGAAGTCGACTTCGGTCACGGGGCCCGTTCGATCGAGGTGCGTGCCAGGGCCACGGGCAACGCCGAGCTCGAAATCCGGCTGGACAATGCGGACGGACCGCTGCTTGGCCGTTTGAAAATGCGCCCGGGTCCCGATTGGGAAATCGCGAGCGTTGCCGTGAAAAAGATTCCTTCGGGCGTTCACGATCTCGTGGTGACCCAGGCCGGCGCCGGAGCCGTCGACGTCGATTGGGTCCGCTTCCGCTGAGGTGAGTTCACCGCCGTTCGAGTTTCGGAGATTCGGCCTTGTTGTAATACGCAACATCACCGGAATCGTCGCTTCGAATGGAGGAAACCCCCATGTCCAACCCCGAACTCAGTCGGGTGTTCGCGCTCCAGCAGGCTCATCAGTGGGAGACGAAGGCCTCGACCGCCGCGCAGCGGAAAGACAAGCTCAGGAAACTGAAAGCGGCCGTGGAGGCCCACGCGGAAGAAATCGTGGCCGCGGTGAAGCAGGACACCCGCAAGCCCGAAGGTGAAATCCGGGTGACCGAGATCCTCGGCGTCGCCGGCAATATCCAGACGAACATCGACCATCTCGACGAGTGGATGAAACCCGTCGAAGTCGTTCCCTCCGGAAACAAGAATGACAAGGCGCGGATCGTGTCCGAGGCGCGCGGCGTGTGCCTCATCCTCGGCCCGTGGAATTTTCCGCTCGGGCTGACGATGGGCCCTCTCGCGGCCGCCATCGCCGCGGGTAACTGTTGCATGGTCAAGTTGACGGACCTCTGCCCGGCAACCGCCCGTGTCGCCGCGAAAATCATCAGGCAGGCCTTCGACGAAAAGGAAGTCGCGTTATTCGAAGGCGGCGTCGACGTGGCAACCGCATTGCTCGAGCTTCCTTTCAACCACATCTTCTTCACGGGCAGCACGCGCGTCGGAAAGCTGGTCATGGCCGCCGCCGCGAAAAACCTCGCGACGGTAACCCTGGAGCTCGGCGGCAAGTCACCCGTCATCGTCGATGAAGGCGCGGACGTGAAGAAGGTCGCGGCGGATCTGGCCGCAGCCAAACAATTCAATGGCGGGCAGGCCTGCATCAGTCCCGACTATGTATTCATCAAGGAGTCGCAGAAGGGCGCGTTGATCGAGGAGTTCCAGGCAAAGGTGAAGCAGAACCTCTACAAGGACGACGGCAGCATCAAGAAGGAAAACATCGCGCAGATCGTCAACGAGCAGAATTTCACGCGCATCAAGAAACTCTTCGACGATGCGATCGCGAAGGGCGCCCGGATTGCCGTGGGTGGCCAGCTGGAGCAGGGCGACCGCACGATTCATCCGACGCTGCTCACCGACGTCACTGCCGACATGCACATCATGCAGGAAGAGATCTTCGCGCCGATCGTGCCCGTCGTGACCTACGAGACCATCGACGAAGTCATCCGCCACATCTCGGGCCGCGCCAAGCCGTTGGCGCTCTACATCTACAGCAATGACCAGGCCAACATCGACAAGGTGCTCGAGCGGACTTCATCCGGTGGCGTGACGATCAACGGATTCTTCTCTCACTACCTCGAGAAACAATTGCCGTTCGGTGGCGTCAATGGGAGCGGCATGGGCAGCTATCACGGCGTCTTCGGGTTCAAGGCGTTCTCGCATGAACGCGCCGTTTACCAGTCCCGGGCTTGAGCTGCGCGGCGAGGCCACTCAACGTTTCATTCACGCCTGTCCAGCTGGGTGCGCATCCACAATGAGAGTTCGCGCTCGAGAAAGATCTTCTGGAAGCGGGTCCTTTCTTCACTGCTGACCCCATTCTTGAGCGCGAATCGATACGTCCAGCTGACCAACGTCTTGCCAGGTGCGGGTTGCGTGCGGACGAATTCGCCCACGGCATAGTCGACGTCACGATACTTCGGGCCGGTGTGGTTCCAGACCACATATCTGAAACGCGAGCCATCGCCATTCGATTCGGTGAGCAGCACTTCCTCGACGGCGATGGTTTCGTCGGTCTTGCAGACGAGTCTGCGCGCGCCGACCGTGCCATAGGGCCCGTTTGAAAGCCTGAAGGTCCCCGTGACGCCTGCCAGGTCTTTCGTCGCATCGATCCGCAGCGGCCGGTTTGCGGCCTGCATGACGGCCGCGAGCGGCTGGTCGATCTCCTTCTCCTCCGTGTGACTCAAGAGTCCCTCCAGCGGAGCGATTTCGGGACGAGGCGGGTTGACGAACCCGGGGGGAGGCACACAAGCCAGGCTGGGGCCACAGAGCAGGGCACCGACGAGCGTCAGCGCGACATGAAGACGATGTTCGGATATGCGCATGCGGGGTATCTTGCGCAAACCGGCCTCGTGGGACTATTCGCATATGAAGCGCATCCGGACCGAATCGCTGAGTCCGCGGAAAAGACCTCAGCAGAGACGTTCGCGCGTCACGATCGATACCATCTTCGAGGCAACTATTCAGGTTCTGCTCACCAATGGACTCGACGGGATCACCACGATCCAGATTGCGGACCGGGCCGGTGTCTCGGTGGGCTCTGTCTACCAGTATTTCCCGAACAAGCGCGCGCTGCTCGCGGCGGTCGTGGGGCGGCACGTCAGCGAAGTTACCGATGTCACGATCGCGGCCTGCAATTCGGCGCATGGCAAATCGATTGGCGAGATGTGCGCGACGATGATGACCGCCTTCATCGATGCCAAGACTCGCAGGCCGGAAGTCTCTCGCGCTCTCTACCTGCCATCCGCGGCAGTCAACGCCGACGCCATCGTCAGGCAGGAGACGGCCAGATGCGCCCAGGCGGTGCACGACATGTTGATCACGGCCAGTGACGCGAAGGTTTCGCAGCCACAGGTCGTGAGCAAGGTCCTCGTCGGATCCATCATCGGACCTACGCGCGCGGTCATCGAGGCAGGCGGCAACCGCGCGACGTTCGAAAGACTGAAGCTGCACCTCACCGCGTTGTGTGTGGGTTATTTGAAAGAGGTCGAGCACGCATGCACAGACGAACCTTCCTGATTCGCACCGGTGGCTTGATGCTTTCAGTCGGGCTGAGCCCGGCTCACGCGGCGCGCCCCGCCACCGATCGGGTCGGCATGGGTACGGTGATCTTCCGGAACCGCTTTGAACAGACCAGGCCCCAAGGAATCACCGCGACCGGGAATCCGTTGACGCTTCTGAATGTTCCAGCGTTCTACCGGGAGCGGTTCGCCGTCCGCAATCTGGAGTTCTGGAGCAAGCATTTCGAGTCGCTCGAGGAATCGTACCTGTTGGAACTGCGGAACCGCGTGCGGGACGCCGGTGCCGAGTTGATCAACGTCCAGGTGGACGAGCCATACGATCTCGCGAGCCGCGACGAAGAGGAGCGGCAGCGCAGCCTCGCAGTCGTACGCAAGTGGATCGACGCCGCGGCCTTGCTGGGCAGTCACGCCGTGCGGATCAATCCCGGACGGACCGGCGGCTCCCTCGAGCAGAGCATCGTCTCGATGAAAGAGGTGAATCGATACTGCGTTTCGAAACGGCTGCCGCTGTTGACCGAAAACCATTTCGGTCTGGAGATGGATCCCGCCGTGCATCTGAAACTACGAGAAGCAGCGGGGCCCGAGAACTCTTATACGCTGCCGGACTTCGGGAATTACCCGGTTGAGACGATGTGGGAATCGCTCGCGAAGATCCTCCCGCACGCATACGTGGTTTCCGCGAAAGCCGTCGACTTCGACGCGCAGGGCGCGCACATCTCCTACGACTTCGATCGTTGCATGCGGCTTTGTGAACGCGCGGGTTTCAAGGGCATCTACCTGGTGGAGCAGTGGAGCCGGAAGGAACAGGAGATCGACTCGGAAAAGATCGCCGACTGGCTGCTGCGGAGCGTGCGCAAGAACCTGTGAACTGGCAATGCTTCGCTGACGTTCGCGCGGAGGCCGGATTACCGGTCGTCGAACATCACGACTGCATTCGGCGCTGGACGCTCTCGCCGGCGAATGTCGCGGTGAATCGCATTCGACTCCCATCGCACTTTTCCAAATTGCGCCAGATCCGCGAAATGCCCGAGCTTTTCGAAACTGTCGAAAACGAATGGCAGGCCTTCGGAGAGCAGTGGCGCGGCGCCATCAGCGACGTGGAAATGCAGATGCGGGCCCGTCGAGTCACCGGTGAAGCCCAGCGAAGCCAGCACCTGGCCGCGACGCACGCGCTCGACCTCGCGTCACGCGAATGCTTCCTGGCTTGAGATGCTCGTACACCGCGAAACGGCCGTCGCCCAGGTCGAGCGCAATGAAGTTTCCGGCCGCTTCCTCGAGGGGATGTTTCTGATTCATGGACACCCGCGGACTTTCCGGCACGCCATCGCGAACGTCCGCGACGCGAGCGTTCGCGACCGCGAGAACGTCGGCGCCGTAGCCCAGTGAATCGGCCACCACGTCGGCGTCGCCACGGGTCTGCCGCCCACGTTCGTCCAGCATCACCCAGTCGATCGCCAATCGGCCGGGCAACCTTGCGCGGCCGTCGAGCGCATAGAAGACGCGACGGTGACCCCGCGGCCACTCCCAATGATAGATCGCGGCCCAGGGACCGCCGCGCAGCGGCGGCCCGAGCGCAAGTCGCTGCGCGGTTTGCACGACGACATTTCCTGCGAAGATGTGATCGATACGCGAATCGCCAGGTCGCGCGAATTCCACGCGATGTCGCAGGCTGCCGGGTGAGCTGCCCGTCGTGATCGGAAATTCCACGTACACGATCGCGCGCTGGCCCGGTTGAACCGTTCGATCCTTGATCTCGGCGGGCGAAATCGCGGCGAGGCGCGTGCCCAGGTCCTGGCTCCCGAATGAAATCAGGAGGTGGCCGGTGGAGCCGTCCAGCACGTCCATCTTCTCGAGGCCGAGCGGCTCCCGGCTGAAGTTTGTCAGGTGCAATTCGTAGACCAGCCAGCGTTTTCCGTCGATGGCCGTGGGACTCGGCGCGACGGGAACCTGCGCGTCGAAGGACTCGCGCGCCTGCGATTCCACGACACGATTCGACGTCAGGCCGAGGACGGCCCCGAGGATTGCGGTGGCGACCCGGGACATTCGATGAACCTCTCTCTCTGTTGTGGTCGCCATTCTTGCATGTGTCGAGCCCTCGGCCCTTGTCCTATGATCGGGGCCCATGCGCAAACTCATCACGCTCTGCGCCTGCCTGCTCCTCACCGGCATCGCCCACGCGCGACTGCAATCCGGCGAGGTGCCCGTCTGGGAAACGCAGGAGATCACTTTCGAAGCGGCGCGCGACTACGCGAACCCGTATGTCGATGTCACCGTGTGGATCGAGCTCACGGGCCCAGGCTTCCAGAAAAAGGTCCATGGTTTCTGGGATGGCGGGCGGACCTTCAGGGTGCGGTTCGTCGCCACCGCTCCCGGCGAATGGCGCTGGAAAGTCGCGGCCACGCCCGCGGACGACGCGGGATTGAATGGCGGCGCGGGGGCCTTGCGCGCGGTGGCCTGGCCGGAGGCGGAGCTCGCGGAAAATCCGAATCGCCGCGGCTTCGTTCGCTCCAGCGCAAATGGACATGCGCTGAACTACGCCGATGGCACGCCGTTCTTCATGCTCGGGGACACGTGGCTCGCGGCGTCGACCTGGCGACTGCCGTTCCGGGGCGCGCCGGCCGCCGCCGACTATTCACCCGGCCCCGGCATTTCCTTCGAAGAAGCCGTGTCCTGGCGCAAGCGCCAGGGTTTCAATTCCGTTTCCTTCATCGCGGCCTTTCCCAACTGGGCCGCCGACCATCACGGCGCGACTTACGCCAACAAGGACGGCGTGTTCCTGCGCAATGCCTGGGAGAAGTTCGGGTCCTGGGCGCCCAACGCAAAGGTCTCGACGGCCGACGGCGCGACGACGACGGGCAAGGACATGCACGATGAGCTGGGCCATCGGCCCTTCGAGGTGTTCGCCGATCGTGAAGGCCTCGCGAACTTCGATCGGCTCGACCCGCGCTACTTCGCCAGCCTCGATCGCAAGATGCGGCATCTCGCCGATGAGGGTTTCGTGCCCTTTCTCGAAACGATCCGGCGCGACAACGCGCCGTCGTGGAAGCGGTACTTCGATTTCAACGAGTCCTACTCACGCTTCGTGAACTACCTGGTCGCGCGTTACGGCGCTTACAACCTCGTGTTCAGCGGCATCCACCTCGACTGGATCCCCAAGGATTTCAGCCTGACCGCCGACGAGTTCAACGAGGCGCTGACCTTTCACCATCGCAAGTACGGGCCGCTGCCTTTCGGGCAGCCGTACACGACGCTCATCGATCGCTCGACGTTCAAGGCATTCGGCCACGGCGAAAAGGCGCCGTGGCTCACGATGCACACCGTCGGCAACAACCCGCGCAATCATGCGATCTACGCCTCCATCGAGGAGTTGTTCCGGCTCGACCCCGCGATGCCCGCCGCGAATCTCGAGCCTTACTACACGGGCTGGAATCACCAGATCAACCGGCCCGGCGGCGAAACTCCCGACGCGAACTCGCCGCGCGACAACTACTTCGCGCGCGCGATGATGTACGGCTCGGTGCTGTCCGGCGCTCTCGCGGGGCACGTGCACGGCACCGCGGCGTACGACGTGACGACCACGGGCGAGCCCGCCGGGTGGCGCCCGCACATCTGGACCGCGCTCAAGTACGAATCCGGCGCGCAGATGCAGCACCTGCGCACATTCGTGTTGTCGGAAGGCGCGCGTTACCAGCAACTGGCGCCCGTGCCCCGGGATCTCGCGCCGCGCGGCGCGGGTGACGCGCTCGCGGACGGGCTCGACGGCTGGTCGTTCCTCGCGCGCACGGCGACGCGCGACTTCGCGCTGGCCTATTTCGAAAACCGCGCACGGCGCCCGACGTTGGCGGGGTTCACGCCGGGCGCGCGTTATCGCTGGACGTGGTTCGAGCCCGAAACCGGGCGGTGGGGTCGCACTGAAACTTTGCGCGCGGACGGGCAGGGTGCGTTCGTCGCGCCGTCATTTCCCGCGGGCGGTGACAGCGCGGCGCGCGACGTGGCCGCGAAGATCATTCGAGCGCCCTAGGTCCTCAGAAACTGAGCACGAACGCCGCGCCGCGCTCCAGCGGCCGTACGTGACGGACCCGGCCACCCATGCCGTACATGAGCTGGCGCACGACGGTCAGTCCGATTCCATGCCCGCCTTCGCGTGCGCTGAAAAACGGCAGAAAGATCTGCCGTTCCATGCCGGCGGGTACGCCCGGGCCGTTGTCGCGAACGATGATCTGCAGGCGCCCGCCGCGGCTCTGCCGCGCCAGCACCCACAAACGCGGCGCGGGCTGATCCTCGGTCGCCTGTTCCGCGTTGTGAATCAGCGCGAGCAGCACCTGCTCGAGCTGGCCGTCGTCGGCGAGCAGGCGCAGGCTCGGGGAGGCCAGTTCGAACGACGCCTCGCCGTTTCGCGCCGCCCACGTCCGGCCGATGGCCTGCTGCAGGCGGTTGAACAGTCCCTGCAGGTCTACGGGCGCCATCGTGGGCGCCGGCCACTGGCTGACCTTGCGGTAGTTAGTCACGAAGGTGGCGAGGTGTTCGGAGCGGCGCGCGATCGCATCCAGCGCCGTGCGCAGCTCGGCCGCACCGTCCGGTTCGTCGAGCAGGCCCTGCGCCGTCTGGCTCAGGCTCCGGATCGGCGTGAGCGAGTTCATGATCTCGTGCGTCAGCACCTGCAACAGTTGCTGCCACGCCAGCAGCGACTCGGACTCCAGCTCCTGCTCGAGGGGCATCAGCACGAGCAACGCCTGTTCGCGACCGTCGATGGCGAGACTCTGTCGCTGCAACTGCCAGCGTTCGGTTCCCCGTTCCGTTTCCAGGACCACGGGGCCGCTGCGCTCGCTGCCGCGCAATTGCTGCTCGAGTGCCGCACGCTCGCGCACGCCACCGGGTCCGGCGAGCCGGCGTGCGCGGCTGCTCAGCGGCTGAAGCGTGTGATCGTCGAGCTGCACCCAGGCCGCCACCGGCAGATGTTCGAGCTGCGCCTGCAGCGTCGCGAGACGCCTTTCATCGAGCGTCGGCGCGGGTTCGGCAACCGGTGCCGCGGCAGCGCGGGTCCTGGCCAGCGGCCACAGCACCGCGACACCCACGATCAACAACAGGCCCGCGCCGACCCAGAAGCGAGCCGAAGAATCGGCCAGCGCCGCGACGGCGCCTGCGGCCGCCAACAGCACCGTGCCGAGGACCAGGCGGGCCTTCTCAGAGGCCATACTTTTCCAGGCGCCGGTACAGCGCGGCGCGCGAGAGACCGAGCGCACGCGCGGCCGCGCTGAGATTGCCCTCGGCCTCGGCCAGCGCGGCCATCACCGCGGATCGTTCCTGTTCCGCGAGGGGTCGCACCGGTTCGGCCGGCGCCGCGGGCGGCGCGGATTCGGCCGGATCTTCCGGCGCGGCCTGCGCGCGCTGCAGCGCTTCGCGGCACGTGGCGACCAGCCGCACGTTGTCCCAGGGTTTCACGATGAAATCGAAGGCGCCGCGCTTCAGTGCCCGCACGGCCAGTTCGATATCGCCGTAGGCCGTCAGCACCACCACGACGGGCGGGTTCGGTCGCGCAGTGTATTTCGTCGAGCAGGCGCAGGCCCTGGGAACTGTCGGTGCGGCCCGGACCGAAATTGAGGTCCAGCAACAGCAGTGAAGGACGCAGGCGATCGATGGCGGCGATGAGTTCGCCCGGGCGGCGCAGGCAATGGACCGGCGCGACTCGCCGCTGCAGGAGTAGCTGGGCCGCGATGCCCACGTCGGGGTCATCGTCCAGCAGCAGGATCGATCGGGCCGCGGAGTCTGGCACGCCATGCATCTTCGCAATGATGCACTCACGCACGCCAGCGCGGTGTTCGAAAGCGGACAGGGGGATTTGCCGGCGCCGCGCCATTCGCCGAGAGTGAGGCCTCATGCAGAGTCCCCCAGCCAAGCCGCGCCTCATCACCCACGCGGGTGCCGCCATGGATCGCGCGGTTCAGCCGCCGCCCCTGTGGCGGCGCCGGCTGCCGTGGATCGTCGCGTCGGTACTGGTCCTGACCGGGTTGGCGCTCCTGCTGTGGGCGCGGCCTTCGCAGCTGCAGGAACTCGAGCTCGGCCCAGCTCGCGCCCGTGGTCGCCGGCGTTTTCCGGGACGAGGTGCTGCTGCGCGCGCGTGTCGAACCGCTGCGGTCGGTGCAGCTCGACGCGGCCGAAGCCGGTCGCGTGGAAGAAGTGTTTGCCCACGATGGCGACTGGGTCGAGGCAGGGCGCGCCCCTCTACAAGCTGCACAGCCCGGAGCAGGAGCAGCTCCTGATGCAACGGAGCTCGGAAGTGGCCCAGCAGATGGCCAACGTGTCCCTGCAGCGCAGCGCCCAGGCGGCAAGCCTCGCGCAGAACCGTCGCGAGCTCGCGCAACTGCAGTACACGTACTCACAGGCCGATGCCGACTATCAACGACAGCTGAAGCTCGCGAGCGCCGGCTTTGCATCGGCGGTGGCGCTCGACCAGGCGCAGCGACAGGAGCGCCTGGCCGCGAAGCTGCTGGAGCAGGCGCGCGAGGATCAGCGCGTCGAGGCCGACATTCGCCAGCGCTCGCTCGATGAGATGGCCCGGCGCCGTCGAGGGCCTGCAGCGCGGCCTGCAGTTGCTCGAGCGTTCGCGCGAGCGCCTGGCCCAGCACGCGCCCCTGACGGGGCGGCTCAGCGGCTTCCAGCTCCAGGTCGGCATGAGCGTACGGCCCGGCGACCGGCTCGGACGCATCGACGATCCGACGAGCGGCGTGCAGCTCGTGGCCGACGTGGACGAGTTCTATCTACCGCGCCTGCAGCCGGGCCAGGAAGCGACCGGCAAGGGCGGCGTGCTGACCCTGGCGCAAACCCTGCCCCAGGTGAGCAACGGCAAGGCCAAGGTGTTGCTGCGCTGGCCCGATGCGGCCGCGATGCCGCCCGGGTTGCGTCCCGGGCAGGCCATGGACGTGCGGCTGCAGTTGAGTGCGGCGACGCCCGCGCTGCTGCTGCCCGGACGGCCCCGGCGTGCAGACTCTTATATATGTCCAGGCGGGCGACGAGCTGCGTGCGGCGTTCCGTGCGCCTCGGCCGTCGCGCAGCCGGCCAGGTCGAAGTCCTGGGCGGACTTCGTGCCGGAGAAGTCGTGCTCATTTCACAACCACCCTTCGATGCCCCGAGGTTCGCACTGCCATGATCGAATTGAGTCAGCTCACGAAACGTTATCGCGCCGGCGACGTCGAGACCACGGCGCTCGATGCGATCGATCTGCAGATCGAGGCCGGCGAGTACGTCGCCATCACCGGGCCGTCCGGCTGTGGCAAGTCCACGCTGCTGGGACTGCTGGGCCTGCTCGACTTTCCGACGAGCGGCAGCTACCGCTTGCAGGGCGAGGAGGTGGCTGGCAAAATCACCGCGCGAGCTGGCGGCGATCCGGCGCGGCCGCATCGGTTTCGTCTTCCAGAGTTTCAATCTGGTCGACGAGCTGACGGTTGCGGACAACGTCCAGCTGGCGCTGCGTTACGGCGACCTGCCGGAGAAAACACAGCGCGCGCGCGTGGCCGAAGTGCTCGAGCGACTCGGCGTGGCGCACCGCGCCGCGCATCACCCGAGCCAGCTGAGTGGCGGCCAGCAGCAACGCGTCGCCATCGCCCGGGCGATCGCGTCGCGGCCGGCGCTGCTGCTCGCCGACGAGCCCACCGGCAATCTCGACAGCGCGCATGGCCAGGACGTCATGCAGATGCTGCGCGAGCTGAACCAGGAGGGCACGACGCTGATCATGGTCACGCACAGCGCGGAGCACGCGGCGCTCGCGTCGCGCACGGTGCGGCTGCTGGATGGCCGCGTGCTCGTCGATGCGCACCTGGAACATGCCGCATGAAAGCGCTGTTGCTCGACGCATTGCGCGGACTCAACAGCCGGCTCGGGTCCCACTGCGGTGACGGTGGGCGGCCTGATGCTCGCGATGGGTGTGTGCCTGATCGTCGCCGTGCTCGCGATCGCGCAAGCCGCGACGGATCCGGCCATTCGCGATCCCGATCGCGTCGTGCTGTTCGACTTCAAGCCCAACATTCCCGGTCAGCCGATGGGCTGGTTCACCACTGGACCCATCGTGCTCGGGCCGATGCTGAAAGAGCGCAATGTGCCGCTGGACCTCATCAGCCGTTCGCAGGGCAATGGCCTCGACATCAACATGAACGGACGGCTGCACCCCACGTTCCTCCTGATCGCCGATCCCGATCTCGTGCCGTTGTTAGGTCTGAGATCACTGCATGGCGACCTGCGCGCGGCGTTGACCCGCCATGACGGCATCGCCATCACGCCCGGCGTCGTGCGCGAGCTCTGGGGTGACCTGCCCGCGGAACAGGCCATGGGCCGGCGATTCGAGTCCGACGGAGTCTTCTACACCGTCGCGGCGATCATCCCCGACTTCGATCCGCGCAGCCCGGTCGGTCAGGCGAGCCCCATGGTCGGCGACCGGAAGGCGATGGTGGGCTTCCATACCCAGGGCTGCATCCAAAAGAACTGCGAGGACGACACCATTTACGCCGGCAACGGCCGCGTGTTCGCACGGCTGCGTCCCGGCGTCTCCGTCAACCAGGTCGGCGGCTGGCTGCGCGCGGCTTTCGAGGCTCACCCGAAGTATGCGGAGCTGCCCGCCGAGTGGAAGGCGAACGGCCGCGAGGCCGCGTTCTTCCGCGGCATCACGCTGACGCAAATGCGCTTCGAAGGCGATTCAAATGAAGCGATCTGGCGCCTGTTCGCCGCCGTCGCGGCGGCCAGTGCGCTGTTGCTCATGCTCGCGGCATTCAATTGCATGAACCTGCAGACGGCGAACCTGCTGCAGCGGCAGCGCGAAACAGCGCTGCGTCGCAGCCTCGGCGCCGACAGCGCGCAGTTGCTGCGGCTGTGGGGCGCGGAGGTCCTGCTGACATTGTTGTTCGCGGCGGCTGGAGCCGTGCTGCTCGCCTGGTGGGCCGCGCCCGGCATCGCGACCTGGATCGGCTTCCGCGGCGCGGAGTACGTGGTCGATCCCTTTCCGCCGCTGGCATTGCTGGGGCTGGCAGTCGCCGTCCTCTTGCTGCTGGTGCTCGTGCTCGCGCCGCCGGCGTGGCGCGCCTTGCGTCGAACGCCTGCTCCGGCTTTGCAGGGACGCACGATGAGCGAAGGGCCGTGGGGACGCCGCACCCGCCAGGCATTGTTGACGTTGCAGCTCGCCGGGGCAGTCACGTTGCTCCTGCTTGCCGGAGTGCTGACTTCGCAGCAGCGATACCTGATGCAGGCCGATCGCGGATTCGAGACGCACAATCGCCTGTGGTTCGGCTTCATGGTGAATCCCGACAAGATTCCGAACCTGGATGCGTTCATCGCGGCGCTCGATCGTCATCCAGCCATCCGGCAGCTGGAGCTTCGGTGGCGGTCATTCCATGGTCGAGAACGGAAGGATCGACCCGTGGGTAGGCGAGTCGAACCACAAGCAGGTGATGCGCCTGTCCACGGTCTCACCGCGCTTTTTCGAAACGTACGGCATGACGATCCTGGCCGGCACGCCGCGAACAGGGACGGGCGAGATGAACGTCGTGATCGACGCCAAGGCGGCTCGAGGACTCGGGTTCGCGACGCCCCAGGCCGCCGTCGGCGTGCTCGTGCGCGGCGGCAGCGGCATGATGCAGGAAGGCAACGAACCGCGACGCGTCGTCGCGGTGGTCAAGGACGTGAAGCTCGAGTCGGCGCGCGCTGCGGCGATGCCCCAGGGCTTCGAGCTGAGCGACGCCACGCAGTGGGACATCTCGCTCTACGGCCCCGACATAGCCGCACTTCGCCAAACCGCGGATGACCTGTGGAAGACGCTGGGTCCCGGGCTGCCGTACATGATCGAGTCAGCGGACGAGCTGCGCGCCGGCGTCTACCAGCTGGAACAGCAGATGACGACGATGCTGACCGCCGTCGCGTTCCTGGCCGTGGGCGTCGCGATGCTGGGGGCCTACGCGCTGGTGTCCGACACGCTGCGCCGTCGCCGCACGGAGTTGGTCCTGCATCGGCTGCATGGCGCGGGGCACGCGGCCATCGTGCGCGTGGTGACGGGCGAGTTCGCCGTGCCGCTGGTCGTGGCGTTGGTCGCCGGAGTTCCGGTCGGTGCCTGGCTCGGGCGGCGCTACCTGTCCGGCTTCGTCGATCGCGTCGACCCCGGTACCGGCATCGTCGTTCCGCTGCTGGTTGCCTGCGCGGCGATCCTGCTGGTTACGGCGATCGCTGCCCTGCGCCACGTGCGCCAGGCGCTGTCGATTCAGCCTGTGGAGGCCCTGAAATAGCCGCCCTCAGGGCATCCACTTCTTCTGTTCTTTCTTCTCGGCCTTGGCCGCGCGCTTTTCCTTGAGCGACTTCGCCGGCTTCTTCTTCACGTTCTTCTTCTGGTCCATGCCCTTGCTCATGTGCGCTGCTCCTGCGTTTTGGGATGGCGCAGTGTGCGCTCATTGACAGAGCGGCACCACACTACTGGCTCAAGAGGCGCATCAGCTGGCCCGCGATCCAGCCACCGTAGGTGCCAAGCGCGTAGCCCAGCACCGCCAGCAGCACGCCCACCGGCGCGAGCGCAGGATGAAACGCGGCGGCGACTACCGGCGCGCTGGCGGCGCCGCCGATGTTCGCCTGGCTGCCGACGGCGAGGAAGAACATCGGCGCGCGGATCAGGCGCGCGACGACCAGCATCACCACGGCGTGGAACGCGATCCACGTGAACCCGATTCCGATCAGCACCGGGTTCGCGAACACGGCGCGCGAGGTCCATCTGCATGCCGACCGTCGCGATGAGCACGTAGAGCAGGGCCGAGCCGAGCCGCGAAGCACCGGCGCCTTCGAGCTTGCGCGCCCGCGTGAAGGACAGCAGCAGGCCGAAAGTGGTCGCCAGCACGACGATCCAGAAGAACTCGCTGGCCAGCGACAGCCGCTCGGCCCACGACGATTCCGTTGAAAGCTCCCGCGAGCGGCACGGCCAGGGCATGGGAGAGCCCGGTGGCGCCAAAGGCGAGCGCGAGCATGATCATGAGGTCGGCCAGCGACGGGGCGCGTTCGTTCTCGAGGCGCAGGCGTTCCATCTTTTCGCGCGAGGGCGGCTGATCGCCGAGGTGTCGGCGTTCATCCTGCGATCGAGCCGCGGGTGATTCGCGGCGATCCACAGCAGCACGGCCATCCACAGGTAGGCGAACAACACGTCGATCGCGACCATCATGCCGAAGACATTGGGCTCGATCTGGAACACCTCCTTCATCGCGGCCTGGTTGGCGGCGCCGCCGATCCAGCTGCCGGCGATGGCGGTCATGCCGCGCCACAGTTCACCGTCGACGGTCGGCGGGCGCGATGGCCTTCCAGATGAGCAACGCAATCGGTCCGCCGAGGATCACGCTCAGCGTGCCGGCGAAGAACATGGATGAGCGCCTTCGGCCCCAGGCGCAGCGTGGCGGGCAGGTCGATGGCCAGCGTCAGCAACACGAGTGTCGCGGGCAACAGGTAGCGCGAGGCGATGAAGTAGAGGTTGGACTGCGCGCCATCGATCAGTCCGAACGAGTTGTACAGCGCCGGCAGGAAATAGCAGAGCACCAGCGCCGGAACGTATTTGTAGAAGCGCTGCCAGAACGGCCGCGCGGATTGCGTGGTCCAGAACACGAGCCCCAGGGTTGCCGCGAGCAGCCCCAGGATGACGGCGTCATTGCGGATCACTGGGGTCGGGTTCCCGGCAGGTAGAGCTGCGCGATGCGGAGTGCGGTGGAGTAGGGCTCGGGGTCGTTGCGGTTGGTGAGCACGATGACGGTGAGCTTACGCCCCGGATACCGCACGATCACGTTGCGGAATCCGCGCGTCTCGCCCGAGTGCCAGAGGGTTTCGCCCGTGACGCGCCAGCCGAACGCGTAGTCGATGCTGGGATTGTCGGTGTGCGTGGCCGGCGTGAAGGCCAGCTCCCGGGATTCCTTGCGCAGCAGCCGGTCGTCGTAGAGCGCCGCGTCCCATTTCGCCAGGTCGTTCGTCGACGAGTAGATGCCGCCATCGCCGAGCACGGCGCTGGTGGAGCTCTGGTCGGTGCGCATCCAGCGCATCGCCGCGGGCGCTGTAGCCGAAGGCACGGGACGCAACCGTCGAGACGCCGTCTTCGAATGCGACCGTGTCCTTCATTCCCAGCGGCTCGAAGATCCGCTCGCGCAGGAAGGCGGCGAAGCGCTGGCCGGACGCCTTCTCGACGATGAGCGACAGCAATGCATAACCGGAGTTGCTGTAGCGGTAGCTCGAGCCGGCGGCGAAATAGGTGCGGTTCTGCTTTTCGAGCAGGCCGAGCACGTCCGCGTCGCGCACCTGGGGCGCGTCGTCGGGGACGAAGTCCTCGTAGTCGATGAGGCCACCGGTGTGGGTGAGCAGGTGCCGGATCGTCACGGGCTGCGCTGCCTCTGGCAGGGTCGGCAGCCATTTCCGAATGGGATCGTCCAGCCCCAGCTTGCCGGCCTCGGCCAGCAGCAGGATGGCGGCGGCGGTGAACTGCTTCGTGATCGATGCGAGCCGGTAATTGGTGGCGGACGTCGCCGGGGTGCGGTCTTCCAGGTTCGCGAGGCCGTAGGATCGCTGGATCACGGGCTTGCCATCGCGCAGCACGAGCACGGAGGCGCCGGGGGCATTGCCCGCGTAGTCGTGCATCAGCGCATCCACGCTCGCCGCCGCCGACGCATCACTCAGCGGCACGGCGGGTGGCGCCGCAGCGCAGGCGCCGATGCGCGTGAAGAACAGGTCTTCGTAGTCCGAGCTGAAGTCGCCATCGGGATCGACCTTGGCCATGGTCAGTGTTGCCGGTTTGCCGGCCGCCGCGGAGAAGGTCAGCAGCGGTTCCTCGTCACCGAGGTCGTCCCAATCGACCAGCAACTGCTCTCCCGCGCGCATCACGTCGCCCGTCATGCAGCGGCGATTTCGCCGCGTCGAATCGCACGTGTCCATCGCGCTCGCATACGCTGATCTCGCCGAACCAGGGATCGCGATATCGCCCGAGCCAGCTCTTCATCGAGTCCGGCGCGGCGAGCCGTCGCATCGGCAGGCGCAGGTGCGCGGGCCCGGCGGACGCGCCGGCAGCCTGGGCCGCCGTCTCGAGCTGCGCGATGTACCAGCTCGCCGGCGGCGCACGACCGGGCGCGGTGAAGTGTTTGGTCAACGCCTCGTTGAGCACCGTGCGCGCCCGCGATCCTTCGCCGTTGATCATGAACACGAAGCCGGTGCGCTTGCCGGGCAGCAGCGTCAGCGCGGAATACATGCCGCCCAGCGTTCCGGTGTGCCCGACGCGCAAGGTCCCATCCACGTCGGTCAACCGCCAGCCATAACCATAGGCCGAGAAGTTGCCGTTGTTCCAGCGCTTCTGCCGCTCGGACAGCGGCATCGGCGTATGCGGCGTCCAGAGCGCTTCGTGTTGCGCGCGGCTCAGCCACGGCGTTTCTTTCGCGGGCGGCCGCAGCCCGGGATCGAGCCACATCCGCATCCACGTGAGCATGTCGTTCAGGCTGCAGCGCACGCCGCCGGCGGCGGCCGAGGATATCGCCGGCACCTTGTCTGCGTCGCGCTGGAAGGCGACGTTGCGGTCGCCTTCCCAGTAGTGCGGCTGCGCGACGTTGCCCACGGCATCGCGCTCGAATGCACCGACCTGGCAGCGCGTGAGCCCGACGGCGTCGAAGACCTCGCGCCGCACCAGCTCCTCGTACGCAACGCCCGCGGCCGCGGCCGCGACTTCTCCCGCGACGATGTAAAGCAGGTTGTCGTAGTCGTAGTTGCGACCGGAAGCTCGCACCGGCTTGAGGTGCGCACCCCGGCGATGATGTCCGCGCGCGTGAAGTTGTTAGGCTCGGGCCACAACATGAGGTCGCCCGCGCCCTCGCGCAAACCCGCTGTTGTGGATGAGCAGGTCGCGCACGCGCATCTCGCGCGTGATCCACGGATCGCTCATCCTGAACTGTGGCAGATATTTGACGACGGGGTCGTCCCAGCGGAGCTTGCCCGCATCCACCAGGCGCGCGAGCACGCCGGTGGTCATCGCCTTGGTGTTCGAGGCGATCTTGAACAGCGTGTCCGCATCGACGGCCTGCCCGCCACCGGACACGAGCTCGCCGGCCGTGCGCGTGTAAACGACCTCGCCGTCCTCGACTACGCCCAACACCAGGCCGGGCAGGTGGTACTCGGTCATCACCGCATCGAAGATCGTCATCGAAGGTGTTTGCGGTCGGTGACGGCGCCGTACGCAACCGCTCGACGTCGCGCCACACGCGCAACAGGTTGCCGCTCCAGAGTTGCTCGATCTGCGCCGGCGTGAAGCCGCGGCGGCGCAGTCCGGCCGTGACGTTGCGCGTCTCGCTGGCGTCCGCCCAGCCCTGGATGCCGCCACCGCCATCGAAGTCGGACGCGAGGCCGACGTGATCGATGCCGGCGACCTGCACTGCGTGCTGGACGTGATCGAGGTAGTCGTCGAGTGTCGCGAGCGGAAACTGCACGTCGATTCGCGCCAGTCCCTCGCTGCTAGGCGGGCAGATATTCGTGCTTCGCGCTGTCGAATTGCGCATCGCCCGCCTGGCGCGCGATCGCATTTTCCAGCTCCTTCACCGCCGCGTCGCGCGCCGGGATCGGGCTTCAGGAATCCGGTGTACGCGACGAGGTGGACCACGCCGCCCTTCGCGGCGATGGCGCGCATCAGTTCGTCGGTCAGGTTGCGCGAATGCATTCGATGAGCGCGCGCGAGGAGGAGTGCGAGGCGATGATGGGCGCCGCCGAAACGCCGAGCACGTCGCGCACGCAGGCATCCGAGGCATGCGAAACGTCCACCATCATGCCGAGCGCGTTGGCGCGGCGGACGACGGTTTCGCCGAAGCGGCTCAGGCCGTCGTTCTCCGGGGCGGGCTTGTCGCCGAGCTCGGTCAGCGTGCCGGAGCTCGTGCAGATGTCGTTGTGGCCGGTATGCGTGAGGCCGAGGTAACGCGCGCCGCGCGCGTACAGCGCATCGAGCCGCGCCAGGTCCTTGCCGATGACGAAGCCGTTCTCGATGCCCATCATCGCCGACAGGCGCCCGGCGGCGTGATTCTCGATGCACGTCCCGCGGCGAAGTCGCGAGCCGGATGCGGTCCGGGTACTTGCGCACCATGTCCTCGATGGCCGAAACCTTGCGCTCCGCCGCCGCGAACGCCGCGGCATAACCTTCGGGCGTGCGCGGTCCCTGCTCGACGAAGATCACGAAGAACGCGGCGTCGAGTCCGCCGCGCCTCATCTTGCCGAGATCGACCTTGAGCTCCGGTCGCGTGCCGGATCGAAGCGCGGCCTCGCGCATGTAGGTGCGCGGGATGTCGACGTGGGTATCGAGCGTGAGCGGCGCCGGGCCGGCAGCGCGGCCGCGAGGCCAGGCGCAGCTGCCGGGCTGACGCTCACGTGCACGAGCGTGCAGGCGGCCCGCGACGCAGGCCGCCTGCCGAGGCGACATCAGAAGTTCAGCTTCAACGTCAGCTGCCCGTAGCGCGGCGACTGATAGGTGGTGCCCAGGCCGAATTCAGGATGCTGACCGCCGCCGATCGGTCGCTGGTACGGTCCTCCACCTCGAGCACGCGTCTCCTGGTTCAGCAGGTTGTACACCGTCAGCTTCACCATGCGCGTCGGCAGAGCCGAGCTGGTCGCTGCCACGTGACATTCGCGCCGACGTCGAACGTCCACGGCGTGCGTCCTTCCGAGCCGCGCGAGTGAGCTCGTACACCCGCTGTCCGACCGGCGCAGTCGCAGTTCGCGGTGCAGATGAAGAAGCAGTGGAAGGACTGGCCATCGAACGGGTTGCCGACTGCCGAAAGCGCTGATCGGCCGGCCCGACAATGCGCGTTCAGCGTCGTGCCGAACGCGCCAGTCTCTCGCCGAAGCCGAACGAGCCGCGCAGCTTGAACTGGTGACGGCGATCGTTCGGCAGATAGCCATAGCCGCCGAAGTGCACCCACGGGATCGTCGAATGCTTCGGTGCGGCCCGTAGTCGCCGAAGTTGAAGTCGGAATTGACCGGGCCTTCGGCATTGCCCTTGCTGAACGACAGCGTGTAGGACGCGTTGAGCGACCACTTGCTCGTCCCACGCGCGATCGAGCGACGAGCTCGAGCGCCTTGTAGTGCGGCTGCGGCTTCTCGGAAGCCGGCTGATCGTCCGAGATACGTGCCGCCGCCATCGTTGTCGTGAAGTGCGCCCAGCCGTCCGTGCGAGGTCGACCGTCACGAACCGTCGTTGTCGCCCTGCGTTCCGCCGGACCGTTGCAGTCGGTGTCGGTGAAGATGGTGAGCGGATCGCCCGGGTTGCCCATGACGAAGCCGTCACGATTCGGCTCGCCGTCGCAGATGATGCCGGTGGACAGTGATGCGCCATGTCGTCGATGGCGTTGTTGAGCTTGCGGTAGATGCCGCGCACGCCCCATGACCACTTGTCGTCGATCATGGACTGGAAGCCGAGGATGAGTTCGTCCTGATAGACCGGGTCCATGTCGGCGTCGACTTCGCCGCGCAGGTCGCCCACGGTGCCGTCGCCCTGCGAGTTGTCGACCGGGCCGAACTGCGCGCCGAGGATCGGCCGCTGGCAGGTCGACGCCGTTGTACTCGAAGGTCTCGAAGCCGTCGAAGACGTAGAACGTGCGCGCGTCCAGGAACCCGCCGGCCTGCTTGATGTTGATGACGTTCGCGACCGGCAGGAAGTAGCGGCCGGCGTTGCCGAAGAGCTTCATGCGGCCGTCGCCCTTCATGTCCCACGAGAAGCCGAAGCGCGGCGCGACCATGTCGTCGATCTTGATGTAGCTGTCGCCTTCGGAGTTCTTGTTGTCGAACGCCTCGAGGCGCACGCCGGCGTTCAGCACCAGGTTGTGGCGTGACCGACCAGTTGTCCTCGAGGTAGTACGCGGAGTTGATGCGTCTCGAAGCTCGCCGACCACCTCGTTCTGCCGCGTGCGCACGTACTCCGTGCCCGCCGGCGAGGGGCACGCCGTTCACGAGCTGGCGCCCGATCGGTGACGCGGCGCACCTCGTACAGCAGCCGGTCCGGGCCCGGATAGAACTGGATGTGATCGGACGTGTTCGTCTCGCGGTCGAGTCCGAAGCGCAGCTGGTGATCGCCCAGCGCCCATTCGAAGTCGAGGCGCGCGGCCTCGCGCGTGTCGGTGCGCGTCAGCGACGTTGGCGTCGAGGTGCAGCCCACGTCGATGGTCGTCGCCGCGCGCAGTCGCGGATGCGGTTGCAATCGGCGTCGTTCGGGCTGCCAGCCGCGAGAACTTCGCGCTCGTTCTCGCCGTACAGCGCCTTCACGGAAAGGCTATCGGTGAGATAGCCGGTGTAGGTGCGCGGCCCAGTTGTCGCCGCCGTTCGTCTCGAACGTCGGTTCTCGTGCGGTCGCCGCGCTCGCCGGTCGCCGAGATCGAACTTGTAGCTGTCCGTCGAGCGTCTGGTTCTCGTCGGAGAACGCGAGCAGCTCGAGCAGGTGCTTGTCGTAGATCTGCCAGTCGATCTTCGCGCCCCAGAAACCCTCGTCGGCCTTGCCGTCGAAGAAGCGGCTGCCGGCGTTGTCGGTGTTGACGGGCTTGTAGTCGCGCGAACTCGTACAGCGCGAAGAAGAACAGCTTGTCCTGGATGATCGGCCCGCGATGCGTAGACGTCGTAGTTCGCGCGGTCGTATTCGTCGTACTGCGCGTCGCACGGACTCCGGGACGGATGTCGTCTTCGGTGCGTCTGCAGGAAGATCCGGCTCCCAGACGACTCTCCGTGCCGAACTCGAACTCGTTCGTGCCCGAGCGCGTCACGGCGTTGATCACGCCGCCCGTCGTGCGGCCGAACTCGACCGAGTAGCCGCCGGTCTTGACCTGGAACTCCTTGTAGAACGCGTACGGCACCGACGAGAAGCCGATGCGGTTGTAGAAGTCGGTGACGTTGAGGCCGTTGATGTAGATCGTGTTCTCGGCCACGGAGGATCCGCCGAACGAGACGCCGCCGAGTGCGGAAGTCGTCGCCCTTGTTCAGGCCCGGCGCGAGCAGGGCCACGGAGAGCAGGTCGCGCTCCACGGGCAGCCGCTCCAGCTCCTCGCGCGTGATGTTGGTCGCGATCTCGGTGGAGGTGACGTCCACGGCGTTGACCACGCGCGAGCCCTCACCGTGATCGACGTCGAGCGTCGCGACGCGCCGAGGTCGAGGTCCGCCGTCGTCGCGACGCCGAGATTCACCGTCACGTCGCGCGAGCGTGCCGAGGCTCTTGCCGTCCTTGCGTCGCCTCGAGCGTGTACGTCCCGACGGGCAGGAACGGGAAGCGATAGGACCCGTCCGCATCGGCCCTGCACGGTGCGGCTGAAGCCGGTGGCGGGGTTGCGCGCCGTGATCTCCGCGCCGCTCACGGCGCTCGCCGTCCTCGGCGTTGAGTGCCCGACGAGCGAGCCGTCGCCGCTTGCGTGCGCGTCGCGACGGCGCGATGACGATGCCAGCACAGCACGATGCAGGCCAGGCTCGCGCTGATGCAGTCGCTTGTTGTTCATGCTCTTGCCCTCCCGACGCTGAGTTAGTTGCGGCGAGCACGCGTGCTTTGAATTCGTAGTCCCAGTGGTCGAAATAGAGATTGCCGCCGCGCCATTCGACCTCGCCGCGTTGCGAATCCACGGTGTCGGAGCGGAAGTGCTGCTTGGCCGGCACGAACGGCTGGCTGAAGTCGTCGTTGAAGGCGATGCGATAGGCGTCGAGCCCGCCGAGATAGAACCCGTCGATCTGCGGATCGCCGGACTGCAGGCGCCCGAAGGTCACGTCCATGGGCACCCAGCCATAGCGGCGCCAGATAGACCTGCGCCCAGTCGTGCATGTTGTCGTATTCGCCGTCGGAGTAGACCCAGCCGGACTGCCACCGCGCCGGAATGCCGTTCAGGCGCAGCAGCGTCATCAGCAGCAGCGTCTGCTGGCCGCAGTCGCCGTGACCGGCGTGCAGCGCGTAGTCGCTGATGTTGGAGATCGTGGAATATTCGCGCGCGCCGGCCCACGGGATGCGATCGACCGCGGCGAACAGCTTCTGCGCGATGCGGTACGGATTCGTTTCCGTCGCCGACGATCTCGCGCGAGAACTCGCGGATCGCCGGCGTGAACACGATGTGCGGCGGGCGCTCGGCCACGATACGGCGCGAGCTCGCGGGTGCGCGGCGCGGGCACGCACCTTCGCGGCATCGATCGCGTGGTACTGGCCGAAGACGGTCAGCTCGTAGGTGATCGAAAAATTCGTCGGCTTGCCTGGCCGGCGCGCTGCTCCAGGTAGACCGTGCGTTGCAGCGCCGACTTCGGCGCGACGCGTGTGTTGCGCGGGCGTGCTTTCGAGGAGCCGAATGTTCTCCTGCTGTCCCGGGAGCGCGCGCGGAAACGGCAGCCAGGCGCGCAGCGTCTCGCCGTCCGGCACCGCGTCCGGATTCACGGTCAGCGAGTAGCGTCACCTGCACGCGGCGCGGCGCCGCGGCGTGACTTGCCGCTGGCCAGCGCCTGGTCGCGCACCTCGCGGTGATGCGCGTTGGCCGTCTCCATTGGGTCCATCGGTCCACGGCGGAGTGGCAGAACCTGCGGCGTTTCAGCGCGTCCGCGCTCAGCCGGAAGAGGTTCGACGGCGCGCGGTTGAAATAGAGCGTGCGGCCGTCGATGGTCTGGCGTTCGAAAAGGCCCGCCGCGTCCCAGGCGGCGAATTCCGCGGCGGTGAGATCCGGAATCTGCCGCCGGAGACGCGCCTGCGCGTCTTCGGCCGTGAGCGTGAAGTCGAGCAGGATGCGCCGCATGCGCTCGCGCTCGAAGGCCAGTGCCTCGCGGTCCGCGGAGGAGAGCGCCGGCTGCGCCAGCGCGTGCGCGATCCGGCGTCTCGGCCGACTGGAACTGGCCGCCGTCGACCAGTTGCTGGATGCTCGTCGCACGGCGTCGGCTGCGCACGCGGCGCCGCGAGACAACAACACGCATGAAGACGCGCAGTCACGTGCTCGCGAAGCATCGACGGTCTTGAGAATTGCGCGTCTTTCACGTTGCACACGCCGCCTTGATCGGATCGCTGTGTAACATGGCCCGGCAAGAGGGTCAATAATTTATTCTTGCATTTGGTCAATCAGGAAGAGACTATTCTGAAAGGCACGAGGGGCGATGACGATGCAGTGCAAACCGGGCAGGGAATCGATCTACGCGTTGCTCGCGTCAGGCCTGCTCGCGTCGTGCACGAGTCATTCGCCGCGCGACGTCCGCATGCCGGCGCACGCCGTCGTCGGCGTGCAGCAGCAGCAACTGACACCCGAGTTCTGGATCGCGCGCCAGGCGAATGCGTCGCGCCTCGTGCTCGACCGCAACGCCATCGCCACGCAGAACACGCGGCTGCGGCAGATCGATCCTTCGGTTCACGATCTCGAGCGAATGCCGTCGACGCTCACGGCCGGAGACGTCCGGGCCTGGATCGAAAAGCTCTCGGCTCGTCCCGACAAGGACATGTTCGACGCCGAGGGCCGAAAGATCGAGGGCGCGCAGTTCGACGCGTTGCTGAACAATGTCGCGCTCGAGACCGTGCCCGAGAGCCAGCGCACGCGCTTCGGTCTCGTCGTGAAGCGCGCGGACCTGCGCACGTTTCCGGCGCCGCTGCGCGGCTATCGACTCGGCCGACAACCGCAACATCGATCGCTTCCAGGAAAGCGCGCTTGTTTCCCGGCACACCCGTCGCCATCGCGCACGAAAGCCGCGACGGCCACTGGTGGTTCGTCGTGAGCCCGTCGTATGCGGCGTGGGTCGAGAAACGATTCGTCGCCGAAGGCAAGGCCGACGACAGTGTTCGCGTACACGAAGCAAGACGCCCTATCCTGGTGGTGACCGGCGCCACCGCCAAAACCGTGTTCACGCCGGAGCGGCCGGAAGTTTCGGAGCTGCAGCTCGACATGGGCGTGCGGGTTCCGGTGCTCGCGGACTGGCCCGCCCGCCAGCCGGTGAACGGACAACATCCCTACACCGCGCACGTCATCGAGCTGCCGATGCGCGCGGCGGACGGCGCGCTGCAGTTCACGCCGGCGCTGCTGCCGCGCACGGCCGATGCAGCGGGCGACTATCTGCCGCTGACGCCGCGCGAACCTGCTGCGGCAGGGCTTCAAGTTCCTCGGCGAGCGTTATGGCTGGGGGCATTCGTACAACGCGCGCGACTGCAGCGGCTTCGTGTCCGAGGTCTACCGCAGCTTCGGCGTCGAGCTGCCGCGCAACACGCGCGACCAGGCGGTGACGCCCGCGCTCAACCGCATCACGTTCACGGCGGCCGACGATCACGAGCGGCGGCTCGCCGTACTGCGCGACCTCGAGGTCGGCGATCTCGTATACATTCCCGGGCACGTCATGATGGTGATCGGCCACGAAAACGGGATGCCTTACGTGATCCACGACACGACGGGCATCAGCTATCGCGGCAGCGAATGGCGAGGTCGACCCGCGTGGTGCTCAACGGCGTGTCCGTGACTCCGCTGACGCCGCTGCTGTTCAACCGGCAGCGGACCTTCGTCGATCACATCACCAGCATCCTGCGAGTGCGTCCATGAAAATCACGGATATCCGGTTCGGCATGCTGCGCGTCCCGCTGAAGACGCCGTTCAAGACGGCGCTGCGCACCGTGGACACGATCGAAGACATCGTGGTCATCGATCCACACCGACACCGGGCACGTCGGCTACGGCGAGGCGCCGGCCACCGCGGTCATCACGGGCGACACGCACGGCTCGATCATCGAAGCGATCCGCAAGATCATCGCGCCGCGGCTCATCGGGCAGGACATCGCCAATCTCAATCACATCACGCGGCTGATCCAGGGCGCGCTGGAGAAGAACTCGAGCGCGAAGGCCGCGGTCGAGATCGCGGTCTACGACCTGTTCGCGCAGCTCTATCGACGCGCCGCTCTACAAGATCCTGGGCGGCGGCGATCCGGTGATCACCACCGACATCACCATCAGCGTCGACTACATCGACAAGATGGTGGCGGACTCGCTCGCCGCGGTCGAGCGCGGCTTCGAGTCGCTGAAGATCAAGGTGGGCAAGGACATCGAGCTGGACGTCGAGCGCGTCAAGGCCGATCTACGCGGCGGTCGAAGACCGGGCGTTGCTCCGCGTGGATGCCAACCAGGCCTGGACCGCGAAGCAGGCGGTGTTCGCCATCCAGACGCTGGAAGATGCCGGCGTGCGCATGGAACTGGTCGAGCAGCCGGTGAAGGCGCAGGACCTCGAGGGCATGAAGTACGTCACCGAGCGCGTGCACACGCCGATCATGGCGGACGAAAGCGTGTTCGGGCCGACCGAGGTCATCGAGCTCATCCGCATGCGCGCCGCGGACATCATCAACATCAAGCTCATGAAGACCGGCGGCATCTCCAACGCGATGCACATCGCGGACATCGCGGCGATGTACGAAATCGAATGCATGATCGGCTGCATGGTCGAGACCAGCATCAGCGTCGCGGCGGCGGCGCACATCGCGGTCGCCAAGGCCAACGTGATCACCAAGGTCGACCTCGACGGCCCCTCGTTGTGCCAGTTCAATCCGGTCGACGGCGGCGTGATCTTCAACGACTCGGAGATCTCCATCACGGACGCGCCGGGGCTGGGCATCCGCGAGATCCGCGGCCTCGAGCCCATTCGCAAGCTGAGATGTCGTCGCTGCTCAAAATCCGCGCGGAGCGCGACCAGATGTCGGCCATCGAACGGCGCATCGCGGATTTCATCCTCGAGAACGCGCACCTGCTGCGCGACTACTCCTCGCAGCAGCTCGCGAACTCGCTGGGCATCAGCCAGTCGAGCGTCGTGAAGTTCAGTCAGAAGCTCGGCTTCAAGGGCTATCCCGACCTGAAGGTGTCCGTCAGCGAGGCGGTCGCGCGCGACAGCGGCAATGGGGAGGCGCGCGCGGTCGCGCCGTCGCGCGGCGATTCGCAGGCCGCGCTGGCCGAGGACCTGTGGCGCAGCAAGGCGCTCGCCGAAGAGGAGACGCGCCTCATCAACACGCCGGAGAAAATCGCGGAGATCGCGCGCGCGATCGACTCGGCCGGCAAGGTGTTCGTGATCGGGCTCGGCGAGGATGGTCTGCAGGCGCGCGCGTTCGCGGTGAAACTGGCGCTGCTCGGCGTGTCCGTGATTTCCCACACCGATCCGGTGCTGATGAGCTCGGCACTGGCGATCGCGGCGAAGGGCGACGTGCTCGTGGTGTTCTCCGAGCACGGCCGCCAGCCGGCGCTGTCCAGACCGAGCGCCAGTTCCACGAGCGGCGCGGCAAGGTCGTGTCGGTCACGCGGCACAGCGCGAACCCCGTGCGCGCGCACGCCGACCTGTCGCTGCTGGTGTCGGCGCACGACGAGCGCGCGCACATCCAGCCATTGCTGTACCAGGCGGTGCTGCAGCACCTGCTGGATCTCGTATTCGTGATGTTGTGCGAACACGGGGACGAACGCCTCGATCATCTGAGCGCGAACCAGGATCGCGTGAAACGCATGCTCGAGCCCTGACATGCCGGCCATTTCCGCCAGCGCGCGCGTCCTGGCCGGTTTGCTCGCAGGCGCGGCGCTCGGTGTGGTGCTCACCCGGTTCGCTCCCGCGCTCGCCGCCGATTTCGCCGCGGTCACGCGGTGCAGTACAGTGGAAACGATACCGGATGCGTTCGCCACCATCGGCAACGTCACCGGCGATCTCGCGGCGACCACCGTGGTCGGGCGGCGAAACGAAGGGCAGGCGAAAGAGTGATCGACGCAATCATCATCGGCGCTGGAATCGCCGGCACATCCGTTGGATATTTTCTGTCCGATCACGCGAAGGTCCTGGTGCTGGAGCGCGAATCGCATGCGGGCCTGCACTCGACCGGCCGCTCGGCGGCGCTGTTCAGCGAAACCTATGGATCACCCCAGGTCCGCGCGCTGACGCGCGCCAGCCGTGCGTTCCTCGAGCGTCCGCCGCGCGGCTTCGCCGGGCACGCGCTGTTGTCGCCGCGCGGCGCGCTGGTGATCGGCTCCGGCGAGCAGGCCGCGCAGGTCGAGAGCGCCTTCGAAACCATGCGCGTGCATTCGCCGCAGCTGCGCCTGCTCGACGAGCGCGCGTTGCGCGACCTGGTGCCGGTGCTCGAACCCGAATTCGCGCAGCGCGGGACTGTTCGAGCCCGGCGCGACGGACATCGACGTCGACGCCGTGCACCAGGGATTCATCCGCGGACTGAAGCAGCGCGGCAGCCGGCTCGAGTGCGGCGCGCAGGTTCTTTCCATCGAACGATCGCAGGGCGAATGGCTGCTCGAAGTCGCCATCCGCGGTTCGTCACCGCAGACGCTGCACGCACCGCTGCTCATCGATGCGGCGGGCGCCTGGGCGGACGAAGTGGCCAGGCTCGCGGGCGTCGCGCCGCTGGGCGTCGAGCCCCGGCGTCGCTCCGCGTTCCTGTTCCAGCCACCCGCGGGCGTGAGCACGGCGCACTGGCCCTTCGTGACCAGCGTCGCCGAGGATTTCTATTTCAAGCCCGACGCGGGGTTGCTGCTCGGCTCGCCCGCCAATGCGGATCCGGTTCCGCCGCACGACGTGCAGCCGGAAGACCTCGACATCGCATTGGCGATCGATCGCATCGAGCGCGTCACGACGCTGCGAATCCAGCAGCCGTTGCGGCCGTGGGCGGGCCTGCGCTCGTTCGTGGCCGATGGCGGACTGGTGGGCGGATTCGATCGCGCGACGCCGGGATTCTTCTGGGTCGCCGCGCTCGGCGGCTACGGAATCCAGACGTGCGCGGCGATGGGCGAGACCTGCGCTCACCTCGTGCTGGGCCGCGCGCTGCCGGCGCATCTCGGCGACGCGGGAATTTCGGCGGCGATGCTCGGGCCCGCGCGGCTGCGAAGCGGGGCGCCCGCCGCCGCCTGAAGTTACCATTGCGGCCATGACCACATCCCGCCGCGATTTCGTGATCGGCACGAGCGCCACGCTGGCCGCTGCCAACCTTCCTGCCTCCGCAGCGACGTCCGACGAGGATGCCGCCGTCGAAAAACTGATTGCCGGTTTCGCCGAAGAACTGCTGGTCGAATACCCGGAGAGCGCCGCGCTGCTCGGCATCGACAAGGGCGCGCGCCACCGGCTCAAGAGCCGGCTCACCGATCGTTCGGCAGCGGGACAGAAAGCGATCGCGCTCGGCGCGGCGCGACGGCTCGAGGCACTGAAGGCCATCGATACGACCGGGCTCGGCGACGCCGCGCGCGTCGATGTCGACGTACTGCGCACGGCGCACGAATTCACGCTCGAAGGTTTCGCGTTTCCGTACGGCGACGTGGCGCTGCTCAACTCCAACTGGTCGTATCGCAACGCGCCCTACGTCGTGGCGCAGAACACGGGCGCGTTCCTCGAAATTCCCAGCCTGCTCGACGAGCAGCACGCAATCACGTCGCGCGAAGACGCGGAGGCCTATCTGTCGAGGCTCGAAGCGTATGCGGGGCAGCTCGACGGAGAAACGGGCCGCCTGCACGACGCGGCGGCGCAGGGCGTGATCGCGCCGGATTTCCTGCTCGACAAGACGCTGCGGCAGATCAAGCTGGCGCGCGGCGGAAAAATTGAGGAATGGTCGCTGGTCGCGTCGATCGCGAAACGTACAACGGACATGCCGGGAGACTTCGCGGCTCGCGCCGCGAAGATCGCGGCCGGCAAGGTCGCGCCGGCGCTCGATCGCCAGATCGCCGAGCTCGAGGCGCATCGCGCACGCGCCACGGCCGACGCCGGCGTCTGGAAGCTGCCGCGCGGCGACGAGTATTACGCCTGGGCATTGCGCGCCGGCACCACCACGGCGATGACACCCGACGAAATCCACCAGCGCGGCCAGGAAGAGCTGCGCGCGCTGCAATCCGCAATGGACGCGATCCTGCGCAAGGAAGGGCTGACCAGCGGCACGGTCGGCGAACGCATGACCGCGCTCGGCAAGGAGGCGCGCTTCCGCTTCGAAGACAGCGACGCGGGCCGCGCGAAACTCATGGCCTGGCTCGAGTCGCGCGTGCAGGACATGCGCAAACGCGTGCCGCGCGCTTTCGCGACGCTGGTGCCGGGATTCTTCGAGATCAAGCGCATGGCGCCCGAGGTCGAGATCGGCGCGCCGGGCGCGTACGGCGGGCCGGGCACGATCGACGGCAAGGTGCCGGGCAAGTTCTGGATCAACATGCGCACGATGGACGTGTTCACGACCTACAACACGCCGACGCTCACCTACCACGAGTCGATCCCCGGCCACGTCTGGCAGGGCGAGTACACCTTCAAACTACCGCTGGCGCGTTCGCTGCTCGCCTTCAACGCCTATTCGGAAGGCTGGGCGCTGTACGCCGAACAGCTGGCCGACGAGCTCGGCGTCTACGACGGCGATCCGTTCGGCCGGCTGGGTTATCTGCAGTCGATCTCGTTCCGCGCCTGCCGCCTGGTGGTCGACACCGGGTTGCACGCGAAACGCTGGACGCGGCAGCAGGCCATCGACTGGTTCGCCAGCACGAATGGCTCGAGCGTCGAAGAGGTGTCGGGCGAGGTCGATCGTTACTGCGCCTGGCCGGGCCAGGCCTGCGGCTACAAGGTGGGGCACAGCGAGATCAACCGCCTGCGCGCGAAGGCGCAAGCCGCGCTGGGCCGGCGCTTCGACCTGCGCAAGTTCAATGACACGGTGGTCACGGGCGGTGGCGTGCCCATGCTCACGCTTGCGCGCTCGATCGATACGTTCATCGCGCGGCACTGAGCGCAGCGCCCGGCGGCCGCCGGGCGCGCGCATCGAACAGGTATCGCGGATAGGTCTTCGATGCCGCCTTCGCCGCGCCGATGTCGACCTCGCGCGTGCAGAACGGCGCGTCGCGTGACGTTGCCGCCAGCACTTCGCCGTCGGGATCGATGATCCAGCCGCGGCCGCCGCAGGATCCATCTTCGTGCACCCGGTTCGACGACAGGCAGTAGGCGCCGGAGCGAACCGCGGCGACCGTACCCGCCGACATCCATTTCACCGCCGTGGCCGTCGCGGTCGCGCGCGGACACAACACGGCGTGGATGCCCATGGCGGCATAGGCGGCGTACGTCTCGAGCGCCCAGAGCTCCGTGCAGACGTTCAGTCCGAACCTCAGCGATCCGGCCGTGAACCGCGGAAATTCGGCGTCGCCCCGGGCGAACCAGCGTGATTCCCAGCTGCCCGGCTGGTTGGGAAGGAAGTACTTGCGGCGCAGCGCGGTGAGCCCGGAATTCCTCGTCCAGAGGTAGCCCTGGTTGAAATAGCGCCTGCGGATGGTGGCGGGGCGGGTACTAACTACGTGCTTGACGCCGAGTTCCCGCAGGCGCGGCAGCCAGGTCTCGAACACCGCGATGCCCCGGTCCCAGTCGCAGGCATCGAATCGTTCCTTCTCCCAAAGCGGTTCGACGAAGGCGAACTCGGGCAGCAGCACCAGGTCCGACCCCTGCTGCGCGACGTGTTCGCAAAGGCCGGCCCAGGCGGCTTCGAGCTCTCCGGGTTCGTGTGGCAACTCGCAGACGGTGATTTTCAAGGGTCGTTCCTGGTGTGCGCCTGCCCCGATGTTATGGGCCCGGGCCTGACGCACGGCGGCACGTGCCGACATCTTTGGTTCAAAATCGGACATCGGCGTACTCTCGCGTTCACGCAACGGCCGTTCCGTTGCATCCTTCCGGCATGGGCAAACGCAACCCGCGCAGTTCCACCATCGACGTGCTGTTCGTGATCGTGCCGCACGCGTTGCTGCTCGACATCGCGGGCCCCGCGGAGGCGTTCCGGCTGGCGAATCTGCGGTACGCGGAGCTCGAGTTGCCGGCCCGTTTCCGGCTGCGGTACGCGGGGCCCGTCGCGGAACCGGCCACCTCCGTCGGCCTGAAGCTCGGCGGGCTGGAGCCCCTGCCCAGAATCCTGAACACGCCCACCTGGGTCGTGCTCGCGGGTCAGCCGAGTCTCCATGTCGCCCGGCTGACCCGGCCCATCATCGACACGGCGCATTGGCTCAAACGCACATTGCGCGGACCTCTGGAAACGCCCGGCTCGCCGCACAAGCTGGTCACGATCTGCTCCGGGACCCTGCTGGCCGCGCGTGCCGGGCTGGCCGATGAAAGGCAATGCACGACTCACCACGACCTGCTGGAGGAACTGCGCGACATCGCGCCGCGCGCGCAGGTGGTGAACAACCGCGTGTTCATGGTCGATGGGCCGCTCGCCTCGAGCGCCGGCATCACGGCGGGAATCGACCTGGCGTTGCACCTCATCGCCGATGAATGCGGCGAGGCGCTGGCGGCGAAAGTCGCGCAAGACATGGTCGTGTACCTGCGGCGTTCGTCCAGCCATCCGGAGCTGTCGCCGTTTCTCGCGCATCGCCGCCACCTGCACGCCGCGGTGCATCGCGTGCAGGACGCGCTCAGCGCGGAGCCCGAACGCGCGTGGGACATGGCGGCCATCGCGGCCGTGGGACACGTGACCGAGCGTCACTTGCTGCGGCTGTTCCTGCGTCACGCCGGCGTGTCGCCGCTGCGCTACCTGCAGGAGATCCGCCTGCTGCACGCGCGCCAGTCGCTGGAGCATGGCGCGAGCGTGGCGCGCGCCGCCGAATCCGCGGGCTTTCGCTCCGGCTCGCAGATGCGCCGCGCCTGGTCGCGGCGCTGGGGTGGAACGCCGCGCGACGCGGGCAGAAACGCCGCCGCCGAATAGGCTCCCGCCGCCAGCGCCGGCGGACGCTGCGTTAGTATGAGTCATGGCGTTTTCGCTCCAGGACCTGCAGGCGGGATTCCGCATCGGCGAATATCTCATCGAGCCGCGCCAGAACCGGATCATGCGCGGCGACACCGAAGTGCGTCTCGAGCCGCGGGTCATGGACGTGCTCGTCTGCCTGGCGGCGCGGGGCGGCGAGGTCGTGTCGCGCGAGACCCTGAACGAGCAGGTGTGGCGCGACGTCGTGGTCACCGACCAGGCGGTCACCAACTGCATCTCCGAGCTGCGGCACCATCTCGGTGACGACCGTTCCGCCAACCGCGTCATCGAAACGATTCCGAAGCGAGGCTACCGCCTGTCGGCTGCGGTGCAACTCAACCGCACCGAATCATCCACGGTCGTGCCGCCGCGCTGGCGGCGCTGGCACGTTGCGATCGGATTGCTGGCGCTGATCGGGGCATGCGGCGCACTCGCATGGTGGTGGAGCGCATCCACGCCGACCCTGTCGAGCGTGGCGGTGGTGCAATTCGCGAATGCGGCCGGAGACGAATCGCTGGATTACCTCGGGCTGGCGCTGCCCGACGAAATCTCGACGCTGCTCACGCAGTCGCGGGATCTCGCCGTGCGTCCGCTCGCATACGTACCCGCCGAAGATCCGATCGCCGCCGCGCGGGCGCGGCACGTGGATCACATCGTCACCGGCCGCTACTACTTCGAAGACGACAATCAACTGAGTCTCGCGATCGAGGCGCAGCACGTGTCGCAGGATCGCGTGATCTGGCGCACCCGCATCACGGTTCCCGCCGGCGATCTGCTGGCCATGCGCAGCCTCATCTCCGACGCCGTGCAACGGGGCCTGCTGCCCGCCCTGGGTGCGCGCGCCGCGACGACACATGGGATGACGCCAGCTCACGACGAGGCATATCAGCTCTATCTACGCGCCATCGCGCTGCCCCAGCAGCCGAAGCTCACGGAAAAAGCCATCGAGATGCTCGAGCAGGCAGTGACGCTGGAGCCGACTTTCGCGCCTGCCTGGGACGAGCTCGGCCTGCGTTATTACGCATCGGGCACGTGGTTCCGGGGTGGTACGGAGGCGCGACAAAAGTCGCTGGCCGCACATCGCAAGGCCCTGGAGCTCGATCCCGAGATGGCCTCGGCCGCGCGGAATATCGTGACCGCTGGCGCGGAAGGTGGAGATGTCGAAGGCGCCTACGCCGATGCGCGCCGGTTTCTCGAGCGCTTCGGGCCCAGCGCCGAGACGCATTTCGCGCTGTCCTATGTATACCGATACGGAGGGATGATGGAGGAAGCGCAGCGCCATTGCGAGCTGGCGCTCGATCGTGATCCCCAGGATCCGCGACTGCGCTCCTGCGGTTATGCCTACCTGAACGCGGGGGAGATGTCGCGCGTCATGGATTTCTTCAAGCTCGACGAAGGATCGTATTTCACCGAGTGGGCCACGGTGCTTTACCTGATGCGTCGCAAGGATGACGCCGCGGCCCTGCCCATCGTGCTGCGGGCCGCCGACGAAGAGATCAAGAGGCTCACCCAGCCCTGCCTCGAGGGCGCACGTGGCGCGGCAATCGATGCAGCCATCGTCACCGACTACGTGAAACACTGGGAGCGCAGCGAGGATTCGGAGACCCAGTACGCGCTCGCCGCTCCCTTGGCCTATTGCGGATTCCCGCGGGAAGCGCTGCGCTTCCTCGAGCGCGGCGTCGACTTGGGGCACTGCTCGTTTCCCATGCTCGACCTCGATCCCATCTGGAATGAGCTGCGCAGCGGATCCCGAGTTCCAGCGGATCCGCACGAAGGCCATGGCCTGCCACGAAAAGTTTCGCCGGGCGGTCGACGGCCTACGATCGCACCTGACCGGTGACGCGCCGCCGGGGCAGGGGCACGAGCGCCGGCACCTGCTCCTTGTAACGCTGGTACGGCTCCCCGATTTGCCGCACGAGATCGCGCTCCTCGTAACGGATGGCGATGAGGATGTATGCGCTCATGCCCGCCGAAAACAGGAAATGACCCGCGCTCATCGTGGGCGCGCCCCAGAAGATCAGGAACCATCCGACGTACAACGGATGTCGCACGATCCGGTAGAGCAGGGGCGTGACGAATGCGGGTGTGCGCAGCTCCGCGCCGCGCAGCGTGAGCCATCCCTGCTGGAGCCCGAACAGTTCGAAATGGTTGATCAGGAATGTCGCCAGCAGCAGGATCGCGACGCCGAGTCCCATCACCGACCAACCCAGCGCGACGCTCCAGGCCGCGTCCGCATGCCAGATCACGGGCGTCGGGATCGGACGCCACTGCCACATGACCAGCGCCAGCACGACGCTCGACAGCAGCACGTACAGGCTGCGCTCCATCTCCTTCGGCACGGCCCGGGTCCACGCACGTTTGAACCCGGGCCGCGCCATGACGGAATGCTGCAGTCCGAACAGCAGTATCAATCCCACATCGACCGCGACGGCGATTCCCACCGAGCCCATGTCGCGTCCGACATCGATGGACAGGGGCACCAGGGCCCGCAACACCGGGTACGCATCGGCCAGCGGCGTGACCTGCAGGTTGCCCAGGAAGGCGAGCAGGTAGAGGAACACCAGCAGAAAAATTCCGTAACAGGCGATGCTGAACAGGAATGCACCGCCGCGGTAGATGGGGGACGACACGATCAACCCTCCTTGCCGTCGTACTGTTCGCAGGACACGTCGGCGTGCCAGTTGACGAACGCCCCGGTTGGGCTCGGCTTCCACGCCCACACGTGCAGCGTGTAGAACGCCGGCAGTCCATATCGATTGGGCGCATCGATGAGGTGCATCAACTGTCCGCCGAGCTCCGGCGTGGCCGTATTGCTGGCGTGCCAGGTCTCGGAAAAGACCAGGAAGTCCGCGCCGATCAGTCGGCGGCCGCCATTGGGCGTCGGCTCATAGATCACGATCTCCGGGCGCTTCGGATCCAGGATGCCGTCGGCGACCAGCCCCAGGTTGACGTAGTGCAACCCCATCGCCCCGTCGTCGGGACCGCTCACGCAGCCGAACAGCAGTTGATAACCCTCCGCCTTGGCCTGGTTGACGTCGTGGAAGCGCCGCGTGGCCTCCCGCACCGTCCGGACCAGCTCGCCGGAATGTTGTTTCGCGGCGCTGCCGCGCTCGTGGCCACCTTGCGAGTCCGCCATCGCGTGCGGCGTGGCCGCGCTGGCGGCGAAAGCGAAAATGGAAGCCGAAACGCAGACGCCCAGTTGGTGCAGATTCATGTCCGTAGTCCTCTCTGATTGATTGCCCCTGGCGCCGACTGCACACCCGCGAACGGGCTGAAGTCCTCCGGAAGAGGTACGGAAGTCCTACGGAATTCAAAACCGGGCTTGTGGGCGAGTGCCTGCGGCGTCTCACCCTAACGAGAGACCCTCAACCGACACCTAAGGCCGTGGTCCTGGGCCTGCGCCGGATGCCAACATTTGCGCAACGGTCAATAGATAGGTGTTGCGGTGCGTAAGTGGTTGGCGGTCATTCTCCTGATGGCGTTCTACGCGCCAGGCGCGGTCGCGGACGCTCCGGTTTTCCACGGCCTGCTGCGCGGGCGCGACCTGACGCCTTTCGGTTACCTGCGCCTCGACATGCGGCCGGGATTCTCCGTGTCGCAGGAGCCGCGCACCTGGGAGTTCGAAACCGATCTCGCGTACCAGAACACCTGGGCGACGAGCCCCGCCGTCGAGAAATACCTGAACTCGCTGCCGTCGCGGCGCGAGCTCGGGCCGGACGAGTGGCAGGCCATCCGCGATCTGCCCGGCGAAAACTACCTGCTCGACCTCGAGTCATCCCAGTTCGACGTGACGGTGAACTACCAGATCTCTCCCGAGTGGAGTGCCTACACGATCCTCAGCGCCGTGAGATTCGGCGGCGGATTCCTCGACAGTACCATCGAGAACTTTCACGAGCTGATCGACAACCCGACGTTCGGCCGGCCCGCCGCGGCGCGCAACGACACCAATCTGTTGCTCGACCTCAAGGGCGGCCAGTACGTCACGTTCGAATCTCCGGGGCACGGTGGCCTGCTCGACCCGGTATTCGGCGTGCGCTACACGAAGTCGTTCAACGACGAGCGCTGGAAGTTGTCGCTGGAATCGGCGATCAAGTTGCCGCTCGGGAACCGTGACGACATGTTGTCGACTGGTCGCACCGACACCGGTGTGCAGATGAGCCTGCAGCGTTATGGCCCAAGGCAGGCCTTCTACCTGAACGCCTCGGCGGTCTACTACGCCGGCATGCGCAGCTTCGTTCCGGAGTCGTCGCAGGTCGTTCCGACGCTGGTGGTCGGCTATGAACGTCGCATGACGCCGCGCACAAACGTCGTGCTGCAGGGCTACCTCAGCCGCAACGTGTACACGCGCGAGCAGACCGATCTCAACGAACTGCTCGGGACGAAATACCAGCTGAGCGCCGGCGTCCACCACCGCCGGGGATCCCAGCTCTTCACCTTCGCGATCACGGAAAACATCCAGAACATCAACAACACGCCCGATGTCGGCTTCCAGCTCGGGTGGTCGATCAACCCGGGTTGGTGACCTTGGGCTGGACGTTCGCGTTGAGGCGGAACAGGTTGGTCGGATCGTAGGTCTGCTTGAGCTTCAGCATCCGCGGGTAGTTGCCGCGGTAATTGCTGTTGATGTCCTTCGACGTCACTTCGCGGGCTGTGTCGTTGATGTAGAACCCGCGCGTGAACGGTTCGAGCGTCGACCAGTACGTGCGCGCCGCCTGCATGTGCTCGGCCGGTTCGACCTTGCCGTGCGGCCAGCCGGTCACGACCAACATGTTGGCCAGGGAATCCCGCTGCGCGAATGCCGTGGCGTTTTCCGGCTGGCGCGAGGTCGCGCCGCCGCAGTGCTGGAAGTACAGGATGGTCACGCGTTCGGGGTGGCCCACGAATCCGTCGACGCACGCGGTGACCAGCTTGTCGGGCGCCTGGGAAATGAAGCCGCCCTTGAGGTACGTGCCGAGTGAGCGCGAGTCACCGGTGTCGTTGGAACGCTGGACTTCCACGAAGTCCTTGACCATGACGGTGTCGCTCGCCGGCGCGCCCAGCTTGCGCAGGGGCGCGAGCGCCCGCTCGAGGTTCTGCTGCGGACCGGAGTAACAAACCTCCAGCGAGATGGATCCCTCGCGGCCTCCCGGCGGCAGGACCATCGCGGGATCGATGTACAACTCGTCGGGCGCCTTCGCGGCGTATTCGCCCCACGCGCCGAGGACTTCGCGCGCGCGCGACAGCGGAAAGCTGAGTCGCCCGCGACGACTTCGCGTTGCATCGGGTGCAACCGGAATTCGAAGTTCGTCACGACACCGAAATTGCCGCCGCCGCCGCGCACACCCCAGAAGAGATCCGGATTCTCGCGCGCGCTCGCGTGCCGCAGTTTCCCGTCGGCCGTGACCACGTCCACCGACTCCAGGTTGTCGATGGCGAGGCCAAAGCGGCGCGCGAGCCGTCCGAAGCCGCCGCCGGTCGTCAGGCCGCCCACGCCCGTGTGCGACACCGTGCCGAGCGGAGTCACGAGCCCGTGCGCCATGCATTCGTAATCGACCTGCCCCAGCAAGGTGCCACCCGCGACCCAGGCGCGCCGCGCGCCCGGATCGACGCGCACGCCGCGAAAGCCGGACAGGTCGATCTGCATTCCGCGGTCGCAGCTCGACTGGCCCGAGGCGCTGTGGCCGCCGCACTTCACCGCGACCAGCAGGTCGTGCGCGCGCGCGAATCGCACCGCGGCCTGCACGTCCGCCGCGCCCGTGGGTCTGCGCGATGAGAGCGGGGTGCTTGTCGAACGACGGATTCAGCACGCGCCGCGCGACGTCGTAACCGTCGTCGCCGGCGATGAGCAATTGGCCGCGCATCGCCTTCGCGAGGTCGCGGATCGCCGCGCCGCGCAGCGTGATCTCGCGGCCATCGCCGGTGACCGCCGCGATGTCCGCGACCGTGTCGCTCGCCACGACGGCGTAGGCGGTGCGAATGCCGGGGGCGGCCACGGCGGCGGCCAGGAGCGTCGAATTCAGGAAATCGCGGCGTTTCATCGGAGTTACCTCACCGTCTTCTTGTGATTTGCCAGTCGCATTGTCCACAAACGCCTCCCCCGGTTCCATGGAAACGTTTGCCGCACCGTGCGGAAACGCACCGAGGAATCCCGGCGCGTGTGCGACGGTTGGGCAATGACCACGATTCTCAGAAGCGATTTCGACGAATTCCTGTTTGCCTCGATCGGCGAGGACGCGAGCGGAGCGCCCGTGTCCATGCTCACGGTGCTGGCGCGGCTCGACGTCGATGCCTGGGAAGAGGCCGCCAACCTGGCTCAAATGCCACGCGATTCGGCGACGCAGAGGCTGGCCTCGCTCCTCGAGTCGATGCCGAACAGGCCCGCGCCGGCAGAGTCGGCGACCATAGCCACCCGCCTGGTCGCGCTGCTGCATCGAAAACCCAAGCCGGCAGCCCGTGCGGCCGCGACGCTGCCGCCCAGCGACCCCCCGCTGCGCGTGCCGCAGAGGAATCCCGCGGTCTACTACCTCATCGGGTTGATCGCCGTCTCCGCGTTGATCTTCATCGTCGTCTGGAAATGGGCGGCTGCAAATCCGCCGCAACCGACTGCCCCGGTAACAGCCGTGCATGCCGACGGCTGACCGTCGCATGAATACCCAGCGCTCGCAGGAGGAGCAGTTCAGGTCCGAAGTCCGGGAGCGCTTTGGCGTACTGCCCAATTTCTTTTGTTCCGCGCCGTCCGCGCCTGGACTCATCGAGAACATGTGGGGCTTCGCGAAGTCCGGCTATCTCGACAATCCGTTGCCGGCCCTGTTCAAAGAGCGCTTGTTCGTACACCTGTCGCGGTTCTGCGAGGCGCGCTACTGCATCGTCCGGCACGTCGGATTTCTCATCGGTGAAGGTCGTCCGGCCGGCGATCCGGACGCATTGCCCCAGACCGTCGAGCAGGTGCTCGAGCTCCTGAGCAAACCGGTTCCAAGCTCGGAGAGACTCGAGCAGGCCATCCTCAGGCTCGAGAACCAGCGACACCCGGTATCCATTCCGGATGCGGAAACCTCGCTGGAACGCGACCTGTTCGACGCCCTCACGCTCTTGTTCGTCGCGCCGCGGCGCGCGGAGCGCGCGAGAAGCGCCATCACGACGGCCGTTGGTGAGATGACATTCGAGATGCTGACGGCATTTCTCGCCTTCGTGCGGACCGCGCACTACTGGACCGAAACGCATCCGAGCCTGGAATTCGAGGCGGACATGGTCGCCGTCATGCAGCGACATCCGGAGCTCGCGCGCCTGATACTGAACTCCGCGGACGCCCAGTGGGCGCAATCCAGCGAAGAGCTGCAGTCTGCGCTTGCGGACCTGCAGACCGCCGCGGGGACACTGCGCTCCACCGAGGAGCGGTTTCGTGCCCTGGTGACCGCCACATCGGACGTCACTTACCGCATGAGCCCCGACTGGTCGCAGATGTGGCAGCTCGATGGTCAGGGCTTTCTCGCCGATACCGACGGTTCGAACGGCAACTGGTTGAACGACTACATTCATGTCGACGACCAGCCACAACTGAACGCGGTCATCGCGGCCGCCATCAGGACCCAGGGCCTGTTCGAACTCGAGCACCGTGTACGGCGCGCCGATGGAACCCTGGGATGGACACTCTCGCGCGCCGTGCCGCTGGTGGACGAGCGCGGAAACATCATTGAATGGTTTGGTGCCGCGCGCGACGTTTCCAAGCGACGCAACGCGGAGGAGGCGCTGCGCGAGGGCGACCGGCGCAAGAACGAGTTTCTCGCGACCCTGGCCCACGAATTGAGGAATCCTCTTGCGCCCCTGCGCAACGGGCTGGAGTTCGCAAAGAAGAACAGTACGGCAGGCTCGCCGTTCGAATCTGTCATCGGGATCATGGACCGGCAGCTGAATCACCTCGTGCATCTCGTCGACGACCTCATGGATGTGGGTCGCATCAGCACCGGCAAGATCGAACTGCGGCGCAAGCGCGTGAGCTTGCGCGAAGTGTTGTCGGCCAGCGCCGAAGCATGCCGAACGGTCATCGAAAAGTATGGCCACTCGCTGATCCTGGAGCCGGGCGCCGACGCGTTATACGTCGAAGGCGATTTCGATCGGCTGACGCAGGTGTTCTCGAACCTGCTGTCCAACGCGGCGAAGTACACCGAGCGCGGCGGCAGGATAGAACTGCATCTGAGCCGGGAAGGAGACGAGGTCGTCGCCACCGTTTCCGATACGGGAATCGGCATTCCCGCCGCCGATCTGGCCGGCGTCTTCGATCTGTTCTCGCAGGTCGGCGCGCACCGCAGCCGCGCGGAGGGCGGTCTCGGCATCGGACTGTCACTGGTGCGCAAGCTCGTGGAGTTGCATCGGGGCTCGGTGTCGGCGCAAAGCCCGGGCACGGGGTGCGGCAGCACCTTCTCCGTGCGCCTGCCACTCGCCGCAGCCGCGGTCTGAAGTGTCGCCAGAGCCGACAGCGAAGCTCGACGCCGGCCTGCGGCATCGCATCCTCGTGGTGGACGACAACACGGACGCGGCCATCTCGCTTGCAATGCTGCTCACCGACCTGGGACATGAGGTTGATACCGCATTCGGCGGTCATGAGGGTGTTTCAAAGGCGGAATCGATGCGTCCCAACCTGATCTTTCTCGATCTGGGCATGCCCCGGATGGACGGCATCGAAGCCGCCAAACGCGTCAGGGCGTTGCCGGACGGACGGGACATCACTTTGATCGCCCTGACCGGATGGGGGCAGGAGCACCACCACCAGCAGACGAGCGCGGCCGGGTTCAACCGGCACCTCGTCAAGCCCATCGATCCCAATGACCTGGAACGACTGCTGGCGGACGCCAGGTAATTTGCAGAGGCGCCATCGTCTTACAAGGCAGCGCCGCGCGGCCCTATCGGCGCACCGGCCCCCGGGTTGAGCCTTTGTAGTTAGACACTGCGACCCTGTCTCCGATCGACGTCGCCCGGCTGGTCGATGTCGCGATTCGGCGGCAACGCGCGACCAACGACGCCGCGAACCATGGGTGCGCAGGGCAATCCAACGGGAACACACAGTGCAGGAGAATTCATGAAAGTTTCCCAATCGTTGATCGCCGCCGCGTTGGTCGTGGCGTTGCCGTTGTCGGTTCTTGCCGGCGACAAGGACAAGAACCCCGCCCCGATGGGCACCACCGCGAGCGCTCAGTTCGCAACGCTCGACTCCAATCGTGACGGGCGCATCTCGCAGCTGGAAGCCGCCAGCGACCCGAAGCTCGTCTTCTCGACCGCCGACCGGAATGCCGATGGCTTCATCGACAGCCGCGAGTTCGTGAATCGCGACATGTCGACCGAGACGGCGCCGACCGGCAATCCGGCCAGCGACACGGAAACGCCGCGCCAGTAAGCAGGCGTCCGCTCGAAACACCCGCGCAGCCACCCGGCTGCGCGGGTTTTTTCATGCCTCGCTCAGCGTCAGGCGTTCTTGCGCCCCGGGTTGTTGGGGTGCGTGGTCCAGTCCGCCTTCTCGCGCGTGATCGCGCGGCCGGTGCGCGGATCGACGCCGCTGGTCATCGGCCGCATCGTGATGCAGTTTTCCACCGGGCAGACGCTGACGCACAGGTTGCAGCCGACGCACTCGGCGTCGATCACCTCGAAGTGCCGCGCGCCGTTCGAGGTCGCGGTGATGGCCTGGTGCGAGGTGTCCTCGCAGGCGATGTAGCAGCGCCCGCACTTGATGCACAGCTCCTGGTCGATGAATGCCTTGTCGACGTGGTTGAGGTTCAGGTACTGCCAGTCGGTCACGCTGGGCACGGCCTTGCCGACCAGGTCGTGCACGGACTCGAAGCCCTTCTTGTCGAGGTACTGGCCGAGACCATCGACGAGGTCGTCGATGATCTTGAAGCCGTAGACCATCGCCGCCGTGCAGACCTGCACGGTGGTCGCGCCGAGCGCGAGGAAATCGACGGCGTCGCGCCAATCGGTGATGCCACCGATGCCGGAGATCGGCAGGCGCGCGGTTTCACGTGAGCGCGCGATCTCGGCGACCATGTGCAGCGCGATCGGCTTCACCGCCGGCCCGCAGTAGCCGCCGTGCGAGCCCTTGCCGTCGGTGGCGGGGTAGATAGTCAGGTTGTCGTAGTCGACGCGCATGATCGAATTCAGCGTGTTGATCAGCGACACGGCGTCGGCGCCGCCGGCCTGCGCGGCTTTCGCGGCGGGCAGGATGTTGGTGATGTTGGGCGTGAGCTTCACGATCACGGGCACGCGCGCGAACATCTTGCACCACGCGGCGGCCTGCTGGATGTATTCGGGCACCTGGCCCACCGCCGAACCCATGCCGCGTTCGGACATGCCATGCGGGCAGCCGAAGTTGAGCTCGAGGCCGTCGCAGCCCGTGTCCTCGATCATCGGCACGTATTTCTTCCAGCTCGCCTCGTTCATCGGCAGCATCACGGAGACGATCAGCGCGCGATCGGGCCAGTCGCGCTTGATCTGGCGCATCTCCGCGAGATTGGTCGCCGAGCGGCCGGTCGGTTATCAGCTCGATGTTGTTGAAGCCGAGCACGCGCCGGTCGTTGCCGTGAATGGCGCCATAACGCGGGCCGTTGACGTTGACGATCGGCGGGTCCTCGCCGAGCGTCTTCCACACCGCGCCGCCCCAGCCGGCTTCGAAGGCGCGATTGACGTTGTATGCCTTGTCGGTCGGCGGCGCGGACGCCAGCCAGAACGGATTGGGCGACTTGATGCCGAGGAATTCCGTGGTGAGGTCGGCCATGTCAGTTTCGCCTCGTCAGAGAATCGATCGATCGACAGCGCGGCGACCTTGCCGTCCTGCACGGCGGAGACGGTCAGGTCCTCGCCGCCGGCGACGCAGTCGCCGCCGGCCCAGACACCGTGCACCGAGGTACGCCGCTCTTCGTCGACCTCGATGCGGTCCTTCTCGAGCTCGAGGATCTGCGCGGCAGTCGGCCGAGCTCGCTGCCACAGCACCTTCTGGCCGATCGCCTTGAACACGACGTCCGCGTCGAGCACCGCAGGTCTCGCCCGCGTTCTGCGTGCGATCTCGAACTCCACGCCGTGCACGCGCCGCGCCCTGCACGAGAAACCTGCGCGGCTTCGACCAGGTCCGCAGCGTCACGCCGCGCACCTGCGCGAATTCCTGCTCGTACCGGCTGGCGTTCATGTGTTCCTGGCCGCGGCGGTAGACCATCGTCACCTGCTCGGCGCCGAGCGCCTTGCTCTGCACGGCGATGTCGATGGCGGTCATGCCGCCGCCGATCACGACGACGCGCCGCCCGACCGGTAGCTGCGCCTTGTCGGGCGCCTGCCGCAGGTCGGCGATGTAGTCGACCGCGTTCGCGACGCCCTCGAGCTGTTCGCCCTCGAGACCGAGCCCGTTGACGCCGGCGAGACCGAAACCCAGGAACACCGCGTCGAACTGCTTGCGCAGGTCCGGCAGCGAGACCTGCCGCGCCGAGCGCGACGCCGGTGCGCACCTCGATGCCGCCGATGCCGAGGATGTATTCGACCTCGCGCGCCGCGAAGTCGTCCGGCGTCTTGTACGCCGCGATGCCGTATTCGTTCAGGCCGCCGAGTTTGTCTTTCGGCTCGAAGATGGTCGACGCCGTGTCCGAGCATCGCGAGCCGATGCGCGCAGCGAAGTCCCGCCGGCCCGCCGCCGACCACGGCGACCTTGCGTCCCGTCGCCGGCGCGCGCTGGAAGAGCGGCGTGCCTGTTCTCGAACACCGCGTCGGTGGCGTAACGCTGCAGCAGGCCGATGCGCACCGGCCGGTCTTCGTGCGTGTTGCGCACGCAGGCTTCTTCGCACAACACCTCGGTCGGGACACACGCGCGCGCACATGCCGCCCATGATGTTTTCACTGAGGATGGTGTGCGCGGAGCCCTTGCAGATTGCCGCTGCGGATCTTCTGGATGAAACCGGGAATGTCGATGCCGGTGGGGCAGGCGGTGGTGCACGGCGCGTCGTAGCAGAAGTAGCAGCGGTCGGCGTCGATGATCGCCTCGGACGGCGTCAGCGGCGGATGCATGTCCGCGAAGTTGGACGCGATCTGGCCGGTGGTGAGGCGCCCCGGGCGTACGTCGTGATCGGGCTTGTCGTTGCTCACAACTACCGCCGGACGGGCTGCGGTGCGCTGAGCTCGGTCTGCTTCATCATGGCGTCGTAGTACGACGCGAACGGCGGCCGGTCGACGTGCCTGCCGGCGCCGCGTTCGACGCGCAGATCGCCGCCGGCGAATACGAGCTTGCCGCCGCTCACCGTGTGCGACGCGCAGCCCTTCACGACCATGCCCTCGAAGATGTTGAAGTCGATCTTCTGGTGATGCGTCTTCGCCGAGATGGTCTTGCTCGCGGCCGGGTCCCAGACCACGAGGTCGGCATCGGCCCCGATCGCGACACTGCCCTTGCGCGGATAGATGTTGAAGATCTGCGCGGCATTGGTGGACGTCACTCGCACGAACTCGTTCATCGTCAGCCGGCCGGTATTGACGCCGTGATGCCACAGCACTTCCATGCGGTTCTCGATGCCCGCGGTGCCGTTCGGAATCTTGCGGAAGTCGTCCTTGCCCGCGGCCTTCTGCTCGGCGCAAAAGCAGCAGTGATCCGTGGCGGTGGTCTGCAGATTGCCCGATTGCAGCCCGCGCCACAGCGCGACCTGGTGTTCGGGCGAGCGGAACGGCGGGCTCATCACGTGCGCCGCGGCGCGCGTGAAATCCGGATCGCGGTACACGGAATCGTCGATGAGCAGGTGTCCCGCCAGCACCTCGCCGAAGACGCGCTGGCCTTCGTTGCGCGCGCGCGTGATCGCTTCGAGCGCCTGGCGCGACGAGACGTGCACCACGTAGACCGGCACCTTGAGGACTTCGGCGATGCGAATGGCGCGGTTCGCCGCCTCGCCCTCGACCTCCGGCGGACGCGACAGCGGATGGCCTTCGGGGCCGGTGATGCCGCGTTTGTAGATCTCGTCCTGCAGCTTGAACACCAGGTCGCCGTTTTCGGCGTGCACGGTGCAGATCGCGCCGAGCGTGAGCGCGGTCGAGAAGCTGTTCACCAGCGTCTCGTCGTCGCACATGATGGCGTTCTTGTACGCCATGAAATGCTTGAAGCTGTTGACGCCGTGCTCGCGCACCAGCGTCGCCATGTCGGCGCGCACGGTTTCGTCCCACCAGGTGATCGCGACATGGAAGGAATAGTCGGCGCAGGCCTTCTCCGCCCAGCCGCGCCATTCCTTCCAGGCGTCCATGATCCGCTGCTTCGGATTGGGAATGACGAAGTCGATGATCATCGTGGTGCCGCCGGCGAGACCCGCGGCGGTGCCGGTGAAGAAGTCGTCGCTGGCCACCGTGCCCATGAACGGCAGCTGCATGTGGGTGTGCGGATCGATGCCGCCCGGCATGACGTACTGGCCGCCGGCGTCGACGACCTCGAAACTCTCCGGGCGCCGCGAGATCCGGGCCGATCGCGGCGATCTTGCCGTCCGCGCACAACACGTCGGCGCGGAAGGCCTGGTCGGCCGTGACCACCGTGCCGCCTTTGATCAATACCGACATCGCGACCTCACTTGGTCTTGCGGCCCATCACGAAATAGATGAGCCCGCCGAGGATCGATCCCGTGAACCAGCCATAAGTGTAGAACCATTGCAGGGCGCCCGTAACGAGCGCGACCAGCGTCAACGCCACGGGGATCGCCAGGGCGACGAAACCGGCCAGGTTCCAGGCGGGGTAGGGGCCGGTGTCCAGGTACAACCCGGGCAAATCGTAGTGCTGCCGGCGCACCAGGAAATAGTCCACGACCATGATGCCGGCGATCGGGCCGAGCAGGCTCGAGTAGCCGAGCAGCCAGTTCGAATACAGGCTGTCGACGCTGACGTCCGAGTGCAGCCAGCCCATGCGCTTGAGCAGCTCCCAGCTCATCAACGCGATGCCGATGAAACCCGTGAGCAACACGCCGCGTTTCTGGCTGATCAGTCGCGGCGCGAGATTCTGGAAATCGTTCGTGGGCGAGACGATGTTCGCGGCGGTGTTCGTGGAGATGGTCGCGAGGATGATGATGATCATCGACACGACCACCCAGAACGGACTGTCGATCTTGCCGATCAGCGTGATGGGATCCGAAACCGTTTCGCCGACGATCTGTGCGGAGGCCGCGGTCATGACCACGCCGAGCCCGGCGAACAGCACCATCGTCACCGGCAGTCCCACGATCTGGCCGACGATCTGGCTCTTCTGCGATTTCGCGAAGCGGCTGAAATCCGGGATGTTGAGCGACAACGTCGCCCAGAAACCCACCATCGCGGTGAGGCCGGCGAAGAAGTATTGCGCGAACGAAGCCGTCCGGCGGCCGGTTGCCGGGCCGCGCGAGTAGTTCGGTGACCGACGCCTGCGGCCACGCCCACACCAGCAGGCCGATACCCACGAGCAGCAACAGCGGCGCCGCGATGACCTCGAGGTACTTCACCGATTCCGACCCGCGCAGCACCACCCACACGTTCGCGACCCAGAAGATGAAGAAGCCGATGACTTCGCCGACGCCGCCGAGCTGCGCCCAGCTGTCGGACATCGCCGCCAGCATCAGGTGCACCGCGATGCCGCCGAACAGCGTCTGGATGCCGAACCAGCCGCAGGCCACCAGCGCGCGGATCAGCGCGGGCACGTTCGAACCGACGATGCCGAACGAGGAGCGCAGCATCACGGGGAAGGGAATGCCGAACTTCGTGCCGCCGAAGGCGTTGAGTGTCAGCGGGATGAGCACGATGACGTTGGCGATGAAGACGCACCACAAGGCCTCGCCGACCGAGAGCCCGAAGTAGGTGGTCAACACGCCGCCGAGCGTGTACGTCGGCACGCAGATCGCCATGCCCACCCACAACGCGGCGATGTGCCAGGTGTTCCAGGTGCGTTGCGCCACCTTCGTCGGCGCGATGTCCGCGTTGAAACGCGGGCTGGCGGCGAGGTCCGCGCCGGCCTCGAGCTCGTAGAACTCGCCCACCTGGACTGCGCGACTCTTCGGTGCTTCCGCCATGGGCTTATCGTAGCTCCCCGAGCGAGCGGGTGTTCGTTTCCCGCATGGGCCAGATCAATACGAGAGCGATGACGCCGTAGGCCATGATGTACCAGGCCGGTGCAAGTGGTTGCCCGGTGCGCTCCACCAGCCACGTCGACACCAGAGGCGCGGTACCGCCGGCCACGGCCAGCGTCACGCTGTACGCGAAGCTCAGCGACGTCACACGCGTTCGCAGCGGAAAGATTTCCACCAGCATGGCGCCCTGCAGACCCAGCGCCATCCCCAACGGCACGGCGAGCAGGCACTGGCCGACGATGAACTGCCACGGAGGTCCGTACATGACCAGCCACAGCGCGGGCAACAGCAGGACCATCGTGACGGCGGTGAGGATCAGCATCAGCCGGCGCCGGCCCACGTGATCGGACAGCCAGCCGCCAAAGGGCTTCGCGACCAGCACCGCGAAGAGGCTCAAGGTGTTGGCCAGCTTGAAATCCGTTCCGGCATCCGACGCGCTGCTGCGCGCGCCCACCGCGTACGTGAACATCAGGTAGTAAGCCGCGTTGGTCATCGCGATGATGCCGAAGGTGCGCAGCATCGGCAGCCAGTCCGCGGCCAGCGAGGGCAGCAGCGCGGGCCGTTGCGCGGCGGCCTGCAATCCTTCCTCGGTCTCGTGCAGTCCGCGACGCAGGCTCAAGCCGATCACCACCAGCAGGAAACTCGCGACGAACGGGATGCGCCAACCCCAGGCCGCCACCTGCTCCGGATCGAGCGATTCATCCACCAGCCAGGCCGAGCCCGATCCGAGGATGAACCCCAGCGTCACTCCGACGGCGGTGGAACTGCTGACGATGCCGCGCCATTTCGGCGGCGCGAGTTCCGTCGTGTAGACCATCGAGCCCGTGAACTCGCCGCCCAGCGAAAAGCCCTGGATGAGCCGCAGCAACACCAGCAGCAGCGGCGCTGCCACCCCGATCGCCTCGTAGTTGGGCAGCAGGCCTATCAATAGTGTGGCGCCGCCCATCAGCGCGATGGAGAGCACGAGTAACGCGCGCCGGCCGATGCGATCGCCGACCGCGCCAAGCACCAGGCCGCCGACGGGGCGAGCGAAGAAGCCGACCGCGAATACGGTCAGCGCGAGCAGCAGCTGCGCCTGGGGGCTCGACTGAGGAAAGAACTGGCCGCCGATCTCCGCAGCGAAGTAACCGTACACCGCGAAGTCGAACCACTCGAGCACATTCCCGATGAGCCCGGCGAGCGCGGTGCGCGCCTGCGATTGCCGTGCGGTTGTCACCGCGGGATCAACGCCAGAAAGGGCCCGCCATGAAGGGCTTGTACGAATACCGCGACCGCGAGCGTAGTGCCCAAAGCCGCGCTCGCCAGAACAGCGGTCCACCTTGCACTCGTTGGAAGCGGAGCGACGATCGCTGCGATGAGTGGCAACACCTGCTGAAAATGTGTGCCGAAGAAATGTGCGACCCGCAGGTCGCCGCCGATCCGGTTCCATCCGAAAATCGGAAAATGGCCGTGCTCGGCACCCACGGCATGACCCGAGGTGCTGCTCATGTATCCGCCGAATCCACCGCCGAGCACAAACGTGAGCACGAGTCCCAACACGACGGCTGTCACGAAGTCTTGACTCAGCCCGGCTCGCGGTCGTCGCGCAATTTCCCACGCGAGCGGCAGTGTCGCCGAAATCAGGACGACCGCGCCGACGCCCATCAGCGAATACATGGCATTGTAGAAACTCGATGTGAAATTGAAGTGAGAGTCGAGCCCTCTGGAAGCTTGCAGCGTGATGTACGCGATCTCGAATGATCCCGCGGCGATCGTCGCCCAGACCGTGTAACGGATCGGTCCACTTTGGAGCCGGTCGGGGCGCACATAGCCGCAGAACCAGGCGCCCGTCAGCGCGAACACGCCGATCGAGAACAGGAACTTCGTCGGCTTCACCCAAACATTTACTTCGTGGATCAGGCGATGATCGAAGAGCTGCAGCAAGGCCGTCAGGGCGCTCAGCATGATCAGCGTCCAGCCGAATCGCGCAAGCTGCCGCTGCCGACGATGGAACTCGCCGAACGGGATTCGAATTGCCGCGGACGACGATTCGAGGGCGTGCATCGATCAGGCCTCCGCCTGGCGCGGGCGATTGAAAAAGGGTCGCGTCGCGAAAAATAGCAGCAAGCCGAGTGGGCCAAACAGAAATGTGAGCAGCAGGTGCGGGAGCATCAGCCAACCCGGAATTCCGAGATCGCGCCCTTCACGCACGATCCACGCGCCCACAAAGAGATCGAAGGCCAGATAGTGCAGCCATCCTGCCGTCAGCATCGCGTCGTTTGCAAAGAGGGCGCGCACGGCTGCCAACGAGGAGTAGCCGCCTGCGGCGAACGCTTCGCGTCCTTCGATCACCAGAATCAAGTACGCAATGGCGAGGAGGCCGGGAACCGCGAGACCGGCCAGCCTCAATGCCCAGCTTCTAATGGGGCAAACATCGCGCCGACTGCAAGCAAGGCCCACGAAAACGTCGCGAGGAGATTTGCCACGGAGAACGCCGTTTCGTATCGCATATGGATCCCTCGACGGTATCAGCCTTGCACCAGCGGGCCGTACGCGTCCGGGCGGCGATCGCGGAAGAACTGCCACGTGTCGCGCACCTGACGGATCATGTCGAGGTCGATTTCGTGCACCAGCAGCTCGTCTTTGTCGTAGCTCGCCTGCGCCTCGATCTGTCCGCGTGGATTCACGATGTAGCTCGAGCCGTAGAACTCGCCCATCTTCCCGGCCCAGGGTTCTTCCTTGCCCACGCGGTTGATGGCGCCGATGAACACGCCGTTCGCCGCGGCCGATGCCGGCTGCTCGAGCTCCCACAGATACTTGGACAGGCCCGCCACGGTGGCGGAGGGATTCACGATGTATTCCGCGCCGTTCAGCGCCAGCGCGCGCCAGCCTTCCGGGAAATGGCGGTCGTAGCAGATGTACACGCCTAACTTCACGTACGCCGTCTGGAACACCGGGTAGCCCAGGTCGCCGGGCTTGAAGAAGAATTTCTCGTAGAAGCCGGGATCGACCTGCGGGATGTGGGTCTTCCGGTATTTGCCGAGGTACTTGCCGTCGGCGTCGATGACCGCGGCGGTGTTGTAGTAGACGCCGGTCATCGCTTCCTCGTAGACCGGCACGACCATCACCATGCGGAATTTCTTCGCGTACTCCTGCATGAATTTCGTGGTGTAGCCATCCGGCACCGCTTCGGCCGCGGCATACCACTTGCGGTCCTGGCTGGGACAGAAGTAGGGCTGCGTGAAGATTTCCTGAAAACACAGCACCTGCACGCCGGCGGCGCCCGCCTTTTCGATGAGCGGTACGTGGGCTTCCAGCATCTTGTCCCGGATCTTGAGTGGACCCTGGGCCACGTCGCCCTTCAAACCCATCTGGATCAAACCGCACTTGAGCTTGCTCATGACCGACCCCGGAAGTCCTCGATTCGTTGCGCTCATAGTAAGAGATATTCCCGTAGACTCCATGCCTTCGAGGTTCCGGGGGACAAGAATGAAAACAAACACCCGCTCGTCGCTGACTCGCCGCACCGTATTGGGCGGGCTGTCGACGCTGCCCGCGTTCCTGCCGCTGGCCGCGGCGGACGAGCCCCTCACTCCCGCGCAGGCGTTCACCAAACCCGCGCTGCGCCCCGCGTCCGCCGACCAGGTGATGAGCATCATGGAATTCGAGGCGCTGGCGCGCGACGCGCTGCCACCGGCGCATTTCGGTTACATCGCCACGGGCGTGGACGACGACCGCACGGTGGTGCGCAACCACGAGGCCTTCTCGCAATACGAAATCCGCGCGCGCCGGTTCAACGACCTGCGCAAGCTGACCACCGCCACCACCGTGTTCGGCACCACCTGGACGAGCCCGCTGTACACCTCGGCGGTGTCGTCGATGCGCGCATTCCATCCCGAGGCGGAAGTCGCGGTCGCGCGCGCGGCGAAGAGCCGCTCGGCGCAGCTCATGTTGTCCACGGGCGCATCGAGCGCGCCGGAGGCTGTCATCGAAGCGCGCGGCGCGCCGATCTGGCAGCAGCTCTATCCCACCGACGACTGGACCGTCGCGCAGGGCATGATCCGCCGCGCCGAGAAAGCCGGCGCCACCGCCATCGTGTTGACGGTCGATTCGCCCGGTGCGCGCAATCTCGAAACACTGAAACGCGCCATGCGGATCGACAACCGGGACTGCAAGGGCTGCCACACGCCGGAAAGCGTCAAGATGTGGAAACGTGGTCCGATCTTCAGCGGGCTCGATGTGTCGCGCGTCACCAGCGTGACGCCGCTCGACATCACGCCCGCGTACCTCGAGCGCCTGCGCGCGTTCGTGAAGGTGAAGCTGGTGATCAAGGGCATCGTCACCGGCGAGGATGCGGCGATCGCCATCGACAAGGGCGTGGACGGCCTCGTCGTGTCGAATCACGGTGGCCGCAACGAGGAAACCCTGCGCGCCTCGTTCGACAGCCTGCCCGAGGTCGTCGCGGCGGCGCGCGGCCGCGTGCCGGTGTTCCTCGACGGCGGCATCCGGCGCGGCACCGACATCTTCAAGGCACTGGCGCTCGGCGCCGCCGGCGTTGGCATCGGCCGGCCGCAGGCCTGGGGACTCGCGGCATTCGGCCAGTCGGGCGTCGAAGCCGTGCTCGACATCCTCAATACCGAGCTTGCGAACATCATGCGCCAGGCGGGCACGCCGACCGTGGCGAGCATCACGCGCGATCACGTGGTGCATGCGTGACCTGAAACTGCCGGCTCGATGCGCTCTCGCGCTCGCCGCCTGCTTCGTCTGGGTTGCGGCATTGGCCGCGCCTTGTCCGACGGGCCCTATGTCGTGAGCGGCGCCGATGGCGGTCTCGAGACGTGGTCGATCGCCGCGGGGGAAAAACGCGTGGAGCCGGTGGCGGACAACGCCAGCATCACCATTCCCGCCGTGGGTGCGCTGCCGGCGTTCAAGGTCAGGATGCGGCCGCGCGCGGCGAACTCACCGGATACGGTGAAGATCCCGGCCAGGTCGCCGATCCTCGTCATCGCGGATACCCACGGCGAATACGAGATCCTCGCGCAGATGCTGATGGGCCAGAAGGTGATCGACGCGTCGCTGCAGTGGCGCTTCGGGCGCGGGCACCTGGTCGTGTTGGGTGACGTGTTCGACCGAGGGCCTAACCACCTCGAGATCCTGTGGCTGCTGTACGAGCTGGAGGCGCAGGCCGCGAAGGCGGGTGGCGGCGTGCACCTGGTGCTGGGCAATCACGAGACCATGGTGATGCGCGGCGACCTGCGCTACCTGAATGCGAAGTACGTGGAGTCCGCGCGCGTGCTGGGCGTGGGCTCGTACTCGGAGCTGTTCAACACGCGCACCGTGCTCGGGCAGTGGCTGCGCTCGCGGCCGGTGATCATGAAGGTCAACGACCTGTTGTGCCTGCACGGCGGCATTTCGCGCGCGCTGCTCGATCTCAAGCTCACGCTCGCGGACATCAATGGCACGGTGCGGTCCGCATTGTCGGGGACGTTGGGCGAGGATGCGGCCGCGGCCGAGCGCGCGGAGTTCCTGATGGCGACTCTCGGGCCGCTCTGGTATCGCGGGTACTTCGCCGAACACTCGGATTACACGGGCGCCACCACCGAGGACGTGAACATCACGTTGGCGCATTTCGGCGTGACGCGGATTCTCGTCGGGCACACGATCGTGCCGACGATCACGCCGCTCTACGATGGCAAGGTCATTGCGGTGCAGGTCTATCCGAAGCGCGAGGATTCGGGCGTGAAGTACGAGGCGCTGCTGCTGCGCGGCGGGAAGACGCTGCGCGCGCTGCCGGATGGGTCGGTGTCGGGATTCTAGAACTTCGGCATCTCGGCCTTCTTGTATCCCGCCGGCACCTGGAAGGCCGACGCCGGAATCGACTCTTCGGCCCACTTCGTCATCACGGTTTCGGTGCCGCGAAGTTTTCCCGCGCCGTCATACGGCCGGATGCGAACCGGATAACCATTCACCGAGGTGCGTACCTTGACCGCCTTGTCGACGTTCGGCATCGCGCTCGCAAGTTCGGAGAACGCGTCGGCCAGCTCCTTGAACGCCTTCTCGAAATTTTCCTTGCCCGGCAACGACGAGAACGGCACCACGCACATTTCCTCGAGCAGCGCGCCATTGCGGTTGATGTGCCAGAGGCGGCACTTGCGTCCCTCGACCGTGTCGCTCTTGCCCGTGTCCTTCGATTCGTAGACGTCGGGTTTGCCCTCGTTGCCCATGCCGCCCGGAATCTGGCCGCCCATCATTTTTTCCATCATCGCGCGCTGCTCGGGCGTCATGTTCTTCATGCGCTCCTGCATCTGCCCCATGGCGTCGTTGGCCTTGGCGGCCATCTTCTTCATCGACTCCTTGTCCATCTCGCGGTACTGCTTGCGCTTGTCGTCGATCATGATGATGGTGGTGCCGGCGATGATCATTCCGCCGTCCGTACCGCGCGAGGAGCGGATCTTTCCGTCCTGTACCTGCGTGACCGTCGGCGCGCCCTGCGCGACCTTGGTGGTGATGTCACGCGTGACGTTTTCGATGTGCACGCCGGCGAAACTGGTGGCGGTGGACGCGGCGCACAGCGCCGCGATCGAGATGAGCTTGTTCATGGACGGCCTCCCCGTGAGATGCCGGCCTATTAGAAAAGGGGACAGATCTGTTTGTCTACGAGATCCTGCCGTGAATTGGCGTGAATTGGTGCCGGGGGAAAAAAGTGGGAATTAGCGCAACGGGCGACCCCTAATTCCCACTTTTTTCCCCCGGCACCAATTCACGGATATCGCAGACAACTGGGTCTGTCCCCTGAATCAGGCCGGCTGCCGCCGCTCGCGCCGCCACAGCGGCAGCGTGATGAGAAATCCGGCCAGCGAGACCAGCCCGAAGAACCACAACATGCCGTCGTACCCGCCCGGGTTCGCGGCGCTCGCGCCGCTCGCATCATTGAGTCTGCCGGCGACCACGTTCGCCAGCGTCATGCCCGTGTTCTGCAGCAGGGTCATCAAGCCGTAGGCCGTGCCGAGCTGGTGTGGCTCGACGTATTTCGCCACCGCCGGCCACAACACCGCGGGCACCAGCGAGAACGCGATGCCCAGCAGCACGGTCGGCACCCACAGCTCCGAGGAGCTCCCGACCAGGAACACGAAGCTCAGCGGCAGCAGCAGCGAGCCCGCCATCATCAGCAACGCGTGTTTGCCGATGCGATCCACCAGGAAGCCGAATGCCGGCGTTGCGAATACCGCCGCCAGGAAGACGTAGCTGTTCAACGTGCTGGCCTCCTCGAGCGTGAGGCCGTGGGCGTGCTGGAAATACTTGATCGAGAACGTGCTGCGGAACGCGAAGATCACCGAATAGAACGCCACGCACAGCGCCACGGTGTACCAGTAGTCGGCGCGGAAGCGCCCGAGGCTGCGCCAGTCGAATCGCTCGGTGGGCGGCGGGATCGCCAGCGTGCCGCGCGGCGCCTCGCGCCGGTCGACCGCGTAATAAATGAGTGCGCCCACGAAGCAGGCGGCCGCGAATCCCACGGCCAGCCACAGCGGCGGCTGCCAGCCACGCTCGTACAGGTCGCTGGCGAAGGAAGGAGAGCGGTCGGCCAGATAGGAGCCCAGGCGCGAGACGCTGACGTTGACCGCGAAGAACAGCGCGAAGTTCCGGCCGACGAACCACTGCGCGAACGCCACGGTGGCCGCGACGATCATGGTCTCGGCGCCGATCCCGAAAATCAGCCGACCCACGACCATCACCGGGAACTGATCCCCCAGCGCGGTGACCACCGCGCCGAGCAGGCACAGCGCCGTGGTCACGACCATCACGACGCGTGCGCTGAAACGGTCGACCAGGATGCCGCCCACCAGCACCAGGAAGATGTTAGGCAGGCTGTAGACCGCGTTCAGCGTGCCGATCTGCGCATCGGAATAGCCGAGCTGCCGCGACAGCAGCTCCGCCACCGGCCCGATGGAATCGTAGACGTAGTAGTTGCCGATGCTCGCGAACGAAACGCCGACCAGCATCAGCAATTGGGCGACGACCGGGGGCCTTGCGGCGGGAGCTTGAGTCACGCCGCCATGCTACCTTGCGCGCATGAAAACCCACACTTTCCCGCGACTCTGCATCGCCGTGGTCCTGCTCACCGCCGGGCTGACACCGGCCGGTGCCGCGCCCGCGGATGATCTCGCCCACGCCCGGCGCGTGCTCGCGCAAACCATCCTCTTCGACGGCCACAACGATCTGCCCTGGGCCATCCGCACCGACAAACAGGCGCCGAACGACATCGTGGCCTACGACCTGCGCAAACCCACCACCGGCCAGACCGACATCCCGCGCCTGCGGGCCGGGGGCGTGGGCGCCCAGTTCTGGTCCGTGTACATCCCCGGCGAGCTCAAGCATCACATCGCCGCGACGCAGCTCGAGCAGATCGAGCTCATGCGGCGCGTCATCGCGCGGTATCCCGAGGCCTTCCGGCTCGCCGGCACCGCGAGCGACATCCGCGCGGCGAAGAAATCCGGACGCATCGGGTCGATGCTCGGCATCGAGGGTGGGCACGCCATCGAGAACTCGCTGGGCGCTTTGCGGGCCTACTACGATCTCGGCGTGCGCTACATGACGCTGACGCACAACACGACGCTCGACTGGGCGGACGCGGCGGCCGACGAATCGAAGCACGATGGACTCACGGCATTCGGCGAGCAGGTGGTGCTCGAGATGAACCGCATCGGCATGCTGGTCGATCTCTCGCACACCTCGGCCGCGACCATGGACGATGCGCTGCGAGTGTCGCGCGCGCCGGTCATCTGGTCCCATTCGTCGGCGCGGGGCGTGTGCGACGTGCCGCGCAACGTGCCCGACGACATCCTGAAGCGCGTGCCCGCCAACGGCGGCGTGGTCATGATCACCTTCGTCGCGGGATTCACCGATCCCGACGTCGCGAAGATCACGCAGCCCGTCATCGAGGAGTTCAATCGCCGCGCCAAGGACGTGAAGAACGACGAGGAGCGCACGAAGCTGTTCGACGAGCTGACGGCCAACCTCAAACTACCCGTGACCACCATCTCGAAGGTGGCCGACCAGGTCGACTACGTGCGCCGGCTCTCGGGCGTGGATCACGTCGGGCTCGGCGGCGACTTCGACGGCAATACGCAGTGGCCGGAAGGCTTGTCGGACGTGTCGATGTATCCGAACCTGTTCGCGGAGCTCATCCGGCGCGGCTGGAGCGACGCCGACCTGAAGAAGCTCGCGGGCGAGAACGTATTGCGCGCGCTGGAACGCGCGGAGCAGGTCGCAGCAGCCATGCAACGGATGCCCGCTGGCGCCAGATGAAGAAGCGCCGCGTCAGGCCGGCGCGCGCGCCGGGAGAATCCGGCTGTTGCGCAGCACCGCCGCGCTGATCAGCGAGACCAGCAATCCCACCGGGAACATCTCCAGGAACGTCATCGGCATGCGCATGAGCGGCTTCGCATAGAACTCCGCGAAGGATTTCGCTTCCGCGGTGACCCGGGCGATTTCCTCGGGTGACGCACCCTTGGCCTTTGCGCCTTCGATCATCGAGTTCGAATACCAGGCGATGAAATCCATGTCGCTGTACGCCAGCGAGATCTCCCAGCCGATCACGTACAGCAGGCAGGCGACGGCGCTGATGCCCAGCCCCACGCCGAACGCGGGCAGGAACTTGATGACGCCGCCTTTGCACCTTGTCGCGATACTGCTTCACGCCCAGGAACACCGCGGTCAGCGCGACCAGCATCGTCAGATAGCCGATGATGATGCCGCCGAGCGGATCGCCGCCTTCCGCATCCGCCGTCAGCATGCGCCACAACATCGGGATGGCGACGATCAGGCCGGCGATGATTCCGTATCGAAGGATCAGACCCCACATAAGTCACCCGTCATGTTCGAGAAGGTGAGGTATCAAAGGCCGAATGGCGCCGCCGGGCAATCGTATGAAAGGGTGATTGGCGCGGAATCATCCGAAAAGCTGTCGCTCAGCGGATCACGCCCAGCTCGCGGGCCCGGGAAATGGCCTCCGTGCGCCGGCTCACGGCCAGTTTCTCGAACAGCTTCGCGACGTGGGTCTTCACGGTGTTGGGAGAAAGCTCGAGGCGCTGGGCGATTTCCTTGTTGGAGCGGCCGGCAGCGAGCAGCTCGAGCACCTCGCGTTCGCGCTCGCTGATGCCCAGTGATTCGAGAGCCTGGGCGTTGATCTCGAAAGGCGCGGGCGGGTCGCGCCGGAACAGTTTCGCGCCGGTCCAGATGCCGAGCGCCATGAATGCGATCGCGATCAGCGCGACATAGATCTGGAACGGGTACTCGCGAACCAGCAGGCGGTACTCGAGCCACTGCAACCCGAGGGCGCCGAGCGCGAGCAGTACACCGTAGATGAGGATGGTGCGCAGCACGTCAATTCGCGATGTTGCACATGCCCGCAGAATACCCGCAGGCGGGGCCCCTTCCTACACACCGGCGCGGTCTTCTCTCCTGACGACGCCCCATGGCCCTGCCTAGCATGAACCCACAATCGGCATGACTCCCGTGACAGCGAAGGAGATCTCTCATGTCGCTCGTCCCCGTTCCCCGTTTCCTCCCTTTCGTCGGCGCGCTCATCTCGATCGCCATGGCGTTCGTGGCGTGCACCGCCTGCTCGTCCATCGGTCCCACTCGCGTCGGCCCCGTGGCTTCGCCGTCATCGACCATCGGTCCGAATCCCACGCTGGTCGAGCCCGAAAAGAAGCTCCTGCCGGTCGTGCAGATCGCGTCGGCCACCGGCTGGCCCGCGCAGGGCAAACCGACGCCGGCGCAAGGCCTGGCGGTGAAGGCATTCGCCACCGGACTCGAGCATCCGCGCTGGGTGTACGTGCTGCCGAACGGTGACGTGCTCGTCGCCGAGAGCAACGCGCCGGAGCGGCCGAAGGATGGCGGCGGCATCAAGGGCGCGGTGATGAAACGCGTGATGGCCAAGGCCGGCGCGAAGGTGCCCTCGGCGAATCGCATCACGCTGTTGCGCGACGCTGACGGCGATGGCGTCGCCGAGCTCAAACAACCCTTCGTCGAAGGACTCCATTCACCGTTCGGCATGGCGCTCGTCGGCAACCAGCTCTTCGTCGCGAACACGGACGGGATCGTGAAGTTCGACTACACCCCGGGCGCCACGCAAGCTCGCGGGGACGGGAACGAAGGTCACGGATCTTCCCGGCGGCGAGCGCAATCATCACTGGACCAAGAACATCATCGCGAGCCGCGACGGCACGAAGCTCTACGCGACCGTCGGCTCGAACAGCAACGTGGCCGAGAACGGCATGGAAGAAGAAGAGGGGCGCGCGGCCATCTGGGAAGTGGACGTGAGCAGTGGCCAGAAGCGCCTGTTCGCCACGGGCCTGCGCAATCCGAATGGCATGGCCTGGGAGCCGACCACCGGCATGCTCTGGACGGTCGCGAACGAGCGCGACGAGCTCGGCAACGACCTCGTGCCTGACTACCTGACCTCCGTGCGCGACGGCGGCTTCTACGGCTGGCCCTACAGCTACTTCGGCTCGCACGTGGACGTGCGCGTGGAACCGCCGCGTCCCGATCTCGTCGCGCGTGCGCTCGCCCCCGACTACGCGCTCGGCGCGCACGTCGCGGCGCTGGGTCTCGCGGCGGCTCAGAAGACCGCGCTGCCCGAGCCGTTCGCGAACGGCATGTTCATCGGGCTGCACGGCTCGTGGAACCGCAAACCACCCGCGGGATACAAGGTGATCTTCGTGCCGTTCGCGAATGGCAAGCCCTCGGGCTCGCCGGTCGACGTGCTCACGGGCTTCGTGAACGACGCCGGTGAGGCGCGCGGGCGGCCCGTGGGAGTTGCGCTCGACAACAAGGGCGCCCTGTTAGTCGCCGACGACGTCGGAAACGTGATCTGGAGGGCGACCGCCCGTTAAGATCGGCGGATGGAGTTATCCGCCGAACACGTCACCGATTCGGTTTCGACTCTCGCCGTCGCGCTCGGCGTCGGCCTGCTGATCGGCATCGAGCGCGAACGCCGCAAAGGTGATGGGCCGACGCGCGCCGCCGCGGGAGTGCGCACCTTTGCCTTGACGGCGGTACTCGGCGCGCTGGCCGCGATCGTCGGCAATGACGTGCTGCTCGCGATCGCCGGCGCCGGCGTGGTGATCTTCGCGGCCGTGTCGTACTGGTATTCGAGCGAGCATGACCCGGGTCTCACGACCGAGGTCGCGCTGCTCGCCACGTTCGTCGTCGGCGTGCTTTCGGCCGCGCAGCCACTGCTCGCGGGGGCGAGCGGGGTGTTGATCGCTGTGCTGTTGCTGATGCGCGCGCACCTGCATGGCTTCGCGCAGCACACGTTGTCGGAGCAGGAATTGCGGGATGCGATCCTGCTGGCTGCGGCGGCCATGATCATCCTGCCGTTGCTGCCGAACCGGTTCATCGATCCGTGGGGCGCGGTCAATCCGCACGTCGTGTGGCGTCTCACCGTGGTCGTGATGCTGGTGAACGCCGCCGGTTACGTCGCGCAGCGCGCGCTCGGCGCGAAGTACGGGCTGCCCCTGTCGGGGTTGCTGGCCGGGTTCGTGTCGAGCACCGCGGTCCACGCGGCGATGGGCCGGCGCGCGAAGGAAGATGAATCCGCGCGGCCCGGGGCCGTCGCCGCGGCCGCGCTGTCGAACGTCGCGACCTTCGCGCAGCTCGCCATCGTGCTCTCGCTGGTGAATGCCACGACGCTGCGCGAGCTCGCGCCCGCGATCATCGCGGCATCGGTGGTTGCGGTGATCTTCGGACTCTTCTACATGCGCGCCGCGCTGCGGCAGTCCGCGGCCGCCGAGCGGCTCACGGGGCGCGCCTTCAGCCTGCTGACCGCGCTGTTGTTCGCCTTGTCGTTCGTCGCATTGAGTTTCGTCGCCGTGCTGATGCGCAAGCTGTTGGGCGCGGAGGGTGTGGTACTGGGCGCGGCGGCTGGAGGATTCCTCGATGCGCATTCCTCGTCGGCGGCGGTTGCCAATCTCGTTGGGCAGGGGGCTCTCGAGGCGCCCGCCGCGGCGGTGGCCATTGCACTGGTTGTGACCGCAAACACGATGAGCAAGCTGCTGTTCGCGCGCGCCGGAGGCGGCGCGTTTTTCGTGCGCGTCGGGGTGAGCCTGGTGGCGATCCTTGCCGTATTTTGGCTCGTAGTAGTAATGACTGGAGGTCGATTTCCGATTGCCGGATGAAAATTTGCCGAAGGTGAGGCATTTTGCCCCGTCGAGACAGAAATAGTCGTTGGCCTCAGGGGAACAACAACAATGGCACCGCCCTGGCGAGCACGAACTTCCAAGGACTTGCGCAATATCTCCCATGCGACACATGCACGGCCAGGGCACACTTTCCCTGCACCTCGTGCCTTGCAAGGCCTGCGATTCAGTCGGGAAGATCTATGCCTCTCAATGGCGCGCGCCAGCGCGTTATCGACCGCGCACACTTCGCTCGTACGTTCGCTGAGTACGTCCATGCGCTACTTTGTGACCGACCATGTTGATGACGTCGCGCCCTCCGATCTGCATTTCCTCGAGTCGGTCGAATCGCTGGGAGACAGCACTCGAAGCTACTTTTCCTCGTGCGTCGGCGCGGGCATTGCCGATCTCTATGCCCGCCAACTTGGCTATCGATTCAACTGCAATTCGCGCGAAGTGCAGGTGCCGTCGAAAACGCAACTTGGGGACTATCTTTATTGCGGTGGCCCGACGCATGGAAACGAAGTTGTCATGGTCGAGGCCAAGGGGAGCCTCCAGAGATCGTTCTACGAAACGACTTTCAAGTCGATCGTCGACGACGGATACACGAATCAGGTTGCACCGCATGTCGGCCAGACCTATTCGAATCGGGTTAACGGGCGCGCCCTGACGATCGTGCACGGATACGCGGTTGGATGCGGCGGAGAGCTTTCGCCGCATACACCCAGCGCGATGATCGGGCATGTGGTCGAAACCGAGCCGGCGACCGGACGGAGCGGGGGTCGGTACGCTGGCAAGGCGCCCATTGGGCCAGGTGACGGGTCTGGCCTGATGCCCGACCCGGCACAGGCACCCTCACCCGCGACTTCAACAGTTGTACTCGGGAATTACCGCGCCGTTGCCAAGTTGTTAGGTGACGCGAAACTTGTCGAGATGGTTGAGTCCGTGCGCAGCGGCCAGCGATTGCGCGAGGCAAGGCTGCCCGAAGCATTGACACTGACCGAGTTCCGCGGTGGAGAGTTTTACGCGGTCACCGACGACGATTTTCCCGCTCGCTTCCCCCATTCGGGCCACGAAGAGCCGCCAGGATCGGGGACCGAGTTGCTGCGTTTCGCTATCTGGGCTCCGATGCTGCACTCGCTGCTGGAGAACCTTGGCAATGATCGCGAGATCTGGGAAATGCCTGCAATTCCGGCCAGGTTGCGGCGCGTCGGTCACGATGACGGTGGCGCCGTGCATGCGGACGGTCTTGCGTTACTGCCGCAGAGATTCGAGGATCGTGAGCTACCAAGCGATATTCTGAGTACTCCGCCGCAAGATTACGATCAGTTGATTTATGAAGAAGTCGTGTTGTTTCCAACTCCTGAAGAGGAGAAGTGGATGCAGGAAGAGGAGCAGCGCCTACGTCAGCTGGATCTCGAGTATCGGCAATCCCTCGAGTCGAAGCCAAAACTTACGCGATAAGCAAAGCGAGCTGTGGTGCCGAAGGGTGCAACGTCGCAAGGAGCTGTGCCGCGCCCCATTCAATAGATCTCCGGCACCAGCATATCGGCGGGCACCGACTGGCGTGAATAGTGCTCATGCCGCTCGCGCTCGGGCAGCACCACCGCAGGTTTCGGCATTTCCTCGTAAGGAAATTGTTTCAGCAGGTGATCGATGCAATTGAGCCGCGCGCGTTTCTTGTCGACGGCCTGCACCACCCACCACGGCGCCTCGGGAATGTGGCTGCGCTCGAGCATCACTTCCTTCGCCTTCGTGTAGGCCTCCCAGCGGCGCCGGGATTCCAGGTCCATCGGTGAGAGTTTCCACTGTTTGAGCGGATCATGGATGCGGCCGAGGAACCGCAGGTACTGCTCCTCGTCGGTGATCGAGAACCAGTACTTGAGCAGCTTGATGCCCGACCGCACCAGCATGCGTTCGAACTCGGGTACGGACCGGAAGAATTCCTCGTAATCATCATCGCTGCAGAAATCCATCACGCGCTCGACACCCGCGCGGTTGTACCAGCTGCGGTCGAACAGCACGATCTCGCCGGCCGCGGGCAGGTGCGTGACGTAGCGCTGGAAATACCACTGCGTGCGCTCGCGATCGTTGGGCGCCGGCAGCGCGACCACGCGGCACACGCGCGGATTGAGCTTCTGCGTGATGCGCTTGATGGCGCCGCCCTTGCCGGCGGCATCGCGCCCCTCGAACACGATGACGACCTTCTGCTTCGTGGCCGCGACCCAGTCCTGCAGCTTCACGAGCTCGGCCTGCAGGCGAAAGAGCTGCTTGAAGTAGGTTTTCCGGTACGCCTTTTCACCGGGCGCGTTCACGCCGCCGTCCGGCAGGTCCGGCAACGGGTGATAGTCCTCGACGTCCATCTCCAGCTCCTCGTCCCACGAGTCGAGGAGGTCGCGGCGAATGCGCTGGATCAGTTCTTCATGCTCGAGATTGGGAAGCGCGCTCATGACGGCTCCTCTTGTTGGACGCAAGGGAGCCGCATCCTCCACGGCAATTGTTACAGCGGCATGAAGTGCCGGACATCAATGCCGGCCGAGCGGGATATCCGCGACCTTGTCGCCGTATTCCCGCTTCGGATCACGACCGAGCATCAACTTCACGCCGGCCACGAGCGTGTGCTCGTTGAGCCAGACCTGCGCGTGCTCCGGATCGAAGCGGAGCAATTGCAGCTTCGGGTCGTCCTTGCCGCCTTCGAACCAGGCCGCGACGTAACGGTTCCAGAGCCGGTCGATCACCGCGCGATCGTTGCTGAGCGACAGCTCGCCCTCCACGGACGCAAACAGGTGATGGCCCTTCGAGGAAAAATGCAGCATCGCATGGTGCGAGCCACCCAGCGCGCGTACCAGGTCCGTATCCCTGGATGTGAAGAACCAGATGGGACCGTGAACGGGCTCATCCGGCAGCAGCTGCGCGCTCATCGGCTGACTATGGCCGCCATCGATTCCGCCGAGCTCGAGCATCGCGACGCGATCGCTCTCCAGCGCCTTCCAGAATTTCGCTTCGATTTCCGTTTCGTCGGTCATGGCAGGCTCCTGTAGTGGAACCGCCAGCTTCGCGCAGCGGAAGCGCGCCGCAACGCAGACGACACGTCCGATCGTTGTCGGGGGTGTCCTAGGTCGGGTCAGACCCCATGGGATCTCAGGGGCGCCGCGGCCGGGGGTGTGTGTACCGCGGCGCCCCCTCTCCACAAGAACTCGCGATCAGTTCGCCGCCACCATGCGCGGCAGCGAACGGAACCGGTGGTAGTTCGTCAGGTTCTGGTTGGCCACGTCGGCCACGCTGCGGCGAATCGCGTTGCGAATGCACTGCTCGCGCTGGTCGTAGAGGCCGCGCACGCGGCTTTCCAGCTCCAGGCAGACGCTCTGCGCCGCGTCACGCAGGCGCGAGTGCAGCGACTTGACGCCCATCGCGGTTGCGAGGCTCGATGCGTCGTACTTCACGACGACGGTCGGAACGTCGCTGTCGACTTGGGCCGGGGCGGTGGCCGAGGCCAGGCCGGAAAGGGTGACTGCCGTGACGCACAGCAGTAGTTTGATCGACTTCATCAGAATGCTCCATTGATTGTTGCTGGATTGAACGGCGCGCATCCTGCCTGCGGCGCCCGGACACCGCATTCCCGGTTTCTGACCCGATGTTTAGTTTTACTGAACCGAGCCCAGGTGCTGGTCGCGCCACTCCGAGGGCGGCGACCCCACCGACTTCTTGAAGGCACGGCTGAACGCCGCCTCCGAGTCGTAGCCGACGCGGCCGGCAATGGAAGAAATGCTTTCGTTCGCGGAGCGCAGGTAGTTCGTCGCGAGCTGCATGCGCCAGTTCGTGAGGTACTGCATGGGTGGGTGCCCCACGAACTCGACGAAGCGCTCCGCGAACGCGGAGCGCGACAACGCGGCCTCCTGCGCGAGCGCCTCCAGGCTCCAGTCGCGCGAAGGATTCGAATGCAATGCCATCAACGCGCGTCCGACGTACGGGTCGCGCAGGCCCGAGAGCCAGTTGGTGCGATCGGCCGGCAGCGTCTCCAGGTAGCGGCGCACGACGTCGACGAACATGAGCTCGCTGATGCGGCCCAACATGCACTGGCCGCCCATGCGCGATCCCTTCGACTCCGCCAGCGCCGCGCGGAAGTACGCGCCGAGCGCGCCGCTCGCGTGGTCCGCGACGTGGATGAAACGCGGCAGCGCGGTGAGCAGCGGGTTGTAAGGTCGCGAATCGCAGCCGAGGAAGCCGCACACGAAGCGCGCGCGCTCGCCGCCGGCCATCCCCATCTGGATCTTCGAAGGCAGCGCGCCATCCGACGGCATGCGATACATCGACATGTCGGGCGACTTGCGCATGCCGATCGTCGTTGCGAGCACGTGTGTGTCGCCGTGCGGCAGAACGATGATGTCGCCGGCGGAAAGTTTCAGCGGCTCTTCACCCTCGAGCTCGAGCCAGCACGAGCCTTCAATGAGCAGATGATAGGAGATGAGGTGATCCGAACCGGGAAACATCTTCTCGACGACGCTGCGGCCCTGCGGCGTCTCCGCGACCCACGGCTCGCAGGCCTGCACGTCGAAAAAGAACGCGCCGGTGAGGCGGACTGCGCGCAAAACATCGGATAAAGCGTCCATGGATCCCTCGCGGAGCGTAGCCGGACGTTTGAGCAACAACGTCGGACTCGCGGTCATTCGAAAAGCCAGACTGCGCTCTTACTCTGTCAACGTCGAGTCTCAAATTCAACTTCAATACAAGCATCGGAGATGACGATGATGAAAGCCTTTTGCGCTGCGACGGCCATGACGATCGCGACTTCTTCCGCGTTCGCGGCGGATTCTGCCGCCGCTCAGCACCGTTATCTCGTGGAACGCACGTTTCCGGCGGGTGCACTCGACGGCGTGGACGCGGCGGCCAAACAGAAAGTGAACGCGAACAACAAATCTCTCGGCGTGGTCTGGGAGAAGTCGTACGCGAACTCGAACAAGACCAAGACGTATTGCGTCTACGACGCGCCGAGCGAGAACGCCGTGCGCGAAGCGGCCAGGCTCAACGGACTGCCCGTGGACGTGCTGGTCGAGATTCCCGCGGATCTGAAAGCGGAGCCGCGCGGCGCGGTGCAGAAGATAAAAGCCGGCCACCAGCGTTACCTGGTGCGGCGCTCCGGCTCGGCCAACGTGCGCGGCGACAGCGATGCACGTTTCGGCGTCACGCTGCTCACGTCGTACGGCACGGCGGACCACAGCAGCACGTTCTGGGTGTACGAGGCCCCCAACTTCGCGGCCATCGAAAGCGCGGCGAAGGCGAGCGGCTCGCCGTTCGAGTCGATCACGGAAATTCCCGAGACTCTCTATCCGAACTGAGGTGTTTGAGTAGACAGGCTTGGGAGCCCCGGAAGGAGCGGTGACGCAAGCCACCGCTCCTTTCTCTATTGCGCGAGGACGGCGATGAACAGAGCGGCGGCGGCGAGCGACGAGAGCGTGCGCACGTGATTCCAGCGCGTCCACTCGGCCAGGTAGCGCCGCCAGGCGTCGGCGCCCGCATGACCCTCCGCGCGCATCAGTTCATTGTTGAGCGGCACGTTGCGCGCCATCGTGACGATGAACATGCCGACCACGTAAACGGTGCCGCCGGCGATGAGCAGCCAGTTCATTTCGATGACACCGGCGATTGCCAATACCAGACTGCCGATCGTGGTACCGAAGAAGAACGGCATGAACAGCGAACGCAGGATGACCGCGTTGATGGAATTCATGGCGGCGCGGCCAGCCTCCGGGCCGGTTCGATCGAGCGCCGTCATGATGAACGCGGAGAACGCGAAATAAAGGCCGCCGATGAGCGCGCAGCCGAGCGCGCAGAACCAGGTCAGTGCCGTGAGCAGTGTTGCGGTCATCGGACGCGCATCGTAACCCTGAAGAGGTCCGCGGCGCGCGGGCTGTCCGCCGGGCGGCGCGTGGTGAACGTGACGCGATCCGGATCGGACCAGTCGAGCATCGGCGCGTAGGTGCTGCTGCCCGGTGTGTTCACCTCCTCGAACAGCACGTGGCCCGCGCCGTAGACGCCGCGAATCAATTGCACGCAATAGAGGCGGACCTCGACGGTCTCGAGGTCTGGCGATCGGGAGAAGATCACCGTGCGGCCGTCGGCCAGATACGTCGCGTCGAATTCGTCCGCGTCCGTGTTGACCGTGCCGGGCAGGGCGCGAACGGCGCCGAATCGCTGGCCGCTGCGCCCCGCGGTGAAGAGATCCATGCGGCCTGCGCCGGCGTGCCCGTTGCTGGAGAACAGCAGGGTTCTTCCGTCGGGCGCCAGCATCGGTGCCCACTCGTTGCGAGGGCTGTTGACCGCGGGCCCGAGCGACTCGACGCGGCCGAAATCCCTCGCCGTGACGGGCACGCGGTAGAGGTCGTCTCCGCCAACGCCGCCCGGCCGATCGGAGGCGAAGTACACGAAACGGCCGTCGCGCGAGAACGCCGGATCGAAATCGCGCGACGGGGTGTTGAAGGGGACCGGCTGCGCGGCGCTCCAGCGCGCGTCTTCACGTCGTGACATCCAGATGTCGTAGCCGCCAGGTCCGCCCGGGCGATTGCGACTGAACCACAGCGCGGTGTTGCCGTCGGGCGAGAGAGTGAGGCGGACGTCCGAATATTGAGTGGACGCGATGCCCGGCGCGAACTCCTCGACGTCGTCGCCGATTTCGAGCCTGGGGCCGTATGCATCGCGCGCCGTGCAAGCGCTCGCAAACACAACGAATGCGATCGACGCGGCGGCGCGCACGTCAGGTCGCCCGTTCGAAGTCCGCGACCCAGTTCGTCTCCCACTTGCCGCCGTCACGCGCGCTGGCCTGCTCCCAGCGCGGTGAGCTCGAGCCCACGCGCGACCATTGGGAGCGGGTGCCGTCGCCCAGCAGCGTGCCGATGCCCTTCTCGAACGAGCCGGTGAGCGGAGCGCCGATGTCGCCGGGCGTGCGCCCATCTACCCACCAGCTGCGCCAGACGCGCTCCTTCGTGTCGTAGGCGCGCAGGCTCATGCCGCGATACGTGCCGCTGGGCGCGTGGAAGACGTTGTCCCCGACGTTTCCCAGACCACCCATCACGGGCCGGTTGGTGAGCGTGCTCTCGAATTCGTCCCAGCCGCCGTCCGCGCGGCGGCGGCGATTGTGCACGCGCCAGGTACCCGCGATGAAAGCCCAATCACGCGCGGCGGCATCCGCCTCGCCGACGACCGGGATCGGCGTGGCTTCCGCGCTGGTGCGCGTGAAGTAGTTGCGCCAGTTGATTTCCGAGATCTTGCCGTCTCGAGTGGTGAAGGTCTGGTCCCACCACGGCCGCTTGCCGTGCGTCTCGTGCCAGCGGAAACGCACGACCACCGGCGTGCCCTTGTAAACGTCGTCGCCGGTGAACTCGCCTTCGTCGCCGGAGAAGCCGCCGCGCACCGGCGGATCCAGTTTCCCCGCGATGCGGCCATCCAGCCACCAGATTGCCCACTTCGAAGTGGCGGGGTCGAAGGTACGCGCGCTGATCGCGCGATACGTGCCCGAGGGCAGCTCGAGCAGGTTGTCGTCGACGTTGCCGAGTCCGCCGAGCGTGTGCCAGAACGCGCTCTTGCCGGAGAATTTGTCCCAGGTTGTGCTGCCCACCAGCCGGTCGCGCAGGCGCTCGTGGTAGACGTCCCAGTTTCCGGTCAGCCAGTCCCAGTCCTTCTCGTGGCCGGCGCCCGCGGCAAGAGCGAGCGGCGCGGCGCTCACTGCGCAGCCGGCGGAGGCGAGGGCGAGCTGTTGCAGTAGTTCGCGGCGGGTGATGTTCATGGCCGCGATGTTCCGCGAAGCACACCGGCATTGACCAGCAGGCAGATTGGGACATAGGCTAAGGCAAACTTATGGTCGCCGAAGACAAGTTGCCGTCGTTGTCATCCATCCGCGCATTCGAGACCGCGGCACGGCTCGGCAGCTTCGCGCTGGCCGCCGCCGAACTCGGGACAACGGCCGCGTCGGTGAGTTACCACGTGCGGCAACTCGAGCAGCAGATCCGCTTGCCGCTGTTTCGCCGTCATGCGCAGCGCGTCGAGCTCACGACCTCCGGCGCGCTGATCGCGCGCGAGGCGACGAATGCCTTCGCGGCGCTGCGTGCCAGCTTCGTGCGCGCGGTCGACGTCGACGAATCGCGCCTGGCGTTGACCACGCTGCCCAGTTTCGGGACGAGCTGGCTGACGCCGCGTCTCGGCAAGTTTCGTGCGAAGCACCCGCAGATCGCGTTGCGGCTGGACACGTCCAGCGATGCCGAGGATCTGAACGATGGCCGCTTCGACGCGGCCATCCGCAATGGCAACGGGCGCTGGCCCGGACTCAAGGCCGTCAAATTGCTGCCCAGCATCTTCATGCCGCTGTGCGCGCCGAAGTTGAAGTCCGTTGCGGCGGGACTGGCGAATCCCAAGCGTGCGCTCGAGCTGCCGCTGTTGGGCCGTCCCGACTGGTGGGCCATGTGGTTCCGCGCGCGCGGCTTCGATTCGGCGCCGCAGCCGCGACAAGTTCGGCATGAGCCTCACGCACGAATACCTCGACATCGGTGCCGCCGTCGCCGGTCACGGCATCGCGATCGGATCGCCGCTGCTGTTCCGCGCGGAGATCGACGCGGGGCGGCTCGTGCCGGCGCACGATTTCGTCGGTACGGATGGGCGCGCGTTCTGGTTCGCCTATCCGGCGGCGCGCGCGCACAGCCGCAAGCTCGCGCTTTTCGGGGAATGGATAGAGGAGGAGGCTGCGTCGGCGCGCGAGGCGGGCGCGAGCTTCATCCGCCGGGCCAAATAGCCGCATAGCCTGTGCAACGATAAATATTTATTGACAAACGATAAATACTTTCGCTAGCGTGCGCCTCATCGACCTACCAGATGCGGGTGGATCATGAAATTCGGTGCGACAGTTTTTCTGCGGGGAGTGCTCGTGATCGTCGGCGCCGGCGCTCTCGCCCTGCTGCTTTGGGAGCCGCACATCGAAGGCAGGAATGCACATGCGACGCCCTTTGAGATCTATTTCCAGGACCCCTTCCTTGCGTATGCGTATGTGGCCTCGATTCCCTTCTTTGTCGGGCTCTATCAGGCGTTCAAGCTGTTGGGTTATGCCGGACGAAACAAGGAGTTCTCGCCGCCGGCCGTCAGGTCCGTTCGAACCATGAAGTACTGCGCGATCGCGATCATGGGTTTTGTCACCGGGGGAGAGGTCATCATCTTGTCAGGCGACAGCGATGATCACGCGGGTGGCGTAGTCATCGGCCTCGTCATCCTGTTCGCCTCGATCGTGGTCGCCACCGCGGCGGCCGTTCTCGAACGAACCTTGCAAAACGCGGTGGACTTGAAGTCCGAGAACGACCTGACCGTTTGAGGTTTCGCTCATGCCCATGATCGTTCACATCGACGTGATGCTGGCCCGGCGGAAGATGAGCGTCACCGAGCTTGCCGAGAAGGTTGGCATCACGATGGCCAATCTATCCATCTTGAAGAACGGGAAAGCAAAGGCGATCCGGTTCTCTACCCTCGAGGCGATTTGCGTGGCATTGGATTGCCAGCCGGGAGACATCCTGGAATTCCGTCGCGCTACGGCTCGAGTCGCTTGAGCTTGGCGAGCAGTCAGGCACGATCCAATCTCAGTCTTATCCACGGCTGCCAGCCTGCAGATTTTCCCTTGATCTCCCATAAACCGGTGAGCTTGCGGTTTCTGGCGTCGAACCTGCCATTGAAGCGAACAGTCTTCCCGATGATGGTCCATTTCTTCCCTTTGAGTGCCACCTCGAATGACTCCGTGACTCCTTGGTCGTCATAGGACCGTGCAAGGTGCTTCTTCGTGGCAACGTCGTAGCCAATCACTTCCATGGAGCGAGTTGCATCGGCACCGAAGCGAGCGTCGGCATCGTGGACGATGAAGTGCTTGCCCGGGAGCCACCGATAAGTATCCGTGGCAGTCAACGTGGTCGCTGGCGCGTTTTCAGTTTCAAGGACCTCGCCGGTGGTGTTCCAGGTGCCGATGAAAACCTCGAACCGGGACATTCGATCTGCGGTCATGGCGGCCTCGCGGCGGAAAGTGACTTCGAGAAATATCGCTTGGTCTTCGGTTTAATTTTGCTGGAGAACCCCGCCACAAACCACACACCTGCGCTGTGCGATGGCACATGCCCTGCAAATCCGCCATGCGTTGTTTCGATAGTTCAAAACGTCGTCAGTATTGCCATTCCAAATCCTCTTGCATTCGGGGCACGAGCCAAATGACCGAATCAAAGGAGCGCTGCGGCAAGTCGGAGAGCAGTATGGCGTTTCGACATTGGCAGGGTTCACGGCGCTCATCAAAACCACCTAACTGTTGATCTGATTGGCGCGACCGCATTTCTCTCGCGTCCGCTCCATCGTTTCGTCAGGCCTTCTTGACGGTGATGGAATTCATGCTCGCCCTGAGGGCCGGCTCGAGCTTCTCGAAGTCTGCCTTCGTAGCGTTGAAATTGAACACAACCAGCTTTCCCTCCCATGGGCCCATGAGAATGATGTTGTGTATATCGGCGTCCAGTGCGTTGGAGGTCAATTCAAGGTACGCCCAATCAAGCCCTGCGAGTCTCAGCATTTTCTTTTCCACCCAGATCGCCCCCGGAATGACTCGGGCCATTGCTTCCCCAAGCGGCTCCAGGCCGTCACGCAGCGCATCGGCAGTTACCGCGACCGCTCTTACGTCAAAAGCAACCGTTGTGGTGCGGCGCTCATTTCCATAGGCGAACTTCGGAGCGCTCTTGTTGGGGAACTTGATGTCCAGTTCCTCTTGAGAGAGAGGCGTAAACCCAGCGGGCGGCGTGAAGGAAATGTCCGTTCCTGGGACAGACGCCGCGTCCGCGAGGGCAAGAGACGTTGCGGCGGAGATCTGCAGCAGACAGAGAAGCAACGTTCTTTTCATGTGAGACTCCGATTTGTCAGCCCGCGTCACCGCATGGAATCTTCTGTGGCAGCTCGGAGCTGATTACGCGCTCCAGGTCCGCGACATCGTGCCCATCGCCTTCACCCAGGTATGGCTTGTAGTTGCTCACGATGACTTTACCGTTGCCCCTGTATCCGCAGGGCGAAGGTGCATCCGGGATTGCCAGAGCCGCTCGCGCTCGAGGTGTACCACTGAAGCAAAACCAAAGGGTGCGGCCAAGCGGCCGCGCGCGCGGCACTCGTTCGATGGAGGCCGGATCCGGGAAGAAGCATACGGCGTCTCCAATGATGTTCAGGCTCTCCGCATCGGTACGATATTCGTACTGGCCGGACAGCTCCACCGAGTCGGGGCCAGCCAGGCTCGTCATGGAGACACCTGTCGCCAGCGCTAGCGCCAGCAACACCACGACAACTACGTCGGCCCGTGAGGCTTCGCCCCATCTACTTCTGATGCGGTTGTTAGGTAGCATGCCGTTCAGGTCTTGAAGAGATTGTCGATGATGGTGTCCGCCAGCATGTGACTGATCCACGCCGGCCAGAGGCTCTGGTACCGGATGGTGAGCCAACCCCATGTCAGGCCGGCAACAAGGACGACCGCTATGAGGACGGGAGGATAGTGGAGGTGTCCTTGTGTGAAGAGCAGTGCTGAGAGGAGTACGGCTAGCCATCGGTGCTGGCCGTTCAGCACCCTGAGCAAGAGCCCAAGGATCACTCCGCGGTAGATGAACTCCTCGTAGAAGTTGCTGGCGAAGTTGGCGAACAGCACAGGCCAGTTCGGGTGTGGCTGAAAAGTGACGGGGCCGAAGGTCCTGAGAGTAATCAGGACGAGCGCGGTCAGGCCGATGCCAGAAAGAATGCCGACGAACCAGGCTTCCCGGCGTCGGCTAGGCAGTCCCAGCGCGGTGCCACGCGGCCCGAGAATAAGGAGTCCGATCAGCCCCCAGACCACGAGCATCAAGGTCACCATGAAGGCGATGTGGTCGAGCCAGAAGGGCACGCCCGACACCACCTCGTCGCGGAGCCAGACGCCAAATTGCCGGTTGAGTGGATTGAGGGCGACGCCTAGTGCGACGATGGCGACGACGAGGCCAACTCGCTGGCGAGGGGAGAGATCGGTAGAGCTTGGCATGGAAGTACCCACGTTTTGACCTCACTCGGTGTGGAGCTCTCTAAACATGGGTAATCCACTGCCGCAAGATCGCCTGAAACGCTCTCTTCTTGAACGCAAGATCATCCATGTCCGCAAATTCCACTGTGGCGCGATCCTTCGCCAGCCACTTGAGCAGTTTCTGCGGATCTTTGACCGAGTCGCGGCTGGCGGCAACTCTTCGCGTTCTCGCTCCGAAGTGAAGCACGACACCCACGCCACGTTTCGTACGCAGGTTGGTTGTTGCGAAGTACTCGTCCGTACGGAAACTCGGCGAGTTCCATTTCACACCCTCCCGAATGGAAGGATGCACCTGCGTGATCACGGCACGCAGGGCTTGAATCTCGGTCTGCGCAGGATGCTGGAGCGACTCTATCAGGGCGTCTACAGCCTCCGCCGTGTCGGCGGGCGTGCTGTGGTGCTCCAGCGATTTGTTAGACGGCACTCTCGCCACCAAGAAACTTGAGCCCGAGAATCCCGACGACGATGAGAGCGATACACGCGATGCGCGCGAGAGTAAGCGCCTCTCCGAAGAATACGATGCCAAGTACGGCCGCCCCGACGGCACCGATGCCGGTCCATACTGCGTACGCCGTTCCAACAGGAAGTTGTCGTAACGACAACCCAAGCAGCCAGAAGCTTAGTGCAGCAGCAATTAGCGTAATTGAAGTGAAGTGATGCTTGGTGAAGCCTTGAGAAGCCTTCATGCTGATGGCCCATACGATCTCGAGCAGCCCGGCAGCTACGAGAAGCACCCACGCAAGATTTGAAGTGATTTTGGCAGTCATCAGTGTCCTCGGCTTCTCGTGACTTGACGATGGCGCGCGACGTACCCCGCGGGCCGGCTATCGGTTGAGCTGAGTCAAGCATCCGCTCCCAGTGAGGTGTTAGGCGTCGCCATGTCCTGAAGTTCCTGCCCAAACATGATTCGATGGCCGTCAACCGTACGTACACCAAACTCTCGCATGCCCCAAGGCTTGTCTGAGAGTGTTTGGGTGAAATCCGCGCCCGCGGCCTGATACTCGCTGAACAAGGCGCTTGCATCCGAAACGGTAACGTAGCCAAACCAGGAGTGATCGCCAAGCTCCGCAGGTGGAATGGCGTCTGCGCACTCGCCGAGCATCACCCGAAAGCTGCCTCGAGACAGAAACGTCCAGCCAGGTGCCGTGAAGTCGATGCCCAGGCCGAGGACACTTCTGTAGTAGTCCGTGGACTTGGCCAAGTTCAGGACGGCAAGTGTGAATCGAACGGTCGTGAACTCGGTCATGCCTGTGCGCTCCTGCGATCTGTCAGACCGCGTATCGCCCGCCCCTTATCCCTCACGCGTGCGCTCCAGCGATTTGTCAGGCGCCGTCGATGCTGTTTCCCGGAACATTCGGATAAGCCAGCGATCCAAGAGCGATTCGCTTGACGGGTCGGCAGAGCCAAGAAAGCGACGGGCCTCACTCCGCGAGATATGCCGTCGCAGCAAAAGCGCCGAAGAGGCAAAGGCGAGGACACAGAGGATTCCCAGTGCGAGTGGAAATACCACGAATTGAGTCACGAGCGGCAGGAACCCGTCCCCCGCCTCGAACCATTGAATCCATGCGCTGGGAGCATGCCGCCACATGACTGACGGGAGCCAACCCGCCCAAAGAAGGAGAAGCGGTAGAAATACCAGCCAGTAAGCGGTTGCTTTGCGATCACGCACTAGTGAGCCCTAAATCTCGGCGCCTGACGGTTGAGCTGAGCGCCGCGCGTGCTGTTGTATGAACTTGGCACTTTATCGCTCACGCGTCCGCTCCAGCGATTTCTTGGGCGGCGCCCGCCGGATCACGTTTCCACGGCCTGGCCAAAGCACAGGCGATACCCATTGCAATCCTCTACGTCGAAGTCGCGACATCCGTACGATTGGGTACATACATCGCGCGTGATCTTGACGCCTCTGGACTTGAACTCTGCGCACAACTTATCAACATCGTCGATCCAAATATACGCATCCCAGGCTTCACCTTCCGAATCCACCATCCGGTTTGGCCGCATTGCGCCCACTTGCTTGTGTTGCGCGAGCATGATGACTACCCCGTTACGCGAGACCATGCAAAAGGAGGGCGGCTCACTCCAAAAGCGGCTGTATCCAAAGCCGAGTTTGTCTCGATAGAAATTGGCCGAAGTGACAACGTCGTCTACAACGAAGTAGGGAGCAACGCTCCAGCGGGGATGAATGGGTTCGATGTCTCCGGTCATACGCGCACCACCTCGTATGTAGCCGCCTAACGGTTGAGTTGAGCGCCGCGCGCGCTGCTGTCTGGTCTTGGCAGTTTATCCTTCACGCGTGCGCTCCAGCGAGGCGTTAGACCGCTCCCGACGCATCGCCCAGCAAGCGGCTGCCAAAACCGACAGCGCCGTAAACACGATCGGAGCGCCGGCACAGATGGCGGTGATCAAGGCCGCATTTTGACGGTACGGCATGTCTCCGGTGGCCCACTCAGAAAGAACCGTTCCAGATATGCAACCAAGCAACCCCGGGATCCAATAGCTCCGAAACGCGCGCACGGCGAAGAGGGCTAACACAACCGCAATCACCGAGGCTACCTGCGCGAATATTGAGACGAGTACCTCTTCACCATGAGCATGCGCAGGGAATGCGATGAATACCGCACCAATCGCAATGAGAAGCCGAAGGTTTGATGGGCGAAGCTCTTTATGCATTCACCGCTGCCTCTGGAGGAAGATGCTCTTTGTCCATACGTAGCAACTCCAAATATTCGATTGCAGCCAGAATTTCCTGAGCCGAGCGTGGTTGCTTGAGATCGGACCCGGTTCGTTCCGCGACGATGCGAATGATGACCGATCGTGGAACTCTCAGCTTTTCCGCAACGTGAAGCGCGCACGAGCGTGCGCTGGAGGCCCTGCGAACAAGCGTCTGAGAACTGTCTCGCGCAATGCGACGATGCGCCGTATAAGCCACGCGGTCTACCGGTTGAGCTGAGCGGCGCGTACGTCGACGTATGAGCTTGGCACTTTAACTTCCACGCGTCCGCTCCAGTGATCTGAAATGCCGCTATTCAATTATCGACAGACGGACTTGCTGACCATCATCCACACCTTGAATCTGTGCGTGGATATCGCCTGTAACGCGCACATGCTCAATCACAGCGAGAGGGAAGCGATTCTCCGCTGCGTAACTCCCCTCCTCAAACACCGGAAGAATCGTAAATCCGAAGCACTGTCCAGGAGCCAAGGCGCGACCAGAGTTGAGAAGTTCCTCTATTACCGGCGTGAGCAGCAAATTCTCAGCCAGTTCGGGGTCTTCTAGCGAGGCCTCAAACTCCGCGGCTGTGTCAGCGATCCTGGCCAGCTCACCCGAGCCCGTATCGAGACGGAAGATCTCGCCAGATGCGCGCGCCAGAAACACATCGCCGGCAGCGCTGACTAACACTGGATTCCACGCGTCCTCGCGCAGGAGCCAAGACCATTCGCTCAGTGCCGAACGAACCTCGCCAAGGTCGACGGACGCCACGAACCGTGACCTATCGAGCGGCATAACGGTTGAGCTGAGCGGCGCGCGCGCCGACGCATGAACCTGGAACTTTATCTATCACGCGTGCGCTCCAGCGAAGTGTTATGCGTCGATGCTAGTACGTTGCACAAGACTGCATCTTCGTTGCGCTTTGACCACACACCATTGATGCGTATGAATTCGGTGGTCCGAACGGAGCAGTTGTTTCTTGCGCGGCGAGCGAGCGTGCACCCCATGAGCCGCTGATCTCCAAAGCGATACCAGACACGTTGCACCGCACGGACAGGCTTGCCTTCGTTCGTCGAGTACGGCGCGTGTGGCAGGCTCGCATCGAGCAGTGTGCTTAAGCCCTGGTCTTCGCCTATGTACTGCCACGGGATTGGCGCACTGGGCGCGCACAATTGCTGGGGGCTGACCGCGCAGCCTGCGAGTACCGCCGAAGTCAGAATCGCTGATGCCCGAAGACGCATAACGGTTGAGCTGAGCGGCGCGCCGACGTTTGAGCTTGGCACTTTATCTATCACGCGTCCGCTCCAGCGAGTTGTTAGGTGGCACCCGCTGTGGCAGGCGAAGCGCGACCGCGGCACCGGCTAGACATAGCAATGCATCCAAAAGCAGGGATCCTGGTTCAAAGCCGAGCGCCCCAGGAAAGTCGATCGATAGCATGAAGGAGTAGATCCACTGCATTGCGAGGGCAGGAACTACTAAAGCCAAGGCCAGTAAGAGCTTATGCGATGAAGCCACTCGGGCAGTTACGAAACCACCAATAGGTAGAGACGTAAAGATGATCAGCGTGCCAACACCCAAACTTTCGCCAAAAACGAGGAGAAGACTCATGACAAACACAGCCATCACAACAATGACTAGAGAGCCGAGCATTAAACCGTTTGCGTTGGCATTCATCTTGGTGACACCTAACGGTTGAGTTGAGCGGCGCGCACGCCGATGTATGAACTTGGCACTTTATCCTCCACGCGTCCGCTCAAGCGAGGTGTTAGGTGGCAACACGGTACGGTTCGGGGACATAGGTAACACAAGCGTGCGGGGACATGGGTAACAGTTTGACGATACTCGGGCACCTTTTGGAGGTGCCTCATGCCTTGGAGTCAGACCACACCCATGCATCAGAGAACCCTCTTCATTGCGGACCATCTACGGGGCACTCGATCGGTGACGGAACTGTGCACCGAGTACGGGATCTCCCGCAAGACGGCGTACAAGTGGATTGATCGGTTCATTCGACGGGGTCCGGCCGGCCTCGAGGATCGATCTCGCAGGCCCCGTGCCGCGCCCAATGCCACCGACCCTGCGGTGGTCGAAGCGCTGGTGGCGCTGCGGCATCGGCATCCTACCTGGGGCGGCCGGAAGCTCATTGCCTATCTAGCCAAACGCCACCCGCTGTGGAAGCTGCCTGGACTCTCGGTCACCTGCGCGCTGCTGAAGCGCCGCGGCCTGGTTCGGCACAAGGTGGCGCGACGCAAGATCGGACACCCGGGCAAGCCCGCCTCGTTGATCGTCGCGCCGAACCACGTTTGGTGCGCCGACTTCAAAGGTCAGTTCCGCATGGGCAACGGTCGCTACTGCTATCCACTCACCGTCACCGATGGCTACAGCCGCTTCCTGCTCGAGTGTCGCGGGCTCACCGACACGAGCGTCGCCGGCGCAAAGCCCGTATTCCAGCACCTGTTTCAGGAGTTCGGCTTGCCGCAGTACATCCGCACCGACAACGGCGTGCCGTTCGCCACCAACACCCTGGCCCGCCTGTCGAGATTGTCTGCGTGGTGGGTACGCATGGGTGTCATGCCGCAGCTCATCGAGCCAGGTAATCCTCAGCAGAACGGCCGTCACGAGCGCATGCACCGCACGCTCAAGGCCGAGGCCACCCGACCGCCAGCCCCCGCCATGCGTTCCCAGCAGATGAAGTTCGATCGGTTCCGTCGTGAGTTCAACTCCGAGCGACCGCACGAAGCGCTCGACCTTCGCACGCCCGCTGAGCTCTACCGGCCCTCAGCCCGTCCAATGCCGACGAAGCCACCACCGCTGGAGTATCCCGATCGCTTTGAAGTTCGATACGTGAGCGCAAACGGCGGGATCCGCTGGAACAAGCAGTGGGTCAACGTCTCCACCACCTGCATCGGCGAGTACGTGGACCTGGAGGAAATAGACGATGGAATCTGGAATGTGTACTTCGGCAAGCTCAGGCTCGGCCGACTTCTGGAGCGCAGTATGAAAATCGAAGACGCCTACGGTAGGCTCTTCCGCCTCAGGTGACTGTCACCCATGTCTCCGCACGGAAGTGTCACCTATGTCCTCTACCGCTCATACGGGCATGCCGGCGTAGATCGTGTGTCCTTGGTCGTCATGAAACACGAGTTCTCTAGTACCCCAATCAGTGTTGCAGGGTGGTTGGATCAGATTTACACCTGCGGCGCGAAGTCGCTCACCGAAAGAGTCAATATCATCGACGCCCAGATACAGGTGCAGATGCCCACCTTCGTTCACAAATGCAACAGATGGGTCCTGTGCATCTACAAGCTTTAGGTGAAAACTGCCGCCGCCAGAACGTATGCACGCATAGAAATCGGCGTGCCGGAATTCGAGTTCCAACCCCACTTGCTCAGTATAGAAACGGATGCTGCGGTCGAGATCGGTCGTGCGCAGCTGAGGCGTGATGGTCAGTACTGGCATTGACGTCTCCCGCCTGCTAACGGTGGAGTTGAGCGGCGCGCGCGCCGGTGTATGAGCTTGGCACTTTATCTTTCACGCGTCCGCTCCAACGAGGTGTTAGGCATCGCTCTCGGGCGTTGCATTGCGCGCCGCTCTCCTGGCCTTCAGCTCCTTGGACCATTCGGTGTCCTTGTCTGGGTCAAACTCCGGGTACTGGCGGATGACGGGCAAAAGGACATCGAATGAACCCTCAAATATTCCACCTATGGCGCGACGAAGTTCCTTTCGCTCAGCGGCGTCTGGGATTGTTTCGACAATCTCGCAGATGGCGTTTACGTGAGCGTCGTGCTTCAAGAGAGCCTCGGCGAGCTTTTCCGCGGTTGGTCGATCCATGGTGTCTACTGCGACTCTAAATTCATCGGAGTGATGCCTAACGGTTGAGTTGAGCGGCGCGCACGCCGGTGTCTGAGCTTGGCACTTTATCCCGCACGCGTCCGCTCCAACGAATTGTTAGACCGCGCCCTAGCATGCCCCGTGGAACCAGCTCGAGGCGAACCTTGAAAAGAACTCCGACCAAGACGCCGGCGCGCTTGGATGGAACGCGGCGGCGGCTGCCCGAGACGTAAAGTATCCTAGGAGAATGAGGAGTACTAAGCCTATCCGCGCCGCAAGCGGTCGGGCAGGTGAAGCAGGGAAGTAGAGAGCTGTGGCGGTGCAGATTCCCAAGAATGCGAAGAACGCAGTCCTGTGCCAGGAATACCCACCACACGAGAAGAGGCCAAAGAAGATGCCGCCGAGAATCGCAACAAGAAGCGCCAAGGCATTTGAAAGTACGCGAATGGTCATCGCGCGGTCTAACGGTTGAGCTGAGCGGCGCGCACGCCGACGTTTGAGCTTGGCACTTTATCCCGCACGCGTCCGCTCGAGCGATTTGTTAGGCATCTAGGTGCCATCCGAGTTGCTCTCCTACCGCGTCGTATACGTTGTAGATAACCTCGCAGTCGCAGTGACCACCCCGTTCCTCTAGCCAAGGAAGCACCTTCGCAGGGTCAAGGCCGTTGCGACCGATGAAGTCGAGGGTATCCGCGTAGTCGTGTGCACACTCTTCCTTGGTGTTGAGGTAAGAAAGCAAGTCTTTCAGCTGCTGCACTGACATAGGAAGCTCGTTCTCAAATGCGATGCGATCGGCCTCCGTAATCTGGCCGCGAATCCCACTATCTCGCTCGTTCATGGTGGTCCCTTGACCAATGCCTAACGGCTGAGCTGAGCGGCGCGCACGCCGGTGTATGAGCTTGGCACTTTATCCCTCACGCGTCCGCTCCAGCGATTTGTTAGGCGACAAGCTCGCAGAGCACGCTGTCTCCTAAAACGAGCTTTTCATCTAGTACACAACGGCCCAGGTCTCTGCGACGAATAGATTCGAGGCTGTAGGCATGAAGCGTAATACTTGCTTCACCCTTGTGACCATCGTTCCAGTGGACCCTGAACCCAAAGCCGATCTCCTCCGCGGCAGACTTGAGCGTGATAACACGACTGTCTTTGGCGATGACTCGTACCGCAAAGGCGTCGCGAACCAGAGGCATCGCCTCCAAGCGAGAACTCATTTCCTCGCGTGATGGCGGCGGTAGAGCATCCTTCGAACCGAGGTCTGGGTACATCTGTTCCAGGGTCTGCCCAGCGCCGCTAGGTTCAGCGTGCCACAGCAATTCAATTCGTATGGCCTGTCCAACCGTCAAAGGTTGTTTCGCCCAAATGCGATGGTCCGCATTCTCGTCAGCACCATATCTGCCACCCATAACCGTCACGTTGCCGGCATGGCTATTGACTCGCGAGCCACTGACCAGCACCGCCACTAGCTCTCTACCATCAGTGTCGATCGAAGCGACAACGGCGCGATCGACTGTTACGCGTATGAATGGCACTTGTCGCCTAACGGTTGAGCTGAGCGGCGCGCGCGCCGCGGTCTGAGCTTGGCACTTTATCTTCCACGCGTCCGCTCGAGCGATTTGTTAGGCGGCATTGAGCTGTTCATGGACGTCTTCCCTTATGGCAGAAACGTGGATGAGCCCGTGCCGCCTGTGAACCGTGCAGCCCACACGGTACCGACTAGCTTTCCCTATGACAAAGGAATAGGTCTTTCGGTCCGAGACAAACTGGTCGACTGATACGGGCTCACCGAGGCGGGCACGCAATTCGAGAAGTCGCATTCCAGGAGATACAGGGAGACCAGCGGCTTTGAGTAGGCCCCGTGCTGACGCAGCAGAAAGCTCCTCAAAATTGACCTCAAGACCAGCGGTTGCACGCGGCGTGGCCTCCAGGCGCCCGAACCAAGTAAAGCCGATACCCTCATACCACCAGTTTCCGTTCATCCACTCCCACCCATCGTGCTCTATGATCTTCGTGGATTTTGGTACGAGCCGCCGCAATCGCAAACGCGCGAATTGTGAGTACGGGAGGGTTTTCATCGAAGTGCCACGCTGCATGCCGCCTAACGGTTGAGCTGAGCGGCGCGCGCGCCGTCGCATGAGCTTGGCACTTTATCTTTCACGCGTCCGCTCGAGCGAGGTGTTAGGTGTCATTTCGCTGCCCATCGATCGACGTACTCAATCTCCACGACTTCTACGCTGCGAAAGACGCCGTCTGCGTCTGTCTCGATCGAAACGTCGAACCCCTTCTTGCGACCTGGCGCCTCCCACAGCCACCAGCGACACCGGATTGAATGATCAGGGGGCGCCGATGCCGCGCAATCGTACGTAGAGGTCGCGAACGGAAGGTCGGCGGCGGTGACGCGTTTGCTGGTGTATTTTGCAAAGAGGTTGTCGCGAATGTATCCGGCTGTAAGCACATCGGGACTCTTCGGTGTCTCGCCGCTGACACCGTGCCCGATCGTCTTCCACGGATCAATGCAACCACAGGTGATCGGCGAATATGCGACCAAACCGGCCGCCGTAGCCAAGGCACAAGACAGCGAGAGAGCTGCGGCGCCGGTGCGTCTGGTAACCATGAGTGACACCTAACGGTTGAGCTGAGCGGCGCGCGCGCCGCTGTATGAGCTTGGCACTTTATCCTTCACGCGTCCGCTCCAGCGAGTTGTTAGGCGTCACCACGGGTCCGCTCGCGTGCAGCAATCCAATCGTCGCGGCTCGCGCAGCCATTTCGAAGCGACGCTCTGACGAATGAACTGAATGCCAGGACACAGCAAGCAACGTGCAGGCGCATGCGTTCGCCGAGCCGTTGCCCTGCAACGCTGAGCGTACTCCACGCTCTACGGCCGCATCGTAGCGATCGGAGGTCGGCCAAGAAGCCACGCTTACAAAGCTGAAGGCGGCAGCGGCTTCAAAGCCAAGCGTTACCCCGCCGTGAATATACGTCGGGCCGCGTGCCGCGAGTACTCGAATGAAACGCGGGCTTGGTTGAGCGCTGCCGTCACAGTGACACCTAACGGTTGAGCTGAGCGGCGCGCACGCCGACGTTTGAGCTTGGCACTTTATCCCTCACGCGTCCGCTCCAGCGATTTGTTAGACCGCATTACGCCCGCTCTTTCTTCCAGCGGAAGGCGGAAACACGACTGAGAATCTTGCGCACTGCCTAGGACGAACTCCTGAACAAAGCTGCCGTGCTTGCACTGCGCCAGAACTCTAATGACCACAAGCTTACGACCTTCAGATTCCTGAGCGCCTTGCTTCGGTTCACCCGAGCGTTCGCATGGCCCGGCCGATTTTCGTGAACTCCTGATATCGCTTTCGCCGCCTCCGCTTTACGTGAACGCCGGCTATGGCAATCTCGCTGCTATGCAATTCGTAGAGCGACTGCAAAATCGCCGGCGTTCAGATGAGTTAGAAACGTCGCATGCGGCCTAACGGTTGAGTTGAGCGGCGCGCACGCCGGCGTATGAGCTTGGCACTTTATCGTCCCCGCGTCCGCTCGAACGAGGTGTTAGGTTTTCATCGGCCTCATAGGAATCGCGCATGAAGACCTCGAAGCCCGACAAGATGCGAATGATAGAAAGTAGGCACCGGCGCCGGAGTTGGGGTTTCTGGATCCCACGAGCACAGGACTTGCGGCGCGCAGAGCGTGCCGGGTTGCGGCCACGAATCCGCACAACGATGCCGCAACGCGAAGCTAGTGTATGCGCGGCTGGAGCGGACGTCTGCATGAACGGCCTAACGGTTGAGCTGAGCGCCGCGCGCGCGGCTGTATGAGCTTGGCACTTTATCCCTCACGCGTGCGCTCCAGCGATTTGTTAGGTGGCTCATGGCCCCACCCCTGCAATGACAATCAAGGCGATGAACGCGCTACACAAGGTCACCCACACTCCCGGCAGGGCGATTGCGACGGACCGCAACCGTGAGCCGCGAAAACGCACGACAAGGCCGATAACCGCAAACAAGTGGAAGAGCACAACCGCCCAAAGCACGAGGCCGCGCCACGCAGCTGGTTCCACGTACGTTCCACCACGTGGCCCGTCGTAACGAAGCGCGACGCCAAGTAGAACAACGGCGAGAGGCAAGAGATATGTCGCCAATAGCACCCGCGCGCGATGTTGAAACTCGGGATTTCTCAAGGGCTTGTGAGCAACCACCGCCACAATCGCGAGCGCAAGGGCGACGATCGACACGGGCCACAGAACGACGAGCGCGCGACCTACTTCGACAACGATTGCACTAAGTGCTTGCATTGGTGAGATCGGCACAGCGCTCTCCTGAGCCACCTAACGGTTGAGTTGAGCGGCGCGCACGCCGATGTATGGGCTTGGCACTTTATCGTCGCACGCGTCCGCTCCAACGAGGTGTTAGGCGTCACGCCGCTTGGGTTCCAAATGATCGTGCCTAGAACGCTCTACCTCGGCCGGATCGCGACAGAGAAGGCGCGGGCCACGAATTGGCGTGTGTTCCTGGCGTGCAAGGGCAATTCCAACCGTCACCTGACAGTGTCCTTGAGGTCTGACTCGCTATCCGACCACCTCCCGCCACCTGTGCCAGGATAGTTTCCAGCGACAAACTTGAGTGCGCCCCGATTGTCTCGCCATCTCGACGCCAGACGGTGCGGGCGAGAGTCGCCAGCGAAACTTGCGCATAGATCTGCCGTCTGCCAACGTAGACAGCGACGGAGTCGCGAGCATTGGACAGGTGGTAGTCATGCACTTGACGCCTAACTCTTAGTTATACGGCCAAAAGAAGGAATATCTTTCGACAAGCTGCATAGATAACAGCCTCCCATCCATCGCTAGCTATTGATTCAAATAGACCACGGCGCCCGAATGTCGTCAAACGCAGCCGTTTGGTTATGCAGCACGCTCGTAAACCGCACCTGCTCGATCTCGCCTGCGCCAAATGCCGCAAGCGTCATTACCGCGATCGCGCGGGAAAACAATATGTTGCGAGAGTGAGGTCTCTTTCAGGGCTGCTGGCGCGCGGGGAAGCACCCGCGAGCCCCGTCCCCTTTTCCTAGGAAACGAGGAATGTCCCCATTAACACTTCCCCATAACACTCGACGATGTTCACGGCGAGGCCGCCGCGCGACGTCTCTTTGTACTTCGTCTTCATATCCGCGCCGGTCTCGCGCATCGTCTTGATCACCTTGTCGAGCGACACGTAGTGCGTGCCATCGCCGCGCAGCGCCATGCGCGCCACATTGATCGCCTTCGCGGCGCCGATGGCATTGCGTTCGATGCAGGGAATCTGCACGAGCCCACCCACCGGATCGCAGGTGAGGCCAAGGTGATGCTCCATCGCGATCTCGGCCGCGTTCTCCACCTGGAGCACCGTACCGCCCAGCACGGCGGTCAACGCGGCTGCCGACATGGAGCACGCGACACCCACTTCGCCCTGGCAACCAACCTCCGCGCCCGAGATCGAGGCGTTCTCCTTATATAAGAACCCGACGGCGGCGGCGGTCAGGAAAAAATCGATGATCCCCGCGTCATTCGCGCCATGCACGAAGCGCGAGTAGTAATGCATCAGTGCCGGCACGATGCCCGCGGCGCCGTTGGTCGGCGCGGTCACCACGCGCCCACCCGCCGCGTTCTCTTCATTCACCGCGAGTGCCCACAGGTTCACCCAGTCGAGCGCGATCAATGGATCATGCGGCGCGGCTGTCTGAGGCGCGGTCAATTGTCGGTACAGATCGGGCGCGCGGCGCTTCACCTTGTACCCGCCCGGCAGCACGCCGGGTGTCTCGCAGCCGCGCTTCACGCAGGCCTGCATCACGTGCCAGATGTTGAGCAGTCCGGCATCGATCTCGGCATCGGTGCGCCAGCTGCGCTCGTTGCGGCGCATGATGCCGGCGATCGACGTCTTCTCGCGCTCGCAGATCGCCAGCAACTCGTCGCCGTTGCGGAACGGGAAGGGCAGGGTAGTCAGATCGGGCACGATCCGCTTCTCGGTGCCGCCACCGGAGGCTGGTTCGTCGCTCACCACGAATCCGCCGCCCACCGAGTAGAACGTACCGTCCGCAACCTCCGCGCCCGCGGCGTCGAACGCCAGGAACTTCATGCCGTTCGAATGCAGCGGCAGCGTGTCGTGATGATTGAAGACGAGGTCGCGCTTCTCCTCGAAGCCGATCTTGCGCTTGCCCAGCAACGGGAGCTCATGCGCGGTGCGGATCCCTTCCACGATGCCGGCGATCGCATTCACGTCGACGGTATCCGGCTCATGCCCGCACAGGCCTAACAACACGGCCTTGTCGCTGCCGTGCCCCTTGCCGGTGGCGCCGAGCGAGCCGTAGAGCATGATGGAGATGCGCGTCACCTGCTCGATGAGCCCGCGTTCCTGGAGCCGCAGTGCGAACTGCCGCGCGGCGCGCATCGGCCCCACGGTGTGCGAGCTCGAGGGGCCGATTCCTATCTTGAAGAGGTCAAAGACGCTGAGTGCCATGCGGGATTGTCGGTGCTCCGCGAGGCAAAAGGGAAGCAGGAAGACACGCGGATCCTTGGGGAGGGATAGGTTCCGGGCGCCTCACGGCGTCCGTGCGTGCCTTCCTGCTTCAAGCAAAGTCAGATACGCGGCATCCACATGACATTGGCTGCGACGAAGATGCCGAATCCCATCGCGACCGTGAGCGAAGCCAGCAGGGCGGTCATGCCGACATGCGCGGCAATCCGGGGGCTGCGCTGGGCGCGCAAATAGAGCTCGAGTACGGCGAGCGGCAGCAAGGTCTGCGCGAACGACATGAAGGTCAGAAAGGGTCCGGTGAAGGTCTTGGGGTCAAAACCCACCGGCTCGCCGTTGATGCCCACCCAGAACATGAAGCCCACACGAAAGAACCACACGCCGCCGACGGCCAGGAACAGTCGCAGCACCCAGCGGCGATGCGCGGCGAAATCGCGGTTCACCGCGGCATGCCAGGCGTAGCCCGCGAACATCACGATGAGCAGCGCGTTGAAGCAGATCGCGACGTGCTGCGGCAGATCGCCGACCGTGCCGCGCGTCAGCACCATGTAGAGCCCGGCGATGGCGGCCGAAATCGAGGTCAGCAGATAGATGCGTCCGTTCCAGCGGTGCAGGCGCGGCAGCCGCGCGCGCAGGCCCGAAACGAACTGCAGCGGCCCGCCCGCAAGCACGAGCAGGGCCAGGGATAGATGGGCCGCCACCGCGGCGTTGCCGAAGGTTTCGCCTTCGACGTAGCCGTGGGGCAGCACCAGGTTCCAGTGCGCGAGATCCCCGCGCAGCGCGGCGCCGCCGTAGAACACGGCGACATACGCCGCGAACATCCACTGCCCGGCAACGGCGGTGAGGAACCAGAAGCGCGCAGAGTTCTCGAGCGCGCGCCGGGCAGCAGCGTCGAGTGAAAGGGCGGAGGTGAGGGCCACTTCGTTCATGCGTGGCCAGATCGTAATGAGCCTGAGTGTTGTAGTCAACTACAACACTGTTACGCACTGCGGCGACAGTTAACCCATTGATTTACTGGGACGGTGGCTCGCCACCGTCACCGGGGGCCTTCCGCGGGCGCCCGGAATGCCAGATGAGCGCCGCCACCGCCGCCAGGACGAAAACGACGGCAATCCATTTCTCATGACTGCGCAGATCGGCTTCCAACGTCCTGAGGATCCCGCCCGCGCCGAAGCCGATCACGGCGAAGGCAACGGACCAGATCGCGGCGGACGTGAGGTTCAACCACAGGAATCGCTTCGCATCGATGCTGCTCAAGCCGAGCGCGATCGGCAGGGCGATGCGCAAGCCCCAGAAGAACCGCATGCACATCACCACCTTGACGGGGTGCCTCTCGATCCGGTGCAGGGACACGTTGACCTTGTCGCGCAGTTTCGGGAACCGGACTAACAATCGCTTCGCGTGGTGCCGGCCGATGTAGAAGAACAGCTGGTCGCCGCACACGGCGCCGACGAAGGCGGTCGCGATCACGGGCCCGAGATCGAGGTAGCCCCGATGCGCGAAATACCCGCCCAGCATGAGCAGCGTCTCTCCTTCGACGAGAGCGCCGACGAAAATGAGCGCGTAGCCGTATTGGTGAAGTAATGACGGCAGGTCCACTGCAGGAACGTACGAGCAGGTCTCGCGCAAAGCAACTGGCGCTATGCTCGCTCAATCGACGAGGAGGGCTCATGACATTTCAGAGACTCGGTGCCTGCTTGCTCTTTCTGTGCACGACGAACATCAGCGCCCACGCGCAAACGAAGGACTCCGGACCGTGGTGGCCGAATCCGACCTGGGGCGCGGGCGACGCCGCGGGTGCATCCAACTGGATCACGCCGGCGAAGGTCGCGAAGTCCGTGGCCCTGGTCCGCACGGGGCGCGTGCTCGAGCTCGGTCACGTCTACGAACGCGGCATGCCGCTGATCGGTCAGCGCAGCTACAACATCTACATCCCGGGCTTCCCGACCCACGGTCCGTTCGGCGATCGCAAGGTGATCTACAACGACGAATTCGTCACCGGCGAGATCGGCCAGGTCGGCACGCAGTTCGACGGTCCCGGCCACGTCGGCCAGAACGTGAAGATGGCCGATGGCACCTCGACCTACGTCTTCTACAACGGCGTCACCGCGGACGAAATGCGCGGCCCGTACGGCCTGCTGAAAAACGGCGTCGAGCACGTGAAGCCCATCCTCACGCGGGGCATCCACATCGACCTCGCTAACTACAAGGGCGTGAAGACGCTGCCGGAGAACTACGCGATCACGCTGGCCGACGTGCGCGGCGCGCTGGCGAAGCAGGGCACGAAGGAAAGCGACATCGAGCCCGGTGACGCGCTGCTGTTCAACCTGGGTTGGTGGCGGCTGTGGCCCGATCCCAAGACCACCGCGGGTGCGCCGGCCTATGCGAGCCGGGAGGTGGTCGACTGGGTGATCGCGCGCAGGCCCTCGATGATCGGCTCGGACGCGAACTTCGACGGCCCGGATTCCTGGGTCCACACCGAGATCACGATGAAGAACGGCATCTGGAACCTGGAGCTCATGGATTTCGCGGCGCTGGAGAACGAAAAGGCGCACGAATTCCTGTTCATCTTCACGCCGCTGCGCCTGAAGGGCGCCACCGGGTCGCCCGGCCGGCCCATTGCCGTACTCTGATCGGCGGTCCTCTAGGGATTTTTCGCGGAAAGGGTGAGACAGCTCACCGGCCCGCGACAGATTGAAGAGGGGCGGTCCGACCAAGACGAACGAAAAGAGGAGTCACCATGGGGAAGCCTTTCCTGGAAATGCGGGAGCTCGCCCGGCGTCGCCGCGTTTCCATGCAACTGGAACAGGAGCTGGCGGATCGCGGCGTTGCCCAGGCCGTGGTCTTCATGGAGCCTTCCAGCATCCGCACCCGCTCGCTGATGCTCGGGAACACGCGAGGCACGGAAGACCTGGGTGACCTCGACTCCTGCTTCGTCAAGGACGAACGCTCGATGGCCGCATCGCTGGCGTCGGCCTCGCTCGCCATGGCCGCCAATGTTCCGCGCCGCGGTTCGCGCGCGCGCGAGTACCTCGAAGCCACCGCCCGTTATTACTCGGATATCCCGCGCATCCGCCGGTTTCCCGCGCTCGGCGTCATCATGGGCGACGTTCATCACGATGGACTGGAACGCCTCGCCGCGCATCCGCGCGTGAAATACGTCGCGAGCAGTTTCCCGCTCAGCCTCATCCGGCCCACCGGCACCCGCATTTCGACGATCCCCACGGACAGCACCACCTGGGGCATCCAGATGCTCGAGATTCCGGCGCTGTGGGCGGCGGGGTTGCGCGGCGACAACGTGCGCGTCGGCCATCTCGACACCGGCGTGGACGCGAATCACCCGGCGCTCAGCGGCGCGGTCGCGGGATTCATGTACACCGACATGCACGGCAACGCGGATTCCTCGATATCGGCCAGGGACACCGAGGAACACGGCACGCATACGGCGGGCATCATCGCCGGCCGGCCGGTCAGCGGCCGCGGCATCGGCGTCGCGCCCGCGGCGCTGTTGTATTCCGCGGTGGTTGCCGACGGCGGCAATCTCGTCGCGCGCCTGCTCACGGGCATGGAGTGGGCGTTCTCGCAGGGCGTGCGCATCCTCAACATGTCGATCGGCGTGCGTCCGTACAACGACGATTTTCGTCACCTCATGGCGTCGCTGCGCGCGGCCGGCATCCTGCCTGTCTGCTCGGTGGGCAACTTCGGGCCGGGCACGAGTTGTTCGCCCGGCAACTACGACCTGGTCCTGTCGGTGGGCGAGATCGATTCGACCGGCGAGGTCGCGCCCGAGTCGTCCAGCCAGTGGTTCGCACGTCCTGGCGATCCGCTGGTTCCGGACGTCGTTGCGCCCGGCGTCGACATCGTCTCCGCGCGGCCGCGCGGCGGCTACCAGTCGCTCGACGGCAGCTCGCAGGCGACGGCGCATATCTCCGGGCTCGCCGCATTGTTGTGGCAGGCGAAGCCGACGGCGACGGTGGCCGAGATCGAGAGCGCGATCTTCAACAGTTGCCAGCTCGGATCCATGTCTCAGGAGCGCGCGAATCGTGGCCTGCCAAGCGGTCCGCGCGCGTACGAGGCGTTGTTGGGAGTGCCCCTGACGACGCGGACGGCCTCGGCTCCGGCGCGCGCCGAGAGCCGGGCCGTCGTTTTGGAAGAAGAAACGGAAGTCACCGTCTCGTCGGTCATGGCGTACACCAAGACCGGCGCGGTGAACGTGAGCTAGAACGTCACCGGGCGCGCGAGGAATTCATCGGTCCCGAAAAACATTTCGAGGCCGACGCCAACTCCCCACGTGGCCTCACGCGCCTGTTCCGGAAACTCTTTCGGGAAGGTGAGGGAGACGCGCGACTCGAGAATGAGCCAGTCGCGTGCGATGCTGCGCCGGTAGGCGAGCTTCAGGCCGTAGTTGCCGAGCGGCACGTCGGCGTCGAACTCGCCTTCGGTGAAGAGCTCGGCCGCGAACGCGCGCCGGTTCGGCAGGCCGCGGAGCAACATCGCCGACGCAAATCCTTTCACGCCCTCACTGCGTTGCGAGAACGTGCCCGAGATGGACCCGCGCAGCAGCCAGACATCCTCGAGCACGCGCTCGATGTCGACGCGACTCGTGAGGCCCAGCTTCTCGCTGTTCTGCCAGAACACGGTTTCGCGGAAGCTCACGAGCGTGGACTCCGAGCTGCCCTTGTAGAAGTTGTAGCTGCCCTTGACGAATGGATCGAGCGGCGAGCGGATGCGCAGCCCGGCGTCCGCATCCCAATGGCCGCCCTGTTCGGGCGAGCGGTAACGAATGCCCAACAACGTATCGTCGTCCTCGACGGGCCCGTACTGGCGCGCGAACGCGCCGGAACCGGGCCGGCGCTCCGTGACGTACTCCTCGCGGTTCACGCGACCGATGAACGCGTGGAAGCGCTCGTTGATCCGCGGCAGCGGCAAGTCGACCTGGAAGCGGATGCGCGGCTGGAAGCCATCGAACTCGTCGTAGAGCAGGGCGGGTGCGATCGAACCCGTCGCATCCATGTAGGCGGCCTGATCGGTGCCGCCGCCGAACCAGCCATCCATGCGCATCGCCGAGCGCCACACCGCGTTGAACACGCCCTGGTGCGCGCGATCGATCCACGGATCCTTGTTGTTCACGTAGCCCACCGGCACCTCCGCGGTGCCCACGCCGATGATCGCGGAGTCTTCGGCGGTCATCGTCAGCGAGGCGAGGGTGGCGTCGTCGACGTAGCCGGCCTCGTCAGCGACGGCGGGCTGCGCGCCCGCCATCGCTGTCATCAACAAGGTTGTTAGTGCGGCTCGCGCCGACCAGTGGCCCATTTTTCCCTCGAAGGCGGTGCTCCCTCGACCGCCCGAGCTGCCACGATGCGCTGTGACGGCGGAGCGCCGCGTCGGTCAACCGCCCGAGCACCTGTCAGACCCCGCCGCTCAGGGAAACTCGACGCCCGGCGGGCTCAGCCGACGGGCTGGCGTGCGTCTTGATCCCGAACATCACGCGCAACACCGCGAAACGCTTCAGCAGGAACTCGTACAGCAGCACGCAGGATATCAGTGTAGTCGTGAGGACCACGCCGTATTTGGTCCACGGCGACCACGGCTGCCGGATCACGAAGTACGCGATCACGATGATCACCGTCTGGTGCAGGATGTACACGGGGTAACTCGCATCGCGCGCCCAGGCGATGAACCGGTTGCCGAAGCTCAGGTGCGCGCGGCCGTAGCCGAGGAACGTCATGAGCCACGCCCAGGTGAAGATGTTCGCGAACACGGAGTCCGCGGGCGTGTCGCGGGCGATGACGCCGGTTTCGAGCAGCGTGAGCCCGACGACCGAGAGCGCCAGCGCGCTGCCCAGCGACCAGCGCCGTTTCGCGGCCAGCCAGTCCCATGCGCCGGACATCGAGGCCAGCAGGAAGCCGTACACCGTCAGCAACAGATAGTGATTGAAGATGTACCAGTCGCTGGTGAGATTGTGCGTCTCCGGAAAGATGGGTTTCAGGATCGCCTCGTTGATGCCGAGCGGCAGCGCAAGTGCGCAGAGCCAGGCGCCCGGGCGCAGCGTGCGGCCCGTCCTTTGCACGGGCGCGCCACCACAGCAGCAGGGGCGCGAGCAGCAGCACGTAGACATATAGATAGATGATGAACCACAGGTGGTGCCAGCTGAAGTCGCCCTTCGGGTAGGGCTGGAACTGGAACACCCGCTGCGTCATGAACTCGAGGTAGCTGCCCGAGAAATCGCCGTCCGCGATGCGCTCGACGAACACCTGCGGCGGGACGATGAGCAACATGCCGACCAGCGCGGGCACCAGCAGGCGCAGCGAGCGCTCGCCGATCAACGCGCCGGCGCTGCGGCGCTTCAACGCGAACCACATGCCGGCGCCGGCGATCAGGAACAGCAGCGGCATGCGCAGCCGGTGCGCGAGGTCCATCGGCAGCCGCAGCGCCGGGATGGTCTCGTCATTGGTGATGTGCCAGCCCCAGCCGACGAACAACATGCCGGTGTGGAAGAAGAGCAGCACGAAGATCGCGATGACCCGCAGCCAGTCCAGGAATTCGTAACGTTCGTGAGTCGCCGCCAGCATGTCCTTCTCCCCATTTTTGGTGCCGGAGCACAAGTCCGGTATTTCGTGCCGGAGCATGAATCCGGGAAATCTTCGCGGCGACCGGAATGGGGTGAGCGGGACGCCGCCTGGGCGAGCGGAGTTTTGCCGGGGTCAGCCCCGGATGCGGGCGAACAGCGCGTCCTTGAAGCGGCGGCGACAGGCGCAGCGTCTGGCCGCTGCGCAGGTTCACCTCGTGGTCGCCCTTGAACAGCGGCGACAACGAGGCGATTTCGGCCAGGTTCACGGCCGCGGACTTGTGGATGCGCGCGAAGCGCTGCTCGCCGAGCTGCGCGAGCAGATCGCTCAACGTCCGCCGCAGCAGATACTTCGCGCCGGCCGTGTGGACGTGCACGTAGTTGTCGTCGGCCTCCAGCCAGTGGATCTTGTGAGCCTCGATGAGCTCCAGCGTCTCGCCGCGCGGCACGAGCAGGCGCTCGCTGGAGTCCGAGGTGCGCGCGCGCCGTCTGCACGGCGGACTGCGCCGCCTCGCGGCTTTGGCCTGCACGCCCGCGCAGCCGCTCGAGCGTCTTGCGCAGCCGGTCCTTGTCGTAGGGCTTCAATAGATAGTCGACGGCATTCAGCTCGAAGGCCTTGATCGCGTGCTCATCGAAGGCGGTCACGAACACGATGAGCGGCGCCGTGGCGGGTTCGAGCTGCGAAGCCACCTCGAGGCCCGAGAGCCCCGGCATCTGGATGTCGAGGAACACGACGTCCGGCTCCAGCGTCTCGAGCGCGGCGGCCGCGGCCAGGCCGTCGGCCGCTTCGCCGGCGATCTCGATGTCGGCGTGTTCCGCCAGCCAGCGCCGCAGCTTGTCGCGCGCCGGTGCCTCGTCGTCGACGATCAGGGCGCGCATCACGTGGCGCTCCGCTCGAAGGGCAGCGCGAGGTCGGCGGCGACGCCACCGGCGTCCGCCGTGAGCTCGAGAGTGGCGCGGTCGCCGTACAGCACGCCGAGCCGTTCCCGGCAATTGCGCAGCCCGATGCCGAGGCCCGGCTGCGCCGCGAGTCCGCTGCCGGTGTTGTGGATGCTCACGCGCAGCCGCTCGCCCTCGCGGCGCGCCGAAATGCGGATCGCCACGGGCTGGCTCGAGCGCTCGACGCCGTGTTTGAAGGCGTTCTCCAGCAGCGGCTGCAGCAGCAGGCTCGGCACCTTCGCGTCCAGCGCATCGTCCGAAATCTGCCAGTCGAGCGTGACGCGCTCCGCGAAGCGCTCGCGCATGATCTCGCCGTAGAGCCGGAGAATCTCGATCTCGTCGCGCAACGAAGTGGTTTGCTGCGCGCCGGCCTTCAGGCTCGAACGCAGCAGGTCCGCGAGCTTCGCGAGCAGGCGGTCGGCGCGATCGACGTCCGTCTGCATGAGCGCGGAGATCGTGTTCAGCGCGTTGAAGAGAAAATGCGGCTGCAGCTGCGCCTTCAATTGCGCCAGCTGCGATTCGGCCAGGTGTTTCTGCAGCGTCAGCAGCCGTTCGCGCTCGCGCTGCCAGCCACCGAAACTTTCGAGACCGAAGATGATGGACATCCACAGCGCCGAGAACAGCACGATCTTCAGGGTTTCGTAGATGAAGGTCGTCAGCCAGGGGCGGTGCTCGTAAACCTCGTCGGTCAACGCGTACACGCCGTGGCGGATGGCGTAGATGCTCACGATGAACGTGACGACGATGAGCGGCAGCCACGCGAGATGTTTGCCGAACCAGCGCGCCGGATGCGTGAGATAGATGTCCCAGTCGCGGGCGACGCGCCGCTGCATCAACAGCCAGAACGTCGCGACGAGGCAGGAGCTGCCTTCCCAGAGAACCGGTTCCCACCAGCGCACGCCGCGGTTGTCGAGCTCGTCCTGGATGGCGACCGAGATCATCAGCGCCCAGAACAGACCCCACAGCGCGAACAACCCGGAATTGGTGCCGGAGTTGAAAAGTGGGGAATAGCGGTGAGCCACGGGCGCATTGTAGGGTCCACCGTTTCACCCCGCGCCTGGCCTGGGGCAACCGGGACTACTTTACTTTTGGTACTAGTCGCGCGGCCCGGTCCGTCCGACGATGCAGCCATCATGGAACGACGAACCTTCTGCAAGGCAGCCGCCGGCATGGTCGGCGCCGCGACACTTCCGGGCGCGGCCCGCGCCTCGCCCACCGGCTCCGTACCCACCCTCCCGCCCGCACACATCGCCGACCTGCGCTCCGCACTTCGCGGCCAGTTGCTGCTGCCAAATGACCCCGCCTACGACGCCGCCCGCAAATTGTGGAACGGCGCCTTCGATCGCCACCCCGCGCTGATCGCCCGCTGCGCCGACGCCTCGGACGTGACGACCGCGCTCGACTTCGCGCGCGCCCACCCACTGCGGCTCGCGGTGCGCGCCGGCGGCCACAGCTTCCCCGGCCACTCGAGTTGCGACGATGGCCTCGTGATCGACCTCACGCCGATGCGCGCCGTGCATCTGAATCGCAACGCCCGGACCATCCGCGTCGAATCCGGCGCCCTGCTGGGCGAGCTCGACCGCGCCGCGCTCGGCGCCGGCCTCGTCACCACCACCGGCACCGTCTCTCACACCGGCGTCGCCGGCCTCACGCTGGGCGGCGGCTTCGGCCGTCTCGCCCGCCGCCTCGGACTCGCCTGCGACAACCTCCTGTCTGCCGACATCGTGACCGCGGCCGGACGCCGGCTCACGGCCAGCGCCACGGAAAACGCCGATCTCTTCTGGGCACTGCGCGGCGGCGGCGGCAACTTCGGCATCGTCACGTCCTTCGAATTCAAGCTGCACGCGGCACCCGCGAGCACCATCGGCGGCGCGCTGGCGCTCAAGTTCGACGAGCCGCGCGAGCTCCTGCGCGCCTATGCGGACTTCTCCGCCGAGGTCTCGGACGATTTCTCCGCCATGCTCGACATCGTGCCGACACCCGCGGGCCGGCTCGCGCTGTTCGAGGTGTGCCACAGCGGCGACCCCGCCACGGCGCAGCGCGAGCTCGCGAAACTGCGCAGCCTCGGCACCGTGGTGCAGGACTCGCTGCGCGCGACGCCCTACCTCGAGCTGCAATCACGCATCGACGGCGACTATCCCGCCGGCCGCGGCTACTACCTCAAATCCGGATTCGTGCGCGACGTGACGCCGAAGCTCATCGACGTCGTCGTCGATATCCTGGAAGCCGGCCCCGCACCGCGCTGTCTCGCCTCGTTCCTGCAGCTCGGCGGCGCCATCGCGCGCGTGAAACCGGACGCCACGGCCTATTGGCACCGCGCCACCGCGCACCAGGTGCTGCTCGCCGGATTCTGGGACGCGCCCGCGGATGCCGACGCGCCGCGTCAATGGGTGAAATCCGGCTGGGAACGCATCGAGCCGCTCACCGCAGGCTTCTACGTGAATCTCGGCGCCGGCGACGAAAGCGCGCAGCGCATCCGCGGCACGTACGGTGGAAATTTCGATCGCCTCAGGGAGCTCAAGCGGCGTTACGATCCGGCCAACCTGTTCCGGCTCAACGCGAACATACCGCCCGCGGGGGCGTGAGGAGATCGGCATGAGACACGGTTATGGCCAGTATTGTCCGCTCGCGCTAGCGGCGGAGCTGTTGTGCGAGCGCTGGACGTTGCTCGTCGTGAGCCGGCTCATCGACGGCTGCACGCAGTTCAACGCGATCCAGCGCGGTGTGCCGCGCATCACGCCGGCGATGCTCGCGAAGCGGCTGCGCGAGCTCGAGCGACACGGGCTGGTGGTTAGTCCGCGCGTCAGGCGCGGCACCGTGCGCAACTATCAACTGACCGAGGCCGGGCGCTCGCTCGGGCCGATCATCATGGATCTCGCCGTGCTGGGGTCAGAACTGGGCGCGCGACATGCGGCCCGATGACCTCGATCCGGCGTTCCTCGCCTGGAGCATGCACACACGTATCGACGTCGATCGGTTGCCGCCCGGCCGCGTCGTGCTCGGCTTCGAGTTCACCGGGGCGCCGCGCGATTGCTGGCGCTTCTGGCTGGTGGCCGAGAACCGCTCGGTCGACATGTGTCTCAAGGATCCGGGCTACGAGGTCGACGTGCGCGTGCGCGCGGAGTTGCGGACTTTCGTCGAAGCGTGGCGTGGCCTGCGCGATCTGCGTGCGGAGATCCGGGCCGGACGAATCCAGGTCATCGGCGCCCGGGCGTTGGCGAAGCAGCTTCCGGAATGGCTGCGTCTCAGCAGCCTGGCGTCATTCGAGCGGAGGAAGCCGGGACGCGAACAGGATCTCGCGTGCGGAAAGAGGAATGGGAAGGGGACAGGCTTCAAGCCTGTCCCCGTCGCCGCTAACGCTGCGCCACCTTGAGCGCCGGTCCCGAGAATTCCGTCTCGAGCTGAACTTCCACCTCATCGCCGACACCGAACGTGGTGCCCGGGGCCGGTACACCGTACGACACCCCGAAGTCCGAACGCTTGAACGTACCGCGCGCCGAGAAGCCGACTCGCGCCCGCGGCTCGTAGGTGTGGCCCGCGTAGCCGCCGTTGTAGCGCGCTTCGAGCGTGAGAGGGCGCGTCACGCCGTGCAGCGTGAGCTCGCCGCGGATGCGGAAGGTTCCATCCTTGCCGGCTTCCACCGCGCGCGACGTGAACTTCAACTCCGGATACTTCGCCGCATCCAGCCACTGCTCGCCGCTCAGCGAGGCGAGAAAGTCGTCCGGCACGTTGTCCGCCGTGATCGACTTCGGGTCGATCGTCACGTTCACGCTCGAGGCCGCGAGCTTCTCCGGATTGAAGTTGAGGCGCGCATCGAAGCGCGTGAAGCGGGCGGTGAAGGCCGAGAAGCCCAGGTGGCTCACGCGGACCACGAGGCTGGTGTGGGCCTTGTCCAGTTCATAGGCCCCGTTCGGCACCGGTCCGGGAAGCACAGCGGGGACGGAGTCGGCGGCCTGGGCCGCCGCGGCGAGGGCGAGGATAGCCCTGCAGCACCGCGGCGAGCGCCTCCAGGTCGTGGATGCCGTATTCGCTCATGAACGCGGCAAGGCGCTCGGCGCCGACCGCGTTGGCGGCGACGAAGGAATGGATGTCGCCCAGCACCTGCTGAGGGTTGCGCACGTTCTCGGCGATCAGGGTGAACAGGTCCTCGCTCGGCCTGCCGGCGTTGAACAGCTTCATCGGCGGGATCTGGACCAGCCGGCCGGAGCGGAACACCGGGGTGAGCACCGCGATGTCGAACAGGTGCCCGGCGCACAGCCACGGATCGTTGGTCACCAGCACGTCGCCGGCTTGCAGCGTCTCGGGCGGATACTTGGCGAGCAGCGCCTTCACGGCACGCGGCAGGCAGAGATTGAACACCGGCATGGCGCGCGGTGAATGCACCAGCGGCTCGCCGCGCGCGTCGAGCAGTTCGCAGGCGAAGTCCTGCGCTTCCGAGATGATCAGCGAGAACGCGGTGCGGATCACGGTCAGCCACATCTCGTCGACCACGGTGACGAGCCGGCTCCACATGATCTCGAGCGAGATCGGGTCGCCCTCGATGCGGCGCATCGCCTCGGCAAGCCCCATGCCCGGCGCCACGAGTGCGTCCGGCGGCGCTGCGACCCCGATGGCGAGCCGCAGGTTGAGGCTCTCATCGACCGACAGGATGTCGCCGGGCGGCACGATGGTGGTGGCCTCGCGCTCCTCGACGATGGCCGGACCCTCGATGCGGTCGCCGGGCACGAGCGCATAGCGGTCATAGACGGCGGTCTCGACGAAGCCGCCGAACCAGGCCTGCCGCGTGCCCTTGCGCTTCTGCGGCGCCGCGCCATCGGCAGCCCGTTGCAGCGACAATGCGGGAGTCGGCCCAAGCACGCGTACGCGGAAGCTGATCGCCTCGATGCTGGCGCCGCCGTAGAGCGAGGTGTAGCGCCGGGTGTAGGCCGCGGCGAACGCCGCCCGGATCGCGTCGAGCGAGTCGTTACCGAGCGCTCCGCCGGCAGCGGCACATTGATCTCGTGCATCTGTCCGACAAGTCGCATGTCGGCGCTGCGCTCGACCGTCACGTCGTCGTCGATGCCGCCCTCAGCCAGCAACGCGCGGCCTTCCGCTTCCAGCTCGGCGAGGATGCGGTTGATCGCCGCCACGTCGCAGCCCTCCGCGATGCGGATCGGGTGCGAGCGCACCTGCTCGAAGCTCAGCGGCGCGGCGAGGAAGCCGAGGCAGGAGGCTGCGCCCGAGGCCGGCGGGACGATCACCTCGCGCACGCCGAGAATGCGCGCGACGCCGGCGGCGTGCGCCGGACCGGCGCCGCCGAAGCCGACCATGGCGTAGCGGCGCGGGTCCTTGCCCTTCTCGACCAGATGGATGCGCGCGGCCGCCGCCATGCTCTCGGTGACCACCTTGTGGATGCCGCAGGCGGCCTCCACGGCAGAGAGGCCGATCGTCTCGCCGATCCGGCCGACCGCCGCTCGAGCGCGGCCCTGCGGTCGAGCGCCATGCGGCCGCCGAGGAAGAAGCGCCGGGTCGTAATAGCCGAGCACCAGGTTGGCGTCGGTGACGGTCGGCTCGCTGCCGCCGCGGCCGTAGCATGCGGGACCGGGATCGGCGCCGGCCGAGCGCGGCCCGACGCGCAGCAGGCCCACTTCGTCGATGCCGGCGATCGAGCCGCCGCCGGCGCCGATCTCGATCATGTCGATCACCGGCGCCTTGATCGGCAGGCCTGAGCCGCGTTTGAAGCGGTGCACCCGCGCCGCCTCCATCATCGAGGCGACCTCGATGCGGCCGTCCTCGACCAGGCACGCCTTGGCGGTGGTGCCGCCCATGTCGAACGAGATCACGCTGGGCTGGCCGGCGAGGTTGCCGAACAGCGCAGTCGCCAACCCGCCGCCGGCCGGCCCGGATTCCAAGAGCCGGATGGGAAATTTCCGCGCCGCCGCCGGTGCGATCAGTCCGCCGGCCGAGTGCATGAGGCGCAAGTGTGCCACGGAAACCGCGCGTTGCAAGCTCGGTCTCGAACCGCGCCAGATAGCGGTCCATCAGGGGCTGCACGTAGGCGTTGGCGCAGGTCGTCACCGTGCGCTGATACTCGCGCAGCTCGGCCACCACCTCGGACGAGATCGATACGAAAAGGCCTGGGAAACTCGCGCGCGATCAGGTCGCGCGCCGCGCGTTCGTGCGCCGGGTTGCAATAGGAATGCAGGAAGCAGATCGCGACCGCTTCGATGCCTTGCGCCACCAGCGGCCGCACCGCCGTCCTGATTTCGGCGGGATCGAGCGGCGCGACGACGTTGCCGTCGCGATCCACGCGCTCGGCGATCTCCAGCCGGTGGCGGCGCGGCGACCAACGGCTGCGGGAAACCGAGGAACAGGTCGTAGATGTCGTAACGCTGCTCGGTACCCATTTCGAGGACGTCGCGGAAGCCGCGCGTCGTGAGCAGGCCGAGGGGAGTGCTCTTGCGCTCGATGATGGCGTTGGTGACGAGCGTCGTGCCGTGCAGGATCTCGGCCACGTCTTCGAGCCCGATGCCGGCCGCGGCGGTCAGCTCGGCGAGGCCCTCGAGCGCGGCAACCGAGGGATCGGCCGGCGTGGTCAGGCACTTGTGCAGCGAAATCTGCCCATTGGCGGCGTCGTAGAGCACGAAGTCGGTGAATGTGCCGCCGATGTCGAGGCCGATGCGGTAGGTCGTCATGCCGGCCAGTATCGCGAGGACCCGCCAATTCCTCAACCGGTTCGGCGTAGCCCAGAAGTTGTCGCTTTGAGCGACGGCCGATCGAACTGCACGCGGTCGTGAGCTCCGGTGTTCCTATGCAACATCGGCGTGAGGTACAGTGCGCGAATGACCAGCCAGCAGCCCGGCGGCGAGTTGTTCGCGGTGCCGCACTCCGACAGCGCTCGGGTCGTCGACTTCCACGACGTGAGCGCTGCGGTGCGCGCGCAGCAAGCGCCAGTTCCGGCTTCGATTGCCGTCGATGCGGACCTGGGCAACGTCATTCCGTTCAGGCGCCGCCGCTCGAACGACAATGCCAAGGATTCGGCGCCGGCATTGGCGCTCGCATCCGACGGCCGGCCGGCGCCTGTTGCTGCGGCGACAAATTCCCGGTTGAAGATCGCGGGCTTCGCGGCCGTCTCCATGCTGGTGCATGCCGGCCTGTTCGCGGCGTTCTGGCGCGATCCGGTGCCGCTCGCTTCGATCGGCATGGAGGTGATCTCGGTCGAGATCGTGGTCGGCGCCACGGCGCCGGCCGGCGTCGCGGTCGATCCCGGCGAGAACGAGACCCAGGCCGCCGCGCAGATCAAGGATCTCACGCCGCAAGAACAGGCGGTCGAGCCGGAGAGCAAAGCGGCCGAGGCGCCACGGAAGGTCGAGCAACGCGAAACCGCGCCGGTCCTGGCCGAGACCAGGCCCGCGCCGGCGCCGCCTGAAACGCATGGGAGCGAGGCGAAGTCCGAGGAATCGAAGACGTTCCAGACCACGTCGGTCGAGAAGGTGGAAACCGCGCCGCAGGCGCCGGAGCCCGAAAAGCCGGTGGTCGATGCGCCCGCGCCCAACGTCATGAGCGTCGCCGTGGCGGTGCCCGACGACACCGTAGCCAAGCCGGCGGAGCCGAAGCCGACCGAGATCAAACCGGAAATCAAGCCCGCGCCCACCGCCAGGAAGCCGGAGCCGAAGAAGCAGCAGGCGAGGGTGCGCGACAACGAGCGCCGCAAGGTCGCGGCGCGCGGCAAGGACGATGAGACCGCCAAGCGCGCGTCGCCGGCCAGCGCGCCGTCCACCGCCGCCAACAACATCGGCCGCGGGCGCTCCGATGCCGACAGCAACTATCCCGGGCTCGTTTCCGCGCACCTGCGGCGCCATCAGCAATACCCTTCGGATGCGCGCAGCCGCGGCGACCAGGGCACCGCGACCGTCTCGTTCAACCTCGACGGCGGCGGGCGCGTGACGTCGGTGCGCCTGGCGCGCGGTTCGGGCATTGCGAGCTTCGATCAGGAAGTGCAGGCGATGGTGCGCCGCGCTTCGCCGTTTCCCGCGCCCCCGTCCGGCCAGTCGAAGAGTTTCACGGTCCCGGTCAACTTCCGTCTCAATTAGCCGGCCGGCCGCCGCCATGTTCTACAATCGATCTTTTATGAGTATTCATCAGCTCAGAATATCTATATTCTGAGAAACTCGACTCTCATCTCCAGAGTGTTCAAGTCTACGTAAGGAATTCATCTACTTTAGAAGACCTAAAAAGAGTGTTTTTCTTTTGCATGCTTCGCTCTTTTTTGTTTAATAGGCAGACGATGATCGTCTGCTCTTGCAACGTCCTCAGTGACCGCGACGTGCGCTCGGCCGTCTCCGACGCGCCGGCGCGGCCGCGCACGGCCGGCCAAGTCTATGGCTGCCTCGGCTGCAGCGCCCAGTGCGGGCGCTGCGCGCGCACCATCCGGCGCATCATGGACGAGGCGCTTGCCGCCTGCCCGGTGGGCTGCGCCTGCTGCCCGGCCGGCCAGCATCGCTCCTGAGGTCATTCGCAACGGAACCGATGCGCGCGGTGCGCGATTGACCCTTGCCGCGTGCCCATCCACGCTTTAGAATAACTCTAAAGAAGGAATTCGGGGCCGAATTGCCGGCCTGGCAGCGACAGGAGTTGAGCCATGAAGGGCGACGCCAAGGTCATCGAATACTTGAACAAGGGCCTGCGCAGCGAGCTCACCGCCATCAACCAGTACTGGCTGCACTACCGGATGCTGGACAACTGGGGCTACAAGGACCTGGCCAAGAAATGGCGCAAGGAATCGATCGAGGAGATGAACCACGCCGACAAGTTCGTCGACCGCATCATCTTTCTCGACGGCTTCCCCAACCTGCAGGTGCTCGACCCGCTGCACATCGGCCAGAACGTCGAGGAGATCCTCAAAGCCGACCTGCAGGCCGAGCACGGCGCGCGCGACCTCTACACCGAGGCGGCGACCTATTGCCACTCGGTCAAGGACTACGTGTCGCGCGAGCTGTTCGAGGAACTGCTGAAGGACGAGGAGGGCCACATCGACTTCCTCGAGAGCCAGCTCGATCTCGTCGCCCAGCTCGGCGTCCAGCTCTACGCGCAGCACCACATCGGCAAGCTCGACGACGAGTGAAACTCGTAGGGCGGGCAAAGGCGCTGCACCGGTGGTGCAACCCGATGCGCACGGGGAAGCGCCGTGCCCGCCATCGTGCCGCAGGCGCCGGCCGCACGCGGGCACGGCGCGGAATGTCGGTCGGGGCGTGAATCGCGAGAGCGCGGCCGCGCCTTTGCCCGCCCTACGTTCAAGCCTGATGCAGCTTGGCGTCGGTACGCGCCTGCAGCGCCTCGAAGCTGATCTCCGGGATCATGTCGACCACCTCGAAGCCGCGCGCCGTCACGTCGATCACGGCGAGGTTGGTATAGACGCGCTTGACCGCGCGCACCGCGGTGAGCGGCAAGGTGCAGCGCTCGACCAGCTTGGGCTTGCCGTCCTTGGAGGTGTGCTCCATCAGCACCCACACGCGCTGGGCGCCGGCGGCCAGATCCATGGCGCCGCCGACCGCCGGCACCGCCTTGGTCAGCGACGTGGTCCAGTTGGCGAAGTCGCCGTTCTCCGCCACCTCGAAGGCGCCGAGCACGCACAGATCGAGATGCCCGCCGCGGATCATGGCGAAGCTGTCGGCGTGGTGCACGATCGCGGCGCCCGTGCGCAGCGTGACGTTCTGCTTGCCGGCGTTGACGATCCAGGTGTTGAGCTCGTGCGGCTGCTGCAGCGGCCCCATGCCGAGCAAGCCGTTCTCCGACTGGAAGATGACCTCGCGCTCGTCCGGCACGTAGTTGCCGACCAGCGGCGGCATGCCGATGCCGAGATTGACGTACCAGCCTTCGGGAATGTCGCGCGCGAGGCGCTCGGCCATCGCCCGCGCGCCCGAGTGGCTTGAAGTTCGCACCGCCGGTTTGCTGCCGTGTTGCAGCGTCGTGCGGTCGCCATGCTCACGCTTCATCGGGATTGCCCATCGCGGGCGGCGGATCGCCGTAGGGCACGTGGACCACGCGGTCCACGAAGATGCCCGGCGTGACGATCGTCTCGGCGCCGAGCTCGCCCAGCTCGACCACATGCTGCGTCTGCGCCACCGTCAGCTTGGCGGCGGTCGCCATCACCGGATTGAAGTTGCGGCCGCTCAAGCGATAGGTGAGGTTGCCCCAGCGGTCCGCCTGCCAGGCCTCGACCAGCGCGACGTCGCCGTGCAGCGCGCGCTCCAGCACGTAGTGCGGCCGTCGATCTCGCGCGTCTCCTTGCCTTCGGCGAGCACGGTGCCGTAGGCGGTCGGCGTGTAGAAGGCGGGGATGCCGGCGCCGGCGGCGCGGATGCGCTCGGCGAGCGTGCCTTGCGGCACGAGCTCCAGCTCGAGCTTGCCGGCCTTGTGCAGCTCCTCGAAAACCACCGAGCCTTGGCTGCGCGGGAAGCTGCAGATGATCTTGCGCGACGTGGCCGGCCGCCAGCAGCTTGGCCAGCGCCGGTGCCGCGGCCGATGCCGGCATTGTTGGCGACGATGGTGAGGCCGCGCGCGCCCTGCTCAAGCAGCCCGTCGATCAGTGCGTTCGGCTGGCCGACCGGCCGAAGCCGCCGACCAGCACGACCGAGCCGTCCTTGATGCCGGCCATGGCGTCGGCCATGGTCTTCACGCGTTTGTCGATCATCGTTCGCCCTTCAGCATCCTGCCTCGGACAGAAATTTCGTCACCGCGGCGGCAACGATATCCGGCGTCTGTGCCGCCATGAAGTGGCCGGTCGTGAGGGTCTGGAACTTGGCGCCCGGAATGGCGCGCGCGATCGCTTCGGCGCCGGCGGGCGGCCGCAACCGATCGAGCGTGCCGGCCACCACCAAGGTCGGACATTTCACGCCTGCAAAATCATCCTTCATGTCGAGCCGCGCCAGCATGCGGTAGACCGCCGCATAGCTCGCCGGATCGTTGCCCATGCGCTGGCCGCGCAGCGACTGGAACCGCTTGCGGTCCTGGCGCAGTTCGTCCGGATAGGTCTTCTCCAGTCCGGCTTCCATGCCGGGCCGCATGCCTTCGCGCTCGGCCCGGTCGGCGACCGCCAGAGTGGCGGTAAGCCGCTCCGGCGGCATGCCGGTCGCCGGCCCGAGCGCGATCAGCGCGGCGCTGCGCTCGGGGTGCCGCGCCGCAAAGCGGATCGCGATCGCGGCGCCGACCGCGACGCCGGCGAGCGATACGCGCCCCTCGATGGCGAGCGCATCGAGCAGCGCCGCGATGTCGTCCGTCATCGTGTCGATCGAGAGCGTGCCGCGCACTTTCTCCGACAGGCCCGCCCCGCGTGTGTCGTAGCGCAGCACGCGCCGGCCTTTGAGAAGCTCGGGTAGCACCGCGTCCCAGGTCTCGATCGTGCCGCCCATCTCGTGGATCAGCACCAGCGTGTTGGCGCCTTCCCCCTGCAGGTCGTAGCGCAGCACGACGCCGTTGGCTTCGATCCAGTCCACCTGTCGCGGCTCTTTGCGTTGGCGCATGATCTTGATCCGAAAAGTCTGTCAACTTTTCGGTATCATGCGCTACACCGGCGTGAACATCGGCACCGGCGGGCCGTTCTCGCTGGGCTTGAACACGACTTTCACCTTCTGCCCGATGCTGGACCGTGTCGAGGTCGCAGTCGACGATGTTGGTCATCATCGTGACGCCTTCGTCGAGCGTCACGTAGGCGATGCACGTAGGGCATCGGGCGCGCGGCGCATGACGCTGTAGGTGTAGATCGTCGCCGCGTGCCCTTGGCCTCGCGCCACTCGAGCTTGTCGGCTGAAGCAGAACGGGCAGAGCGCGCGCGGGTAGTGGTGCACCTTGCCGCAGTCGTTGCAGTTCTTGAGCAGCAGCTTGCCTTGCGCGCGCGGCGTCCAAGTACGGCTCGGTCGCCGGCGTTGAGCGTCGGGAGCGCGCGATCTTGCGGTCCTGTCTGCGGCCATGCGCTTACTCCCTTTCCATGATGACGGTCGCGCTGCCGTGGCGCGTGGCCGAGCGAGCCGCCGGTGCCGTGCGCGAGCGCGAGGTCGCAGTTCTTCACCTGCACCTTCGGGATGCGCCTCGCCGCGCAGCTGGCGCACCGCCTCGATGACCTTGGTCATGCCGCCGCGGTTGGCCGGGTGGTTGTTGCACAGCCCGCCGCCGTCGGTGTTGAACGGCAGCTTGCCGATGCCGGAGATGAGGTTGCCGTCGGCGACGAACTTGCCGCCTTCGCCCTTCTTGCAGAAGCCGAGGTCCTCGATCTGCATCACCACCGTGATGGTGAAGCTGTCGTAGATCGAGGCGTACTTGATGTCGGCCGGCTTGACGCCGGCCTCCTCGAAGGCGCGCCGGGCCGGACCACACGCGCGCCCGAGTAGGTGAGGTCGACCTTGCCGCCCATCTGGTGCTTGGTCGCCTCGCCGGCGCCGATGATCTTGACCAGCGGGCGCTTGAGGCTCTTGGCGATCTCGGGCCGCGCGACGATCAGCGCGCCGCCGCCGTCGCTGACCACGCAGCAGTCGAGCCGGTGCAGCGGATCGGCGATCATCGGCGAGTTGACCACCTCCTCGACCGTGACGACGTCGCGCAGCATGGCGTGCGGGTTGTGCTGCGCGTGGTGCGAGGCCGCGACCTTGACCCAGGCGAGCTGCTCGCTGGTGGTGCCGTACTCGTGCATGTGGCGCATCGCGCACATCGCGTACATGTTGACGGTGGCCGGGCCGTAGGGCATCTCGAACTGGCATGTCGGGCTGCTTCGGACGCCGCGCGCGCGGCGCGGTGCCGGTGGCCATGCCTTCGCTGCGCGGCCGGCCGGCGAGCGTGACCAGCGCGACGTTGCACTTGCCGGCCGCGATCGCCTCCGCGGCGTGCGCCGACGTGCACCAGGTAGGAGCGAGCCGCCGGTGTCGGTCGAGTCGACGTGGCGCAGCTTCAGGTTCATGTAGTCGACCATCGACAGGCCGCCGAGCCCGGGCGCGTCGCCGGCGCAGAAGTAGCCGTCGACGTCGTCCTTGCGTGAGGCCCGGCGTCTTCGAGCGCGCCCTTGGCGACTTCGGCGTGGAGCTGCGCGACCGACTTGTCGGGCGCCTTGCGCGTCGGATGCTCGTAGGCGCCCGACGATGTAGGCCTTGCCTTTGATGCTCACCAGGTTGCTCCTTCGAACGCGTAGCCGTCGCCCTGCCTGCGGATATAGCCGCAATAGGGCGCGCCGAAATGCATCGGCATGAATAGCGCGCCGTTCCTGGCTTGGCGCGCCAGGAATTCCGCGCGCGTCCTGCGCGCCTGATCCGGGTCCACGCAGTAGCGGCTGTTCCAAGCGGGAAGCGCGATCTGGACCGCGTGATGCATGATGTCGGCCGAGAACACGGCCTCCTCGCCGTCCGAGCGCAGGCGGAAATTGAGCTGCCCCGGGCTATGACCCGGCGCCGGTTCGACCGTGAGGCACCCTGCGACCTCCTTGGTTTCGTCGATCATTTCGGCGAGCCCCGCTCGCACCACCGGCATCACGCTGTCGGTGAAGGCGAAATCGCCTTGGCCGGCATCGAAATCCGTCTTGAGCGGATCGAAGTCGCCCTGCGGCAGCAGGTAACGCGCGTTGGGGAAGGTCGGCACCCAGCGATTGTCGACGCGCGTCGTGTTCCAGCCGATGTGATCGGTATGCAGGTGCGTCATCACCACATGGGTGACCTTCGCCGGCGCGGCGCCGGCCGCCTCCAGCCACGGCAGCACCAGGGTGTTGAGCATGTTCATGCGCTCGGCCGCGCGCGGCTTGTGATTGCCGACGCCGGTGTCGATCAGGATGACGTTGCCGCCGGCGTGCACCAGCCAGATCTGGATCGTGAGAATGAGCCGATCCATGGCCGGCACGTAGTGATGCGGCGCGAGCCAGGGCACGTTGGCGGCGAGCGCGGCGCGGTCGAGATCCTGCTCGAACAGGAATTCCGGCGCGTGCGTGGGACCGGAGTATTCCAGCACCCGCGTCACCGTGGCGGCGCCGATCTTGCGCGACTGAATCATCGATTGTCCTGCTTCTCAGTACACATCCGCATGTTCGGTCGCCGTCATGGACGGGCGTTGGGCGAATTCGGCATGCCAGGCGGCCAGTTGCGGGCGGCCGGCGCGCCAGTCCTCCCCGGCGAAGCGGAAGTCCACATAGGACAGCGCGCAGCCGATCGCGATCGCCCCGATTCCGAGCGGCGCAGTGCCGAGCGCCGCCGCGTCGCGCTCGAGCGCATCGAGCGACGCCGCGAGTTTCCGCCGATACGCATCGAGGTGCGGCGCGGACTGGTGTTCTTGTCGCCGCTGCCGTTCGCCATACCAGGCGACGAGGAAGTCGAGCATGCCGTCGGCCAGCGCCTGCCGGCGCAGCGCCGCGAGCCGCTCCCGACCGGACGGTGGAAACAGTCTGGCGCCGTCATGCAGCGTGTCGAGGTATTCGCAGATGACGCGCGAGTCGTAGATCGGCCCGTCGGCGGTCACCAGGGTGGGCAGCTTATTGAGGGGGTTGTCGGCCATCACGTCGGCGTCCGGTTTGGTCGGCGCCACGATGGTGCGCACGCAGTCGATGCGCCCGGCGAGACCGGTTTCATGTGCGAAGACCATCACCTTGCGGACGAACGGCGAGCGCGACGACCAGTAGAGCTTCATCTCGTCACATTAGCATCATCCCCGCGCCGACGATCCGCGATTTGCGCGGATGGGTCATGCCTGACCGCAAAAGACGTTACGGCAGTTAGGAGGCCGTCGCCGGGCGCGCCGCTCCGGCCGCGTCGCGCCGGCGCCTCTGCAGCACGATGATCAGGGCGAATGCCAGCAGCGCGGGAATCGTGAACCAATGGGGCGACGGCCGTTCCGCCGGCACCAGCACGGCCTTGATCTCGTCGCCTGGCTGGATGGCGTACTTGCGCGCCTCGCTGCCGAACCGCACCGAGCGCACCATGGCGGGTCCGCCGCCGAGGTCGACGACGAGCCCGCTGGTGGCGAGGCGTTCGGCCGGTGTCTGTCCCGCGCCGACGCCGAGGCGGATGAGCTTGTCGACCGGATCGCCGGTGGCGTCCTGGGTCGCGATGCGCACGCGCAAGGTGCCGTCCTTCGGCGTCGCGGCGATCACCGAGGAAAGCTCGCTCGCCGGCCGCGTGACGAATGGGTCGACGAAGCGGTCGAGCCAGTAGGACGGGCGGAACAGGGTGAAGCAGATCAGCAGCAGCGCGACGGTCTCGTACCAGCGGTTGCGCGTGAGGAACCAATGCTGGCTCGCGGCCACGAAGGCCCCCATGGCCAGGATGCAGCAGCCGACCACGAGCGATGAAGTGGAACGAGCCCGCCGATGTCGATCATCAGGATCTCGGGATTGAAGATGAAGATGAACGGCAGCAGCGCGGTGCGGTTCTCGTAGCGCATGCCCTGCCAGCCGACCTTCATGGGATCGGCGCCGGCGATGGCGCCGGCCGCGTAGGCCGCAAGCCCGACCGGCGGCGACACGTCGGCCATCAGGCCGAAATAGAACACGAACATGTGCACCGCGATGAGCGGCACCGCGAGGTCGTTCTGCGCCGCGAGCTCGACCACCACCGGCGCCATCAGGGTCGCGACCACGACGTAGCTCGCCGTGGTCGGCAGGCCGGTGCCGAGGATCGAGGCAGATCAGCGCCGGTCAGCACCAGCATGATGACGAAGTTGCCGCCGGACAGGAACTCGACGATCTCGGTCATCACCAGGCCGATGCCGGTGAGCGTCACGGTGCCGACGATGATGCCGGCGCGTCGCGGTGGCGATGCCGACCGCCGCCATGTTGCGGGCGCCGGTCTCGAGGCCGCCGACAGAACTCGCGCAGGCCGTTCGCGCAGCTGCGCCGCGAGACGCCGCTCGCGGCGGAAGAACGCGGTCAGCGGCCGCTGCGTCAGGACGAGGCCGCGCCATGAACGACGACGCCCCAGAAGGCCGCGAGGCCCGGGCGACATCTCCTCGACCATCAGGCACCAGATGAGCACCGAGACCGGCACGAGGTAGTGCAGGCCGGTGCGCGCGGCCTCGTAGAAGTCCGGCACCGTCACCAGCGCCTTGGTCGGGTCGTCGAGCGGCAGGTCGGGATGCTGCGCGCGGTCGGCGACGAGCGCGACGTAGCCGGCGACGACGACGACGAGCGCGATCGAGCTGGCGGCCTCGCCGAACGCGGTCTTGGTCCAGCCGAGCCCATAGTAGAACGCCGCCGGCGAGGATGATGAGCGCCGCAGAAGCGTCAACAGCGCCTTGAGCGACAGGCCGTGTGCGAAGGAGCGCCGCCGGCGTGCGCGGCAGGCCGCGTCATGCCCTTCTTCACGGCCTCGATGTCGACGATGTAGAACAGCGCGCCGTAGGTGATGATGCGCGGGCAGGAAGGCGTGGCTGCACCACGTCGGCGTAGGTGATGCCGACATACTCGGCCATCAGGAAGGCGGCGGCGCCCATCACCGGCGGCATCAGCTGGCCGTTGACGCCGGCCGCGCATTCGATGGCGCCGGCCTGCACCGGCGTGTAGCCGACGCGCTTCATCAGCGGGATGGTGAAGGTGCCGGTGGTCACCACGTTGGCGACCGAGGAGCCGGAGATCATGCCGGTCATGCCGGACGACACCACGCCGGCCTTGGCGGGTCCGCCGCGGAACTGGCCGAGCAGCGAGAAGGCGAGCTGGATGAAGTAGTTGCCGGCGCCGGCCTTCTCCAACAGCGCGCCGAACAGCACGAACAGGAAGATGAAGTTGGTCGAGACGCCGAGCGCGACGCCGAACACGCCTTCCGAAGTGAGCCAGAAATGCGAGGCGGCGCGGCCGATCGAGGCGCCCTTGTGGGCGAGCAGGCCGGGCAGCCACGGGCCGGTGAACACGTAGACCAGCAAGATGAGCGAGATGACCGGCATCCACGGGCCTTCGGCGCGCCGCGAGGCCTCGAGCAGCAGCACGAACGCCGAGCGACCGACGACGATGATGTCGGGCGTGGTCGGCAGGCCCGGTGCGCTGCGCCAGCTCGCGGTAGAACACGACGAGATAGAGCACGCATGCGACGCCGGCGGCGGCCAGCAGCCAGTCGAGTCAGCGGCACGTGGTGGCGCGGCGAGGATTTGAGGCCGGATAGGCCGCGAACGCCAGCAACAGCGCGAAGGAGAGATGGATCGGCGCGCGCCTCGGTGTCGTTGAAAATGCCGAAGCCGAGCGCGAAGGCGAGCGGCGAGGCGTACCAGAGCTGAAACAGCGACCAGGCGATCGCGACGCCGGACGACGAGCGCCGGCCGACCGGCCGGACGGGCTTGCGGCCGCCCATGTCGGCTTCGGCGACCAGCGCCTGCAGATCGACGCTTCGGCGGCGCTCGGTCAGCGTGCGTCTGCGCTGTGCTCATCGCCAGCCCCGCATGTCATGAACGAGCAGCAGACGGGGCGCGCGATCGCGCCCCTCGTCGCATCGTCGAGCTACATCCAGCCCTTTTCCTTGTAGTATTTCGCGGCGCCCGGATGCAGCGGCGCCGAGAGTGCCGGCCTTGACCATCTCCTTCGGGATCGAGATTGGCGAAGGCCGGGTGCAGCTTCTTGAACTCGTCGAAGTTCTCGAACATCGCCTTGACCAGGTTGTAGACCGACGTCGTCGGGCATCTTGGCGCTGGTGACCAGGTGGCGCGCGCACGCCGTAGGTGGTGGTCGGGTTGGGATTGTTGGCGTACATGCCGCCCGGGATCGTCGCGATCGAGTAGTACGGATACTTCTTCAGCAGCGCGTCGACCGCCGGGCCCGGTGAGCGACACGAGCTTGGCGCCGCACGACGTGGTCGGGTCCTGGATCGCGGCCGAGGGATGGCCGACGCCGTAGTAGAAGCCGTCGATCTTGTTGTCGCACAGCGCCGGGCCCTGCTCGTCGGCCTTCAGCTCCGCGGCGAGCGAGAAGTCGCTTCGGCTTCCAGCCCATCTCGCTCGAGCAGCTGCTCCATCGAGGCGCGCGTGCCGGAGCCCGGATTGCCGACGTTGAAGCGCTTGCCCTTGAAGTCCTCGAACTTGGTGATGTTGGCTTCCTTGCGGGCGAGCACCGTGAACGGCTCGGGATGCACGGCGAAGACCGCGCGCAGGTCCGCCATCGGCCTGTCCTTGAACTGCGGCTAGTCCCTTCACGGCGTTGTACTGCACGTCGGACTGGCTCATGCCGAAGTCGAGCTCGCCGGCCTTGATGGCGTTGACGTTGAACACCGAGCCGCCGGTCGAATTCGACCGAGCAGCGGATGCCGGTCTTGGCGCGGTCCTTGTTCATCAGCCGGCAGATGGCGCCGCCGACCGCGTAGTAGACGCCGGTCACGCCGCCGGTGCCGATGGTGACGAAGCCTTCTGCTGCGCGGCGGCCGGACCGCGACCGTCAACGACGAGCGACCAAGCGCCGCGGCTCCGATCCAGTGAATGCTTGGCATGGTTTCGACATTACGCTCTCCCGTTGTGTGTTGCATCCGTGTCAGGTTTGTACTTCACGCGGCATCGACCGCGTCGCCGAGCCGCTCGACGATCGTGTCGATCGTCTCGGTCGTCGACGATGAAGGGCGGCGCGAGCAGCACGTGGTCGCCGGCCTTGCCGTCGGCGGTGCCGCCGCATGGGATAGACCATCAGCCCGCGCGCCATCGCCGCGCGCCTTGATGCGGGCATGAAGCTTTAAGTGCCGGATCGAACGGCGTCTTGTCGGACGCGGTCGGTGACCAGCTCGATCGCCTGGAACAGGCCGCGGCCGCGGATGTCGCCGACATGACGGATGGTTGCCGAAGCGCTCGCGACAGGCGGCGCGTCGAGACGCGCGCCCATGCCGCTTGACGTTGTCGAGCAGGCTGTCGCGGCCGGATCACACGCTGCACCGCGAGCGCCGCCGCGCAGGCGAGCGGATGGCCAAGATAGGTGTGGCCGTGCTGGAACAGGCCCGAGCCGTCGTGCGAACGCGTCGAAGATGTCGCGCTTCGAGCAGCACCGCGCCGATCGGCTCGTAGCCGCCGCCGAGCCCCTTGGCGATGGCCATCAGGTCGGGCGCGATGCCCTCCTGCTCGCAGGCGTGCAGCGTGCCGGTGCGGCCCATGCCGCACATCACCTCGTCGAGGATCAGCAGCACGCCGTAGCGGTCGCAGATTTCGCGGATGCGCTTGAAATAGCCCGGCGCCGGCGGCACCGCGCCGATCGTGGCGCCGGCCACGGTCTCGGCCACGAAGGCGATGACGCTGTCGGCCCCGAGCTCGCGGATCTTCGCCTCGAGCGCGTCGCGCGGCGCGGCGGCCATAGTCTTCCTCGCGTTTCCCCGGCCGGCGGTCGCGGTACGAGAAGCAAGGCTCGACGTGATGGGTTTCGATCAGCAACGGCGCGAAGGCTTCGCGCCGCCACGCGTTGCCGCCGATGGCGAGCGCGCCGAGCGTGTTGCCGTGGTAGCTCTGCCCGGCGCGCGATCAAGTGGCGGCGCTGCGGCTCGCCGCGCTCGACGAAATACTGCCGCGCCATCTTGAGCGCTGCCTCGATTGCCTCGGAGCCGCCGCTGACGAAATAGACGTGGGAGATGCCCGTTGGGCGCACCGGCGATCAACGTGTCGGCCAGCTCCTCGGCGACCGCCGTCGTAAAGAAGCTGGTATGCGCATAGGCGAGCTGGTCGAGCTGGGCGTGGATGGCGCGCCGCACCTCCGGGTGGCTGTGGCCGAGGCACGACACCGCGGCGCCGCCGGAAGCATCGATGTAGCGCTTTCCCGTGTCGTCGATGATGTGGACGCCCTCGCCGGAGGCGGCGACGGGCAGGGTTTTGTGGATCTGTCGGTGCAGGATGCGGGTCATGGCTGATGCTCTACAGCCATTCCGGGTCCGCGTCAGCAAGGCCGTCTAGTCCGCCACCACCGGCTTGACCCGATCGCCCTCGCGCAGGAACGCGCCGGCGCGCGCCACCACCATGTCGCCCTCCGCGAGGCCGTCGCGGATTTCCACCGTGCCGCCGGCGAGCAGCCCGACGCGCACCCGCCGCGTCTCGACCCGATCGTCGCGCACCACCTGCACCACGGCGCCGTCGCTGCCGTACAGCACCGCCGAGAGCGGGATCGCGGCGCCGCAGCTTTGTCCGACGTTCACGGTGGCGCGCCCGAAGGCGCCGAGGCGCAGCCGCGCGTCGCTGCCGATGAAGATGCGCAGTTGCGCCATCTGCGTCATCGGATTGATTTCCGACCCGATCAGCCGCACCCGTCCGCCGAGCTCGCCGACGCCGACGATTTCGACGCGCACCGCCTGGCCGGCGGTCAGGCGCGCGAGCCGGCGCGCCGAGATCTCGGCCATCAGCTCCACTTCGCCGCGCGCCGTGATGCGGAACAGCGGCTCGGCGCGCGCCGACGCCATGGCGCCGACGACGGCCGAGCGCGCGTTGACCACGCCGGCGATCGGCGCCTGCACGGTGGTGGCGGCGCCGGGCTGGGTCTGCTGGCCTTCCGGCACGGTCAGGCGCGCCAGGATCTGCCCGGCCACCACCGTGTCGCCCGCTTCCACCAGGACCTGCGAGATGCGCATGCCTTCGGAGTCGGGACGCACCAGCACCTCGTCCTTCGATACCAGCACGCCCGAGACCTGGATGGTGTCGGCGAAGCACGCGCGCTTCGCCTTCGCCACTGTCACAGCCATGGCGGCGGGCGCGCGCGTCTGCGCGGCCAGCGGCCCGGCCTGCGCGAGCAGCGCGCTTGCGCTCAGCAGAATGGCAAGCTTGCGCGGCATCGAGGCGTCCTTGGGCGAGCTCGCTTCATCAATGAGCATTTGTGAACCAAGCGCGGCGCTCTCCGCAATCCCTCCCCCGAAGGGCAGGGCTATCGCATGTGGCCGAGAAGCTCGAACAGGAAGGCATCGTTCCATCCGGCGCGTTTGAGCTTGGCTCTGAGGGATGTGCTGGTGTCGGGGTGAGCTCTCACGACGTTGAGAGCCAGGCGCCTGAGGACAGCGAGGTTGGCGGGTGCATTGTCTTTGCGGTTGCGCGCCAAGTCCTCGTCGAGGGTGACGTCGAGCGGCCAATGCAGCTGGTTCTCGATGCTCCAATGCGATCGGACGATGCGCAGCACTTCCTGAGGGCGGTAGTTGCGGCTCATCAAGAAGTAGCGCTCCACGGTTTTGTCCTTGCCGCGCTTGCTGGTGATCCTGGCGACGGCTTTGAGACCGGGAAAGTCGTACTTCTGCGCCATGTCTTTGACCGGGGCAACGAGGGCCGTGCGCTGCTCCTTGCGCCCGTGCTTAGCGTCCGTCGTCTTGGCCGACTTCCTCAGCTCGCGCGCGGCTGCACGGATGGCCGCCTTGGCCTCGGCAAACAGCGCCGGCTGATTGTTCTTCACTGCCAGCACGTAATCTCCACTCCGCTCCACGATGGCCTTGGCCAGGGTGCGATGACAATGCAGCGCATCTGCCGTCACCACACAGCCTTTGAGCTGCAAAAGCTCGAGCAACTGCAGGGCGGCGGCCGCTTCGTTGTTGTTCGGCGCCAGGACGTTGGCCAACGCCATCCGTGTCTGCGCCGCCCACGCCGTGACCATGACCGGCGGCATGTGGCTCTTGCCGCGTTCGTAGCCGCGCCGCAGCGCTTTGCCATCGAGCGCTATCACCCCCTTCGGCCGCCCTATCCGCGCATCTTGGGCAAACGCCTTCATGAAGCGCCGGAACGCCTTCTCGAACGCCTTCGGATCGAGCATCCGAAACACCCGGCTGAAGGTATCGTGGCTCGGCAGGCCGTGCTTGAGCACCAGCACGTCCTTCCAAAGGTAGGCCTTCATCCGCGCAAAGAGCGCCATGTCGGTGCAAGCCGTCGCCCCGCACAGCGTTGCCATCAGCGCAATGAACAAAATCTCCGTCAGGTCGTGCAGCGCGTTGTCCGCCCGAGGATCGGGCAAGTCCGAAAAGCATTCCCCAAAACGTTCCATCGCCGCCTCCTCGCCATTCGGGAGACGTCCTCAGAATCCAGTTCTCTCGTTCTTGCAATACCTTATGCCAAGTCACATGCGATTCCCCTGCCCCGAAGGGGGAGGGTGGCGCCGCGATGCAACGCATCGCGGCGACGGGTGGGGTTCGTGCCGGGTCGCGACGACCCCACCCGGCCACTCGCTCACGCTCGCGTCCACCCTCCCCCTTCGGGGGAGGGATTTGGAGAGACCGGACGTCGCTGCGCTACGTTCACTGGAAAGCCTGGTTACGGACAGGGCTTGGCAGCTTGCGGAAGCCATGAAGTAGGCCACGCCCGCCTAGGTCTCCACATACTCGGCGATGCTGGTTGGCGCGGGCACGGGCAATCCGTCCTGCTTCAATCCATCGATGTGAAAGCGGATGGCGTCGCGGATTTCGCTTTCGACCGCCGCCACCGTGGCGCCGGTCGCGACGCATCCCGGCAAGTCCGGAACGTATGCCGAGTAGTTTCCCTCGGCCTTTTCGATCACGACCGCGTACCGCATCAGTCCTTGTAGCGCGGATTGAGCGCCAAGCGAAATCCGGGACCGGCCGTGCCAGGGGAGAGACTTCCCCGGATTGCGCCATAGCGCGTCGAGGGCGCGCGTGAACGCGCTTAAGGCGCAATCCGGGCTACGATTTCTCACCCCCGCCACCGCGCCACCGCGTACGCCGCCATCGGCCGCTTGAAGCCTTTCAAGGTCAGCTCGCCGATCGGCGCCGCTTCGAGCTTGTCCTCGATCATCCCGAACACGCGCTGGCTGATCAGGATCTGCCCGGCCTCCGCCTCGTCGCACAGGCGCGACGCGAGGTTGGTGACGCTGCCGATCGCCGCGTAGTCGACGCGCCGGTCGAAGCCGATCTGGCCGAGCGTCGCGTAGCCGACCGCGATGCCGACGCCGAAGCCGAGCTCGTGGCCGCGCTTGCGCCAGCGCTCGGTCAAGAGCGCTGACGCCGTCGCGCATGTCGAGCGCCATCCGCACCGCGCGCGCCGCGTGGTCGGCCACGGCGATCGGATCGTTGAACAGGATCATGATGCCGTCGCCGGCGAAGCGCTCCAGCGTGCCCTCGTAGCGGAAGATCAGCTCGCCCAGGGTCGTCGTGATACTCGCGCAGGACGCGCCATCACCTCCTCGGGCTCGGCGCGTCTCGGTGAAGGCGGTGAAGCCGCGCAGGTCGCAGAACACCACCGTCACCTCGCGGCGGTGGCTCGAGCAGGTCTCGGCCGCGCCTCGGATGACGCGATCAGTTCGGCCACCTGCGGCGCCAGGAACCGGCGCAGGCGGCCGATGCGCTCGATCTCCGCGAGCTGCGCGGCGACGCGCTGTTCGAGCATGCGGTTCCAGCCGGCGAGCTCCTCGGCCTGCGTCTTCAGCGTGTCGGCCTGCTGCTGCACGGTGTCGTGCAGCGCCTTGATGCGCAGCAGCGAGCGCACGCGCGCCGAGCAGCGCCGCCTGGTCGAACGGCTTGGTGAGATAGTCGTCGCCGCCGGCCTCGAGCCCGGCGACGACGTCGTGCGTGTCGGCCTTGGCGGTCACCAGGATGACCGGCACGAAGCGCAGCGCCGCGTCGTGCTTGAGCTGCTTGAGCGCCGCGATGCCGTCGAGCTTCGGCATCATGATGTCGAGCAGGACGAGGTCGGGCTCGAGTTCGCGCGCGCGCGCGAGCGCCTCTTCGCCGTCCGCGGCGGTGACGACCTCGTAGCCCTGCGCCTCCAGCCGCATGCGCAGGATCTCGAGGTTGGCTTCGGCGTCGTCGTCGTGCGACGGCGCACAGAGATGCGAAGGCGTGCGGATTGTCCGGCGTACGGTTCGGAAGATCATGCTTCGCCGATCAGCTAGGACAGGAATTCGCGCACCTTGGCGAGGAGCTGGCGCGGGCTGAAGGGCTTGGCGACGTAGCCGTCGCAGCCGGCGGCGCGGCTCTTCGCCTCGTCGCCGGACAGCGCGTAGGAGGTGACCGCGATGATCGGGATGTGCCTCAGCGCCGGGTTGGCCTTGATGCGGCGCGTCGCCTCGTAGCCGTCGAGCACCGGCAGCTGGATGTCCATCAGGATCAGGTCCGGCCTGTGCTGCTCCGCCATGGCGACGCCGCTCTCGCCGTCACTCGCCTCGATCAGCTCGAAGCCCGCATTGGTGAGCAGGTCGCGGAGGATCCGCCGGTTGTCCTCGGTGTCCTCGATCACGAGGATCCGCTTGCTCATGCGGTGCTCCTTTGCCCGGTGACCCGCACCGGCACGACGATGTGGAAGGTCGAGCCGGCGCCGGGAGCGGATTCACAGATCGATGCGCCCGCCGTGCATCTCGACGAGCCGGCGCGAGATCGCCAGGCCCAGGCCGGTGCCGCCTTTCTGGCGCGTGCGAGGTGTTGTCGACCTGCTGGAACTCCTCGAAGATGCGCGCCTGGTCGTCCGGCGCGATGCCCGGGCCGGTGTCGTGCACGGCGATGTTGAACTCGCCATTGACCGCTTTGGCGCGCGATCGCCGACCGAGCCCGTGTCGGTGAACTTGATGGCGTTGCCGACGAGGTTGAGCAGCACCTGGGTCAGGCGCCGCTCGTCGCCGCGGCCGAGCGGCAGGTCGTCGGGAACGTCGACTCGTCATCGCCAGCCCCTTGGCCTGCGCCAGCGAGCCGGTGGCCGCCACCACCGATTCGACCAGCGCCTTCACCGAATAGTCCTCGAGCGCAAGCGTGAGCTGGCCGGCCTCGATCTTGGAGAGGTCGAGCACGTCGTTGATCAGGCCGAGCAGGTGCTTGCCGTTGGCCTGGATGCGCTCCAGCACCTCCACGGCCTTGTCGCGGCAGCTCGCCGTAGAGGCCGTCGACGAGCAGCTCGGAATAGCCGAGCACGGCGTTGAGCGGCGTGCGCAGCTCGTGGCTCATGTTGGCGAGGAACTGCGACTTGTGCTCGCTGGCGATCGGCGAGCTCGCGGCCCTTCTCCTCGACCTCCTGGAACAGCCGCGCGTTGTGCATGGCCAGCACCGACTGGTTGGCGAAGGTCTGCATCAGGCCGACGGTGTTGGCCGGGAAATCGCCGGTCGCCTTGCGCTGCAGCACCAGCGCGCCCAGTCACCTCGTCGGGGCCGACCAGCGGCACGACCAGCACCGAGTTGAACCCGGCCGCGAGGGTCAGGTCGCGCAGCGGATAGTTCGGCGTCCGCGACAGGTCGGGGATCGAGATCGGCTCGCGCTTGCGCTCGACCAGGCCGAGCACGCTTTCGTGCTCGCTGACGCGCATCGCGTTGACGGCGTCCTCGTCGATGCGCATCACGCGGATCGCGTCGGTGAAGGCCTGCTGCATGCCGTGCGCTTCGGCCAGCTCGAAGATGTGGGTGGCGGTGTCGTAGCAGTAGATCGCGCCGGCGTCGGCCTGGGTCAATTCGACCGCGCGGGTCACGATCGTCGCCAGCACGGCTTTCAGATCGAGCGACGACGTGACGGCGCGGCCGATCTCTTCCAGCGCCTTCAGCTCGCGCACCGATTGGGCGAGATCGCGGGTGCGTTCCTCGACTTTCTGCTCCAGGCGCCGAATAGGATTCCTTCAGCTTTTCCGCCATGCGGTTGAACTGGTCGGCCAGCTCTTCGATTTCGTCGCCGCTGCGCACCGTGATGCGATGCCCGAAATCGCTGTCGCCGAGCTCGCGGGCGCCGGCCTGCAGCGCGCGGATCGGCACCACCATGCGGCGCGCCAGCAGCAGGGCGGCGAGGAACGCGACACTCAAGCCGAGCGCCAGCAGCCAGCCGAGCCGCTTGAGCAGGTTGTAGATCGGCGCGAAAGCCTGGCTCAGCGGCTGCTCGACGAAGACATGCCAGTTGAGGCGCGGAATCTGCACCGAGGCGGTCAGCACCGAACGCCCGTCGAGGTCGGTTCCGGTCATGCTCGGCTCGCCGCCCGCGTTGCGCACCGCGGCCACCTGCGGCAGGCCCGGCGTCTCGGTCCCGCGTCCGAGCAGCGCCATATCGGTATGCGCCAGCAGGCGCCCCTGCGGGCCGGTCACGTAGGCGTAGCTCGCCTTGCTCATCTCGCTTTCGCCGACGAACTCGGCGAGCGAGCGCAGGTCGATCTCGGCGACCGTGACGCCGGCATTGCGGCCGGAATGCGCGAGCGCGATCGTCATGTAGGGATCGATGCCGCGGAAGTAGACCGGTCCGTACCAGGAGCGGCGCGCGACGGTCTCGGTGAACTTCGGCTCGCGCGAGAAATCGGCGTTGCTGCCGAGCGTGGCGCCGCGGCGCGTGAGCTTGAGCTGCTCGCGGCCGTTGCCGTCGAGCTGGGTCAGCTCGTCGATCGCCGGGACCTGCTGCAGCAGCACCGCGTAGTCGGCGCGGCGCTGCTCGACCGTGGTGACGCTCGCCCGCGTCGCCCAACTGATCTGCCGCTCGGCCTCCTGGATGAACTGTTCGATGCGCCGCGCGATGGCGTCCGCCTTCTCCGACTGGGCGCGCACCAGCGAGGAGGAGGTCTCGCGGTAGATGATCCAGACCTCGACGGCGCCGTTCATGGCCAGCACGAACACCACCAGCCCGACGAACGAGATCACGTATTTGCTGAACAGCCCGCCCCGGGGGGACCAAACCCTGCGTACTGCCGCCTTCATGGTTCCCTCGCGGGCGAATCCTGAACCGAAGGCGGGGCGCTCGCAAGGGCCGGCGCCGGTTGGAACATCTCGAGCGTCAGCCGGCCGCGGCGCGCCCGTCGAGACCCAATGCCGCATCGGCCGATCGGTCCGAGCGCCCGCGCCCGGCGTCCGGCGTCCGGCGGTTCGCGGTTTGCAACGCCTGCAATATCCCTTATTCTGGCGGCTCAAACTCAATGTCGGACAAAGCCTTGGGCATGGATCGTCGCGGCTCCATCGGGTCGAGATTTGGGCTGACGGCCTTGACCGCGCTCGTCGCGGTGGGGCTGACGGTCCTCCCGGCCGGCGCGCAGAACCGCTTCGCCCTCGTCATCGGCAACGGCAACTATCCGGATGCCGAGCAGCCGCTCGGCCATTCGCTGCGCGACGCCCGCGCCTGGGCCGACGAGATGAAGCGCAGCGGCTTCAACGTCACGGTCGAGGAGAACCTGACCAAGAACGGCTTCCGCCGGGCGATCGACGCCTTCAAGGCGCGGCTCACGCCCGGCTCGACTGCCATGTTCTTCTTCTCGGGCTTCGGCGTGCAGTCGAACCGTCAGAGCTACCTCGTCCCGGTCGATGCCCAGATCTGGACCGAGGCCGACGTGCGCCGCGACGGCATCAACATCGAGGCGGTGCTCTCCGACATGAACGAGCGCGGCGCCGGGGTGAAGCTCGTCATTATCGACGCCTCGCGCCGCAACCCGTTCGAGCGCCGCTTCCGCGGCGTCTCTTCGGGGCTCGCGCCGGTCACCGGGCCGTCGGGCTCGCTGGTGATGTATTCGGCGGCGCCGGGACAGCTCGCCTATGACACCGACAGCGGCAACAGCCTGTTCGTCGGCGAGCTGCTGAAGGAAGTGCGCGCCCCCGGCGCCTCGATCGAGGAGGTGTTCAACCGCACCCGCGTCGGCGTGTCGCGGGCATCCAACAACCAGCAGGTCCCGTGGATGTCCTCCTCGCTGATCGAGGCGTTCTCGTTCGATCCCGCGCGCGCCCCGGCGGACCGCCCGGCGGTCGCCGCCCGGCCGGTCGAGCCGCCTGCGCCACCCCCACCGCCGCCTTCGCCGCCGCCGACCGTGGCCTTGCCGCCTCCGCCGCCAATCCCATCCCCGCCGCCGTCGCTGGTGCCGCCGCCGGAGCCGCCGCGCGTGACCACGCCCGCGACGCCGCCTTCACTGCCGGCGCCCTCCGAGACCACGACCACCGAGGAGGGCGGCAACTCGTTCGCCCGCATGGCGCGTACCGGCGATCCCGTGGCACCGCCGCCGGCCCCGCCGGCGGAGCCGCCGTCGCGGCTCTCGACCGCCCCGACCACCCCGCCGGCGGCGCCGAGCACGGCGCCAAGCACGGATTTGGCGCGCCGCCTGCAGCTGGAGCTGGAGCGCGTCGGCTGCTTTGCGCGGACGCCCGACGGCGCCTGGGACGAGGGCTCGCGCGAGGCGCTAGAATTCTTCAATCGTCACGCCAATATGCGGCTCGACGCGGCAAACCCGAGCAACGAGGCGCTCGAAGCGGTACGGGCGCGGCGCGGCATCGTCTGCGTCGGCGAGGGCGACGGCCGGCCCAAGCAGGGCAGGCCATCGCGCAAGCGCGCCGACGAAGCCCCGCAGAAAAAGGCACCCGCGCAGCGGGCTCGCGCAAGGCCGCGACCCGCAACTGCTTCATGGCCAACGGCCGCCAGTACTGCCAATAGGACGACCTGGATTCCGCCGCGGCGGAGCGCTATCAAATCCTGTGCCGAATTTCGCGATCGGATGGCCGCCATGCTCGCCAGAACAGTCCTGACCGCCGCAATTCTCGTGTTCGCCTCGAGCGCAGCGCTGGCGCAATGCCGCGTCGAAGCGTTCCGCTTCACCTTCGGCAGCGACACCTCGACCACCATGACGGTGAAGCAGGGAACGGTCTGCGTCTCCAACATCAATCCGCGCCAAGGTTCGCAATTCGTCGGCATGCGCGTGACACGCAAGCCGCGCCACGGCACCGCCGGCAACAGCGGCACCACCGGCGTCGCCTACAAGCCGCGCGCGGGATTCGTCGGGGAAGACATGTTCGTGGCGACCGTCAGCGGCTCCGGCACCGCGGGGCGCGTCGGGCGCTCCAATATCACGTTCCACGTGACGGTGACGCCGTAGCGCGCGCGATCGCAAGCTCAGCCCTCATCCTGAGAGGCTGGCCGAAAAAAATCTCAGTGATTTCAGTCCGTTGTGATTTCGTCGTGGTTGCAAAGCAACGATGAGATCATCATGCCTTGGACTGAAATCACCCGCGCGCAGTATCGACGCGACCATCTTCACTATGCAAGCGACATGACGGATGAGGAGTGGGACTTGCTGGCGCCGCTGATGCCGGCGCGGCGTCGCGTTGGGCGTCCGCGAACGGTTGATCTGCGTGTGGTGGTGAACGCGATCCTCTACATTCTGGCAACGGGCTGCCAATGGCGCGCGCTGTCGAAGGACTTTCCGCCGCGCTCGACGGTTGAGTATTACTTCTATGGCTCGCGCCACTCAACGGCTGTGGTGGCGGATCGATAGGATCCTGGTCGCGCGAGCGCGCTGCGCGGCAGGGCGGGGTGTCGACCCTTCAGCCGGAGTGATCGACAGCCAGAGCGTGAAGACCACGGAAAGTGGCGGCCCGCGCGGGTTTGATGCCGCCAAGCGGATCAATGGCCGCAAGCGTCATATGGTCACCGACACGGCAGGTTCACCGCTCGTCGTGCAGGTTCATCCCGCTAACGTTCAAGACAATCATGGCGCTGTGCCGTTGCTGCGCTCCATCGCAACAATGTTCCCGAAGCTGCGTCACATCTTCGCCGACCGCGTCTATCGCGGACCAAAATTGCTCGGTGCGCTCGCCGACACGGGCCCATGGACGATAGAGATCGTCACTCGCTCCGAGAGCATCGGCACCTCAAGGCCGAGCCGAAGCGCTGGGTGATCCAGCCGCTACCTTCGCCTGGCTTGGTCGCGACCGTCGCCTCTCACGCGACTTCAAAGCGACGATCGCCAGCGCCGAGGCTTGGATCATGATCGCTAAGCATTCGGCTCCTCTCCCGCCGCCTTGCCAGACCTTGAAAATATCGCAATAAGTTCGAGTTTAAGACTTTGAGGAACGGCAGGAGGTCACCATGCCCATGATCCCGTTCCACAAGCCCGGTGTCACGTATAACGGACTACATGCCACAACCAACCCGACGGTAGGCCAGGTCACCGCTGATCTCGCCGCGACGAAGCAGCATTTCGCGCACGGTGCCAATCTTTAGGACAATTACTCCGGATCGGCGGCTGGGCCCGGTGCCGTTGATGTCGGCAGGGTCGCCAAGGACGCCAACCTGAACCTGCTGCTCGGCCTGTTCCTGTTCGACAACAACGCTTGGATAGCCGGGCGCACTACCAGCAACTTCGTCAAGCCGGCCGTGGCGCGCGGCAACATCGCGGGTTTCCTCGTCGTAAACGCAGGACCCGCAAATGATCGACAACGGCGTCATCCCGCAGTACCTGTTGCAGGAAAAGGTGGACTTCCCGCAGCTACCTGTGGGGACGTCGCAGCGATCGGATTCTCCGGCTCTCCGATGCGGGGCGCGCGGAGCAACTCCTCCCGCTCGTCGATTTCATCGGGGTCAACATCTCACCCGGCCTGGGACGGGGCGTATGCGGATGGCGACAACCTAGCCCCAGCGGCAGGGCACGGGGGACAGCGGGCTTCAATTCTTTCAGCGCCACCTACGGCCGGATCCTGGTTGAAATATCCCGGACTGGCAGATCGTGGTCACCGAGACCGGCTGGCCCACCACGTTCGGCCCAACCGGGGGGCGGCAATTTCCGGCCGGAATTAGCAACGCGAGCTAGATCATCTTCAGCGCGTGACCGGCTGGGCTAAGGCACAGCACGTCGTGCTGTACATTCATAACATGTTCGACGACCAGTATGGCGTCGATACGAGCTCGCCGTTCAATTACCACTTCGGCTTGATCGACGCCGCGGGCAAGCCCAAGCGGATCCAATTCTGACTGCGGGTCGGCCTGCGCGTGACGGCAAGCCGCGCCACGCATCGTCGGCGAAGACATGTTCGTGGCGACCGTCAGCGGTGCCGGCGCCGCCGGGCGCCTTGGGGCACGTGACGGTGACGCCGTAGGGCGGATTTTGCTGTCTGCGTCGGTGCGCCCCGGCGATGGGACCGGGCAGAGCGCCCCCAGGCGGCCCCGATTGCCACGGCGAACGAGAAAGTTGTATATGGCCAGAGATTTCTCTTCCCTCCAACTGTGTTACTTGTGGAATATTCTGTCTAAGAGGGCGTCAAGTATGAGCGCGCAACTGCTTTTCGATCGGTTCCACCGACCCTTCTGTGGGGAGGCCTTTTGCATGTCATCCGTGGCGCCGCGACCCGCCGGCAGGACCGAAGGGTGCCGTTAACCAATTTCTTTCACTATGGTTCGTGAACCAGGTCGCGCATCATCTTAATCAATTGTTAGCAACTCAATCGATGCCTGCGAAAAACTCAGAGAAGAAGCCCGCGCGCTTTGGCAGAATCTAGGTGCGCGATGCTGCCGCAGCGATTGCGAGGGCAACCGGTCAAGACTTGGCGGCGGTCGAGCGGTTCATCAATGAGAAGCAGGCCAAGCATCCCTACGTACCGCCGGCAATCACAGAAAAGACGCGGGGCTATCTCGAAACCGGACGCCTAGTGCATTGTTAAAGAGGGCTCAGTTGAATCCCGGCGTCCTCCAGTCTCTCGACGTTGATCACGATGATTGCAGGTTCGTCGTGCGCTTTACTAAAAAGCGCATCGCATAAGTGCCGCAGTCGTAAAGATACGTCCTCTCATTGCCGATCTTCCTGCACTTCTCGTGGCAGGAACTTGGCCCCCAGCTCTTGCTGCTCCCGCAACGACCCGTCGCGAAATGTTTTCACTATCTCCTTTATGGTTTCGTTCTGGTACGTGCCTCATATTTGTTGGATCTTCTTGTTGCTGAAGGTGATAACGGTCTTACCACCGTCGCTCATCGGGCGGCCCTTCGCTTCCCAAGGCCATGACGTCTGTCTCCCCCTGCTGGATTTTTTCCGCCCCCGAGCCGGGTTTCTCTTCCTCCCCATGTATATCGGATTCGCGCCTGCGCTTCCAGGTAGTT
>CAVZED010000023.1:0-109014 GCA_963774045.1 uncultured Pseudomonadota bacterium
TTCGCACGCATGACACGCGCCATCGAGTTCATCGAGCGCGAGTACCAGCGGCAGCCCAGGCTCGCCGAGATTGCGCGCCACGTGCGCCTGTCGGATTTCCATTTCAACCGCCTGTTCCGGCGCTGGACCGGGCTCACCCCCAAGCAATACCTGGCGGAGGTCACGAGCCGTGCCGCGAGCGCGGCGTTGCGGGCCGAGCCCTCCGTCATGGACGCCGCCCACTCTGTAGGACTTTCGGGAGGCGGACGGTTACATGATCTGACAGTGACGCTGGAAGCGATGTCCCCGGGCGAGATCCGGGCCGCGGGTGCGGGCGTCGAGATCCGGCACGGTGTGACCGCAACTCCCTTCGGAACGGCGTTCGTGGCCGAAACTCAACGCGGACTCATGCGCCTGTCGTTTCTCGACGGGCGTTCGGACGCCACGGAAATCTCGGCCCTGCGCGTCACATGGCCACGAGCGAAGTTCGTACGTGACGACGCGCGGGCGCAGGAGATCGCGGCGGCCGTCTGGAGCGGGGGACGTGGCAAACCGGTCACATTGCCACTGGCCGTGAGCGGCACGAATTTCCAGGTCCAGGTCTGGCGCGCACTGCTCGAACTAGAGCCGGGTGCCACGGTCTCATACAGCGCGCTGGCGAAGAAAGTCGGTAAACCGGAAGCGGCGCGTGCCGTTGGAGCGGCGGTGGGTGCGAACCCGATTGCGTGGGTCATCCCCTGTCACCGCGTCCTGAGGGCGAGTGGTGAGCTCGGCGGTTATCGCTGGGGCGTCGCACGCAAACAGATCATTCGCCGCTGGGAAGAAAGGCGGGCGGAGAGTGTCATAACCGCTTGACGCTCTTCGTGTAGTGGGTTGTTGGCGGTGCCATACTTGTCGTTCACGGTAACAGCCTTCGCCCACAAACGATGTCGAATCCGCGCAATCTAGTAACCCCGATCAGCATCGGCGTCGCCGTCATTTGCGCCGCGTGGGCGATCTACGCGACCCAGCATCGCGCTCCAGCGGGTTCGGGTCCGCCGCAGGCCGGAGGGCCACGCAGCAACGCGCCGGCATCCGTCACGACCGCCCCGGTGCGTGCCGAGCGTTACTCGCAGAAGCTCGAGGCGCTCGGCAATGCGCGCGCCAACGAATCGGTCGATGTGAGCTCCAAGACCTCGAACGTCGTAACCGCCATCAGGTTCCGGGACGGCGAACGAGTGCAACGCGGGCAGGTGCTCGTGCAACTCGACGACGCCCAGGTGCGCGCCGACGTCGCCGCTGCCGAGGCCGCGCTCACCGAGAGCGAAAGCCAGTACAACCGCAGCCGCGAGCTGCTCTCCACCCAGGTGTTGTCGAAGTCGAGCTTCGAGCAGCTCGAGGCGACGCTCAAGGCGAATCGCGCGCGCGTCGCCTCGGCGAACGCGCGTCTCGCGGACACCGTGATCCGCGCGCCGTTCTCCGGCCGCGTCGGCCTGCGGCGCGTGAGCGTCGGTACACTCATCAGCCCGGGCACGGTCATCACCACGCTCGACGACACCAGCGTCATCAAGCTCGACTTCTCCGTGCCGGAAAATTTCCTCGCCACGCTGCGTGAAGGCCTGTCGGTCCGCGCCGGCGCGCCGGCATTTCCGGGACGCACGTTCGCGGGCAAGGTCGCGAGCATCGACTCGCGCGTCGACCTGAACACGCGCTCGGTGACCGTGCGCGCGCTGCTCGCGAACGAGGATGGCGCGTTGCGTCCGGGCATGTTCCTCAACGTCGCGCTCGCCAATGACGAGCGCGAGGCGCTGATGATTCCCGAGGAGGCGCTCACGCCCGAAGCCGAGCGCCAGTTCGTGTTCGTCGTCGTCGACGGCAAGGCGCAGCGGCGCGAAGTGCGCATCGGCGGTCGCCGGCCGGGGACCGTCGAGGTTCTCACCGGACTCGTGGCGGGCGAGCAGGTGGTGATCGAAGGTACCCAGAAGGTGCGCGACGGCAGCGCGGTGCACGTCGCGCAAAAGACCGCGGACGACGCTCCGCATGCGATCGAAGCGGCGGCGCACGAAGCCAGCGCCAGCACGCCGGCGAGCCTGCGCCAATGAGCCGCGCGGAGGCGCGCCGATGAGTCGCGCGGAGGCGCGCCGATGAGTCGCGCGGAGGCGCGCCAATGATGATCTCGGACCTGTCGGTCCGCCGCCCCGTGTTCGCCACGGTGATGTCGCTGCTGCTGTTCATACTCGGGGTCGGCGCCGTGACGCGACTCTCCCTGCGTGAATTCCCCGATGTCGAGCGGCCGGTCGTGAACGTCGAGACGCGTTATCGCGGGGCCTCGTCGGACGTGGTCGAGTCGCGCATCACGCAGATCATCGAGAACGAGATCTCCGGTATCGAAGGCGTCGAACGCCTCAACTCCTCGAGTCGCGACGAACGCTCGCAGATCAACGTCGAATTCTCGCTCGAGCGCGACCTGGACGGAGCGGCCAACGACGTCCGGGAGCGTCTGTCGCGAGTGGCCGCGCGACTGCCGCTGGAATCCGACCCGCCGCAGATCACGAAGGTCGACGGCGGCGCCGAGCCCATCGTGTGGATCAACGTGACGAGCTCGCAGCGCAGCGTGCTCGAACTCACCGACTACATGCAGCGGTACCTCGTCGACCAGTTTGCGACGCTCGATGGCGTGGCCAATGTGCGCGTCAACGGCGGCCGGCGCTACGCGATGCGGTTGTGGCTGTCGCGCGAAAATCTCGCGGCGCGCCAGCTCACGGTCGCGGATGTGGAGGGCGCGTTGCTGCGGGAGAACGTCGAACTGCCGGCGGGTCGCCTCGAATCCACGCAGCGTGAATTCGCGTTGCGCACCGACACGAATCTGCGAACCGACGCGGAATTCCGCAACCTCGTGGTCGGCCGCGGAGCCGACGGCTACCTGGTGCGCCTCGGTGAAGTCGCGGACGTGCAACTGGCGGGCGATGACGACCGCAGCATCTCGCGCTCCAACGGCGTCATCGGCCTGTCGATGGCCATCATCCCGACGTCGAAGGCGAACGTGCTCGCGACATCGAATCTGGTGAAAGAGCGCCTGGCGGAAGTGCAGCGGACCCTGCCCAAGGACATCGCCGCCGAGATCAACATCGATAACGGCATGTTCATCTCCGCTTCGCTCAAGAACGTGGTGTTCGCGCTGTCGGAAACGCTGGGCCTCGTGTTGATCGTCATCTTCCTGTTCCTCGGGACGGTGCGTGCCACGCTGATCCCGGCGGTCACGATCCCGGTGTCCATCATTGCGGCCGCCCTCGTCATGCTGGCGCTCGGGTTCTCGATCAACACGCTCACGCTGCTGGGCGCGGTGCTCGCCATCGGCCTCGTGGTCGATGACGCCATCGTCGTGCTCGAGAACATCGTGCGGCGCATCGAGGGCGGCGAACCCGCGGTGCTGGCGGCGATCAACGGTTCGCGCGAGATCGGTTTCGCCGTCATCGCCACCACGCTGGTGCTGATGGCGGTATTCGTGCCCGTGTCCTTCATGACCGGCGATACGGGGCGGTTGTTCGGCGAATTTGGGGTCACCGTGGCCGCGGCGGTCGGATTCTCGGCCTTCGTCGCGCTGACGGTGACGCCGATGATGGCGTCGAAGCTGTTCGCCAACGGGATGCCGAAAGCGAAAGTTGCCGGCGGCGTCGACCGCTTTTTCCACAATCTCGACGACCACTACGCCGTGGGCCTGCGCAAGGCGATTGCCGGGCGGCGCCCGCTGTGGATCGTGGGCGCTTCGCTGGCGCTGTTTGTCGTGCTCGCCCTGGTGCTCGTCAAAGGCTGGCCGGTCGCCTCCTGGCGGCTGTCGAGCGAGCTCGCCCCGCAGGAAGACCGCGCCTTCGTGCGCATCGCCGTCACCGCCCCCGAGGGGTCGAGCGTCGTCTATCTCGACCGCCAGCTGCGCCTGGTGGAGGCCATTGCCCAGGAAGAAGTGGATCGCGGCAACGCGAAACGCGTGATCGTGCGCAGTGGCGGATTCGGCCGCAATGCGGAAGTCAGCAGTGGTTTCGTCGCGATGCCGCTCAATCTCTGGGATGAGCGCGACGACAGCGCGACGGTGATTGCCGATCGCCTGCGCAAGCGCACGCAGGACATCTCGGGCGCCCGCGTGAACGTGAACCAGGCCGGCAGTCCGCTGACGCGCAACAGCACGCGCCCGCTCGCCATCGCGATGGGCGGCGGCGACTACGCCGAAATCGTCGCGTGGCGCGACAAGGTCCAGCAGCGCGTCGCCGCGGAGAATCCGCGCATCCTCAATCTCGAATCCGACTATCTCGAGCGCCAGCCGCGCGTCATCGTGCAGATCGACCGCAACAAGGCGGCGGATCTCGGCGTGTCGCTGCAGACCGTGGGCCGCACGCTGGAAACCATGCTTGGGTCGCGCATCGTGACCACGTTCGAACGCGCTGGCGAGGAGTACGACGTCATGCTCCAGGCGCGCAACGAACAGCGTGCCTCGGTGGGCGATCTCGACAATCTCTACGTGCGTTCAGACAAGGGCGGCGAGCTGGTTCCACTTTCCGCGCTGGTGCGCATCGAAGAACGCGCCGGCCCCACCGAATTGCGCCGCACTGATCGCATGCGGGCCATCGAACTCGCGGGTTCGCTCGCGCCCGGGTATGCGCTGGGCGATGCCATTGAATACATGGAGCAGGTGATCCGCGAGGAAGCTCCGAATGCGCAGATCATCTACAACGGCGAGACCTATCAATTCAAGAAGGCCGGCGGCACGTTGTGGATCACGTTCGCCTTCGCGCTGCTGGTCGTGTACCTGGTGCTCGCGGCGCAATTCGAGAGTTTCATCCACCCGGTCGTCATCCTGGTAACGGTGCCACTCGCGCTCTCCGGGGCTCTGCTCGGACTGTGGCTGTTCAATTCCACCATCAACATCTTCAGCCAGATCGGCGGAATCATGTTGATCGGCATCGCCTGCAAGAACGGCATCCTCATCGTCGAGTTCGCAAACCAGCTGCGTGACCGGGGCGTCGAGTTCGTCGACGCCGTCATCCAGGCGTCCGCCACCCGGCTGCGCCCCGTGCTGATGACCAGCCTGTGCACGGCGTTCGGCGCGGTGCCTCTCATGCTGGCGCACGGCGCCGGCGCGGAAAGCCGCGAATCGATCGGCGCCACCGTCTTCTTCGGCACGATCGTCTCGCTCGGCATGACGCTGTACGTCGTGCCGGCCCTGTACCTGCTCATCGCCCGCAACACGCGGTCGCCCGAGTACATGTCGCGACTCATCGAAGGCCTCATCGGCAAGGAGTCCGCCGCGCGTGGCGCAGCCACAACGGCCGGCAGCGCCTCTCGCGAAGCGAACTGACAGTCCCTGTGGTGAAAAGCCACAGCGCTATTTGACATAGCGCCCCTTCAAGACGCCCTTGTCGGCGCGCGCTGTCAACCCTGACTGGACCGATTAAGTCCCTGATCCTCAAGCCAATTACAGGCCCGTGACCGGGCCATGAAGGGGGTCGCTGGTAGACTTGGGGCCGTCACTTTTCCCGCCCCCCGCGTCGTCCCATGGCCCAGTCTCCGTACAAACAGCTCGAGCAGGAATGGAAACGCCTGCACGCCTTCCGTGGCGCCATGGCGGTCCTGCGCTGGGATGCGGCGGTGATGATGCCGCGCGGCAGCGCGGACGTTCGCGGCGAGCAGCTCGCCGCGCTCGAAACCGAATACCACGCGCTGGTCACGGCGCCGCGCATCACGCGGCTGCTCGACCGCGCCCAGGCGAACACCGACGGACTCGAGGACTGGCAGATCGCGAACCTGCGCGAGATGCGCCGCCAGCGCGACTTCGCCATCGCGACCCCGGTGGCGCTGGTATCGCGACTGGCGAAGGCCGCCTCCAAGGCCGAGGCCAAGTGGCTGCAGGCGCGCGAGACCGGCAAGTTCGAGGACTTCGCGCCGCACCTCGAAGAGGTCGTGCACCTGGTGCGCGACAAGGCGCAGCTGCTCGGCCAGTCGCGCAACCTTTCGCCCTACGATGCGCTGGTCGACGAATTCAGCCCGGGCCTGACCTCGGCCGAAATCGATGCGATGTTCAAGGCGCTCGCGCGCCGCCTGCCGGGCCTGATCCGCGAAGTCCTCGCGCGGCAGGAGCAACGGCCGGTGCTGCCGATCATCGGCAAGTTCACGGCCGGCAAGCAGCGCGCGCTCGCGGTCGAGATCATGAAGGCGGTCGGGTTTCCCTTCGATCGCGGCCGGCTCGACGAGAGCGAGCATCCGTTCACCGAAGGCGTGCCGGGCGACATGCGCGTCACCACGCGCTTCGACACGGCGGAGCCGTTCACCGGCTTGCTCGGCGCGCTGCACGAGACGGGCCACGCGATGTACGACCTGGGCCTGCCGGAGGAATTCGCCGACCAGCCCGTCGGCCGCGATCGCGGCATGGCGCTCGAGGAGAGCCAGTCGCTGCTCATGGAAATGATCGTGTGCCGCAGCCGCGCGTTCGTCACCTATCTGAAGCCGCTGCTCGAGAAACATTTCGGCGTCTCGGGCCCCGAGTGGTCCGAGGAGAACCTGTACGCGCACCTGACGCGCGTGAAGCGCGGCCCGATCCGCGTCGACGCCGACGAGCTCACCTATACGATGCACATCCAGCTGCGCTACGAGCTCGAGAACCAGCTGCTCGAGGGCTAGCTCGCGGTGCGCAACCTGCGCGACGCGTGGAATTCCGGCATGGAGCAGCGGCTGGGCCTCGAAGCCGGCGAACGATCTCGAGGGTGTGCTGCAGGACGTGCACTGGGCCGTCGGCTCGTTCGGCTATTTCCCCTCGTATGCGCTCGGCGCGGTGATCGCGGCGCAGTTCTACGAAGCGATTCGCGACGCCGTGCCCGACATCGACGCGCAGATCGCGCGCGGCGAATTCGCCGGGCTCATGGGCTGGCTGCAGCAGAACGTGCACGGCCAGGGCGCGCGCGTGAGCACGCAGGAGCTCCTCAAGATCGTCCACCGGCAAACCGCTGTCCGCGGCCACCGCGCTGCGTTACCTCGAATCGAAGTATCTCGAGCCCGAATCGCTCGTCGGCAGCGCGGCCGCATGACCCGCGGCGTACGCCGCGTGACAATCGGCGGATGGCTTCTCGCGGGTGTCAGCGCCGTGCTGGCGATCGCGGCGTTCGTCGTGCCGGCGATGCCGCAGCCGCTCTCGTACCACGCGTTCGCCGACTGCCGCACGATCTTCGGCCTCCCCAACTTCTTCAACGTCGTATCGAACCTGCCGTTCCTGGTCGCCGGCGTGCTCGGCCTCGTGCACGTCTACCGCGGCGATGGGCGCTTCATCGATCCGCGCGAGCAGCTGCCGTATCTCGTGTTCTTCCTGGGCGCATTGCTCACCTGTTTCGGCTCGGCGTACTACCATGCGGCGCCCGACAACGCGCGCCTGGTCTGGGACCGGCTGCCGATGACCCTCGGTTTCGCCGGGCTGGTCGCCGCCGCCGTCGCGGAACGCGTGGACCTCAAGCTCGGCCTGCGCGTCGTTATGGCCGCTGCTGGGCCTGGGCGTCGCCAGCGTCATCTACTGGCACGCGACCGAAAAGGCGGGCGCTGGCAACGTCATTCCCGTACGGCCTGTACCAGGCCTGGTCCATCCTGGTCATCGTGCTGGTGATGTTCACCTTCCCGGCACGCCGCTACACCCAGGGTCACCTGCTGGTCTGGGCCGCCGCGTTCTACGGTCTGGCGAAGGTCTTCGAGACTTTCGACCTGGGGATCTACCGGATGCTCGGCGGCACCGTGAGTGGACACTCCATCAAACATCTGCTGGCAGCCGGCGCGGTGTTCGCCGTCGTCCGGCAGTTGCGGCTGCGCACCGCACTGTAGAATCGCGGCCGCATGAACGCGACCCCGGAAACCGCGCTCGATCCCGCGCCCCACGGAAGCTGGCCTTCGCAAACCGCGAAGAAGCTCGGCGCGCACCTGCGTGGCCTCGTGGGCAAGGCGATCGAGGACTACCGCATGATCGCGGAGGGCGATCGCGTGATGGTGTGCCTGTCGGGCGGCAAGGATTCCTACACGCTGCTCGACATCCTGCTGTCGCTGCAGCGCCGCGCGCCGGTCGATTTCGAGCTGCATCGCCGTCAATCTCGACCAGAAGCAGCCGGATTTTCCGGCCGACGTGCTGCCGCGACTATCTGCGCAGCGCTCGGCGTGCCGTTCCACATCATCGAGCAGGACACCTACAGCGTCGTCAAGCGCGTGATCCCCGAGGGCAAGACGATGTGCGGCCTGTGCTCGCGCCTGCGGCGCGGCGCGCTGTATCGCTTCGCCGCCGAGAACGGCATCACGAAGATCGCGCTCGGCCATCATCGCGACGACATCGTCGAGACGCTGTTCCTCAATCTTTTCTTCGGCGGCCGGCTGAAGGCGATGGCGCCGAAGCTGCGCTCCGACGACGGCAGGCACATCGTGATCCGCCCGCTCGCCTACGTGGCCGAGCGCGACATCGAGCGCTACGCGCGGGCGCGGGACTTTCCCGATCATTCCCTGCAAGCTGTGCGGCTCGCAGGAGAACCTGCAGCGCGAAGAGGTGAAGAAGATGCTGGCGGACTGGGAGCGGGAATACCCGGGCCGCACCGAATCGATCTTCTCCGCGCTGCGCAACGTCGAACCGGCCCACCTCGCCGATCCGCGACGCTTCGATTTCGCCGGCCTCGATTCCGTTGTCCAAGATGCATGTAAATCCAGGTCGTCAAACCCGTTGCCGAGTCCTACTGGGTGATCCCGGCAGGTTGCTGGCCGGCGAGCATCCGCGGCGGCAAGAATCGCGCAGGAGGTCGAGCGCCGTGCTCGGCGCATTGCTCGACGCCGGCTTCGACGCCTTCATCGACCTCACCGAGCCCGACGAGCTCGAGCCCTACGACGCCGATCTGCCGATCGACGTCGACTACGTGCGCAAGCCGATCCGCGATCACGGCATCCCGCGCGCGGCCCGAGCACATGGCCGACATCCTCGGCTGCACTCGACACTGCGCTGCGCACGCAGGCCGGCGTCGTCTACGTGCACTGCCGCGCCGGCATCGGCCGCACGGGCACGGTGGTCGGCTGCCTGCTCGTCGAGCGCGGGCTCGACGGGGCACGAGGCGCTGGATCGAGCTCAACGAGCTCTGGCAGGGCAAGCGATCGCGCCGACACTGGCCGAGGTGCCGGAGACGGACGACCAGATCGCAGTACATCGCGCGGAGCTGGGTTGCCAGCCGCGGGCACGGCCTGCCCGAGACGGCGATCCGACGCCGCTGCGACCCGAGGTCATGGACGCCGCGCGCAGCCTGCGCGAGCGTTTCCAGGGCGCGCTGGTCGGGCTCGCCGTCGGCGATGCGCTCGCCGCAGCACACGCAGTTCCGCAAGCCCGGCACGTTCGCGCGCCGTGGGCGACCTGCTCGGCGGCGGACCCTTCGAACTGCCGCGCGGCGCCTGGACGGACGACACGGCCATGGCGCTGTTGCTCGCGGAGAGCCTGCTCGAGCGCGAGGGCTTCGACGCCCGCGACCAGGTGCAGCGCTTACGCGCGCTGGCAGCGCGAGGGCTACTGTCAGCGCCACCGGGCAATGCGTGGGCATCTCCGCCAGCGTCGCGCGCGCGCTGGCGCACGGCCCAGTGCAAGCGCCAGCTGTTCGCCGGCTCGCACGACCCCGAGCAGCTCGACCCGGAGGTGCTGTCGCGGGTCGCGCCGGTGGTCATGTACTACTTCGCGGACGCCGGCGGCCGCGGTGCCAGCGTCGCGGCCGAAGCGGCGCGCATCACCGTGCCAGGCGCCCATGGCTGCTCGACTGCGTGCCGGCTGTTCGCGGCGATGCTGCACCGGCGCTCGCGGGGCGGCGACAAGGCCGCGGTCCTGCAGGCCGCCGCGCGAGCTTGGATCGACGGCGAGCACGCGCGCCGAGGTCGCTCGCGCTCTACGAGGGGTCCTATGCGCGAGCGGAGCCCTCGGACATCTCGGGCGGGTGGCCACGTCGTGCAGGCCCTCGAGGCGGCGCTGTGGGCCTTCAACCGCAGCGCGAATTTTCGCGAGGGCGCGCTGACGGGCCGCGAATCTCGGCCGCGACTCCGACGTGGTCGCCGCGGTCTACGGCGCAGATCGCCGGCGCCCATTATGGTGTGAGCGCCATTCCGCGGAATCTGGCGTAACAGCCTGATGAAACAAGAAGTGTCATCGACAGCTGCGGATCGACTTCTCACTCACGCGCTCGTGACCCTCGGAACGCTGATTCCGCACGCGCACCGTCGGACTCGCTTAAAGTGCCGGCCATGTCGTCCACGCGTTCTCCCCGCGGCCGGCGTGGCCGCGCGCTCGTGGACGCGCCTGTCCGACGAAGAGCTGCTGGGGCTGCGCTTCTGCGATCTGAAGCTGTCAGCTCGAGCGCTCGCCGCTCGCGCGCCGCGTGCGCCGCCTGTACGCGCGAGCTCGACAAGCGCGCAGCATCGCTTTCAAGTCCGCACGTGTGGCTTGTCCGAAGAATGGTTCTCTCCCGACGGCGTGCCCGGCATCGCCGTGCCGTTCTATCTCGCGCATCCGCGGCTCGAGCGGCTCGAGCGCCGCATGATGCGCGAGCCGAAGGCGGCAGCGCGCGAGGGCCGATGCGCATCCTGCGCCACGAAGCCGGCCACGCGCTCGACAACGCGTACCGGCTGCGCCGTCGCAAGCGCTGGCGCGAAGTGTTCGGCCCGGCGTCGCTGCCGTATCCCGACACGCTACCGCGCGCGGCCCGGCAGCCGCCGCTACGTGCATCACCTCGGCGAGTGGTATGCGCAGGCGCATCCCACCGAGGATTTCGCCGAGACCTTCGCGGTGTGGCTCAAGCCGAACTCGGACTGGCGCCGCACGCTACGCGCAGCTGGCCGGCGTTCCACAAGCTGGCGCTGGTCGATGAGCTGCATGACGAGCGTGCGCGGCGCGCGGCCGCCGGTGCGCAATCGCGATGCGCATCGAGCCGCTGCGCGACGAACACGCGCACGCTCGCGGATCACTATCGCCGCAAGCTCGCGCCGCTACAGCATCTATCGGCGCCGGTCGCCGACGACATCTGCTCGAACGGTGTTCACGCGCCGAGCGCGCCGACGCGCACGCGCGCCGCGCGCCTGCACGTTGCTGCGCGCGCACAGTCCGCGCTGGTGAACGCGCATCGATGCGCGAGCTCGGCGTCGAGCGTTACAGCGTCAGCAGATCCTGCGCATGCTGATCGAGCGCGCGCGAGAAACTTGAAGACTGTACGTGCGCGGCAGCCGCCGCGACGCGCTGCGTCATGCGCGCTGGATGCTGCGTCGACCTCACGCGCCTGTATGCGCAGGGCGAGACTCCGCACTCGCCTCTATGAAGAAACTGCGCACGCTCGTCGTGGTGCATGCGAGCCTGGTTCCGCCCGAGACCCTCGACGGGCCACAGCGAAAAAGAAATCGAGGAGTGGCGCACCGAGTACGACGTCGTCAGCACGCTGCAGCAAGTCCGGCCACGAAGTGCGCTGCCTCGGCGTGCTCGACAGCCTCACGGAGCTGCGCACGCGTCATCGCGGAGTGGAAGCCGGACATCGTCTTCAACCTGCTCGAGGAGTTCGACGGCATCGTCACCTACGACCAGCACGTCGTCGCGTTCCTCGAGCTGCTGCGCCAGCCGTACACGGGCTGCAATCCGCGCGGCCTGCTGCTGTCGCGCGACAAGGCGCTGTGCAAGCAGCTGCTGGCGTACCACCGCATTCCGACGCCGCAGTTCGCCGTGTTCCGGCGCGGGCTCGAAGCTGCGCGCTGCCGCGCAAGCTCAAGTATCCGCTGTTCGTGAAGTCGACGGTCGAGGACGCCTCGCTCGGCATCGCGCAGGCCTCGGTCGTCGAGGACGCGGCGAAGCTCAAGGAGCGCATCGAGTTCGTGCACGAGCAGGTGAAGTCCGATGCGCTGGTCGAGGAATTCATCGAGGGCCGCGAGCTGTACGTCGGCGTGATGGGCAACGATCGCCTCACGCGCCTGCCGGTGTGGGAGATGGTGTTCGGCTCGATGCCGGATTCGCTGCCGGCATCGCGACGCGCAAGGTGAAGTGGGACAAGCGGTACCAGGCGAAATACGGCATCGACACGCGCGCGGCGGAGGATCTGCCGCCCGCGGTGGTCGCGCGGCTCGACAAGCTCTCGCGCCGCATCTATCGCGCGCTCGGCCTGTCGGGCTGCGCGCGCATGGATTTCCGCGTGAACGCCGACGGCCAGATCTACGTGCTCGAGGCGAATGCCAATCCCAACCTCGAGGCCGAGGAGGACTTCGCGGAGTCGGCGCGGGCGGCGGGCGTGACGTTACCCCGAGCTGCTGGAAAAACTGCTTACGCTCGGCGCGGATATCAGGCAGAGTGGCGCGCGTATTATGGATGAGGGTGCGTGTGAATGAACCGAATGCAGCGCCGTGATGGTGCCGATGTGCGTCGTGCTGGCGGCCGCCATCCTGTCGGCGTGCGTGAACGCGCGCGAGACGAAGCGCCGCGAGCTCGCGCAGCTTCATGCAGACGGTGCAGGGCGAGTACATCGACGACCAGTGGCAATACGCTCATGATCGCGCGCGGTGCACGCGCGCATGATCGGCTCGACGACGCTGTACATGGAACGCACCGATCAACGGCCAGACTTCCGGGCGGCTGCTGTCGTTCGACGTTTCGGCCCGACGGCAAGAAGATCCTGCAGCTCGGCCTGTCGTTCACCCAGCCGGGCCAGTGGCGCGACGTGCGCAACAACCCGAGCTGTTCACGGCCTGCTGCCCAAGGACGTGCGTGCCGCCGGCACCTGCGACATCAAGCTGTCCGACCGACATGAACACGGTCGACCTACAGCTGCGGCGGCAGCGTGCCCGAGAACTTCACGCGCGCGATGCACGGCGCGCCTAACTAGCTCGCGCGGTACGCCTCAAGGCGCGCGCGTATGGTCGCGCCTCAAGGCGCGCTATCGGCTCAGTGCGCGGTAGCGTCCAGCCAGTCGAGCACCGTCCCGTACCAGTGGATGCTGTTGCGGGCTTCAGCACCCAGTGGTTCTCGTCCGGGAAGACCACCAGCCGGCTCTCGATGCCGCGGCGCTGCAGCGCCGTGAACGTGGCGATGCCCTGCGTATACGGGCACGCGGAAGTCCTGCTCGCCGTGGATCACCAGCATCGGCGTGCTCCACTGCTTCACGTGGTTGCACGGGATTGAACTGCTCGTGGATCTCCGGCGCCTCGAAGTACGGGCCCGCCGTTCTCCCACTCGGTGAACCACAGCTCCTCGGTGGAGTAGTACATCGAGCGCGTGTCGAAGATGCCGTCGTGGTTGACGATGCAGCGGAAGCCGTCGGGCCAGTTGCCGGCGATCCAGTTCATCATGAAGCCGCCGTACGAGGCGCCGAGCGCGCAGGCGCGCTTGCCGTCGAGCCAGGGATACTTCTGCGAGCGCCGCGGCGAGGCCCTTCTGCAGGTCCTCGAGCGGCTTGCCGCCCCAGTGCTGGCTGATCGAATCGGTGAACGCCTGGCCGTAGCCGGGTGAGCCGTGGAAGTCGATGAACACCACGCGCGTAGCCGCGGCCGGCGAACGCCTGCGCGTTCCAGCGATAGCTCCAGTGGTTCTGCGAAGCTCACCTGCGGTCCGCCGTGGACGATGAACGCGATCGGATATTTCGCGGTCCGCCGCGAAGCCGAAGCGGCTTCATCACGTAGCCGTACACGGTCTCGCCGTTCCAGCCCGTGAAGCTGAACTGCTCGTACTCGCTCAGTCGCGCGCGCGCCGAGCGACGTCCTGCGTTGACGGACGTGAGGCGGCGCGGCTCGCCCTTCGCGCGTCGAGCAGATACAGATCGGGCGGCGCGCCGAGGCTCGTGCCACACGCACGACGACGGCGCTCCTGCGCGCGGGCGAGTAGTCGGCCGACCTGCCCGCGCGCCGACGAGCCTGCGCGGCGAGCCGCTCGCGACGTCGATCGCGAACAGCGGCGTGCTGGCCGAGATCGCTCGCGGTCGCGAGCAGCGTGCGGCCGTCGCGGCGTCACGCCGAGGTGAGCGACCGAGCGATCCCAGTTCGGCGCGACGTCGCGCGTGCCCGTGCGCGCCGTCGCGCAGCATGATCGCGGAAGCGGTCCGCTTCGAAGCCCGGCCGCTCCATGGCGAGATAGGCGAGGTCGCCGTTCCGCAGGAACACGGGCTGCGTGTCCCAGGCGGATTGTCCGCGGTGAGATTCTTCGGCGCGGCCGCGCCGTCGACGGGCACCTCGTAGAGATCGAAGTTCGTGGACCACGGCTTCCGTCACGGCCGGCGACGCGCGCGCTGAACACGACGCGCGTCGCCGTCGGGGCTGAAGGTGTATTCCTCGTCGCCGCCGAACGGCTTCGAGGGCACGTCCGCGTCGAGCGGCCTGCTGACGTCGACGGGCGCGCCGGCGCGGCCGTCGGCATTGATCGGCGCGACGAACAGGTGCGAGCGCGTGCCGTCGCTCCAGGTGTCCCAGTGGCGCACGAACAGGCGGTCGAAGGTGCGCGCCGGTCGCCTTGTTCTTCGCTGCGCGTCGAGCCTGTCGCGCGTGCACTTCAGGTCGGCGCAGTCCGGGAACACTTCCATCGCGAGGGCGAGCGCGTCGCCGTCGGCGAGAACCTGAACGTGCCGACGTCGAGCGGATAGTCGGTGACCTGCATGGCCTCGCCGCCGGCCAGCGGCAGGCGCCAGACCTGCGACGAGCCGGAGCGCGTGGACAGGAAGTAGATGCTCGTCGCCGTCGGCCGACCAGCGCGGGCTGCGTGTCGTTGGCCGAGTGCTGCGTGAGCCGCCGCGGCTTCGGCGTTCGCTTCGTCGAGATCGAGCAGCCACAGGTCGGTGCGGCCGCGGTTGGCCTCGAGATCCGTCTCGCGCAGCACGTACACGACGTAGCGGCCGTCCGGCGACACCTGCGGATCGCTGACGCGCGCCAGCAGGTTGAGGTCGGTGGGCGTGAAGGCGCGTGACCCATCGGCGCGCAGTTGCGCTGTGCATGCGCCAGGCTCGCAGGGCCAGCACGCCCGCAGCGCGCAATTCATGAGTTCTCCAGTAGGTCCGTGCTCGCCGATTTCCGACGATTCGATGATCCAGCTCTCGGCCGCCGCGCGCCGCCAGCCAGTCCCGCATGTGCGCGTCGGCGAGCACGGTCGCGATGTACGCGGCCGAGGCGTCGCGCAGCGCGCGCCGTAGGTGCGGAAGCGCAGCACCACCGGCGCGTACATCGCGTCGGCGACGCTGTACTCGCCGAACAGCCAGGGCCCGCTCGCGCCGAAACGGCGGCGGCAGTCGCTCCAGAGCTCTTCGATGCGCGCGATGTCGGCCGCGCGTTCCGGGTTCGGGGCCGTGCGCCGGCCTGCGGCGCGCGCGTTCATCGGCCATTGTGACCGCAGGATCGAGAAGCCGGAGTGCATCTCGGCGCAGACGGAGCGCGCTATGGCGCGCGCTGCGCGGTCCGCGGGCCAGCCGCGGCCGGCGAGCTCGCAGACGTACTCGCAGATCGCGAGCGAATCCCAGACGGCAGCGCGCCGTGCTTGCAGAACGGGCACGCGCCGCTCGGGCTGGCCGCGGCGATGTCGCGCGTGAACTCCGGCGTGTCGAGCGGCATGAGGCGCTCGTCGAACGCGAGGCCGAGGTGCTTCATCAGGATCCACGGGACGCAGCGACCACGATGAGTAGTTCTTGTTGCCGATCGTCAGCAGCAGCTCGTCCAAGCGCCCCCCGTTAACATCCGGAGCCATGAACCCGCGGCGCCATCCGCGCAATCTGTTTCGACCTCGACAACACGCTGTGGGAAATCGAGCCCGTGCTGCTGCGCGCGGAACGCATTCTCTCCGATTGGCTCCAACACCGATATCCGAAGATATCCACGGCCTTTCCACCGGCGGAAATCCTCAAGGTCCGCGAAGCGCTGCTCGGCGAACGGCCGACATCGGCCCACGATTTCACGTTCCTGCGACGCGAGACCTTCGCGCGGATCGCGGCGGCGGCGGGCTACTACCGGGACAGCGCCGCGCAGTTCGCGCACGAGGCATTCGCGTTCTGGCACGCCGCGCGCAACGAGGTCACAGCCATACGTCGAGGTGGTGCCCGCGCTCGTCCGGCTGCGCAACGCGTTACCGGCTCGCGACGCTCAGCAACGGCAATGCCGACCTCGGCGCATCGGTCTGGCGCACCATTTTGAAGTCACACTGCATGCGGCTGCACTCGGATGCGCCAAGCCCGATGCGCGCTCCTACGCGGAGCTGGCCGCGCGCTGACGCTCGACGCCCGCGGAAATACTGTTTGTAGGCGATGAACCCAATGCGGATGTGGTAGGACCGCGCGCCGCTGGCATGCAAACTGTATGGGTGAATCGGGGCCGGGTTGTTTGGCCCGACGCGCTGCCCGCGCCGGACGCCTGCATCGCCGACCTCGCGGAGCTCGATGGCGTGCTATCAGAACTGTGAACTTGCGCACGCGGGCTCCGGCGTAGTTAGCAGTGTGCGCCGGCGGCTGCCAGCGGTGCGCGCGCTGGATGCGTGAAACCGGCTCCTGCGTCACGGAACCCACGCCCCCAACGCGCTCAACTGGCGACGCTCGGACGCCGATATTTCGGGTGTACCTGGAATCGGGGGTGAATGATGACCATCCAGCCGGTTGCGAGTCTGAAGGAGTTTTTCCGCGACGCGTTGCACGACGCGCTGACGCATCAACACGTGGCGGTCGAAGGCGAGACCGAGCACTACGTGGTGAACCTGCTCACGTTGTTCTCGAATCGCCGACGCGCTGTACGAGCGCCAACCACATGAATCGCCCGCAGCGCGCCGGCCTCAAGCCGCTCGTGGTCATGCTGGGCGAAGCGCTCGAGGCGCCGACCCACGAGGCCCGCTGCCGCGGACTGCAGCGCCTCGGCGACGTCTCGCTGTTCATCGCCGGTTTCTTCTCGGCCGGTTTCGCCCGCAAGCTGGTCGACGTCGACTACCACATCGCGATGGGCGGCCGCGCCTACGGCACGCTCGCCGAGAGCCTGCCCGCCTGCACGCGGCCGCACGCTGCGCCAGGTGTTCGCCGAGCTGGCCGCGAAGTTCCTGCCGGTGGTCGACGCGCTCAACGAAATCAGCGAGAGCTCGTATCAGCATTCGGACCAGCGATCGGCTGCGGCTGTACGAGCTGTGGGTGAAGACCGGCAGCGAACGCTCGCGCAGGCTGCTGCGCAAGCTCGGCGTGGAGCCCGCGCCGACGGCGCGCGCAGCGGGCTGGCGCACTGATGAACAGCGGGCACTCTCGCGTCATTGCAGGGTGCGCTGGCCGAGATCTACGACCTGCCGGCGACCCCCGACGTCGCCGAATTCCTGATGACCGATCGCGTCAAGCCTCGCGCAATTCGCCGCGGCGCGCGCCGGCGACGAGCAGCTGCTCGTCGCGGAAGAGGGCGACACGCTGTCGCTCGCGCTGTACATCGATGCCGGCGGTGCTCGAGCGCCTCGCGCGCCGCGATCCGTACAGCGCGCTCAACGGCGGACAACCTCGCCGACTATCTGACCGCGGCCGAGGGCGTGAGCCACTTCGTGTACGTCGCCTGGAACGCCGGCCACGACAAGCCGGTGACGCTGCTCGAGCTGGAGCTGCAGGCCGAGATCGACAAATACGTGCTCTGCGCCTGGCTGCTGCGCGAGCAGGGCGAGGGGCGTTTCCCGCGCGAGCTGCACCGCGCGTTGTTCGAGCGGGCGCGCGTCGATCCGGCCGTCGGCCGGCAGCCGCGCGGGGTTGTATCGCATGGCGTCGAAATACGCGGGAAGGTTCTGCCGGCGCGGATCGCGAACGGCCTGGAGCGCCGGGCGCGCAGGCGCCTCGCGCGAGCTGCTGGCGGAGCTGCGCCGGTTCTATCGACTGGGGAATGCGCGCAAGCTCGCGTTCATCGAACGCCACGCCTGAGCGAGCGCGAACGGACTATTCGGCTTCGGGTTCGGGATCGCCCGACTTGCGCGCTTCGAGCTCGCGCTTCAACTTGATCCACTCGCCGAGCTTGCGCAGGTCGCGCTTGCCGCCTTGCTGCTTCTTGGGCTCGGGCACGCCCGCCGCGCCGACGCGCTGGTACGGATCGAAGCCGCTGGCGCGGCCACGTTCCACGTCAGCTTGCCGTGTTCGCCGCGGGCCGGCGTCGGCTCGATCGACAGCGGGGCGCGCTCGAGCGGTTCCCCGGCATAGCCCGCATCGATCCATTCGACGCGGGCGTTACCACGATCGTCGTGAACGATCTGAGACGCACGCCGCCGGTTCGGCGGGCTGGGCGGATTTCCGTTGTTGTCTTGGCTTCCCACGGGCACGAAGTATGAACGACGAGGCCTCCCAATTGTTTGACATAGCGACCATTTTGGGGGTGCGAGTCGCGGGCTGTGAGCCGTTTCACGCAATTTTTTTTCGTGCTGCGGCCCGCAGAATTCCGATGATCGTTTTCGCGTCGGTCAGTTCCCCGCTGCGCGCCCGCTCCAGGGCCAGGGCCAGGGGCCACCATTCCACCTCGAAACCTCTCCGGCCTCCGGGCTGGCCGCGGCGGGCGCCAGCGCGGTCGCGAGGTACAGATGGATGACCTCGGTGAAGACGCCCGGGCGAGCTGAAATACGCGCCGAGCGAGTTCCACTGCGCCGCGCTGACGGCGGCTTCTTCCACGAGCTCGCGCCGTGCGGTCGATTCCGGCGGCTCGTCCGGTTCGAGTTTGCCCGCCGGCAACTCGTAGATGTAGCCGCCGGCCGCGTGACGGTACTGGCGCAGCAGGCACACGCGATCCTCGGCGTCGATGGCGACGACGGCGGCGCCGCCCGGATGTCGCACGATCTCGAGTGGCAGCCGATGACCATTCGGCAGCTCCACCGTGTCGACACTGACCTTGATGACGCGACCTTCGAAGATCGCCTTGCGTTCGAGCAGCATGGGTCCAGTCGTACCCGAAGGTTGTACGCGGCGAAGCCCCGCGCTCATAATCGCCGGCTGGCGTCGGTGTTCATGCCGGTCCGCAGCCAAAATCCAGATCAAAATGGCGTCACATTCCGGCACTTGGCCACGTGACGGCGTCACGGCTCATCGCGGTATCGAGCCAGTCCTAACGACTCTTTCGTATATTGTTGTATCGATGTCCACGACCGAACAACTCGGTAGTCTGAACGCTCCGCAACGCAAGGCGGTGACCTACGGCGAGCCGCTTCCCGGCGGGAAGGGCTTCCGGGCCGGTCCGTTGCTCATCGTCGCCGGCGCCGGCACGGGCAAGACCAACACGCTCGCGCATCGCGTCGCGCACCTCGCGATGACGGCGTCGATCCGGCGCGCATCCTCATGCTCACGTTCACGCGCCGCGCGGCCGTCGAGATGAGGCGGCGCGCGCACGACATCTGCGTGAAGCGCTCAACGACCAGCTCGGCGGCAAGGCGTCGCACGCTTTCGCAGCGGCTCACCTGGGCCGGCACCTTCCATTCGATCGGCAACCGGCTGCTGCGCCACTACGCCAAACACCTGGGGCTCGATCCCGCGTTCACCGTGATGGATCGCGCCGACGCGGCGGATCTCATGGACACCGTGCGCACCGAGCTGGGTTACTCGGGCAAGGGCCAGCGCTTCCCGCGCAAGGAAACCTGCCTCGGCATCTATTCCTACCGCGTGAACACGCAGAAGTCGCTCAAGGAAACGCTCGAGAGCCAGTACTCCGTGGTGCGCGCAGTGGGAAGAGGACATCGGCAAGCTGCTGCGCGGTTACGTCGAGCGCAAGTCGCAGTGCAGCGTGCTCGATTACGACGACCTGCTGCTCTACTGGCACGCGATGATGAGCGAGGACCGCATCGCCAAGCACGTGGGCGCGCACTTCGACCACGTGCTGGTCGACGAATACCAGGACACGAACCGGCTGCAGGGCGACATCCTGCACGCGCTCAAGCCCGACGGGCAGGGCGTCACGGTGGTCGGCGACGACGCCCAGGCCATCTACTCGTTCCGCGCCGCCGCGGTCGAGAACATCCTCGGCTTCCCGGATCGCTTCACGCCGCAAGGCCGAAGTGGTCACGCTCGCGCAGAACTACCGCTCCAGCCAGAGCGTGCTGGATGCCGCGAACGCGCTGATGGCGGATGCGCCGCGCCAGTACCGCAAGCACCTGCTGTCGATGCGCGGCCAGGGCCCGCGTCCGAAGCTCGTGACCGTCGACGACCTGCCGACGCAGGCGGAGTTCATCTGCACGCGAATCCTCGGCGTCGCGCGAAGCGGGCATGCCGCTCAGGCGCCAGGCCGTGCTGTTCCGCTCCGGTTCGCACAGCGACGTGCTCGAAATCGAGCTCGCGAAGCGCAAGATTCCGTTCGTGAAGTACGGCGGGCTCAAGTTCCTCGAGGCCGCGCACGTCAAGGACCTGCTCGCCGTGCTGCGCTGGGCGGACAATCCGCGCAACCAGCTCGCCGGCGTTCCGCGTGCTGCAGTTCATGCCGGGCATGGGGCCGGCGAACGCGAAGCGCGCGCTCGACCATTTCGTCGCCAACAACTGCCAGTGGTCGTCGTTCGGACAGTTCGAGGTGCCGAACGACGCGCAAGTGCCGTTGGCATGAAGTTCATGGAGCTGTTCAATGCGCTCGGCGAGCCGGGCCGCGAATGGCGCGGGCAGATACACATGATGCGCGAGTGGTACAAGCCGCACATGGAGCGCATCTACGAGCACGTCCACACGCGCATCGGCGATCTCGACCAGCTCGAGCTGCTGTCGACGCAGTACCCGACGCGCGAGCGCTTCCTCACCGAGCTCACGCTCGATCCGCCGAACGCCACCAGCGACTGGCGGGCAGCCGATGCTGGACGAGGACTATCTGGTGCTCTCGACCATCCACTCCGCCAAGGGCATGGAGTGGGATCACGTCTACATCCTCAACGTCGTCGACGGCAGCTTCCCGTCCGAGTTCGCGACCGGCAAGGCGGAACTCATCGAAGAGGAGCGGCGCCTGCTGTACGTCGCGATGACCCGCGCGCGGAACGAGCTCACCTGCGTGGTGCCGCTGCGCTTCCAGATCACCAGCCAGCCGAAGACCTCGGATGGCCACGTCTACGGCGGCCGCAGCCGCTTCCTCACCGAGAAAGTCATCAAGTGCTTCGACGAGCAGACGTTCCAGGGATCGAACACGGAGGTGAAGATCGAGGAAACGTCGGCGGAGTCGGGAACGATAGACGTCGCGTCCCGCCTCAAGCAGATGTGGTGAGCGGAAGAAGCCCTTCTTCCGCTCAGCGTTTCCTGAACTTCAGCGTGAAGCGGTCGCTCTCGCCGATCGCCTGCGTACTTCTCCCGGTCCCGGTCTCCGAGCCGATAGATAGGCGGCAGCGTCCACACGCCCTGCTCGTAGTCCTTGGTGTCGCGCGGGTTCGCGTTGATCTCCGAGCGCGCGACCAGCTTGAAGCCCGCGGCTTTGATCAGGTCGATGGCGTACTGCTCGTTCACGTAGCCGGTCGTCGCGTGCGGATCCTGCGGCTTGTCCGCCATCGCCGCGGTGCTCGACCACGCCGAGCATGCCGCCGGGCTTCAGCGCCCGATGCATCTCCGCGAACGCCTCCTTCTCGAAGCCGAGACTCATCCAGTTGTGGATGTTGCGGAACGTGACGACCAGGTCGGCGCTGCCGGGCGGCGCGATGTTGAAATCGCCAGGTCCGAGCGCCGTCACCCGCACCTTGCCGTAGAGGTCGGGCCGCGCGGCGAGCTTGTCGGCAAAGCTCTTGCGCCCCGCGGTCGACGTATTCGTTGTCGGGCCGTGGCGGCATCAGCGCCGCGTACAGCTGGCCGCCGCTCGCGCAACAGCGGCGCGAGGATTTCCGTGTACCAGCCGCCGGCGCCGGGCCATACCTCGACCACGGTCATCTCCGGCTTGACGCCGAAGAACAGCAGCGTTTCGTGCGGGTGGCGGAAGGCGTCGCGCGCGCGGTTCTCCGCGGAGCGATGCTCGCCCGCGAGTACGCGCTCGAGGGCCGCGGCGGTCACCTCGTCGCGGGGCGGGGGCGGTGCAGTCGTGGGTACGGTCGCGCAGGCCGCGAGTAGCGCGGCTGCCAACGACGTGATGAGACTGGTGCGAGACGACATCGCCGGTTCTCCAGGAAAAATGCCGCCCGCACGGCGCATGCCGTTGCGGAAAAAAAGAACCCCGCGAGTGGCGGGGTTCTCAGGTCAACATTGAACCGTCAAAGGTCCAGCGTCGGATCAGCGGCGGAACGGACCGCCGCCACCCTGGCGCGGGCGCTGCGGACGTTCCTGCGCTTCATTGACGCGCAGCGGACGGCCGTTCATCTGGTAGCCGTTGAGTCCCTGGATGGCGGCTTGCGCTTCGCCTGACGCATGTCAACGAATCCGAATCCGCGGGGCTTGCCCGTCTCACGGTCGTTGATGAGCTTTACGGAATCAACCTTGCCATGGCGCTCGAAGAGCACCTTGATGTCCTGCTCGGTCGCGGAGAAGGGCAGATTCCCCACGTAGATCGTCGTCATCCCAGACTTCTCGCTCAAAGAGCGGACAGCGGCAGAGCGCGGTCCCCTGCATGTACCGCGGAAAATTAAAAACAGGTCAAGGCTTCAAGGCACACGTTTTCGATTCGTAAGCGCTTGGGACCAGCGGCCTGCACCGTCGTTCGTGCGCCTCTCGAGGAAAAAAAACCGTGAGAAGCAGCGAACGCGGCCGATGCTACTCCTCGTTTCGAGAAGCTGTAAATGTCGAGGTGGCTAGTCCGGTGCCCGACCCGGCCGAGGGGCAAATAACGGGCATTTGCGGCCAATTTTGCGCAAGGGGCGCCCGGATGGTAGCGCTCCCTTTTTGTGCGTTCCCTACTTATTCTAGGTAGGCGTAGCCGTTGAGCTCGCCTTCGTAGAAGCGCTTGATGCCCTGCGACTCCGCCACCGACATGCGGCCCTCGCGGACCGCGCGTTCGCAGTCGCGCGCCAGCAGGGGATACAGCTCGGCGACGTCGTATTCCATGTATTCGAGCACCTTGTTCGCGGTGTCGCCCTTGACGATCTCCTCGATCCACCAGCCGCCGTCGTCATGGAGGCGCACGTGCACGACGTGCGTGTCGCCGAACAGGTTGTGCAGGTCGCCGAGCGTTTCCTGGTACGCGCCGACGAGGAACGCGGCCAGGTAGTACTCGTCCTGCGCCGTGATCGCGTGCAGCTCGAGCGTCCTCTTGACGTCGCGCTGGCTGACGAAGCGGTCGATCTTGCCGTCCGAGTCGCAGGTGATGTCGGCCAGCACGCCGGTACGCGTCGGCCGCTCGTTGAGGCGGTGGATCGGCATGATCGGGAACAGCTGGTCGATGGCCCAGCTGTCGGGCAGCGACTGGAACACCGAGAAATTGCAGAAGTAGATGTCCGAGAGGATCGACTCGAGCTCCTCGAGCTCCTCCGGAACCTCATCGAGCTTGCGCGTGAGGTCGCGCACCTTGGCGCAGGTGGCCCAGTAGAGCCGCTCGGCCAGGCCGCGCTGTTCGAGCGACAGCAGGCCGAGATTGAACATCTGCAGCACCTGGTCGCGCGCGGTCTGCGCGTCGTGATAGCACTCGACCACGCGCCGCTCGGTGACGGAGCGATACGCATCGGCGAGGTCGCGCACCGGCTGCGGCAGCGCGGTGTTCTCCTGGTCTTCCTTGCCGGTGACGCGGAACTGGTCGAGCGCCGAGGTGCCGAGCGTGTTGAAGATGAGCACGCTGTGGTGCGCGGCGATGGCGCGTCCCGACTCGCTGACGATCATCGGGTGCGCGATCTTGCGCGCGTTGCAGACGCTCGCGATGCGGTACACGACGTCGTTGGCGTATTCGTTGAGCGTGTAGTTCATCGACGAGGCGAAATTGGTGCCGCTGCCGTCGTAGTCGACGCCCAGGCCGCCGCCGACGTCGATGTACTGCAGGCCGGCGCCCAGCAGCTTGAGCTCGGCGTACACGTGCGCGAGCTCGTTGATGGCGTCCTTCACGCGGCGGATGTCCTGCAGCTGGCTGCCCGGATGGCAGTGCACGAGCTGCAGGCAATCGAGCATGCCCTTCTCGCGCAGGATCGCGACCAGCTCGAGGATTTCCGTGATGAACAGGCCGAACTTCGACTTGTCGCCGGCCGAGTCGCGCCACTTGCCCGAGCCTTCGCTCGCGAGTTTCACGCGCACGCCGATGCGCGGCCGCACGTTGTACTTCTCGGCGTACTTGAGGATGGCGGGCAGCTCGCTGAAATTCTCGACCACCGGGATGATGGTGCGGCCGAGCTTGGTCGCGATGATCACCGCTTCGAGGTAGCTGTCGTCCTTGAAGCCGTTGCAGACGATGAGCCGCTCGGGCGAATCGGCTGTCATGGCCATGACGCCCAGCAGCTCGGGCTTGCTGCCGACTTCGAGGCCGAAGCCGAACGGCTGTCCGTAGCGATACACCTCTTCGACCACCAGGCGCTGCTGGTTCACCTTGATGGGGAACACCGCGGTGTAGCGGTTCTGGTAGTCGTTCTCGGCGATGGCCTGCGCGAATGCGTCGTGCAGGTGCTTGAGGCGATGCGCGAGGATGTCGGAGAAGCGCACGACCACCGGCGTGGTGAGCTCGCGTTCCTTGAGTCCCTGCACGACGTCGAACAGGTCGATCTCGCGCGTGGGGTTCATGTCCGGCCGCACGACCAGGTGGCCGGCCGGATTCACGCAGAAGTAGCCCTTGCCCCAGGCGTTGACCTGGTAGAGCTCCGCGGAATCGTCGGTAGACCAGGCAATCGGGCGGTCGGAGCGGCGCGGAGTCTCCTGCGCGCCGGCCAGAGTCTGATGGGGATCGGCTGCCACGATGGCGCGCACGATAACAAATGCGACGTGACAACGCTTATCAGTAACGTTCCCGTCGCGACACCGGCCGAGCGCGGATCGCGGATCCACTCGCTCCACGATCCGGCATAAAGTCGCGCGCCGGGCAGGCCCGCGTGCTCGAGCGCGAGCAGGTTATGGCACGCGGTCACGCCGGAGCCGCACATGGCGACGACGCCGGACGGCGGCAGCGAGCCGAGCAGCGTAGTCCAGCGACGCCGCAGTACGTCGGCGGGCAGGAAGCGTCCGTCGTTGCCGAGATTGCCGAGGAAAGGATGGTTGCGGGCGCCGGGCACGTGTCCGGCGACGCGGGTCGATGGTCTCGTTGCGGCCCGCGAAGCGTTCCGCGCCACGCGCATCGACGAGCAGCGTGCCCGGACGGACGCGCAGCGCGTCGACTTCGGCGCTCGTGAGCCACGCGCCGGGCGACACGCGGGCGGCCAATGAGCGTGGCGCGGGTTCGCGCACCGCCGCTTCGAGCGGCAGGCCGGCGGCGCGCCACGCCGCGATGCCGCCGTCGAGCACCGCGACGCTCGTACGCCGATCCAGCGCGCCAGCCACCAGAGTCGGGCGGCATACGCTCCGTTGCCCTGGTCGTAGGCGACGACCTGACAATCCGCATCGACACCGAGCTGCCGAGCCGGCGCGCGAGCGCGTCGGGATCGGGCAAGCGGATGCCGTCCGCTGGTCGCGGTGATCGGGCTGGACAGATCGCGGTCGAGGTGCAGGTATTGCGCGCCGGGAAGATGCGCGTTGGCGAATTCCGCCTCGCCCCAGTGCACGTTGCCGAGCTCGAAGCGGCAGTCGAAGAGCGCGAGATCGTCGCGCCCGAGTTGTGAGGCGAGGTCGGCGGCGCCGATGAGCGTGGTGAAATGCTGCATGCCGCATCTTACAATCGACACCAACTCATGGCGCACACATGGCAATCGACGTTTATCTGGGGCAGCGGCAGCTCCGTATTCGTGGCGCGTGCTGCTCGCGCTCGAACACAAGGGCCTGCCGTACAACAGCCACCTGCTGCAGCTCGCCATGCAGGAGCACAAGTCGCCGCACATGCTCGCGCTGAATCCGCGCGGGCGCGTGCCGACGCTGAAGGACGGCGACTACGTCGTGTTCGAGTCGCTGGCTGTCATGTACTACCTCGACCGCAAATATCCCGCCACGCCGCTGTTCGGCGATTCACCCGAGGAAGGCGCGGTGATCATGCGCGTGTGCTGCGAGTTCCAGGCCTACATCGAGGATCACGTGATGCGCATCGCGCGCGCCGTGTTGTTCCGCCGTGGTGATCCGAACTCCGACGAAGTCACGTACTCCATGCACATGGTCGCGGGCGAGGCGCGCACCATCGAAATGCGGCTTTCGAAGGGTGACTGGATCGTCGGCGACAAGCCCGGCGCCGCGGACTACATGATCTATCCCGGCATCAAGCTGCTGCTGCGCGCGCTCGCGCGTCCCGAAGCGCGCGAGCTGTCGTCGCGCTTCCTGCCCGTGGAAGCGAATTATCCGGCGCTCGGCCGCTGGTTGAAGCGCGTCGAGTCGCTTGCCCGGCTACGAGCGAACGTATCCGCCGCATTGGCGCTGAAGCGACCGATTCCAGCAGTCCTGACGCATTGTCATCGGTGGGTCATTTGTGGCAACGCCGGATGATGGTTGATACCCTCGCGCCCTGATTTGGACGGGGTAGATGATGACACACAAGGTTCACGTCGAGTTTCCGGGACGCATCGTCTTCATCGGCTTCGGCAGCATCGGTCAGGGCACGCTGCCGCTCGTGTTGCGCCACATCGGAATTCCGAAAGAGCGCATCACGATCATCACCGTCGGACGATCGCGGCCGGAAGGTGGCCGACGAATACGGCATCAAGTTCGTGAAGGTGGCGCTGACTCGCGACAACTATCCGCCGCGAGCTCGATCCGTACATCGGCCGCGGCGATTTCGTGCTCAACGTGTCGGTCGACGTGTCGTCGATCGCGTTGATCAAGTTCTGCTGGTCGAAGGGCGCCATGTACCTCGACACCTGCATCGAGCCGTGGCCGGGCGGTTACACCGACGCCACGATCCCGCACGCCAAGCGCACGAACTACGCGCTGCGCGAGGAAGCGCTGGCGCTGCGCAAGGAGAATCCGCGCGCGCCCGACGGCCGTTCTCACGCATGGCGCCAATCCCGGGCCTCGTCTCGCACTTCGTGAAGCAGGCGCTGCTCAACATCGCCGCCGACACCGGCGTCGACGCCGGCGCCCCGAAGATCGCGCGACGACTGGGGCCAGCTCGCGCGCAAGCTCGGCATCAAGGTCATCCACATCGCCGAGCGCGACACGCAGCTCGCGTCCAGGCCGAAGGAGTTCAACGAATTCGTGAACACCTGGTCGGTGGACGGCTTCGTCAGCGAGGGGCAGCAGCCCGCCGAGCTCGGCTGGGGCACGCACGAGAAGAATTTCCCGCGCGACGGCAAGCGTTACGATTTCGGCAGCGGCTCGTCTATCTACCTCATGCAGCCGGGCGCCGCGACGCGCGTGCGCACCTGGACGCCGAAGGCCGGCCACTTCCACGGCTTCCTGATCACGCACGGCGAGGCGATCTCGATCGCCGACTATCTCTCCGTGCGCCAGAGCTCGGAGGTCGTGTACCGGCCGACCGTGCACTACGCCTATCACCCGAGCGATTCGGCGGTGGTCTCGGTGCACGAGTTCGCCGGCCGCAACTGGCACCTGCAGGATCGCCAGCGCATCCTCATGGACGAGATCACCTCGGGCATCGACGAGCTCGGCGTGCTGCTCGCCGGCCACAAGAAGAATGCGTACTGGTACGGCTCGCAGCTCTCGATCGACGAAGCCCGCAAGCTCGCGCCGCACAACAACGCCACCAGCCTGCAGGTCACGGTTTCGTGCCTGTCGGGAATGATCTGGGCGATGGAAAACCCGAACGCGGCCTGGTCGAGCCGGACGAGATCGACTACGTGCGCAATCTCGAGATCGCGAAGCCGTATCTCGGCACGCTCACCGGCGCGTACACCGAGTGGACTCCGCTGCAGGATCGCGAGCGGCTGTTCCCCGAAGATCTCGACAAGACCGATCCGTGGCAGTTCAAGAACGTGCGCGTCTGAGCAGATCGGCGAACGCGTCCTCGAGCAGCGCGTAGCGGAAACGAAAACCCCGGCGTTGCAGCTCGCGCGGCGCGACGCGTTGTCCTTTCACGAGCAGCTCCGCCATCTCGCCCAGGGCCAGTCGCAGCAGCGTCGCGGGAATCCATGACCAGAATGGACGCCCCAGCGCGAGCGCGAGGGCGCGCTGGAAATCCCGCTGCCGCTCGGGATTCGGGCTGACTGCATTCACCGGGCCGGCGAACGTCGCGTCGTCGAGCGCGAGCAGGAAGATGCGCACCATGTCGTCGATGTGGATCCACGACATCCACTGCTGGCCGTTGCCGATGCGCGTCGCCAACCCGCACTTCGCCGCCAGGGTCAGTGGTGCGAGTATTCCGCCATCCGGGCCGAGCACCAGACCGATGCGCAGGTTCACGACACGCATGCCGAGCTCCAGCGCGGCATTGGCGGCAGCCTCGCGTTTCAGACACAGCTCTGACTGGAAACGATCCTGCGGTGGCGACGACTCGTCGAGCCACGCGTCGGTCCCGGGGCCATAGAAACCGATCGCGCTGGCGGAGACGATCACGCCCGGCCGCTGCGCGCGCGCCGCGCACCACTGCAGCAGCGCCTGCGTCGTCTGCACGCGGCTGTCGATGAGCAGCCGGCGGCGGGCGGCCGTCCACGGCGGGCCGATGACCGGAGCGCCCGCGAGATTCACGATGGCGTCGATGCTCGTGCCGGACGGGATTTCGTCCAGCCCGGCGACCACGTGCACGTTCGCGTCGAATTTCCGGCGCGCCGGCCCCGGCGTTGCGCGCCAGCACCCAGACCGCGGAGCCGCGGGCGCGCAGCGCGCGGACGACGTGGCCGCCGATGAATCCGGTACCGCCCGTGAGCAACACCGCCGCCGGCGCGTTCACGTCGCATCCTCCGTCGCGCAGAAACGTCCGGTCTGGAAGAACATCTCGCCGAACAGGGGATGTGTGACCGTCATGGTGAAGCGGAACCAGCCGTGCCCGAGATCGATGTGTTCCACGTGCGTGATGCCGGGTGAGAACAGGGCGGGCAATGGCAGTCTCAGTGCCCCACCCGAGGTCGAAGTAATACCCGCGGCTCACGAAATGCAGGACGCCGCCTGCTTCGTACACATCGAGCGGCATGACCAGTCGTGCCGGCAGTTTCTCGACCAGCGTGCCGTCGCCGGTCACGACCTTGGTGGAGCGGACCTCGTGGGACGTGCCGTCGCTCCAGTCGTAGTCGCGCGTCCACACCACGCCGGCGGCGTCCGGCCGCACCATCACGCGCGCCGCCACGTCGCTGCCGCAACGCGGCGCCACCGGCGTACCGAACAACACGCCGAGCCAGGCGAATACGCGGCCGAGCCAGCTGGCGCGCACGACTTCGAAGGCCCCCGCGTAGGTGACGGCGGTGGTGGCGTCCGCGAACCGTTCGCGTACCGCCTCGGGCAGCCGGTTCCACGCATCCGCGCCGAGCACGTCGCGCAGTCCATGACGCACGCCGCGCGCGGCTCGCTCGTGACGTCAGGGGGACCGGCAGAGTCGTGGCTTCGTTCATGGCGTTACTCGCCCAGGACCTTCGCGATGCGCTCGCCCATGCGCATCATCTTGAGCAGTGTCTTGCGCGGCATGCGTTTCATGGCGTCGAACCAGCGCGTGACGGTTTCGAGAAATTCGAGCTGCGTGACGATGCGGTCGCGCACCGCGGCCGGCGTCTCCTTGTCGCTTTTCCAGCTGCGCGGCGCATTCGCGTAGCGCGGCGAGCGTGGGATCGATTTCGCGCCGCTTGCGGCCCTCCATGATCGCGCGGATGACTTCCCAGGTGTCCTGCTGCGCGGCGAAGAAATCGCGCCGGTCGCCGAGCACGTGCGTGACGTGCACCAGATCCCAGGCGAGCAGCTCCTTGAGGCCGGTGCTGATGTTGGAGCGCGCGATGCCCAGCGTTTCGCCGATCTCGTCGGCATTGAGCGGTTTCTCGGACAGATAGAGGAGGGCGTGGATCTGCGCGACGGAGCGGTTCATGCCCCAGCGGCTGCCCATTTCACCCCAGTGCACGATGTAGCGCTGCATGGTTTCGGTGAGGTGCATATCGTTCCGCCCGTTATTTCTGTATTCACAGAAATTACAGACGGCCGCGGCAGCCTGGCAACCGGCATTTTTACTTAGCGGAGGAATTTTTCACGGCGGGCTTGACGGCGCCGCGCCGAGGCCGCCACTCAGCCGCCGCCCGGTTCGTAACGGATGGCGACGATGCTGTAGATCCGCTCGCCGCCCGGCAGCTCCACGTTGACCTCGTCGTCCAGCGCCTTGCGCATCAACGCCCGCGCCAGCGGTGCGTCCATGCTGATGTAGCCGTGGCTCGCGGTCGAATTCGTCGGGCCCGACGATGCGGTACGACTTGTTTGTTTGCCGTCGATCGTCCTCGAGCGTCACCCAGGCGCCGAAGAACACGCGCTTGCGGATCGGAAGGCGGTTTGTCGACCACCGTCATGCCGTCGAGTCGTTTGCGCAGGAAGCGCACGCGCCGGTCGATCTCGCGCAACCGGCGTTTTCCGTAGGTGTATTCGGCGTTTTCCGAGCGATCGCCCTGCGCCGCGGCTTCGGAAACGGCCTGTGTCACGCGCGGGTCTTTCCACCCTCCACAGCTCGTCCAGCTCTTGTTTGAGGCGCGCTGCGCCTGCGGGCGTGATGAATTGCGATCCGGGTTTCTCTGTCGGTCGATAGCGGCTCACGAACCTCTGATCCTATTGTGATGGGGGTCTCAGTCACGGCCGCATTGCGCCAGGGGGTTCTGTGCAGCGGCTCACAGCCGTTTTCGGGCGCCGAGGCCTAACGCTTTCTCCCCATGGCAGCCCGCTACTACACGCACTTTGTCACGAGCGCTGAGCCCGCGCACTCGAGCGAATGGAGCGGAGTCATCGAGCTCACGCATCCGCTCGGCGAACGCAAGGATTCGAAGGAACTGCGCCGGCTGCTGGCCGCGAACTTCGAGATCGACGCCGAGGACATCAAGATTCTGCAGGTCGCCCGACTGCACTGATCCACTTTGAAAGATTGGCGAATCCCCTAGCGGACTTCTTTCCCTTCATCGAAAGTCCGCCTTCCAAGCCCCGAGCCCCCAAAGCTTGGGGCTTTTTTTATACTCGGGCCCATCGCAATCCATCCGGGGACTTCCATGCTCGACCGTCTCGCCGTCATGGCATCCGTTGCCGTGCTGACGGCAGCTGCACTTGCAGCGTGCGCCGCGCCCACCCAGCAGGCTCCGCCGGCAGCCGCGCCCGCCGCGCCGCCGCCGCCGGTCCTGAAATCGGGGCTCGATCTCTCCGGATTCGATCGCAGCGTCCGGCCGCAGGACGACCTGTACCGCTTCGCCGGCGGCAACTGGCTCGCCAAGACCGAAATCCCCGCCGATCGCTCGAACTACGGCTCCTTCATCATCCTCGACGACCAGGCGCAGGAAGAGGTGCGGCAGCTCATCGTCGCGGCGTCCGAACAGACAAGACCGCCCGCCGGGCTCGGATGCGCAGAAGGTCGGCGACTTCTATCTCGCGTACATGGACACCGCGCGCGATGGAGAGCCTGGGGCTCACGCCGCTCGCCGCCGAGATCGCGCACATCGACGCGATCGCGACGCCGCGCGACGTGGCGCGCTACATCGGCTACTCGCAGCGCATCGGACATCGCGCAGCCGTTCGCGTGGTTCTCGACGTCCCGACAACAAGAACTCGTCGGTGTACCTGGGCGCGCTGTTCCAGAACGGCCTCACGATGCCGGACCGCGACTACTACCTGTCCCCCGACGACGAAGTACGCGCAGTTCCGCGCCAAGTTCGCGGTGTACGTGGAGCAGATGCTGGCGCGCGCCGGCGAGCGCAACGCGCGGTCCGCGGCCGCGCGCATCGCGGCGCTGGAGACCCGCATCGCCAACTACCAGTGGACCAAGGTCCAGAACCGCGATCCGGTGAAGACCTACAACCCGATGTCCCTGCCCGAGTACCAGAAGCTCGCGCCCGGGCTTCGACTGGCTGGCGTTCTTCGAGGGCATGGGCGCGCCCGTGCAGCGGCTCGACATCAACCAGCCCTCGTTCATCAAGGGCATGGCGCAGCTGGTGAAGACCGTGCCGGTATCGGACTGGCGCGTGTACTTCAAATTCCAGCTGCTCGACGACTACGCGCCCGCGCTGTCGCGCAGTTCGCGGATCTCGAGTTCGACTTCCACCAGCGCACGCTCAACGGCGTGCCGGAGCCGCGCCCGCGCTGGCGCCGCGCCGTCGACGCGATGGACGGCAACATGGGCGAGCTCGTCGGCCGCATGTTCGTCGAGGCGCACTTCGGCGCCGAGGCGAAGCAGCGCATGCTGGAGCTCGTCGGCAACCTGCTGAAGGCCTTCGACACCTCGATCGACGGGCTCGAATGGATGAGGCCCGACACGCGCGCCGAGGCCAAGAAGAAGCTGGCGAAGATCACGGTGAAGATCGGTTATCCCGACAAGTGGCGCGACTATTCCACGCTGACCATCAAGCGCGACGACCTGGTCGGCAACCTGCTGCGCGCCTCCGAGTTCCAGCACCAGCGATTCGTCAGCGCGCGCGGGCGGACCGGTCGACAAGGGCGAGTGGCTGATGACGCCGCAGACCGTCAACGCGTACTACAACCCGCGACCAACGAAATCACGTTTCCCGCCGCCATCCTGCGGCTGGCCGTTCTTCGACATGGAAGCGGATGACGCCGTGAACTATGGCGGCATCGGCTGCGGTGATCGGCCACGAGATCAGCCACGGCTTCGACGACTCGGGCCGGCAGTTCGACGGCGACGGCAACCTGCGCGACTGGTGGACGGCGGCCGACGGCGCGAAGTTCAATCAGCGCGCCGATGCGCTGGTGAAGCAGTTCGCCGGTTACACGGTGCTCGACAACCGCCACTCAACGGCGAGCTCACGCTGGGCGAGAACATCGGCGACCTGTCGGGCATGGCGGTGGCGTTCAAGGCGTACAAGCTCTCGCTGGCCGGCAAGCCGTCGCCCGAAATCGATGGCTTCACCGGCGACCAGCGCTTCTTCCTGGGCTGGGCGCAGGTGTGGCGCCGCAAGTATCGCGACGAGGAGATGCTCAAGCGCCTGGTCACCGATCCGCACGCGTCCGAGCGAGTTCCGTGCGAATGGTCCGACCAGCAACATCGACGCTTTCTACGATGCGTTCGGCGTGAAAGCTGGTGATCGCATGTATCGGCCCCCGACTGAGCGCGTCAAAATCTGGTGAGCCCAACCCGGGCCGCCCTGGAGATTCGACATGCGCAACCTGACATTGAGTCCTCATCGTACTGGCGGCGGGCCCGAATCTCGCCGGCTGCGGCTACAACAAACTGCAGGCCAGGATGAAGCGGTGAAAGCCGCCTGGTCCGAGGTGGTCAACCAGTACCAGCGGCGCGCGGATCTCATTCCGAATCTCGTCGCGACCGTGAAGGGATTCGCCGCGCAGGAAGAGCGCGTGCTGGTGCAGGTCACCGAGGCGCGCTCCAAGGCCACCTCCATCCAGCTCACGCCCGAGCTCATCAACGATCCCGAGGCATTCGCCAAGTTCCAGGAGGCGCAGGGCGCAGCTGACCGCGGCGCTCGCGGGACTGCATGCGCGTGGTCGAGAACTATCCCGATCTCAAGTCGAACGCGAACTTCCGCGATCTGCAGGTGCAGCTCGAGGGCACGGAGAACCGCATCACCGTGGCGCGCAACCGCTACATCGACGCGGTTCGCAAGCTACAACGTGACGGTGCGCGAGTTCCCGACGAACATGACCGCGAGGCATGTTCGACTTCGAGGTGAAGCCGAATTTCACGCGTGGAGAACGAGGAGGAAATCTCGACCGCGCCCGGCGTGAGCTTCGACACGTCGACGCCCGCGCAGTCGGCCGCGCCGGTGGAGCAACCGGCTCCGGCCACGAACTGCCGTGCCCGCCAGTGAAAAACCATCGAAGTGCCAGCGCTGCTCGCGCTGGCGTTGCTGCTCGCGGCGGCCGCGCTCGCCGGCCCGGTCGCAGGCGCAGCTGCCGCTGCCGGCGTTCGAGTCGCTGGTCACGGATCTCACCGGCACGCTGACCGCCGGCACAACAGTCGGCGCTCGACGAGAAACTCACCGCATTCCAGTCGCGCAAGGGCGCGCAGATCGCGGTGCTGATCCTGCCCGACCACGCAGCCCGAGGACATCGCGCAATACGGCGTGCGGCTCGCCGAAGCGTGGAAGATCGGCCGCAAGGACATCGATGACGGCGCAATCCTCATCGTCGCCAAGGACGATCGCGACGCTGCGCATCGAAGTGCAGTACGGCCTGGAAGGCGTGCTCACCGACGTCACTCGCCAGCCGCATCATCAACGACACCATCGTCGCCGCTGTTCAAGCAGGGCGACTTCTATGGCGGCGTGAATGCGGGCCTGGACCAGATGATCAGGGTCGTCGATGGCGAGCCGCTCCCGCCGCCCGACACGCGCTGGCAACGCGAGTCGCGCGCGCCGATTCCGTGGCCATTCGTCGTCGTCGGATTCCTGGGGTTCTTCGGCTGTTCAACCGCTTCGGCGGCCGTGTGGTCGGCGCGCTCATCGCCGGCGTGTGCGCCGCGGTGGTCGTCTACTGGATCATGTCGCGCATTCTTCCCGCATCGGCGCCGGTGCGGTCGTGTTCGTGCTGGCGGTGATCGGATTCAGCGGAGGCCTGGACTTCGGCGGCGGCGGTCGCGGGTATTCCGCGACATCGGCCGCGGGGGCGGCTTCGGCGGAGGATTCGGGGGCTTTGGCGGAGGGTCGCGGCGGTGGAGGTTTCGGCGGCGGCGGATTCGGCGGCGGGCTCGGTGGCCGCGGCGGGGGCGGCGGCGCCTCCGGCCGCTGGTAGTTAGGCCATGCAGACGGCGAGGTCCCTGAAGCACCTGTTCGCACTCGCGCTGGCTCACGCGGCGGCGTTTCACCGACGAAGTGGATCGCGGCGATCGAGTCGGCCATCAGGTCGGCCGAGACGCGCACCAGCGCGGAAATCCGCTTCGTCATCGAGACCGCGCTCGATCCCGCGGCCGCCTGGCGGGGTTTCACCCCGCGCGAGCGCGCCCTCGAGGTATTCGCGCAATTCCGCGTCTGGGACACCGAACTTCGCAACGGCGTACTCATCTATGTATTGGTGGCTGACCGGGACGTGGAAATCGTCGCCGACCGGGGCGCCGCCGCGTCGATCCCGGCCGCCGGCTGGGAGCACGCAGCAAGGATCATGGAAGATCACTTCCGCGCAGGCCGCTTTCGCGAGGGCGCCGTGGCGGGAGTCGAGGCCGTCGCCGGGTTGTTAGAGAAACACTTCCCGGCCCGCGGCGTGAATCGTGACGAACTCCCGAACCAGCCGGCACTCCTGTAGCAGAATTCCGACATCCCCAAATGTTTTCCGCGGTGTCATACTTCCGACATGAGAAATTCCACCGCGCTGCGGCCGGTCGTCGCCGTCACGCTCAGTTTCGCGCTGCTTACCGGTTGCTCGCTCCTGGGTGACGGCCCCGGCTGGGGCGGCAAGAAGGGCGCCGACAAGGATGCGCCCGCCGTCCCGACGCTGCCCGAGCCGGTGCCCACCCACACGTTCGAGATCGAGCCGACCACCGACATCGTCGGCGTGGTGCAGAAAACGCAGGCGGCGCAAGGACGACACGCTCACCGACATCGCGCGCCGCTTCAACGTCGGCTACGAGGAAATCGTGCGCGCAAATCCGGGCGTCGACCCGTGGCTGCCGGGTGAGAACCGGGAAATCGTCATCCCCTCGCAATTCATCCTGCCGAACGCACCGCGCGAAGGCATCGTGATCAACGCCGCGGCCATGCGACTCTTCTATTACCCGAAGGTGAAGAAGGGCGAGAAGCAGGTGGTGCACACCTATCCCATCGGCATCGGCAAGACGGGCTGGAAGACACCGGAGGGCACCACGAAGATCGTGCGTCGCCAGAAGGATCCGATCTGGCGGCCGACGGCCTCCATCATCAAGGAGCACAAGGAAGAGCGCGGCGAGAGCCTCGAGTCCGTGGTGAAGGCGGGGCCGGACAATCCGCTCGGCCGCTTCGCGTTCTACCTCGGCTGGCCCACCTACCTGATCCACGGCACGAACAAGCCCGCCGGCGTGGGCCTGCGTTCGAGCCATGGTTGCATCCGTCTCTATCCCGAAGACATCGCGGCGCTGTTCGAGCTCGCGCCGATCGGCACGTCGGTACGCGTGGTGAACCAGCCGTTCCTGTTCGGCTGGCACGACGGCGCGCTGCACATCCAGGCGTTCGACGTTCTCGAAGACGATCCACGCGACTGGAAGAAGGCGCAGGCCAAGTTGCTCAACAAGGCGCTGGCGGAACGCATCCAGAAGGAACTCGCGGCGCGCAAGGAGAAGATCGACTGGGAAGCGGTCGCGAAACTCTCCCACGATCCGCGCGGCATTCCCGTTTCCGTGTCCGGCGGCCCCGATCAGCTGGATCACATCGTCGCGTCCGCGGCGATCGTGCAGAACAAGGTGGCGCCGGGCGCCACCTGGGATGGCGTCTCCGATCTTCCCGTGGATGAAGCGACGTTCCAGGAGCTCGTGTCCGATCGCGAACCCTCCGTCGAGTCCGCCGCGGCCGCCGCCGCGCCGACGCAACCGAAGTCCGGCACGAATTAATGGGGACATTCCTGATTTCCCAGGAAATCAGGAATGTCCCCATTCGAGTGCGGCGCACGGGCACCGCTAACTACCAACCGCCCGTGTCGATCGTGCCCGGCGCTGCGTCCAGGCACGCGAACTGACACATGGTCATCCCGCTCCACGACGACAACCCGACCACCACCAAGCCCCGCATCACCGTCGGCATCATGATCGCGTGCACGGTGGTGTACGTGTTCCAGCACCTGTTGCTGTCGCGCGAGAACACGGTGGAGATCATCTACGCGTTGGGGGTCATCCCGGCGCTGCTGACGAATCCCGCGCTCGCGGAGCTCGCGCCGATTCCGCCGGCGCTCACCGTGCTCACGTCCATGTTCGTGCACGGCGGCTTCTGGCACCTGGCCGGCAACATGCTGTACCTGTGGATCTTCGGTAACAACATCGAAGATGCGATGGGGCACGTGCGCTTCGTCATCTTTTACATACTGTGTGGCGTCGCCGCGGTCGCGGCGCAGGTGCTGCCGGATCCGGCCTCCTCGGTGCCGATGGTCGGGGCGAGCGGCGCGATCTCGGGCGTGCTCGGCGCCTACATGCTGCTGTTCCCGAGAGCGCGCGTGTTGTTAGGCCTGCCGCTCGGCTTCCTCATCGTGCAGCTCGGCCGTTACCCGGCGGTCTGGGTGCTCGCGGCCTGGTTCGTCATGCAGCTCGTGATGGGCAGCTTCTCGGCGCTGTCGAAAACTCCGGGCGGCATCGCGTTCGGCGCGCACATCGGGGGATTCGTCGCCGGTTGCGTGCTCGTCACGGTTTTGAAGAAACGCAACGTGCCGCTGTGGCGGCGCTGGTGAGACGCTGCTACATTTCGCCAGCGTTGCGCCGGCCTTGACAGAGGAGGCCGCGTCCAGGGGAGATTTTTGGCCGAGCCTTTCGATTCGCAGGTTCCTGCTGCCGAACAACCCGGCTCTATGCGCGTCATCGCGCGCGCCGCCACGAACATCGCCGCCTTCATCGGCCGCGCGCTCAAGGGTCCCGTCAACGAACCCGTGCCGGTTCGCAGCTTTGCCGACTACACGCGCGTCTTCGGCGGACTCTGGCAGCCCTCCACGCTGAGTTACGCCGTCGAGCAGTTCTTCGAGAACGGCGGCCGCTGCGCGGTCATCGTTCGCGTCACCAACGGCGCCCGCCCGCCCACGCTCACGCTGCCCACGCCGAAGGGCCGGCTCATCCTGCGCGGTGTCGGGGCCGGTTCTCGCGAATTCCTGCGCGCCTCGGTCGACTACGACGCCATCGACGCGAAGGAAATCGACCGTTTCAACCTGGTGGTGCAGCGGGTGCGCACCGCCGGGTCCGAGCAGATCGAGGACCAGGAGATCTTCCGCCGCCTGTCGGTGACGCCCGGCGCGGAGCGGTTCGTCGCCGACGCCTTGCTCGACTCGCGCCTGGTTCGGGTGCAGGGCAGCGTCCCCACCGAGCGCCCGACCCGCACGCCGCCGGCAGCCACGGGCGCCGTCATCGGTTACACGCCGTCGAATCCCGATGGCGACGACGGCGGTCCGATCACCGATTACGACGTCATCGGGTCGGCGCAACGCGGCACGGGCATCTTCGCGCTGCACGCCGCCCCGGACATCAACCTCCTGTGCATCCCGCCGCTGACGCGCGAGCACGACGTCGGGTTGTCGACGTTGCTGGTCGCGGGCCGTTTCTGCCGCGAGCGCCGCGCGATGCTCATCGTCGATCCACCGGCGACGTGGGCCTCGAGCGCCGCCGCGCTCGATGGCATGCGCCACTGGCCGTTCCGCAGCGAAGACGCGGCCATGTTCTTCCCGCGCGTCGTTGCGTTCGACCGGCTGCGCGGACGTTTCGAGATGTTCGCGCCCTGCGGGGTCGCGGCCGGCATGATCGCGCGCGGCGACGAGAACTGGCCGGTGTGGACCGTCGCCGAGGGAGACGACGCCATCCTGCGGCCGGGCCTGCGTCCCGCCTGGACCATCCAGAACGGGGATCGCACGCGCCTCGCGAATGCCGGCATGAACCTGTTGCAGTCGGTGCGCGTCCCGGCCAGGTTCGCGTCCAATCCGCGCACGCTCGCGAGCGGATCCGCGGCAGTGAGCGACTGGCGGTACCTCACGGCGCGGCGGCTGGCGCTGTTCGTGATGACCAGCGTCGAACGCGGAACCCGGTGGATGCTGTTCGAGCGCAATGCGCAGAGCACCTGGATCCTGGCGAAGGCGCAGGTCGAGGCGTTCCTGGATTCGTTGTATGCCGAGGGTGCGTTCGCCGTGCGCAGCGGCGAGCAGAGCTACTTCGTGGTGTGCGACGAGCGCATCAACAACGCCGAGCAGATCAAGCTGGGCCGCATCAATCTCGCCTTCGGATTTGCCGCCACCAAGCCGGGCGAATATCACGCGTTCATCGTCACGCACGAGCCCGGGAGCTCGCGCGCCCGGCCGATCACCGTCAACCGCTTCGCGAATTACTCGCCGAGCGTGAACCTGGAGATCGAGTCGTCGATCCTGCGCGGGCTCATCGCCAGTCCCTGAGGGTCATTTCTCGACGATGCAGCCCTGCGCTTCCTTGCGAAATCCTTGCTCGCAGCGCCAGTCGTTACCCGAAAAGTCGAGCTGCGCGTTGGCCGGCAGCGTCAGCGCGGTGCAGCGCGTGTCGCCCTTGCGGAATCCGCGCTCGCATTTCCACGCGTCGCCGCGGTTGTCGAGATAACCGTTGGCCGGAATGACGACCGGCGCGCAGGAATTCGACTGGCGCGAGAAGCCGCGCTCGCAATCCCAGTCTTCACCCGAGTCGCGCAGGTAGCCGTTCGCGGGAATGGCGATCGGCTGGCACCGCGCCCCATCGGCGCGAAAACCGCGCGCGCACTCCCAGCCGGGACCGTACAACGACTGCACCGCATAGGCATTCGCCGGAACGACGACCTGCACGCATTTCGCATCCCGTTCGCGGAAGCCGCGATTGCAACGCCATCCGGCCGCGTACGAGGTGTCGTCGGCATGAGCGTTGGCTGGAACACTCACGGCCGCGCAAGACATGCCGTTCTTGAGGAAGCCGCGATCGCACTCCCAGTCGTTGCCGGAGGAGTCCAGGAAGGCATTGGCCGGAACCTTGACCGCGAGGCATCGCGAATCCAGGCGCCGGTAGCCGCGCGCGCATTCCCATCCGCTGCCGTAGCGGCTGACGACCGCGTTTGCCGGGAGCGCGTCCGGCGACTGGGCGGGTGCGGGCGATGCAAACAACAACGTCAGCGACAACGCGGCCGCCAGTCGGAATGCAGGTTTCATGATGGCCTCGCGTGGCTCAGGCGGCGGGAGTTACGGGCCGCCTCAGGATCTTGTCGAGCTCGACCTGGGTCACCGGCTTGACGAGAAAACGTTCGAACCCGGCCACCCGGGCTGCCTCGCGCGTCGCATGCTCGACGTCGGTGGTGAGGGCAATGAGCCGCATCGCGCGCAGTTTCGAATTGCGTTGCAGCTGGGTCGCCAGATCGTAGCCGCCGGGGTCGGGCATCTCGATGTCGAGGAACACCAGCGCGGGACGAAACTCCTCGGCGACCGTCATCGCGCGCGCGGCGCTGCGCACCGTGCGGATCTCGTCGTAACCCGTCGCCGCCAGCATGAGCGCCAGCGACCGGCCGGTCTGGCGGTCGTTGTCGATGATGAGGATGCGCGTCTCCGACTGCACGGGTGCGTCGCTGCGCGAGCCGCGCGGGTCCCGCTGCGCCTGCGTACGGGAGAAACCGGGCGACTGGATGGCCTGTAACATCCGTTGACGGTAGCGGCGGCTCCCGCGCACGTCCGTACGCCAACGAACATACATCCCGCCGCGGCGGGATGGTGGAGCTACACTCGGCCCACATGGACGCGACGCCGCCACAGGAGCGAAACCAGATTCTGCGGGCGTTGCCGGCGGCGGAGCGGGAGCGTCTGTATCCGCACCTGCGCCTGGTGTCGATGCCGCTCGGCGCGGTCATCTACGAGTCCGGCGCACGGCTGCGACACATCTATTTCCCCATCGACTCGATCGTGTCGCTGCTCTACGTGCTCAAGAGTGGCGCGTCGTCCTCGATGGCGGTCGTGGGCAATGAAGGCGCCGTCGGCGTGTCGCTGTTCATGGGAGGCGAGAGCACGCCGAGCCGGGCGGTGGTGCAGAGCCCGGGTTTCGCATATCGACTTACGGGCGCGCGGCTCAAGCAGGAGTTCAGTCGCCACGGACAATTGCTGACCGTGTTGCTGCGCTACACGCAGTCGCTGATCACGCAGATGGCGCAGACCGCGGTGTGCAATCGCCATCACGCGGTCGATCAGCAGCTGTGCCGCTGGTTGTTGCTGTCGCTCGACCGCCTCAAGTCCCCCGAGCTCAAGCTGACGCAGGAGCTGATCGCGAACATGCTGGGCGTGCGCCGTGAAGGGGTCACCGAAGCCGCCGGGAGGCTGCAGAAGCTAGGCGTGATCCGCTATTCGCGCGGCAAGATCACCGTGCTCGACCGGCCGCGGCTCGAAAAGCTCTCGTGCGAGTGTTACGCGGTGGTCAGGAAGGAGACCGACCGGCTGATGCACCGGCCGTGAGGCCGCGCGCCGCGACGTACGCTGGCGAACAGAAGCATGCCGGATGTCCGCCCATGATGCGGCGGTGACGCAGAGCTCTCCCGACAACCTGCTGCTGGCCCATCTCGCGCCGGCCGATCGTCGCAGGCTCCTGGCGTGCGGCGAACGCGTGCAGTTGCTGGCCGGCAGCGTGCTGGCGGAAGCCGGCCAACCGCTCACCCACGCGATATTTCCCATCGACAGCTCCATATCCGTGCTGGTCCCGATGGCGCGCCTGCCCCAGCTCGAGGTCGGGCTGGTCGGACGAGAAGGAATGTTCGGGCTGCCTCTCGTGTTCGGTTCGGGCGCATCGACGCTGCGCGCGGTCGTGCAGGGCGCGGGCAGCGCGTGGCGGGTGGATGCGGCCCAGTTCAGCCGTCAGCTCGACGCGAGCGCCGCCTTGCGCGCCGCATTGAATCGCTACGTCCACGTGTGCTTCACGCAGCTCGCGCAAGCCGTCGCCTGCAAGAGTTTTCACCGCGTCGAGCAGCGGCTGGCGCGCTGGTTGTTGATGTCGGCGGATCGCGCGAACTGCGCGGAGCTGCTGCTCACGCACGAGTTCCTGGCGCAGATGCTGGGTGTGCGCCGGGCCGGCGTGACGCTCGCCGCGCGCGCCCTGCAGGAACGCCGGCTGATCCGTTACGCCCGTGGCCACGTCGCGGTGCTCGACGTGCGCGCGCTGGAAGCGGCGGCCTGCAGTTGCTACGCGAACGAGAAGAAGACCTACGCGCGCCTGATGAGTTGAGCCGCGGGCGGGAACCCGACCATCCGGCCCAGGTCCTCGTCCCACAACTTCATGCGCGCGCATCGCAGGCTGCTGCGCAGGCTGAAGCGCCGCAACCCGGGCGGGGTCGGCGTCGATTCGTGCGCGGCACGCAGCCGGTAGTTGGGAATGCGCGGCGCGAGATGATGGATGTGGTGGTAGCCGATGTTGCAGGTGATCCAGCGCAGCACCGGTGGCAGGTCGTAGAACGAGCTGCCGTCGACGGCGGCGCGCCGCGCATCCCACTTGTCGTGCCGCTCCCAGTAGCTGAACTCGAAGGTGTGCTGCACGTAGAACAGCCACACGCCGAACGCGCCCGCGATGACCACCACGGGCAGATACACCGACAACACCGTGCCCCAGCCCAGCCAGGCGCACAGCAGCGTGACGACGGCCAGCAGCACGAGATTGTTGAGCGCGACGCTGCGCCACTCTTTCTTCCAGCTCCACGGCATGCCGAGCGGCAGGCGGTGTTTGACCACGAACTGGTACACGGGCCCTATGCCCAGCATCACCGGCATGCTGCGGTAGAAGCGGTAGCAGAAGCGGATCCAGCGCGAATGGTTGCGGTACTCGTCCACCGTGAGCGTGCGGATGTCGCCGAGGATGCGCCGGTCGAGGTTGCCCGAGGTCGAGTGGTGCAGGGCGTGGGTCTTCTTCCAGTACGCGAACGGGAACAGCGTGAGCACGCCGAGCACCGCGCCGACGCGGCGGTTGGTCCGCGCGCCCGAGAACAACGAGCCGTGTCCGCAATCGTGCTGCAGGATGAAGAGGCGCACGTACAGCCCCGCGGCCGGAATCGCCAGCAGCAGCGTCCAGACGTAGCTCCACCCGGCCAGCCGGCTCCAGGCCATTGCAGTCAGCAGGGCGAGGAACGGGGGCAGCGTATTGGCGAGCTGCCACAGGGCACGTGACAGCGAGGCGTGGGCGAATTGCGCGAGTGGATCGCGCGGTAAAGCGGCATGGGCGGACATCGCGCCTCATCTTGCCCGCTGGCCCGCCGCCGCTCTGTTCGGTTGCGTACACAACTCCCCATCGAAGTCAGCAAGAAACGGAATGATCCCGCGGCGGCCCGGCGTTAACGTTCCCCGCATGAACACACACATCCACTACGACGTCGGGAACACCACTCTCGGCAAGGTCCTCGTCGCGACGAACGACAAGGGAATCTGCGCCATCCTGCTGGGCGACTCCGAAAACGCCGTGTTGCGCGATCTGCGCGCGCGGTTTTCCGGCGCGTCCCTGGTCGAGGACAGGGCAAAACTGGCTCGGGCGCTGGCGCGCGTGATCTCGTTCATCGAGACGCCATCGCTGGAGCTCGACTTGCCGCTCGACCCGGCGGGCACGGAATTCCAGCGGCGCGTGTGGCGCGCATTGCGGCGGATTCCCGCCGGCCAGACGGCGAGTTACGCGGACATCGCGCGCCGCATCGATGCGCCGCGCTCGTTCCGCGCGGTGGCGCAGGCCTGTGGCGCCAACCCGATCGCGCTCGCGATTCCCTGCCACCGCGTCGTGCGCAACGACGGCGGACTCTCGGGATACCGCTGGGGAGTCGCGCGCAAGGGTGCGCTGCTCGAGCGGGAAGCAAGGCTTCTCGAGACGCGCCCGGAGTCGCGGTGAGCGCGCTGCCCGCCGCGGTCCTGGCGTCCGCGGCCTCGACACCTGCCGGCCGCCTCGGGTCGGCGGACTGGCCACGCGTCGCGGCCGGACTCGACGAGCGTGGCACGGCGACGTTGCCGGCGCTGTTCGATCGCGAGACCTGCCGCGCCATCGCGGCGTCCTGGGGCGATGCGTCGCTATTCCGCTCGCATGTCGTCATGGCGAAGCATGGTTTCGGCCGCGGCGAGTACCGTTACTTCGCGTACTCGTCGTCGTCGGGGCTGCCGTTCGATCTCGCGGCGCTGCGTGCCGCGCTGTACGCGGGGCTGGTGCCGCTCGCGAACCGATGGAACGAAAGGCTCGGTGTCGAAACGCGTTTCCCCGCGACCCACGCGGAGTTTCTCGACCGCTGCCACGCCGCCGGGCAGTCGCGTCCGACGCCGCTGCTGCTGCGCTACGTCGCCGGCGACTACAACTGCCTGCACCGCGACCTGTATGGGGAACACGTGTTCCCGCTGCAGATGGCCGTGCTGCTGTCGGCGCCCGGCGCGGACTTCAGCGGTGGTGAATTCGTCGTGACCGAACAGCGTCCGCGCATGCAATCGAGGGTCGAGGTCGTGCCCCTGGCGCAGGGCGACGCGGTGATCTTCGCCGTCAGCGAGCGGCCCGTGACCGGCACGCGCGGCGCGTATCGCGTGACTCATCGGCATGGCGTCAGCCGCCTGACGCGCGGGGACCGCCATACGCTCGGCGTCATCCTGCACGACGCGACGTAGCTCTCCGCGCTTTCCATTTCGCGTACGCCGCGGGCAGGCACACCGCGCACGGCCGATAGCCGGCGGCGATCGCATCGGCTTCTCTTGCAAAGAACACGCGATGCGTCACGTAGCCGCCGCCCACATTCTTTCGAACCCGGATCGCGCGCAGCGCCGCCGGGCAATCGAGGCGCCCGTAGATCTTCGTCCTGCGGTGTCCGCCCAGCGTGCCCTTGCGGCGGCTCCGGCGGAATTTGCGGTCGGGGCCGAGCAGTGTGTAGCTCACGCTTCCTTGCGTGGCGAGACGTACATGCTGATGACCGCGCGCACCACTTCCTTGCCGTTCGCGTCGTGCACGCTCACGGGCACGCCGACATTGTCCGCGCCGGCCCACTCGGTCTTGTCGAGACGCGCGGTGGCGGTGACGTCGGTTTCGGCCTTCGCGAGGTATTCGATGGTCATGCCGCGCGGAATCCAGCGCATGTTCACCGGGATCGTGACCTCGGTGCACATGCCGGCGGCGAGCTCGCAGAGGTTGCCCATGGCGAGCGCGTGCACGGTGTGGATGTGATTCTCGACCGCGCGCCGCTTTTTCATCGCGACGCGGCACAGCTTGGGTTGCAGGTCGAGGAACTTCGGCTTGATGGTGCCGAAGTAGGGCGCGCGCCGCGAGACCGTGCGGGCGAACATCCAGCGCCCGAACGCCGTGCGATGCACGCGTACCCAGGCGCGCAGCGTCGGCCCCACCGTCGTCAGGTCGGTCATGGTCAGCCAGTCCATCTGCGGTCTGGTGGATGAGGAAAGGGCGGTTGCTGTTCGGGCCATCGCGTGTTCGAATCCGGCGCAGCGAGCGGAAGTCCATCGTACACAAATGCACGAATTCGCCACACCGGAACAACGTGCCGCCGCCATCCTCAAGGCAGTGCGCGGCATCAGGCGCGGCACCTTCGCCAGCTATGGTGAGGTCGCGCGCCGCGCCGGGCTGCCGGGGCGCGCGCGCCTGGTCGGCGCCGTGCTGCGCGAGTCCGGCAGCGCCGCGAAACTGCCCTGGCACCGGGTCACCGGTGCGGGCGGGCGCATCGCGTTTCCGAAGGGATCGGCGAGCGCGCGCGAACAGCTGCGTCGCCTGGAACGCGAGGGTGTGAAGGCGCGCGGCGGGCGCGTCGTGCAGAAGCCGGCATCCGCGTCGCCGCGTACGCTCGACGCATTACTCTGGAAAATGTGAGGCGATCTTGGACAGGTACGTAGTGTTTTCACACGGCAAGGATGCCGGGCCCTGGGGGGTCAAGATCACCGCGCTCGCGGGCAATGCCCGCAGCGAGGGTTACGAGGTCGAGTCGGTCGACTATCGCGGCATCGACGATCCGCGCGAGCGCGTCAACAAGCTGGTCGAGTTCTGCAAGGAGCTCAAGGGCGACCTCGTGCTCTGCGGTTCGAGCCTGGGCGGATACGTTTCGGTCGCCGCGGCGTCGCTGCTGCACGCGCGCGGCGTATTCCTGATGGCGCCGGCGCTGACGATGCCCGGCCTGCCGCCGCTGCGCGAAAAACTGCTCGACTGCCCCACGACGATCGTGCACGGCTGGAAGGACGACGTGGTGCCCGTGGAGCAGAGCATCGAATTCGCGCGCCGCCATGGCTGCGCGCTGCACATCCTGAACAGCGACCACCGGCTGCAGGACGAGGTTCGATTCCTCAAGTACCTGTTCGAGTACTTCCTGATCTCGCTGGACCTGCCCCAGGATGTCAGCTGACGAACTCTCCCTGCTGATCCAGCGCGCGCACGCGGGCGACGAGTCCGCGCGCGAGCGGCTGTTCGCCGTGGCGTATGAAGACCTGCGCGGCCAGGCTCGCGCCGCGTTGCGCGATGGCGGGCGCAACACGTTGTTGAATACCACGGTGCTGCTGCACGAGAGCTTTCTGCGCTTCCAGCGCGCCGGCAAACTCGCGGGCTCCGAGCGCGGACATTTCTTCGCGTATGCGGCCCGGGTCATGCGTTCGGTCATCGTGGATTTCGCGCGCCAGCGCCAGGCGGAACGCCGCGGTGGCGACGCCGTCCACCTGCCGCTCGACGCGCAGCTCGCGGAGAACGTGCGGGCCGGCGAAGACGAGGTCATCCAGATCAACGACGCCATCGAGGCGCTCGAGAACGAAGATCCGCGGCTGGTGAAGGTCGTCGAGATGCGTTACTTCGCGGGCATGACCGAGCCGGAGATCGCCGCGGTCCTGGGTGTCACGGATCGCACCGTCCGCCGCGACTGGGAGAAGGCGCGGCTGTTGCTGGCGGCGATGCTGCGCTGAGCATCGTCCGGCCGGTCTTCCGGCCCGATGTCCGGATGAGCCGGCTCGTTCCGTCCGTATCCTCAAGGGACATTCGCGCGCGAGAACAAAGATGCCGATCACCGCCGCCGATTGGAAACGACTGAGCCCGCTGCTCGACCAGGCGCTCGACCTGGCGCCCGCGCAGCGTGCCGGCTGGCTGGCGGCGCTGCCGCCCGAATACGCGGATGTGCGGGATCAGCTGGTGGAGCTGCTGGCGGGCGGCCGCGCCATCGAAACCGGGGATTTCCTCGAGCGGTTGCCCGAGTTCAGTGCCGTGCCGGCGGCGCTCACCCTCGATGCCGGCAGCGTCGTCGGTCCGTATCGGCTGCTGCGCGAGCTGGGTTCGGGCGGCACGTCGTCGGTGTGGCTGGCCGAACGCGTGGACGGCGCGATCCAGCGCAAGGTCGCGCTCAAGCTGCCGCACCTCGGCCTGGTGGATCGCGGGATCGCCGAACGCATCGCGCGCGAGCGCGACATCCTGGCGTCGCTCGAACATCCGAACATCGCCCGTCTCTATGACGCCGGCATCGACGAGCGCGGCCGGCCGTATCTCGCGCTCGAATTCGTGCAGGGCCTGCCACCCGACGAATACAGCCGCATCGAGCGGCTCGAGCTGCGGCACAAGCTCACCCTGTTCCTCAAGATCCTGCGCGCCGTCAGTTTCGCGCACGCGCGCCTGATCGTGCACCGCGACCTCAAGCCCAACAACATCCTGATCACGAACGAGGGCGAGGTCCACCTGCTGGACTTCGGCATCGCGCGGCTGCTGCAGGGCGAGGCGTCGGCGCGCGTGGCGCACACGCTGGTCGGCGCCGCGGCGCTCACGCCGGCGTATGCCGCGCCCGAGCAGTTCACCGCGCAGCCCATCACCGTCGCCACCGACGTGTATTCGCTCGGTGTCATCCTGTTCGAGATGCTCACGGGCACGAGCCCGTATTCTCCCAAGGGCCATTCGCTCGGCGCCTACGAACACGAGGTGCTCGAGGTCGAGCCGCCGCGCATGAGCCGCGTGGTGCGGCCCGCGGAGGTGAGTGCGCTGCGCGGCGATCTCGATGCGATCGTCGCGAAGGCGCTCGAGAAGGCGCCGGCGGATCGATATGTGTCCGCCGAGGCGTTCGCGGGCGACATCGAGCGTTATCTCGCGGCCGAGCCGATCGTGGCGCGGCCGCGTTCGTTCTCCTATGTCGCGCGGAAATTCCTGCGGCGCAATGCGTGGCCGCTGTCGTTCGGCGCGGCGGTGCTGCTCACGTTGACGGCCGCGCTGGGATTCGCCGCCTGGCAGTGGCAGGACGCCGAGCGGCAGCGCGCGATGGCGGTCGAACGTCTCGCGCTGTCGACCGCGGCGGAGGAGTTCACGTCGACGGTGCTCATCGAGAACATCCAGCCCGGCCAGTCGCTGACGTTCGAGGAGCTGATCGCGCGCAGCGAACAGATCGCGCTCGACACCGGCGCGAACGACCTGCGCACGCGCATCTACGCGACGGACTTCCTCTCGACCTGGTACAGCGCGAACGGATTGTTCCGCAACGCGGAGCGGATCCTCACGCGCACCATCAATTCCCTGCCCGCGGACCAGCCCATGCTCGGCGCGACGCTGCGCTGCCGCCGCGCCCGGTTGTGGAACGAACTCGGCACGCAGGAAGACGCGATCGCCATACTCGACGCGCAGATCGCGCTCGCCGACGCCGACGATGCCATCGCCTCGCGCTGCCTGCTCGATCGCTCCACTGTGGCAGCCACGAATGCCGACGCGCCCGGGGCGCTCGCGTTCGCGCGCGAGGCGCAGCGCCGTTACCAGCGCGCCGGCGTCGATTCGGTGTTCGACCGCGCCAACCTGCTGGTGGCGATCGGCGGCGCCTACGGCATCCTGGGTGAGTTCCACGAAGCGCATGCGCAGTACACCGAGACGTTGCGCCTGTTCGACGTGGCCGGGCGCGGCAACAGCCGGGCCGCGGGCAACCTGCGCGACGACTGGGCCACGATCTGGATGAACTCCGGCAATCCGCGCCGCGCGCTCGAGGAGCTCGATCTCGGCTGGTCGATCCTGCGCAAGCTCACGCCGGCCGCGCAGGAATCCGACAACCGGCTGTCGCGACGCGGGCGCATCCTCGCGCAACTCGGCGATGTCGACGGTGCGCTCGAACATTACCGCCGTGCGGCCGAGCTCGCGGAGGCCCGCGGCAACCTCGCCATCCTGGCCACGATCCGGATCGCCGAGGCGGAAGCGCGCGTTCAGAGCGGGCAACTCGGGCAGGCGGGCGCCGACCTCGACGCGGCGGCCGCCACGATCCGGCAGGCGCGACTCTCGTCGACCAACCTGATCACCGTGCGCCGCGAAATGACGCGGGCCGAGTGGCTCGCGGCGCGCGGCGAGACGGACGCCGCGCTCGCCGCGTTCAGCCGTGCGCTCGAGTTGTACGAAGCGCAGGAGTGTTGCACCGCGACCCGGGCGTTGATCCTCGCGCGGCGCAGCGGGCTCGAGCTGGATCGCGATCCTGTGGCCGCGGCGGCCGACGCCGCGCGCGCGCGCGAGCTCGCGCCGTCCATCGAAGCGGAATCATTTTCGCGCTTCACCGGCAGCGCCTGGTACGCGACCGCGCGGGTGTTCGAAAAGCGCAGCCAATGGCGCGAGGCGCGCGACGCGTTCGCACGGGCGGCCGTGCAGTTCGCCGGCGCCGTTGGAGAGACACACCCCGATACGTTGCGTTCCCGCGACGCGATGAACCGCGTGACAAAGCGGGTCTCGACAGAAAATTACAACTGATCGTGTCCTGATCGCGGCAGGCCCCGCGTCCGTACTCCAGTAGACCATTTTATTTCCTGGAGAAATGATGAAGGCCGTGATGCGAGAGCTGGCGCAGGCGAAGCGCCACTATTCGACCCTTCCGCTGTTCGAGTTCCTGCGTAACGAGGCGATCGCGCCGCGCGACCGCTTCGCGTTCTACCCGTGCATGGCGCCGTTCATCCTGGCGTTTTCGGACCTGAACCGTTTCGTGTTTCGCGACGAGAGCTCGAACGATCCCATCCAGCGGCTCATCAACGAACACACCTACGAGGACGATCACCACTGGCCGTGGTACCTCGAGGACTTCACGAAGCTCGGCTTCGATCGCACCGTCGGCATCTCGCAGGCGCTGCGTTCGTACATGAAGGACGACGCGCTCCACAACCGCATGCTCGCACCGCGGCTGGCGCAACTCGCGCATCGCGCTTCACCCATCGAGAAGATGGTCATTGTCGAGAGCATCGAAGAGACCGGCAACGTGCTCTTCGGCCTCACCGCGAAGCTCGCCGCGCGCATCCAGGCCGAGGGCGGTCCCGAGCTGCGCTACCTCGGGCAGTTCCATTTCTCGCGCGAGACCGGGCACGCGATGCACGGCATGGATCACCAGGTTCTCGCCGCCATCCCCCTCACCGACGTCGAGCGCGTGCGAAGCCTCGATCTCGCCTTCCGCGTGTTCGACCTGTTCGCCGACTGGAGCAACGAGCTCGTGAACTACGCCCGACACGCGCTCGCGCAGCGCGACACCTCACAAGTCCTTTACGGGAGAATTGCATGACCCACAAACTACTCGCCGTCGTAAGCATTGCCGTGCTTGCGCTGCCCGTCGTGTCGGCGTGCGCGCAGGACGACGCGGACGCGACCATCGCCGAAGAAATGGAAACAGGCCCCGTCACGGGCTCGCGCATCCGGCGCAACGATTACCAGTCCGACAGCCCGCTGGTCATTGTCAGCGCCGCGGCGATAGCAGGGACCGGCTCGACCGTCGTTGAGAACCTGCTCAACTTGCCGCCGCAGTTCGTGCCGTCGACCACAGATGAACACCGACCCATCCACCTATGACGTGCTCGGACGCCGTTTCTACGTCCGCGCCAACTTGAAGTTCTGATCATGAAAGATACGGTTCGACGGGCGGCGCACGCGCCGCAACTGGCACTGGTGCTCGGCAGCGGTGGCGTGCGCAGCGCCGCCGCGCTGGGAATCGCCGAAGTCCTGGTGGAGTCCGGCTTCGCGCCGGAACTGGTCGTCGGCTGCAGCTCCGGCGCGCTGTTCGGGGCCTGTATCGCGCTGGGCTGGACGGGCCGCGAGGGCCTCGAGGCGGCGACACGTCTCTGGTCCGCCGACCTCACCGAGAAGACGCGCTGGCGCGCGTATTTCGAGCTGATCGCGCCGAAGCTCGCCGGGTTCGGCGCGGATTTCGCGCTGCGCGATGCGCGACTGATCCGCGAGCGCATCGAGTGTGCGTTCGGCGATGCACGGCTCGAGGATCTGCCGATCCCGCTGCGTGTCGCGACGACGGTCGCGGCCAGCGGCGCGCCGTTCATGATCGATCACGGCCGCGTCGCGGACGCGGTGCGCGCCAGCATGGCGCTGCCGTTCCTGTTTCCGAGCGCCGAGTTCCAGGGCCGCCGGCTGACGGACGGCGTGATTTCCAACCCGCTGCCGGTCTCGCTGGCGGGCGACGCGCGCGCGATGATCACGCTCGGCTTCCGCGGCGCCTTGCCGCGCCGCGTCGATCGCGCCGCGCGCCTGGTCGCGCAGGTCACGACGACGATGATCAACAACCTGCAGTCCGCTCAACTGCGCGCCGCCGAGGCCGCGGGTGCACGCATGTTGCACTTCGATCTCGACATCGACCGGCGCATCGGATTGTGGGAAACCGCGGCGATGCCGCGTATCTTCGAAATCGGACGCCGGGCGGCATATGAACAGCTACCCGCGATCCGGCGCTTGCTCGAACAACCACTTGCCGCGTGAGGGGACCATGAACAGAACCAGGTTACTGGCGGTCGCCGCCGCGCTCGGTGCGACGCTGACCGCTCCCGGCGTCAGCGCCGCGCCAAAGTCCGATGCCGAGTTGATCGCCGGCCTCGACACCGAATATCAGGCCGCCGTCGAAAAGAACGACTGGCAGGGGATGGACCGCATCCTGCATCCCGACTTCATCCTGGTCCTCGGCAGCGGCAAGGTGGTCTCGCGCGCCGCACTGATCGACTCCGCGAAAAACCCGCAGACCATCTACGAAAAACAGGTCGAGGTGCCTGGCACGCAGACCGTGCGGATGTTCGGCAAGGACACGGCGGTGGTGACGGCCCTGTTGTGGCTCAAGGGGAAAAACGCCGCCGAGGGCGCGGAGTTCGACTACAAGCTGTGGTTCAGCGACACGTATGTGCGCACGAAGGATGGGTGGAGGTATGCGTTTGGGCAGGCCTCTCTGAAGCTGTCGCAATAGTGGGGACGGGATTAATGGGGACATTCCTCATTTCCTAGGAAAAGGGGACGGGGCTCGATGGAAGAGGGGATGTGGGCGCATGCGCGCCCGGGATCCCGGCCCCGCGAGGTGTCGGCCGCCTATAGGCGGCCCTCCGCGGCGGCTGATTGCGGTTTTGTTCGCTGGAGCGCCGGCGCTCACGAAGACGGTTTGGGCGCAGTGAGTGTGGGGCGTTGGCGAAGAGTCCTATTGAAGCGGAGAGCCGGCTTCGCACGGGGGAAGTGCTCCGGAGCCGCCGCTGCGAAGGCCCACACCTCGCGTGTCCGGGCTCCCGGGCGCGCATGCGTCCACCGTCACCGCGTCGATCGAGCCCCGGATCCTGGTGCCGCGAGATCAGGCATGCCGCCAATGGCTTTGGGAAGAGCGCACGGTCGGGAGTCCGCTCTTCCCAAAGCCCATTGGGGGCACTCCGCTTGCTGGGGAGATCCGGGACACGCCTCGACGTGAGCGTGACCGCGGCCGCGCTCCGTCCCGCCCGCACACCTCACTCTCAATTCGAGCCGCGTCCCCTTTTCCCAGGAAACGAGGAATGTCCCCATTAATGCCGCTCGCGGATGGCTTTGGCGGCGATGCGGTCGATCAGCGACGGCGCGAGTAGTTTGAGCCAGCGGCCGAGCTTCCCGCGCGCGGACATCAGCACCGGCCGCTCGCGCTTCTCGATCGCGCGCACGATGCGCGCGCGCGCAAGCCTCGGCGGTCATGATCTTCGACTGCACCATCGGCGACTCGCCGAGCGGCTGGCCGTCCGGGCCGATGGCGCGCTTGTGGATCTCGGTGACCACGAAATCCGGCGCGATCACGCTCACGTCGACGCCGCTGCCCGCGAGCTCGATGCGCAGCGAATCGAAGAAGCCGATCATCGCGTGTTTGCTCGCCGCGTAACCCGAACGCTCCGGGCACGCCGGTGAGTCCGGCGAGGCTCGCGACGGCGACGATCAGTCCCTTCGATTGCTTGAGGTGCGGCAGCGCCAGCGCGGTGAGGCGCACCGGCGCGAGGTAGTTCACCTCCATCAGCGCTCGAAGATCGACAGGTCCTGCGAGCGCGTCGAAGCGGCTCCACATGGTGATCGCCGGCGTTGTGGATCAGCGACGTCGATGCCGCCGAACGCCTTGACCGTTTCGCGCGACCAGCCACTCGCAGTCCTGCTCGTTCGCCACGTCGGTGGGCACGGGCAGCGCTTCTCCGCCCCGCGCGCGGCATTCCTGCGCCAGCGATTCGAGGCGCTCCGCGGTCGCGCGCCGCGAGCGCCACGCGCGCGCCGGCCGCGGCCAGATGCGAGCGCCAGCGCGCGGCCGATTCCCTCGGATGCGCCGGTCAGAATGATCCGCTGCCCCGCGAGGCCTGGCATATCCGGTTCCTCGGCTACACTCGCCGTGACTAACATCATAAGGCGGGGAACCGGGTTCGGCTCATGGGCTGGTTGCTGCGGCGATTCTTCAGGCTCTGGGTGCGGGCGGCGGTGCAGCCGGCCGAGGCGCCGGCGTCGCTGACGGCGCGCCGACGAAGCCGGTGTGTTACGTGCTCGAGCGCGAATCCAGCGCCGATCTCGCGGTGCTGTGCAACGTCACCGTCGCCCGCGAAGCTTGCCGTACCCCGAGAAACGCTCCGCGAGCCTGCCCGTCGAGGAGCGGCGCTCCTTCTTCGACGTGGCCGCCGGCGGCGCTTCTGGGACGCCACCATCACGCGGCGCCCGCCGCCGCACCTGCTGGCGCTGGTCGAGGCGCTGCGCGACGCGATTCGCGTGCGCGACGTGCTGCTCGTGCCCACCGCGGTCTACTGGGGCCGCGCGCCGCAGAAGGAACGCTCCTGGCTGCGCCTGCTGTTCGTGGAGAACTGGGCAGCTGACGACGCGCGCGCGCAAGTTCTTCGCGGTGCTCTTCAACGGCCGCAACGTCATGGTGGAGATGGGCGAGCCGATCAGCCTGCGCTCGCTGCTGGACGCCGCGCCCGCGCACGGACCAGGCCCGGCGCGTCACGCGCGTCCTGCGCGGCATCCTGCGGCGCCAGCGCGCGGTGCGCATCGGGCCGGATCTCTCGCACCGCCGCACCATCGTCGCCCGCGTGCTGCGTGCCAGCGGCGGTGCGCGCGGTGGTGGCGGCGGAGGCGCGCGAGAAACACGACCACGTTCCGGCCCGGCCTGCTGCAGGCGCGCAAGTACGCCTTCGAGATCGCCGCTAACTACTCGCACGCGTTCGTGCAGTTCGCGGAGAAGCTGCTCGGCCGCGTCTGGAACCGCGTCTACGACGGCGTGAAGTTCAATCACGCCGCCACGCTCAAGGAGATCTCCGAGGGCAACGAGGTGGTCTACGTGCCCTGCCACCGCAGCCACATGGACTACCTGCTGCTGTCGTACGTCATCTACCACCAGGGCTACGCGCTGCCGCACATCGCCGCCGGCATCAATCTCAACATCCCGGTCGTCGGCCGCTTCCTGCGCAAGGGCGGCGCGTTCTTCATCCGCCGCAGTTTCGGCGGCAACGCGCTCTACACCGTCGTGTTCATGAAGTACCTCGCGGCCATCATGGCGCGCGGCCATTCCATCGAATACTTCATCGAGGGCGGCCGCTCGCGCACCGGCCGGCTGCTGCAGCCGAAGACCGGCATGTTGTCGATGACGGTGCGCAGCTTCCTGCGCGACCCGGTGCGGCCGGTGGTGTTCGTGCCGGTGTATTTCGGCTACGAGCGCATCGTCGAGGCGAACACCTACATCTCCGAGCTGTCCGGCGCGCCGAAGAAGAAGGAGAGCTGGCTCGACCTGCTGCTGTCGCTGCGCGTGCTGCGCGAGCGCTTCGGCACGGTGCACGTGAACGTCGGCGAGCCGATCCGCCTCAACGACATGCTCGACGCGCTCGCTGCCGAGCTGGCGCGAGCAGCGTTTCGACGACGACACGCGCCTGCCCGGCCGTGAACGCCCTGGTCGGCGAGCTCGCGGTGCGCATCATGCGCGAGCATCAACGCCGCGGCCGCGGTCACGCCGATCAACCTGCTCGCGACGACGCTGCTCGCGACGCCGCGCGGCGCCTTGCCCGAGACGCGCGCTGCTGCGCCAGCTCGACCTGTATCTCAAGCTGCTGCAAGGCCTCGCCCTACAGCCCGCGCGTCACGGTGACCGATGCGACGCCCGCCGAGATCGTGGCCTATGGCGAGTCGCTCAAGATCATCTCCCGCGAGTGCCTCACAAGCTCGGCGACGTCGTGAAGATGAGCGACGAGAGCGCCCAGCTCATCGCCTACTACCGCAACAACGTGCTGCATCTGTTCGCGATGCCGTCGCTCGTCGCCTGTGCGTTCATCGGAAATTCGATGCTGCGCACCGAGGACATCCAGCGGCTCGCCTGGCGCATCTATCCCTACGTCGCGTCCGAGCTTTTCCTGCGCTGGCGCGAGGAAGAGCTGGCGCGGGTGGTCGACGGCGTCCTTGCTGCGCTCGCCGACCACGGGCGTGCTGCAACCTAACGAGGATCGCAGCGCCTGGCGCCGTCCGCCGCCGGACTCGCCGGCGGCCATGCAGCTGTCGATGCTGGCGCAGGCCACCATCCAGACGATCGAGCGCTACTACCTCGCGATCTCGCTGCTGCTCAAGGCCGGCAGCGGCGAGCATCACGCAGAAGGCGCTCGAGCAGCAGTGCCAGCTCGCGGCCCAGCGCATGAACATGCTCTACGGATTCAATTCGCCCGAGTTCTTCGATCGCGCGCTGTTCGAGAATTTCATCGACCTGCTGCGCGAACGCGGCGTGATCAAGGCCGGCGAGGGCGGCAACCTCGAGTTCGACGAAGTGCTGGTGCGCGTCGCCGCCGATGCGCAACTGGTGCTGTCCGAACAGATCCGCCACAGCATCCTGCAGGTCACGCAGGTTTGAGCGGCCTGCTAGGGATTCCCCGGAGACCGATTCCGCTAGCGGAAGCCCGGAACCCGCTGCTATACTCGCCCGCAACACGTCCGTGCTTGCGCGTCCGCGAGGGGAGGCTGCAAGCGCGGCGAACACTAAAGACGATACGGCCAAGCGGTCAGGCTGCAAATACCCTCGTGACTCGCAGCGGTGCCGCGGTCTTCAGGGGAACTTGATGAGTACACTGATCCGGCGATCCGTCGCGCGTTCGCTTCCGATCGTCGCGACGCTGGCCCTGGCGTCGCCGGCCACGTACGCCTGGGACTTCCAGAACGACGACGGGCACCTTCTCGGGCAGCTGGGACACCACGCTCACCTACGGCCAGGCCTGGCGCATCGAATCGCGCGACTGCCGGCTCATCGCGATCGCCGACGGCGGCTGCGGCCGCTCGCCGAACATCGACGACGGCAACCTCAACTACGACACCGACATGTTCTCGCGCGCCCTCAAGGCGCTGACCGAGCTGTCGCTCAACTACCGCGGCGTCGGCGCCTTCGTGCGCGCCTCGGCGCTGTACGACGACGCCGGCCGACGACACGCAGCGCACGCCGCTCTCCGAGCAAGTCCGAAGACCTGGTGGCAGAGCTACACGCGCCTGCTCGACGCCTTCGTGTACGCGAAGTTCGACTCGGCGAGCATGGGCGCGGAGCTGCGCCTCGGCCGCCAGGTGGTGAGCTGGGGCGAGAGCACGTTCATCCAGAACGGCATCAACGTCATCAACCATTTCGACGTCTCGGCGCTGCGCGTGCCGGGCTCGGAGCTGAAGGAAGCCTTCCTGCCGCAGGAAATGGTCAACTTCAGCCTGCAGTTCAACGACAACTTCTCGGCGCAGGCTATCTACATCACCGACTGGAACGCGACCGTGCCCGAGCCGGCGGGCTCGTACTTCAGCAACAACGATTTCGCGCTCGACCGGCGGCAGTCGCGTGGTGCTCGGCTTCGGCTCGTTCTCCGACCAGGGCGTGGATTTCCGCGCCGCTCGGCGGCACCGCTGCATCACGAACTTCCAGAACGTGACCGCCGGCTCGACACGCGCAAGGCCGACGACAGCGGCCAGTACGGCTTCAACCTCAAGTACTACGCGCCGGACTTCAACAACGGCACGGAGTTCGGCCTCTTCTTCCTGAACTACCACAGCCGCCTGCCGCTGATCTCCGGGCATGACCGGTACGCAGGCCGGCCTCGGCAACGCCTTCGGCGCGCTGAACGCGGTCGGGCGCCGCGGCGCAGGCCCTGGCGGCGGGCCTGCCGTCGCCGGCGGCCATCGCCACCGCCGCGCAGCTCGGCGTGCTGCGCTCCGCCGCAGCAGGGCGGCAACCTATCGCTGGCGACGGCCACGCAGTACGCCACCATCGGCGCGAACACGCAGATCGCGGGCGGCGACGTCGCGGCGCAGGCGAGCAACATCGCGACGCACGAGTACGCGCTGACGGCCGGCTACTTCACCGAGTATCCCGAAGACATCAAGCTCATCGGCCTGTCGTTCAACACGCAGCTGCAGTGGGGCGGCATCGCGCTGCAGGGCGAGGTCGCCTACCGCCAGGACGTGCCGCTGCAGTTCGACGACGTCGAGCTGCTGTTCGCGGCGCTGACGCCGTTCGAGCAGGGCCTCGCCACGCTGCGCGCCACGCCGCTGCCGACCACCTGCCCCGAAGGCGTGCCGGCCGCCTCGACGCTCACGCGTTGCGGCCAGCTCGGCGCGTTCGGGCTCGACCAGGACGTGCCGGGCTGGGGCCGTGTACGACACCTACCAGGTGCAGTTCACGGCGACCAAGACCTTCTCGAACATGCTCGGAGCGGCGCAGATGGTGCTGGTCACCGAAGCGCGGCCTCACGCACGTCCAGGACATGCCCGACAAGCTGACCGGCGGCCCGAACGGCCGCGGCCTGCGCTTCAACGGGCCGGCCACCAACGTCAGCGGCAACTTCGAGCTGCGCGGCCGCCATTGCCCGACGCTCTCGGCGGCGAGCGTGCCTGGCGCTGAATCTCGTCGAACCGCAGAACCGATTCGCCGACGCCACGTCATATGGATATCGCGTCGCGGGTCGTCTCGAATATCCCGGGCCTCATGGGTCCCTGGAACGTCCTGCCGCGCTTCAACTGGCAGCATGACGTCAAGGGCACGACGCCGGGACCGGGCGGCAATTTCGTCGAAGGCCGTTACGGCCTCACGCTCGGCGTGGCCGCCAACCTGCAGGCGAAGTGGGAGCGTGGACCTGTCGTGGACGAAGTTCGGCGGCGCCGGCCGCTTCAACGACATCAACGACCGCGACTACGTCGCGGCCACGCTCAAGTTCTCGTTCTGACCGCGACGAGGGGACGAACATGATGAAAAAACTCATTGCGACCGTGCGTTGGCACCGTGGCCGGTCTCGCGCTCAGCGCGCGTACGCCATGGCCGCCGTGTCGGCCGCCGAAGCCGCGAAGCTCGGTGCCGAGCTCACGCCGCTGGGCGGTGAAAAGGCGGCGAACGCCGACGGCTCCATTCCCGGCCTGGGACGGCGGCATCACCTCGCGCGGCGCAGGCGGGCTTCGCGAACTTCCGCCCGGGCCAGCATCACCCCGATCCGTACGCCAGCGACAAGCCGCTGTACACCGATCACCGCGGCGAACATGGGCCAGTACGCGCAACAAGCTCACCGAAGGTCACAAGAAGCTGCTGCAGACCTATCGCGCCACTTTCAAGATGAACGTGTATCCCACGCATCGCAGCGCCGCGGCTCCGCAGCGCATCTACGACGCGACCAAGCGCATTGCGACCACCGCGCAGCTCGCGACCGGCGGCAACGGCGTCACGAACGCGGGCGAGGGCATTCCCTTCCCGATTCCGAAGGCAGGCGTCGAGGTGTTCTGGAACCACGTGCTGCGTTATCGCGGCGACGTCATCGTGCGCCAGATCGGCCAGGCGCCCGTGACCGCGAGCGGCGCGTACACGATGGTCAAGTTCCACGACGAGACCATGGTCGCGTACAGCCTGCCGGGCGCGAAGTCCGAGAACCTCGACAACATCATCGCGTACTTCATCCAGGAGACCGTGGCGCCCGCGCGCCTCGCCGGCGAAGTGCTGCTGGTGCAGGAGACGCTCGACCAGTCGATCGAGAATCGCCGCGCCTGGGTCTACAACCCCGGCCAGCGCCGCGTGCGCCGCGCGCCGAACGTCGCGTTCGACAATCCGGGCACGAACTCCGACAACCTGCGCACGTCCGACCAGTTCGACATGTACAACGGCAGCCCGCAGCGCTACGACTGGACGCTGGTCGGCAAGAAAGAAATCCTCGTGCCCGTACAACAGCTACAAGCTGCACTCGAACACGCTCAAGTACGCCGACATCCTCAAGAAGAACCACATCAACCCGGATCTCGCGCGCTACGAGCTGCATCGCGTGTGGGTCGTGGATTCGAAGCTGAAGGCCGGCACAGAGCCATCTCTACAGCCGCCGCACGCTGTACGTGGATGAGGACAGCTGGCAGATCCTCGCGGTCGATTGCTACGACAGCCGCGGCCAGCTCTATCGCGTGCAGGAAGGCCACGTCATCAAGTACTACGACGTGCCGGCCATCTGGACCACGCTCGAGACCGTGTACGACCTGTCGAACGGCCGCTACCTCGCGCTCGGCCTGGACAACGAGGAGCCGCGCAGCCGCGACTTCTCGCAGAAGCGTACGGTCGCCGACTACCAGCCCGCCGCCCTGCAGCGGCGCGGCGTGCGTTGAACCGCTGATCAGTAACAGCCATGACGACACACGGCCGGGTTGATTCCGATCAACTGGCCCGTTTAGTTTTGAACAACAAGAATTCGTTCGGGGGATGGGCATGAGGCGACGAATCGGCCTCGCGCTGGTCGCGGCGCTGGCGGCAGGCGGCATCGCGTCAGCGCAGCTGGCGCAGCTCGATCCCAATGATTCGGCCAACAAGCCCGCGGAAACCGCGCCGCTGGCGGCGCAGTTCGCTGCTGCTCGACCTCGCCGTGGCGGGCACGCGCTTCGTCGCGGTGGGCGAGCGCGGTCACGTGCTGCTCTCCGACGACCAGGGCGCCACCTGGCGCCAGGCGAAGAGCGTGCCCACGCGCGTCATGCTCACGGCGGTGTTCTTCGCCGATGAGCAATACGGCTGGGCCGTCGGGCCACGACGAAACCATCCTCAACACCGTCGACGGCGGCGAAACCTGGACGCGCTCGCATTTCGCGCCCGAGGCGCAGCAGCCGCTGCTGGACCTGTGGTTCGCGAATCGTGTCGAGCGGCATCGCCGTCGGCGCCTACGGCGCCTATTTCACGACCAACGACGGCGGCCGCCACTGGGCCAGTGCGAAGTTCGCGGCCGCCGCCCGCGGCGCCCAACGCGCCGGCGCGGCGCCCGCGCCGGATGAGGAAGCCGAGCTACCGCCCGACTATCACCTGAATCGCATCGTGGGCGTCGGCAGCCGGCTGTACGTCGCGGCCGAGGGCGGGCAGCTCTATCGCTCCGACGACCGTGGCGCGACGTGGCGCGCCTTGCCTTCGCCCTACGAAGGCAGCTTCTTCGGCCTCGTGCCGATACGCGGCGAGGGCCTGCTGGCATTCGGATTGCGCGGCCACCTGTTCCGCTCCGCCGACTGCCGGCGAAACCTGGCAGCAGCTCGAGTCGCATACCACCGCCATGCTGACGCGACGGCATCGCCGTCAACGACCTGCGCGTCGTGATCGGCGGCCTCGCCGGCGTGCTGCTCGTGTCCGGCGACGCCGGCGAAACCTTCACGCTGACGCAGCAGGAGGACCGCGCGCGGTTTTTCCGCGCTGCTGCCCGGGCCCGCGGGCGCGGTCGTCGTCGCGGGCGAGGGCGGCGTGCGCACCATCCGCCTCGGAACGGCACGGTAGTTAGTCATGGCCGGCGGTACTCGGCAAAACCCGGTGACGGCGAGGCTCGGCGGCGCACGCTCGAAAAGCTGATCTTCGGCAACCGCAGCGCTCATCATCGTCCTGTTCGCGCTGGTCACCGTCGGCGCTGGCCGCGGTCGCGGTGCGCGGCCTGCGCATCGACGCCTCGTTCACGAAGCAGCTGCCGCTCAAGCACGAGTACATGCAGACCTTCGTGAAGCACCAGGCGGAGTTCGGCGGCGCGAACCGCGTGCTGATCGCCCTCGTGGCGCGCGACGGCAACATGTTCACGCCGGGGTTCTTCGACGCGCTCAAGAAGGCCACCGACGAAGTGCTCGTCATGGACGGCATCGACCGCGGCCGCGTGCAGTCGCTGTTCACGCCGAACGTGCGCTACATGGAAGTCGTCGAAGACGGCATCGAGGCCGGCAACGTCGTCGACTCGGAATTCGTGCCGACGCCGGAGGCGCTCGCCAAGGTGCGCGAGAACATCCTCAAGGCCGGCATCCGCGGCCGGCTGGTCGCGAACGATTTCTCGGGCGCGCTGGTGTCGGCGATCGTCCTCGAGAAGGACGCGCACCGGCAAGCCGATCGATCCGATCGAAGTCGCGCGCGAGCTCGAGGCGCGCGTGCGCGACAAGATCCAGGGCAATGACGTGCTGGTCGCACGGCGGACGGGTTCGCCGCATCGACGTGCACATGATCGGGTTCGCGAAGGTGGTGGGCGACATCGCCGACGGCGCGATGTCGGTCATCGTCTTCGCGATCGTCACCATCCTGCTCACGCTGCTCGCGGTCTGGTACTACGTGCAGTCGCTCAAGGTCGCGCTGGTGCCCGATCGTGTGCTCGATCATCGCCGTGGTCTGGCAGCTCGGCACGCTGGTGCTGCTCGGCTACGGCATCGATCCGCTGGGGCTCCTCGTGCCGTTCCTGATCTTCGCCATCGGCGTGTCGCACGGCGTGCAGAAGATCAGCGCCGTGAAGGAAGCCGCGGTCGCGGGCGTCGGCAGCATGGACGCGGCGCGCCAGACCTTCCGGCAGCTGCTGATGCCCGCCATCATCGCGCTGCTCGCCGACCTCGTCGGGTTCATCACCATCCTGCTGATCCCGGTGCAGGTGGTGCAGGAGATGGCGGTCACCGCCAGCATCGGCGTCGCCATCGTCATCCTCACGGATCTCATCCTGCTGCCGGTGCTGGTGTCTTGGGTGAAATGGGACGACCAGTACCGCGCGCGTGTCGAGCAGCGCCAGACGAAGCTCACCGAGCACTGGCGCCGGCTGGCGCGCATCACCGAACGCAAGCCCGCGCTGATCATCATCGTGCATCGCGGTGCTGCTCGGCGTGTTCGGCGTGTGGAAGGGCCGCGAGACGCCGATCGGCGACACGCAGGCGGGCGTGCCCGGAGCTGCGCGCGGACTCGCGCTACAACCGCGACAGCAACATCATCACGTCGCAAGTTCTCGATCGGCGTCGACATCCTCACCGTGATCGTCGAGACGAAGGAGCCGGCCTGCACGAGCCACGAGCTCATGACCGCCATCGACACGCTTCGCGTGGAAGATGCGCAACGTCGACGGCGTGCAGGAAGTGATGGCGCTGCCGATCGTCGCGAAGATCGCGATCGCCGGCTGGAACGAGGGCAGCCTCAAGTGGCGCAACATCCCGCGCGAGCCCAACCAGCTCACGCAGTCGACGCGCTACATCGAGACCAGCACCGGGCCTGCTGAACGCGGACTGCAACGTCGATCCCGGTGATGCTGTTCCTGCGCGACCACAAGGCCGAGACCATCGAGCGCGTGGTCGCCGAGGTGAAGGCCTGGCGCGACGCTCAACACCTTCACGGGCGCCACGTTCAATCTCGCCACCGGCAACGTCGGCGTGATGGCGGCGACCAACGAGGAGGTCGAAGGCGAAGGAGTATCCGATCCTGGGCTGGGTGTTCGCCGCGGTGATCCTGATGTGCCTGCTGACGTTCCGCAGCCTGCTCGGCACGGTGCTCGTGTTCCTGCCGCTCGCGCTGGTGTCCATCCTGGTCTACGCCGTGATGGCGATGGTCGGCATCGGCCTCAAGGTCAACACGCTGCCCATGGTGGCGCTCGGCGCCGGCATCGGCGTGGACTACGGCATCTACCTGTGGAGCCGCATGCAGGAATACCTGAAGCGCGGCGACACGTGCGCGACGCGTTCGAGAAGACGATGCGCGTGACCGGCGCCAGCATCATCTTCACCGGCATCACGCTCGCGATCGGCGTCGTGACCTGGGTGTTCTCGCCGCTGCAGTTCCAGGCCGACATCGGCATCATGCTCACGTTCATGTTCTTCGTGAACATGCTGGGCGCGATCATCCTGCTGCCCGCGCTCGCCGCGTGGTTCGTTGGTGCCGGAGTCAAGAAACAGGAATTAGCTCCGCCGGGCGGAGACCCGCCTCCGGCCGTGGAAGCTAATTCCTGTTTTCTGACTCCGGCACCGACGCCGATACCGAGCGGGAACACGTAGCGGACTTGTGGCGGCTCGTGCGTCAGAAGGTCAACGACATGGAGTAAACCGAAATGAATCATGGAATCTTTCGCAGCACCTTGATTGCCGGCATCCTGGGAGCCGCGGCCGCGCAGGCGCAGCAGGCCGCGGCGCCACCTGCCGCCCCGGCCATGCCCGCGCCCCAGGACGTGAAGATCGAAACCGTCAGCATCGCGCCCGGCATCTACATGCTCGTGGGCCGCGGCGGCAACATCGGCCTCACGGTCGGCATCGACGGCGCCGCGATCATCGACGACCAGTTCGCGGACATGGCGCCGAAGATCCGCGCCGCCGTCGCGATGCTTCAGCGACAAGCCCGTGAAGCTTCGTGATCAACACGCACCTGCACGGCGATCACACCGGCGGCAACGATGCGTTCGGCAAGGCGGGCGCCGTGATCATCGCGCACGAGAACGTGCGCAAGCGCCTCGGGACGGCGCAGGTGAATCCACCACCAACCAGCCCATCGAGCCGCGCGCACGCGAAGCGCTGCCGGTGGTCACGTTCGCCGACACGGCGACGCTGCACTTCAACGACGAGGATCTCGAGTTCACGCACCTGCCGAATGCGCACACCGAGACCGACATCGTCATCCGCTTCAGGAAGGCGAACGTCGTGCACATGGGCGACCTGTTCGTCGGCGGCTTCCCGTTCATCGACGGCAACACCGGCGGCACGCTCGACGGGCTGATCCTCGCGCACGAGAAAGTGCTCGCGATCGATCGACGATTCGACCCGAAGGTGATCCGCGGCCACGGGCCGCTCGGCAACAAGGCGGAGCTGCAGGCGTTCCACGACATGCTGGTCGTCGTGCGCGACCGCATCGCGAAGCTGGTGAAGGCCGGCAAGAGCCAGGAAGAAGTGGTCGCCGCGCGTCCGACGAAGGAATTCGAGGAGAAATACGGCGGCACCAATTTCAATGCGGCGCAGTGGATAGGCCGCGCCTACGTCGACCAGAAGACGGCTCTCGAGAAGCGCAAGAAGAAGAAATGAGCGCGGCCGGCCCGGGCCGCGCCTGAGCGGCGCCCGGGTGCCCGGCTACCCCGCGCCGCCGCCGGCCGGCGGGCCTTCCTCCAAACCCCGACCCGCCTAACCAGTGTGGGCCGTACTGGTGCGACATAACGCACCGCACCATGGGCTTTTCTCACGGTCGCCGCGTTGACGCGGCGTCCGACTATAGACAGCAGGCCCCGTCCTGATGAAATGGCCGCGCGAGGTCAGGGAAAGACCAGGTTCAGCGAGAGAGAGATGAAAGATTCGACCGGTTCGGCGAAAAAGTTGTTAGACGTGCCTTACGCGCCCGAAGCCGAGGCATTCCTCGACGAGCTCGAGCGCAGCGGCCAGTTCCGCATCGGTCTCGAGGCGGAGCTCGATGACGCCGACGGCAGCGAACCGGCCAGCAACGATTATTCCTGGGGCCGCGGCTCCGGCAACGTTTCCATCCAGGACTGGTGGACGACGGGTCGCGTCGCGCTGCGCATCGGTCCGGGCCTCACCGGCATGGATCTCGCGCTGTCCCGCGTCGACGACTCGCTGGTGCTGCGCACGGTCGACGGCTTCGACCGCGTGACCCTCGAGGGTTATCTCGGACTCATCCCGGACGCTTCGACACTACGCATCATCTTCAACGACGGCACGGAGTGGAGCGGCGGCGAACTGCTGTCGCACGTCGCGAGCTGGTTGACGAGGGTGCCGGGCACGCAGACGCCGGAAGGCTGATCCCTCAGTACGGGTCGTATTCGAGCCAGCCGACCGGCAGGCCATTTTCCACGTCGATGATCGCGGTCCAGAAGCCGCGGCGCGTGGCCACTGGCAGCGAGCGGAGCCGCTCGCGCGGTGTCTCGATATCCGCCAGCGCCGCGGCGATCAGCGGCTTCACATCCGGGTGGCGCTTCTCGAGCGCTTCGAGCGTCGATGCGCGCTGGCGGATCTGGGACAGGGCCGCGTCGAGGTCCACGAACCATTTCGGGCGCGCGAACGACGGATTTCCTCCGAGCTCGTCCATCAGCGACTGTTCGCGTTCCTTCTCCGGCACCTGCACGGCGACGTACCGCGGTCCAGACAGCAGCGGAATCGCGCTGAAACGCGGGTCGGTGGCGGCTGCGAGCTCGCTTTCCTTGATGTCACGCGCCGCGACCACCTCGTAACGATCCACCGAGAACGCGAGATACACGGGACGCGATTCGGCCACGGTGTACACGCCGTACACCATGCCCGCGATCTGCACGATGGCGATCACTGTGTAGTCGACCACGAGTGCCAGCCGCGTCTTCGAACGGTTGAACACGACGAATGACAGCAGGGGTCCGAGCGCGAGATCGCAGCCCACCACCAGCATGAACAGCTCCGCGCCGCGCGCCATGAATTCGAAGGGATGCGGATACCACACCACGAATATCAGCGCGGCTGCCGCCGCCGCGAGCAGCGCCGTCGCCACGAAATGGATACCGAATGCGAGTAGTTTGTCTCTCCACACGATGGCCATACGTTCCTCAGTCGTCGAATCGGATGCGGCCACGCAGCCGCTTGGTCTTCTGCGAGCGTGATTTGGTGTCGAGCCGGCGCTCCTTCGAGGCGCGCGTCGGTCTCGTGGCGTGCCGCTTCTTGGGTGCCACGAGCGCGCGCCGCACCAGCTCCAGCAGCCGCTCCTCGGCACCACGCCGGTTCTGCTCCTGGCTGCGATGCTCGCGCGACGCGATGAGTAATTTCATCCGCGTCCGTGAGCCGCTGACCCGCGAGGGCGCGCAGCCGCGTCTTCACGTCCTCGCGCAGCGTCGTGTTGCGGGCCAGCGAGAAGCGCAGCTGCACCGCGGAAGCCACCTTGTTCACGTTCTGCCCGCCGGGGCCGGCCGAACGGATGAAGGCCAGTTCGATGTCGGAATCCGGGATCTCGATGCCGGGCCTGACGAGAAGACTCATGGGCGGTCAACGACGGTAAATTGGAGGATCGCTTTCCGCGTTCACGACGCGGATGTCGTGCTGCTGCACGGGAATCGTTATGCCGTGTTTCTTGAACAGGCGCCAGATCTCGCGATTCACGTCGGAGCGGACGTTGTTGACGCCGTTCATCGGGTCGCGGATCCAGAAGCGCACCTCGACCCGCATGCCGTGGTTCTCGAAACTCATGAGGCGCGAGACCGGCCCCGGGTCCTTGAGGATGCGCGGATGGTTGGCGGCCGCGTCGATCAGCACCTGCAGCGCGACCTCGGGGTCGTCCTGGAAGCTGATGTGGACCGGCAGGCGGATGCGCACGCGCTGGTCGGAGTAGCTCCAGTTGATGACCGAATTGGTGATGAGATTCTGGTTCGGAACCAGCGTCTCGACGCCGTCGCGGTCGCGCACGACGATGTAACGGCCGCGCAGCTCCTGCACCCAGCCGAAGTTCTCGGTGCTCGTTCCCGTGGTGCCCGTGAAGCTGATGACGTCGCCGGGCTTGATGGACTTGTCCAGCAGCAGCACGAAGCCGGAGACGAAATTGCTGGCGATCGCCTGCAGGCCGAACCCGAGGCCCAGGCCGATGGCGCCGGTGAACAGGCCGAGCACGGTGAGGTCGACGCCCGAGGAATTGATGCCCAGCAGGATGCCGATCCCGACCAGCAGGAACGTGGAGAACTTGGAAATGCCGATGCGCGTCGATATCGCGAGGCCTTCGAGTTTCATCACGCGGCGTTCGATGGTGCGCGCGATCAGGCTGGTGACGATCAGGAAGCCGACGATGACCACCAGGCTCTTGAGCAGCGCCCACAGGCTGAACTGCGTCTTGCCGGGGACCAGGTCGATCTTGTCGAGGTTGCGTTCGATGCCGTCGAACCAGCCGAGCACCTGGAAGGCGATCGCGGCCCAGATCACGAACGTGAGGCGCAGTTCCCACCGGCGCATCCAGCTGTTCGGACCCAGCGCGACGGAGATCACGTGCATGCAGAGCCGCACGAGCACCATGCCCGTGGCCAGGTCCATCGCGAGATCGATCGCGCCGGTCGGATGCTGGAAGGAGGTGAACGCGGCGCGCAGGCCGAGGATGAGCACCACCGCCAGGAACGAAGGCGCGAGCACCATCGCGCTGACCGTCAGCCGGCGCGGCCAGAGCGGGACGTCGGGACGCGTGGCGAGCGGACGCAGCCAGCGCTTGATGTAGTGCGAGAGCCCGACCGCCAGCAGGACGGCCGCGATGATGGCGATCGCCTCGAACAGGACTTCCGGCGTGGTGAGCTGCTCGAAGAGTTCTCTCACGCGTTCAGATCCGGGATCAGCTCGCTCTCGAGCCGCGTTATCTGGTCCTTGAGGATGAGCTTGCGCTTCTTGAGGCGCTTCAACTGCAGCTGGTCGGACTGGAAGTCGAGCGACAGGCGCGAGATCACCTCGTCGAGATCGCGATGAGCGATGCGCAGCTCGCGCAGCTTTTCAACGTTCTTGAAAAGCTCGCGATCGACATTGTCCTGATCTTCGATATCCGTCATCGGCAGACTTCGGGCGTAAGAAAATTGGTGACCGGCTCGAGACCGCTCGCAAGCTTAAGCCAGCGGCCAAGGGGATTCCACGGCACGGCCGGATCGTGGAAATCCGAACCCATCGAGGCGTGCAGCTTGAATCGGCGGCACAACGACGCGATGCGATCGGCGTCATTAGGGCTCATTCCGGCCATGCTGGCCTCGAGCGCCACGCCGCCTTCCTGCACGAAGGCCGCGACGAGCTCGCGCAGGCCGCCGGCGGAGAGCCGGTAGCGATGCGGATGCGCGAGTACCGGCAGTGCGCCGCTGTCGCGCAACACGGCCATCGCGGCGGCGAATGACGGCCATTCCGCCGGGACGTGCCCGGCCTTGTCCTTGTTCAGCCAGCGATCGAACGCATCCTGGGTGTCGCGGGCGAAGCCGCGTTCGACCAGCAATCGCGCGAGATGCAGGCGCGTCGGGGCCGTGGCGCCGGCTACGGCCGCGGCGAGCTCGCGGCCCGGCAGTCGCGCGCGTTTTTCGAGCCGCTCGCCGATTTCACCGAGGCGTTCCCGGCGGCGCGCGAGCACGCCTGCCAGGTGGGCCGTGAAGCCCGCGTGCGCGGCGTCGATTTCGAGACCGACGAGGTGGATAGTTTGTCCGCGCCAGGTGGCGGAGAGCTCGACTCCGGCGACGAACCGCATGCCCGCGGCGGCGCAGGCGGCGCGCGCTTCAGCCACGCCCGCGATGGTGTCGTGGTCGGTCAGCGCGAGTGTCGCGACGCCGCGCCCGCGGGCGCGTTCGACGAGCGCGGCCGGCGCGAGCACGCCATCGGAAAAATGGCTGTGCGTGTGGAAATCGACGAGGTTTGCGGCGCTGGAATCCATCGGGGGCCCGTATCATACGCCCCGCATGTCACGCACCCCGAACCCCCGGCCCGACTGGCGCGAAATCGATACGGTATTGCTCGATCTGGACGGCACGCTGCTCGATCAGGCCTACGACAACCACATCTGGCGCGATCTCGTGCCGCAGCGTTTCGCGGTCCGGCACGGCATGGAACTGCACTCGGCCTATGCCGAAATCGCGCGACGTTTCGCGGAACGCAGCGGCACGCTCGACTGGTACTGCATCGAATACTGGTCGCGCACCCTGGACGTCGACATCGGCGCGTTGCACCGGGAGGTCCGCTCGCACGTTTCCTGGCTGCCGGGCGCGCGCGATTTCCTGACGCGCGTGCGAGCCGCCGGAAAGCGCCTCGTGCTGCTCACCAATTCGCACCCGATCGCGCTCGCGGTGAAGAACGAGGAAACCGGCGTGCTGGACTACCTGGACGCCGCCGCGACGTCCCACGATTTCGGCGCGCCCAAGGAACACGCGCGATTCTGGGAAGCAGCGCGGGCGCGCTTCGCGTTCGATCCGGCCCGCAGCCTGTTCGCCGACGACAACTCGAAGATGCTGGATGCCGCGCATGCCGCCGGCGTGCGCTGGGTGTTCGGCGTGCGGCATTGGGACACCAAGGGATCGCGGCGCGAGCACCTGGACCATGACGCCGTCGATTCGGTCGAAGACCTGTTCTAGCGACCGCCGCGGCGATGACCGCCGCCACCGCCGCCCCGACGCGGCGGACCGCCACGTCCACCCCCGCCGCCGCCGCCGCGGCGCGGGCCACCACGGCCGCCGCCACCACCACCGGGCCGGCGCATCGGACGCGGACCGTCTTCCGGGTCCCACTCCTTGTACACGGGCGGCTTGAGGTCCCTGGCGAGCAGCTCGAGCTTCACCGGAAACACCGGAATCTTGTGCGTGATGTACGCCTCGATCTCCGGCAGCGAAACCGCGTATTCCTCGCAGCCGAAGCTGATCGCGTCGCCTTCGGCGCCGGCGCGCGCGGTGCGGCCGATGCGATGCACGTAGTCGGCGGCGTCCTGCGGCAGGTCGTAGTTGAACACGTGGCTGACATCCGCGATGTGCAGGCCGCGCGACGCGACGTCCGTGCAGATCAGCACCGCGAGCTCGCCGCTGTGGAATTCCTTCATGAATCGCAGGCGTTTCTTCTGCGGCACGTCACCCGACAGCGCCTGCGCCTTGAAGCCGTTGGCGATGAGATAGGCCTCGAGCTTCTCCGCGACGCGCTTGGTGTTCACGAACACCATCGTGCGGCGCGCTTCGTATTGCCGCAGCAGCCCGATGAGCAGGGGGATCTTTTCCTCCATCGCCGGGAAATAGATCATCTGCCGCACCTTGTCCGCGGTGACGCGGTCCGGCTCGATGCGCACCAGCTCCGGGTTGTTCATGTGCTCGTAGGCGAGCTCGAGCACGCGCTGCGAAAGCGTGGCCGAAAACAGCATCGACTGGCGCGATTCGGGCTTCGGCAGCCGGCGCAGGATGAAGCGGATGTCGGCGATGAAGCCGAGGTCGAACATGCGGTCGGCTTCGTCGAGCACCACCGCCTGGGCATGGCGCATGTCGAACACGTGCTGCTTGAAGTAGTCGATGACGCGTCCCGGCGTGCCGATGAGCACGTCGACGCCGTCCTGCAGGGTCTTGCGTTGCTTTTCGTAGTCGACGCCCCCAAATACCACCGCGATCCTGCAGCCCGGTGTGTTTACCCAGCACCTCGGCGTCGTTGAAGATCTGCACCGCGAGCTCGCGCGTCGGCGCGAGGATCAGGGCACGGATGCCCACGGAGCTGCGCCCCGGCGCGGGCGGATTCGTGAGCAGGCGCTGGTACAGCGCCACCAGGAACGCGGCGGTCTTGCCGGTGCCCGGTCTGGGCCTGGCCCGCGACATCCTTCCCCGTGAGCGCAATGGGCAGAGTAATTGCCTGCACGGGCGTGGCACGGACGAAACCGGCATCGCGTGATGCCGCGAGCGACTTCTGGAACGAGATCAAGCGACGCGAATGCGAGCTCGGAAAGGTGTGTCTCTGTCATTAATGGCTGGTTACTTATGTATTCGGGAAAGGGGGCGCACATGGCGCTTGCAAATGGCAGGCGGACCAGTTAAAAAATGCTCCCAAGACGCGGCTTGCTCGTTGACCGAGCCCTGAACCGCAAATCCACATTTCTACACTTAGGTCATTTGCCCATTGAGAGGGCCCATCAGGCCAAATTGACTGCATGCAGCAGTCTAACCGTTTGATCGCGTCCTGAGCACGGCTTCCTGCCGCTGCAGCGCCAGCTCTTCAAAACCCCACCAGAACCATCACTCGTGCCCAAGCTCTTTTGTTTTTTCATGGAGGTCCTTCCACGTGAGTAACCCGGACATCGTGCACACCACGGACGCGACGTTCTCCCAGGACGTGCTCAAGTCCGACAAGCCCGTCCTCCTCGATTTCTGGGCCGAGTGGTGTGGCCCCTGCAAGATGATCGCGCCGATCCTCGACGAGATCGCCACCGAATATAAGGACAAGCTTCGCATCGCGAAGATCGACATCGAATCGAACCCACAGACCCCGCCGAAGTTCGGCATCCGCAACATCCCCACGCTGATTCTGTTCAAGAACGGCACCGTGGAGGCCCAGAAGGTCGGCTCGGTGCGCAAACCCGACCTCAAATCCTTCCTGGACGCGCACCTGTGAGGGGCTACTTGGGAAATCAGGGCCGCAATCGCCCTAACAAGGGCCCGCGCCACGGTGGTGGTGGCGGTGGTGGCGGCGGTGGACACCGCGGCGGCGATCGCGACGGCAACCGGGATCCGAACTATCGCCCGAACAACGGCGGCCAGCGCAACGACGAAGCGCCGCAGGAGATGCTCGAGGTAGACGAATCCGAAATCATCAGCCAGGCGGACCTCGCGGCCACCAAGAGCTCGATGAACCTCTCGGTGCTCAAGGCCAAGCCGATCTACGAGCTGGTCAAGATGGCCGAGTCGATGGGCCTCGAGGGCATGGCCCGCTCGCGCAAGCAGGACATCATCTTCGCGATCCTGAAGGCGCACTCCCGCAACGGCGAGAACATCTACGGCGACGGCGTGCTCGAGATCCTGCAGGACGGCTTCGGCTTCCTGCGCTCCGCGGACGGCTCGTATCTCGCCGGTCCCGACGACATCTACGTCTCGCCCAGCCAGATCCGCCGCTTCAACCTGCGCACCGGCGATACCATCTCCGGCCTGATCCGCCCGCCGAAGGACGGCGAGCGTTACTTCGCGCTGCTGAAGGTCGGCGAGATCAACTTCGATTCGCCCGAAGTCCTCGCGCAACAAGGTGCTGTTCGAGAACCTGACGCCGTTCCATCCCACCAAGCGGCTCAAGCTGGAGCGCGGCAATGGCTCGACCGAAGACCTCACGGCCCGCGCCATCGACCTGGTCTCGCCCATCGGCAAGGGCCAGCGCGGCCTCATCGTCTCGCCGCCGAAAGCCGGCAAGACGATGCTGCTGCAGAACATCGCCACCGTCCATCACCGCGAACCATCCCGAAGTGCACCTCATCGTGCTGCTCATCGACGAGCGCCCGGAAGAAGTCACCGAGATGCAGCGCACGGTGAAGGGCGAGGTCGTGTCGTCGACGTTCGACGAACCGGCCGCGCGCCACGTGCAGGTCGCCGAGATGGTGATCGAGAAGGCCAAGCGCCTGGTCGAGCACAAGAAGGACGTGGTGATCCTGCTCGACTCCATCACGCGCCTCGCGCGCGCCTACAACACCGTGGTGCCGAGCTCCGGCAAGGTGCTGACGGGCGGCGTGGATGCGAACGCGCTGCAGCGTCCGAAGCGCTTCTTCGGCGCCGCGCGCAACATCGAGGAGGGCGGCAGCCTCACTATCCTGGCCACCGCGCTCATCGACACCGGCTCGAAGATGGACGACGTGATCTACGAAGAGTTCAAGGGCACGGGCAACAGCGAAATCCACCTCGATCGCCGCATCGCGGAGAAGCGCGTGTTCCCGGCGATGAACATCAACCGCTCCGGCACGCGCAAGGAAGAGCTCATCACCGACCCGGGCGAGCTCGCGAAGATCTGGATCCTGCGCAAGCTCCTGCATCCGATGGACGAGCTGGCGGCCATCGAATTCCTGCTCGACAAGATGAAGGACACGAAGACCAACAGCGAGTTCTTCGAGGCGATGAAGAGGTAATCGGGGAGGGGACAGACTTGAAGTCTGTCCCCTCGCTTTCCCGGTGTGAGGTACTTCACAGCTGCCCCGTCTCTTTGGGGCGACGCTGGCGCCGGTTCGCGGCCTGTTAGATCATGGCGCCGCTTGCTCTCTCCCTGGAGCCCTTCCATGCGTCTCGGCCTGGTGATCCTTCTGTGCCTCCTGAATACGGCCTGCGCCATCGTGCGCAATGACAAGGAAGAGCCCGTGGAGAACGCTCCCGAGCGCCGTCAGACGGCCGGGCCGGTCCTCAGGCCCAGCGAAGTGCTGAAGCCGAAGAATCTCGAGCTCGCCAGCCCGGTTTCCGATTCGTTCTACATGAGGGCAACGTACTACCCGGCGGCGGTCAACACCGAGTTCGCCATCGATCCGAGTGCAAACGTCCGCGGCACGACGTTGAGTGGAGAGGACGACCTGGGTTGGGACGACCAGGTCGACCAGGGCCGCATGGAAATCGACTTCCGGCTCAAGAGGCGTCACCACCTGCGCATCGACTACTTCAAGCTGAATCGTTTCCACGAGCAACCGCTGCCGCGCGGCATCGTCTTCGGCAATTTTGCTTTTGCCGAAGGCGACTATCTTCCGCTCGAAGCTCGACTTGCGGCTGCTCACGCTCACCCACACCTACCAGTTCTTCAAGTTCGAGCGCTTCGAAGCGGGCGGCGGACTCGGCTTCCACATCATCCAGGCGAGTGCCGAGGGCGGCCAGCCCGGGACCCTGAATCGCGAAGATATCTCCGAAGCCGGCTTCTTCCCGTCGGTCGCGTTGAACGCGGCCTTCCGCATCTCGAAGCGCTGGGCGGTCACGGCCCGCGGACAATACTTCGCGGCCACGCCCGAGGATTTCGAGGGATCGATCGCCGATTACCATGCCGACATCCAGTACCGGTGGCGCAAGAATTTCGCCGTGGGTCTCGGTTATTCGAAGATTGCCGCGCACCTCGTGCTCGTGGACATCGACAACCCGGTCCTCTTCGATCTCGATACGGCAGGCCCGGAGCTGTTCTTCCGCGTCAGCTTCTAGTCGCGTTCGCTGAGGAAGGCCACCACCTTCCCGATGGTGTCGGCGTCGCGCAGGCCGCCGCTGTGTCCCAGCCCCCGCGTGCGCAGCAACGCGGCATGCGGAATCAGCGACGTGATGGCGGACGCCTGCGCCATCGGCGCCACGTTGTCTTCCTCGTCGTGAACCACCAGCACCGGAATGCGGATGTGCGGCGCCGCGGCTTCGAGCGAGATCTCGCGCGCGGTACGGCCGAACTTGCGCGCGAACTGCGCCCGCAGGCTCTCGAGCGCGCGCGGCCGGAGGCTCAGCATCATCGCGAACGATTCGAGGATGTAGTCCATGTCCGCGGGCACGCCGAAGATGCAGATCCGGCGCGGATGGAATTCGCGCGTTTCCGCCAGCACGGTGAGCGTGGCCGCGCCGCCGAGCGAGTGGCCGATCACCGCGTGCACCGGCTCGTGCGCGCGCAGCACCGCGGCGAGACTGTCGCGGAACCTCGGCAGGTCGGAAGTCCTGCCCGGCGACTGGCCGTGCGCGGGCGCGTCGATGCCGATCACCGTGTAGCCCGCCGCGCGCAAGGGCGCGATGAAGCTGCCGAACCGCGCGGCGTGGCTGCCCCAGCCGTGCAGGACGACGACCACCGGGCCGCCGTCGCCCCATTTCCACATCGTGAACGCGTCGTTGCCGATGGCGACCGTGGATCTCACGGCCTGCGCGACGATGGGTGCGTCGTCGGGATCGAGGCGGCGGCGCGGGGGCGTGAGGAACATGCGCAGCGCGATCCGGCCCGCCAGGGACGGGCTCAGCGTCTGCACGAACGCGAAGAACCGGCGCAGGCGGCGCTGCAGGTCCGGCGATACACCGGGCACCACGCGGCCGAGAACGGGTTTGCGGCGCTCCTCCATCAGGTGACCACGTAAGCCGCGAATTCCGGCGGCATGCGAGCCGCGCGGCCGCTGTCGAGGTTCAGGCACACGTACTGGGTGGTGGCGCGGGCCAACGTGCCGCCATCGTCCGCGTGCCGCAGCTGGAATTTGCGCGTCACGCGCAGCTTGCGATCGGACTCGGCGATCCAGGTCGCGATCTCGACCCGTTCGCGCGGCAGCGCCGCCCGGAGGTAGTCGATCTCGATGCGCAGGGCCGCCATGCCGCGCCGCAGCCGCGTGCATTCGTCCACCGACAGGCCAAGCGCCGCCGAATGCGACCAGGCGGCGCGATCGAGCCAGCGCAGATAGACGGCGTTGTTCACGTGTCCGTACGCATCAATATCCTCGTCGGCGACGTCCACGACGACGACGTGCGGGTTGGCATGATCCCACGAAGCAAGCATGGAACTAAGTCTATGAAAGTCGTGCCTAATTTTCACCGGTAACCCCGGTGCTACAGTCTCGCCACGCAAACATATTGAGGGGATTCATGAAACGCATCGCCATCGCCTTGACAGGCTGTTTCGCCGCCCAGGCCGCCTGCGCGGGTGTTTACGTCGAACTGGTCAATCGCGACATCGGCGCGGGCACGACCGAGCTCGCGCAAAAAATGTACGTGCAAGGCGAGAACGGCCGGTTCGTCGACCAGGATGGGAATGCCTCCATCATCAAGGGCAACACGATGTATTTCATCGACGACAGCGACCAGACCTACATCGCGTTCGACCAGGCGACGATGGCGCAGCTCGCGAAACAGCTGAACGCGCAGCTGGAGCGACAGAAAGAACAGATCGCGAAGCTGCCGCCGGAACAGCGCGCCGAGCTCGAGCGGTTGATGCCGACCGCGGCCGGCACCGGCGCGGTCACGGCCGCCGACACGGGCAAGAACGACAAGGTGGAAGGGCGCGCCTGCCGGATCTGGGACGTCTCGCGCAACGGGCAGCTCGACGACCAGCTGTGCGTGGTGCCGTACGCCTCGCTGCCGGGCAAGGAGAATCTGCAGGCCATCTTCGCGAACTTCGCGAAGGTGTTCGAGGAAATGGCGAAAAACGTCCCCACGTTGGCCGGCATGATGACCAGCGAGTTCGATGCCCAGGCGAAGGTGAACGGCTTCCCGGTGCGCTCGCGCGCCTACGACAACGGCCGGCTCGGCAACAACGAGCAGCTGTTGAAGGTGTGGCGCGAGGAAGCGATTCCGGCGTCGATGTTCGACATTCCGGCCGGATACAAGCCCAAGAAGATGTCCGCAGATCAATGAAATTCAGCGACTACTACGCTGCGCTCGGAATCGAGCGCGGCGCGAGCGCCGCCGACATCAAGAAGGCTTATCGGCGCCTCGCGCAGAAATATCACCCGGACGTTTCCAAGGAGCCGGATGCCGAGGCGAAGTTCAAGGAAGTCGCCGAGGCCTATGCAACCTTGAAGGATCCCGAGAAACGCGCCGCGTACGACGCGCTCGGCTCGCGCCCGCAGGGCGAGGAATTCCGGCCGCCGCCGGACTGGGCGCGCCAGCACGCCTCGGGCGGCGAGCCGTTCTCGTTCGACGACGTCGATTTCGCGGACCTGTTCTCGCGGTTCGGGCGACGTGGCAACGATGGAGCTCATTCCGCGAACGGATGGGGTCCACTCCAAGGCCAGGACTTCGAGGTCCCGGTCGAGATCAGCATCGAAGACGCATTTCGCGGAACGACCCTCGACCTCAATCTCACCGTAACCGAGCGCGATCCTGCCGGCCGCACGCGCCGCGTGCCTCATCCCGTGAAGGCGCGCATCGCCGCGGGAGCCGTCGACGGCCAGCGCCTGCGCCTGCCCGGCAAGGGAGGCAAGGGCACGAACGGCGCGCGGGATGGCGACCTCTATCTCGACATCTCGTTGAAGCCGCATCCGCTGTATCGCGCGGCCGGCCACGACCTGTATTTCGACCTGCCGCTCGCACCCTGGGAAGCCGCGCTCGGCGCCTCCGTCGAGGTTCCGACGCTGGCCGGCAACGTGAACCTCAAGGTGCCGGCGGGCACGTCGTCCGGGCAGAAGCTGCGGCTCACCGGGCGTGGATTGCCGCGGCCGCGCGGCGGAGCGGGCGACCTGTTCGCCGTGGCGCAGATCGTGGTGCCGGCGGCGCCGAGCACGCGTGAACGCGAGCTCTACCAGGAGCTCGCCGCGGCGGGCAGCACGCCGAAACGCGATTACACGGGGGGCGCATGACGACCGAAGTGGACGTGTTGTGGCTCGACGAGCACCGGGTAGTTAGTCTCGAGGAGCTGGTCGATCTTTCCGGTCTCACCGAGGGAGAGCTCGTCGAGCTCGTCCACCAGGAACTGATCCCGCTGCGCAGCGCGCCCGGCCAGAGCTGGGTCTTCAGCGCGCGCGTCATCACCGTGGCGCGCCAGGCGTGCCGGCTGCGCGACGAGCTCGAGCTCGACATGTCGGGACTCGCGGTGGCGCTGCGCCTGCTGGAGCGGGTGCGCGGACTGGAAGACGAGATCGCGCTGCTGCGCGCGCTGCTGCCGCGCCGCTAGCCGCGCGGCCCGCAGCGGGTCCACTGGCATTCGGCAGGGCGGCTGGAGCACAGTACGCGCCTCGACATCGGAGAAGAACATGAACATCCTGCTGCCGCGCCGCCAGTTCGTCCGTTCCGCGCTCGCCATCTCCGCCGCATTGCCGTTCGGCGGCCTGTTCGCCGCGGATGCGGCGGCTCCGCTCGCCGACATCGAAGCGATGACGGGCGACGGGAATCAGATCCTGCTCAAGGGAGCGGACGTCAGGGATCTCGCGGCCCGGATGCGCGGACCGCTGCTACTGCGGAGCAGCGAGGGTTATGAACAGGCGCGGCACGCGTGGAACGGCGCCTTCGACCGGCACCCGGCACTGATCGCGCGTTGCTCCGGCGCCGCCGACGTGATGGAGGCGGTGAAGTTCGCCACGGCCCACGGCCTGTTGCTGTCGGTGCGTGGCGGCGGGCACAGCCTCTCCGGCCAGTCGGTCTGCGAGAAGGGACTCATGATCGACCTTTCCCAGATGAACAGCGCGCGCGTCGATCCGCGCAAGCGCATCGCCGTCATCGAGGGCGGCGCCTTGCTGGGTGCGCTCGATCGCGAGGCGCTGGTGCACGGCCTCGCCACCACGGCGGGCACCGTTTCGCACACCGGCGTCGGCGGACTCACGCTGGGCGGAGGCTTCGGCCGCATCGGCCGGAAATACGGTCTGACCTGCGACAACGTGCGTTCGATCGACCTGGTGACCGCCGATGGAAAAGCCGTGACGGCCAGCAGCCGCGAGAACAAGGAGCTGTTCTGGGGTTTGCGCGGCGGCGGCGGAAATTTCGGTGTCGCGACATCTTTCGAATTCCAGCTGCATCCCGTCGATCCGGTGATGCTGGGCGGGGAGCTCGTGTTTGCCTGGGAGGACGCGCCCGCGATCCTCGAGTTCTATTTCGACTTCGCGCGTCAGGCGCCGGACGAACTCAACATCGACGTCGCGCTCGTGCGTCTGCCGAACGACATGCGCATGCTGACGATGGACGTGTGCTGGTGCGGGCCGCACGCGGCCGGTGAAAAAGCCCTGGCGCCGATCCGCCAGTTCCGCAAGCCGGTGCGCGATGGAGTCGTGCCGACGCCGTACGTGGCGCTGCAGGCGTCGGGAGACGAAGGCACCGCGCACGGCCACAAGTACTACATCAAGGGCGGCTTCGTGCAGAAGGCGAGCCGCGCGCTGATCGACGTGGCGGTCGCGGCGATCAACGAGGCGAAACTGCCCGTGGTGACGGCGGTGGTGTTCCCGATGGGCGGCGGCGCGTACGCGCGCGTGAAGCCGAATGCCACGGCATTCGCGCAACGTGCGGCCGAGCACAACGTCTTCCTGTTCACGCGTTGGGACGACCCGGCGCTCAGCGACGCGGTGGCGAGCTGGACGCGGGGCACCTGGACGAAAGTGGAACCGAATACCTTCGGTTTCTACGTGAACGAGTTCAACGCCGAAGATGCGGCGCGCCTGCGGGACACGTATGGCGCGAACTTCGGGCGGCTGGTCGCGCTCAAGACGAAGTTCGACCCGAAGAACCTGTTCCGGATGAATGCCAACATCGCGCCCCGCAAGGCGTGACGCCGCGCTTCACGCGACCGCGGGCAGTCCGATTCTTCCGACCGGAACCAGCGCGCCCTCGACGGCGTGTATGACGCCGTTGGCGGCTCGCATGTCGGGCTGCACGACGTAGACGCCATTGACCAGGATCCGGCTGCCTTCGAGCGTGGCACGCAGCGGGCTGCCCTCGATGGGCTTGAGCACACCCGGCAGGATGTCGTTCGCGGCCAGCGTGCCGGCCATGATGTGATTGCAGAGGAACGGCCGCAGCGTGCCGCGGTCCTTGAACATCGCATCGAGCGCGCCCGACGGCAGGAGCCGCATTGCTTCATCGGTCGGCGCGAACACCGTGTACTGTCCCGGCGCGCGCAGCATGTCGATGAGCGCCGCCGAATTGAGGGCGCTCAGGAGGATGCGAAAGTTGTTCGCTTCCGTCGCGATGTCGATGATGCTTTTCATGAAACCTGCTTGTTGCGTGCCAGTCCGATTGCGGCGGCAGTATGCGCGCTGACCACTGGCGAAACCGTCGGCGGACCAAATAAACCCAAATCGCCGCGCCGGCCCCCGGGCTCGGCGATTTGCGCCCAATAACCACATGCGAAAGGTAAAATTCGCGCCATGTTTCACGATGCCGACGCACTGCTGCTTGCGCGTCTCCAGTTCGGGTTCACGGTCAGCTTTCATTTCATTTTTCCCGCGTTTTCCATCGGGCTCGCGAGTTACCTCGCGGTGCTCGAGGCGTTGTGGCTGAAGACCGGCAAGCCGCTCTACCTCGACCTCTTCAAGTACTGGCTCAAGATCTTCGCGGTCGTGTTCGCGATGGGCGTGGTGTCGGGCATCGTGATGTCGTACCAGTTCGGCACGAACTGGTCGGTCTTTTCCGACAAGGCGGGGCCGATCATCGGACCGCTGATGGCCTACGAGGTGCTCACCGCGTTCTTCCTCGAAGCGGGTTTCCTCGGCGTCATGTTGTTCGGCATGCAGAAGGTCGGCAAGCGCCTGCATTTCGCCGCGACGTTGATGGTCGCCATCGGCACGTTCATTTCCGCGTTCTGGATCCTGTCCGTGAACAGCTGGATGCAGACACCCACGGGCCATGCGCTCAATCCGGTCGGACAGTTCGTGCCGGCGCGCGGCTGGGCCGAAATCATCTTCAACCCGAGTTTTCCGTATCGCCTGGTGCACACGGTGATCGCCGCGTACCTGACCACCGCACTCGCGGTGGGCGCGGTAGGGGCGTGGCACCTGCTCAAGGACCGCTCGCAGGAACACGCGCGCAAGATGTTCTCGATGGCGATGTGGATGGCCGCGCTGGTCGCGCCCGTGCAGATCTTCGTCGGCGACCTGCACGGGCTCAACACGCTCGAGCACCAGCCCGCGAAGGTCATGGCGATGGAAGGGCACTACAGCAGCCATCCGGACGGCGCGCCGCTCATCCTCTTCGGCATTCCCGACGACGACGCACAGCAGATGAAATACGCGGTCGAGGTGCCGAAGCTTTCGTCGCTGATCCTCAAGCACGACTCCGATGCGCCGCTCGCCGGGCTCGACACCATCGCCCCCGAAAATCGTCCGCCGGTCGAGGTGGTGTTCTGGTCGTTCCGCGTGATGGTCGGCCTGGGCACGCTGATGTTGCTGCTGGGCGTGGCGAGCCTGGCCGCGCGCGCGTTGCGGCGCCTGTACGAATGGCGCTGGCTGCATCGCTTCGCGTTGTACATGGGGCCTTCCGGCTTCGTCGCGGTGCTTGCCGGCTGGATCACCACCGAGGTGGGGCGCCAGCCGTACACGATCTACGGACTGCTGCGCACGGCGGACTCCGTTTCACCGCTGGCCGCGCCCGCCGTGGGCGCCTCGCTGGTCGCGTTCGTCATCGTCTACTTCGCCGTGTTCGGCATGGGCACGTGGTACCTGCTGCGGCTCATGTCGCGCGCCCCGCGGCCGCACGAGCCCGACCCGCCGAATGCGCCGGCGCACGCGGCCGGCATCACCTCGGCGCCGGCGCTCGCCGGCGGCGGAAACCCGCAGAGCGGTCATGGCTGACAGCACCGTGCTCACCAACATCTGGGCCGCGATCCTCGCGTTCGCCGTGTTCATGTACGTCGTGATGGACGGCTTCGATCTCGGCATCGGGATCCTGTTCCCGGCGTTCGGCGTGGGCCGGGAGCGCGACACCGCGATGAACTCCATCGCGCCGGTGTGGGACGGCAACGAGACCTGGCTGGTGTTGGGCGGCGGCGGATTGCTGGCGGCGTTTCCGCTGGCGTATTCGATCGTGCTGTCGGCGCTGTACGCGCCGCTGATCGCGATGTTGCTCGCGCTGGTGTTCCGCGGGGTCGCGTTCGAATTCCGCTGGCGCGATCCGGCGCACCGGCCCATCTGGGACATCGCGTTCACGGCCGGATCGTTCGTGGCGGCCTTCGCGCAGGGCGTGACGCTCGGTGCGCTGCTGCAGGGAATCCACGTCGCGGGCCGCGCCTACGCCGGCGGCTGGTGGGACTGGCTCACGCCGTTCAGCCTGCTCACGGGCGCGAGCGTGGTCGCGGGATACAGCTTGTTAGGCGCCTGCTGGCTGAACTGGAAGACCGACGGCGAGACTCAGCTTTACGCGCGGAAGCTGATGCGGGTTTTCGCGCCCGTCACGCTGTTCGCCATCCTCGCCGTGAGCCTGTCGACGCCGTTCCTCGGGCCGCAGTACTTCGAGCGCTGGTTCGCGATGCCGCGCGTGTTGTTCACGGCGCAGGTGCCGCTGATCATCGCCATCCTCACGTGGCGTTTCGCGCGCAGCCTGCGGCGCAACTACGAGCTCGCGCCGTTCGTGCTGACGCTCGCGGTATTCGCCCTGTCGTTCGTGGGCCTGGGGATCAGCATGTTTCCCTACCTGATTCCGAACAGCGTCACGCTCGAGATGGCGGCGGCGCCCGCGTCGAGCCAGGCATTCATGCTGGTCGGCGCGGCGGTGCTCGTGCCTCTGATCCTCGCGTACACCGCGTGGTCGTACTGGGTGTTCCGCGGGAAAGTCGCGCACGAGGGGTACCACTAGATGCCGGTGATGAAGCGCCTCGGATGGATGGCCCTGATATGGGCCATGTCGGTGTCCCTGCTTGGGGTAGTTAGCCTCCTGATCCGCTGGTGGCTAAAGTAACACTGGTGCCGGGTCGGGAAACCGGGAAAACTGTCGACATCATCCCATCAGTTATCCCGGTTTCCCGACCCGGCACCACCACCATGAACATCAACGCAATTCCTTACGCGCTCGGCGCCATCCTGCTGGGCGCGGTGGGAATCTACTTCCACGAATTCGCGATGCAGTGGCAGCCGGTCCCGAAGGGTGTGCCGTGGCACGATCCGCTCGCATACCTGAGCGGCGCAATCCTCATCGCCGGCGGTGCCGCGCTCCTCGCGCGCCGCAGCGAACGCGGCGGGGCGTTGTTGCTCGCGGCGTTCTACGGCCTGTGGGTGGTGGCGCTGCACCTGCCGAACGCGATCGCCGGATTTCGCCACATCGGTGCGTGGAACGCGCCCGCGGAATTCACCTTCATGACCATGGGCGGCGTCGCGCTGTTCGCATCCGGCGCCGGCGCGATGCGTGGCACGCTGCTGAAGATCGCGCGCATCCTCGCCGGTATCAGCGCGATCGTTTTCGGCTGCGCGCACTTCAACTACATCGACTTCACGGCCAGCATGGTGCCGGCGTGGATCCCGCCGACCCAGACCTTCTGGGCCTGGGCCACCGGGGCTGGGCACTTCGCGGCCGGCATCGCCCTGGTGAGCGGTTTCCAGGCGCGGCTCGCGGCCACCCTGCTCGCGGCGATGATGGCGTCGTTCGTCGTGCTGCTGCATGCTCCACGCGTAATCGCCGCGCCCGACCTGCACATCGAATGGATCATGCTCGGCGTCTCGAGCGGCCTCGCGGGCGCGGCATGGCTCGTGAGGAAATACGCGACTTGAACGAAGACCGGACCGAACCACCGCTGCCACCGATCGTGGTGCCGCATACCGAGATCTCGCCGGATGCCCTGACGGGCCTCATCGAGTCGTTCGTATTGCGCGAGGGCACCGACTACGGCGAGCGCGACGTGGAGTTCGCGACCAAGGTCATGCAGGTCAGGCGGCAGCTCGAGCGGCGCGAAGCCGAGATCGTGTTCGATCCGGCCAGCGAGAGCATCGACATCGTCGTCAGGAAGCCCGGACGCGGCTGAGCAGCCACGGCTGAGCGGCCGCAGCATCGGCTCCGGCATCCGTATCTATGCCTATTCGGGCAGCTTGACGGTCTGAAGCCCGGGGCCGAGGCGTACACTGCGCGCTGCCTTGGACCTCATTCCTGGAGCCGCTCCATGAATACCAACGCGTTGCCGTACGCGCTCGGCGCCATTTTGTTAGGCGCCGTCGGCATCTGGTTTCACGACTTCGCCATGCAATGGCAACCCGTGCCCGCCGGTTTTCCGATGCGGACCCCGTTCGCCATCGTGACCGGGCTGCTGCTGATCCTCGGCGGCGGCGAGATACTGAGCGGCAAGTTCGCGCGCGCGGGGGCCATATTGCTCGCGACCATCTACGGGCTGTGGGTCCTGATCCTGCATGGTCCGCTCATCGTGACGAGACCCACGGATCTCGGCACGTGGAACGGTGTGGCGGAAATCATCCTCATGACCATGGGTGCGGTCGCGTTGTATTCCGGCGTGCGCGGGACGCGAGGCAGGACCGCAACGACCTTGTGCCTCGCCACCGGTTTCTGCGCACTGGTGTTCGGCGCCACGCACTTCAAGTACGTGCAATTCACGGCCACGATGGTGCCCACCTGGATTCCGCCCAACCAGATCTTCTGGGCCTACGCCACGGGCGTCGCCCACGTCATCGCGGGCCTGTCGCTGGTGAGCGGCATCCGCTCGCAGCTGGGCGCGACCCTGCTCGCCGGGATGATGGCGGTGTTCGTGCTCCTCGTGCACATACCACGCGTGTATGTCTCGCCCGGCGAGCACCTGGAGTGGATCATGCTCGGCGTGGCGTTGTCCCTGTCCGGCGCCGCCTGGCTGGTGCGCAAGTACGCCACGCCCTGAAGCGGCTCCGTCAATCGGCAATCCGGGTCACGTGGCTCGCGACCAGCCGCCACTTGCCCTTGTCTCGGATCAGGGTGTCCGTGAAGCGCACGTTGACATCGAACGCGTGCTCGCCGGATGTTCCCCTTACGGTCGTGATTCCCTGCACGATGGCGGCGTCACCGAACACTCGCGCGGTCATCGAATGATTGCGGAACTCTTCGTATTTCGGATCGCCGTTGCGAATCTCCGCGAGCACCTCGTCGCGAGACTGAACCGTCGCGTTCGAGTTCACGAGCGTGAACCCGGGCGCGAGCAGGTCCGCGGCGGTCGCGACGTTGCCCTCTAGAAATGCCCGGCAGGCATCCTGCGTGAGCTGCATGACGACCTGCTCCTCGCGGGACGATCGTGGCGCATCCGCGGCGTAGACCGCGAAGGCGGCAGGTAGTGAGAGCAGGATGGCGGCTTTGCGAAGTGAATTCTTCATGGGTGACGAAGGGTAGACGGCCTCGGGAGCGTGGTCCACGAGACGCGGAGTGTGTTCAAATCCGGGACAACGTCCAACGCCCAAGGAGTGGCGAAACGCATGCGGCAGGAACCTGGACCGGGTCTTCAAGGCGGAAAACCGCTGTTTTCGCGTCGTGAATTGCTGCTGCTCGCCGGTGCCACCGTGCTCGCCGTGCCCGCGCAGGCGGCGAATGCCGCGCGCGAGCTCAAGGCCATCCACAAGCGCATCGGCGGACGCCTCGGCGTGCAGGTGCTCGACTCGCAGAGCGGCAAGCGTTTCGGGCTGGACGAGAACTCGCGTTATGCGATGGCGTCCACCTTCAAGTTGCCGCTGGTGGCCGCGCTGCTGTGGCAGATGGATCGCGGTGCGTTCGGTCCCGAGCGTCCGCTGGCCATTCCGCAGAAGGACGTGCTCCCGAATTCACCCGCCGTCGAGGCGAAACTCGCGTCCGGCGGCAGCGCGATGACCGTTCGCGAGCTGTGCGCCGCCGTTATCGTGCAGAGCGACAACACCGCCGCGAATGTGCTGCTGGCCGGCATCGGCGGCCCGGCCGCGCTGACCGATTTCTTCCGCAAGAGTGTCGGCGACGACGTGACGCGCTTCGACCGGATCGAGCCAGGGCTCAACAGCAACGTGCCCGGCGACCCGCGCGACACCACCACGCCGCGCGCGATGGTCGATTCGCTGCTGCGCATCTTCACTCAGGACGTGTTGTCGCTGCCGTCGCGCGCCATGCTCATCGACTGGATGATCGGCGCGCGCACCGGTCTCGAACGCGTGCGCGCGGGGATACCCAAGAGCTGGCAGGTGGGTGACAAGACCGGCACCGGCCACAATGGCGCCGTGAACAACCTGGTCGTGGCCTATCCACCCGGGCGGCGGCCCATCTTCATCGCCGTGTACATGAGCGAATCGAAGAAGACGAACGCCGAACTCATCTCGGCCCACGCGGAAATCGGGAGCATCGTCGCGGGTGAAAAGTGGCCATGAAGAAGCTGATCCACGGAATCGGAATCACCTTGATCGCGATCGCGGGTCCCACGTTCGCCGACTGTGCCCCTGAGAAGTTGATACGCATGGTGACGCAGAACGTCACGCCCGGTATCCCGGCGGACAGTTTTGCGGCCAAACCCAAGGTGATGTACCGGCTCGGCAACGGTCGCACGCGTCTCGAGGAGCAGCCCGACCCCGTGGATGGAGTTCAGCTGCTCATCATCACGGACGCTCCCCACGTCTGGCACATCGACCTGGTGTCCAGGACCGGTGAGACGATGGTCGACGATTCGACACCCCCTGCGGTCGTTCTCCCGGTTTTTTCGGAGGAAGAATTGCCGGAGGAAATCCGGGCGGTCGAATACGGCTGCGAACTGCAGTTCATGAAAGATCCCGCCACGACTCACGAAATCATGAAGAGCGGCAATGGAACCAAGCACTCGATCCGTTCCGGCAAATGGAAATTCACGATCGTCACGCGCGAGGGCAGCGACAGGCCGATAGGGGCGATGCTGTCCGAGAACGACAAGGTCGTCGGCGCCATCCGCTACGTCGCCTATCAGACGATGGAAAGCGTTCCGGAAGGATTGTTCGCGCCGCCGGCCGGTATCGTGATGAAGCCCGCGTTGTCGCCCGAGACGAAGGGCTCCTACTAGCCGACTAGTTGACAACGTCGTCCGCGCCGGTTTAACTACTAGCCGACTAGTAGGAGAAGCCCGTGGACATCGTTCTCGCCGATCGTGAAGCCGAAATAATGGAAGTCCTGTGGGACTTCGGCCCTTCGACCGTCGCGGAGGTGAAGGAGCGCGTCACCGACGACCTCGCTTACACCACCGTGTTGACGATCCTGCGCACGCTCGAAACGAAGGGATACGTCACGCACGATCCCGAAGGCAAGGCGCATCGCTACTCCGCGCTCGTCGAGCGCGACGCCGCGCGCCGCAGCGCGCTCAAGGCCATGGCGGAGAAATTCTTCAAGGGTTCGACCGCGGGGCTGCTCACGCACTTCGTGGCCGATGAGCACTTGAAACCCGCCGACGCGCGCCGCCTGCGCGAACTGCTCGCGAAGCGCGGCCGGAAGGCGAAGTCATGATCGCCTCATTCATCGCCTATGGATTCATCGTCGCGGCCTTCGTGGCCGCCATCGCCTGGTTGCTCGAGATGGCGCTGGCCCGCTTCGGTGGAGCACGCCGGGTCGCGTGGATCGCCGCTATCGTCATGGCGGTGGTCGTACCGCCGCTCGCGACCGTGCTGCAAGAGCCGGTGCCGACCGTCCAGGCTCCTCGCTTGAATTCCGCGCCTCCGGAGGCGGTGCTCGCCGGTGAGATCGCGGGATTGCTCAGGGCGGCGCCTGCCTTGCGCGCAGCACGCATAGCGGCATGGCCGCTCGATTCGATCGCCATCGCGGCGTGGATCGCCGCGACGGCTGGCATGCTGGGCTTCCACCTGTTCGGCGCCTGGCGACTGTCGCGACGAGCCCGTCGCTGGCCGACGGCGAAGCTCGACTCTCACGCGATCTCCGTGGCGCCCGACATCGGGCCCGCGCTCTATGGATGGTGGCGTCCGCGCACCGTGTTCCCGGCCTGGTTGCTGGCCGCGCCGGCTGCCATTCGTGAATACGCGCTCGCGCACGAACGCCAGCACCTCGCCGCACGCGACCCGCAGATCCTGGCCGTCGCGGCCGTCCTCATCGCGCTGCTGCCCTGGAATCTGCCCCTGTGGTGGATGCGTCACCGCCTGCGTTTCTCGATGGAAGTGGACTGCGATGCGCGCGTCGTGCGCGCGGGCGCGGACCCTTCCGATTACGGGCTCGCGCTGCTGTTCGTCAGCGAACGACAGTCGCGTCCGCCCATGGCTACGCTCGCACTCATCGAGCGCGCCTCACAACTCGAACGGAGGATCAACATCATGGTCAGAGCACCCCGCCACCGGATGATCGTCGCCGCTGTGTGTATCTCGCTCGCGGGCGCCTGCGCACTCGCGGCCACACAAGTCGCAGCGCCGGCTCGCATCGAATCCACGCTGCTCAAGCCGGCGCCCGCGGGTGGGCCAGGAGTTCGGGTCGGGCAGAGCATCGAGCGCCTGCTGCAGGCGAAGTATCCGGAGCTGCTTGCGGGCAGTTTCGAGGGCACGCCTCTCATCGTTGCGCTCGTCGATGACGATTTTTCCATCGCAAGGTCCACGACGAAAAACATCCCGCTGCCGCCGGACGAGGTCTCGGTGGAGTCGTCGATCTTCGAAGAGATCGGCATCGCCGCGGCTGATGTGCCGTATCACGGGGAAACATGGATCCAGCTCCCGCAGAAACCCGGCAAGCTGATTCTCGCGGCCTATACCGAGCGTCCCGCGAAGCCGGGCGAGCGCTTCGTCTCGCGGCTGTTCCCGGACACCCGTGTCGTCGACCGGCAGCTCTTCGAACGTTACTTCGACACGAGCTCGCGGCGTCCCGTCCCGGCCGGAGATAGCCCATGGGTGTTGCTGGACCGGTCAGGCCATGTCCTGCGGTCAGGCATGGAGTCCGTCGATACGTCGGATTTTCGTGAAGTGCTCGGCAAACGCTTCAGTGGCATCCGCGCCCAGGAGATCACGGTGACGCCGGTGGTGGACGAAAACGCGATCCCGTTCCACGATGCCGCCGGCAAGGAGTTGAACATGGTCAGCGTGTGGCTGGCGCCGGATTCTCCGATCCCGGTGAATTGACCTAGACTGCAACCACATGGCGCCTGCGCGCGTCCCATGCGCGGAGGTTTCATGAGCCGTCTTTCCCTGTTTGTCGCCTTGCTGCTGCCATTCGCGACGCTCTGCGCCCAGACCGCCGGCCCCAAGCCGACACAGGCGCTGACCGACGAAATCCGCGCCGCCGATGCGGCGCTGTTCTCCGCGTTTTTCGATCGCTGCGACGTCGAGGCGCTCAAGGGCATGGTCTCCGACGATTTCGAGATGTTCCACGACAAGGGCGGGCGCACCGCGGCGTCGGGCAAGGAATTCATCGAGAACATCGAGCGCACCTGCGCGCGGCAGAAAACCGGCGAGGACTACCGCGCGCGCCGCGAGCTCGACGCCAGCACGCTGAAGGTCTACCCGCTCAACAACTACGGCGCCGTCGAAACCGGCCAGCACCGCTTCTTCCAGCTGCTGCCCGGCAAGCCCGAGAAGCTGGTTGAAATCTCGCTGTTCACGCAGATCTGGAAGAAGGAACCGACCGGCTGGAAGCTCGCGCGCGTCGTGAGTTACGACCACCGGCTCACGGACTGATCGCGGCACATTCGACTTCAATTCCTGCGCAGTTTTTCCCGCTCGATCGCGCGATAGCCGATATCACGCCGGCACTGCATGCCCGTCCATGAGATGGCGTCCACCAACGCATAAGCCTGCGCCTGGGCCGCGGACACCGAATCGCCAACCCCGACAGCGCACAACACGCGGCCGCCGTTCGTGAGCACTCGGCCACCGTCCGTGGTGGTGCCGGCGTGGAACACCTTGCCCGGCAGTTTGGCCGCGACATCGAGTCCGGCGATCACATCGCCCTTGCGCACGGTGTCGGGGTAACCGCCCGCCGCGAGCACCACGCCCAGCGCCGCGCGCGGGTCCCATTCGGCGTGCACCGCATCGAGCCGCTTGTCGAGCGCGGCCTCGCACAGATCCACGAGATCGCTCCTGAGCCGCATCATGATCGGCTGCGTCTCGGGATCGCCGAAGCGGCAGTTGTACTCGAGCACGTTCGGAGTGCCGTCGGGATGCACCATGATCCCGGCGTACAGGAACCCGGTGTAGGGCGTGCCGTCCTTCGCGAGCCCGCGGATGGTGGGCTCGATGACTTCGCGCATGATGCGTTCGTGCATCGCGCGGTCGACCACGGGTGCGGGCGAATACGCGCCCATGCCCCCGGTGTTCGGGCCCGCATCCGCGTCCTTGAGGCGCTTGTGATCCTGCGAAGTCGCCATCGTCACGATGTGCTTGCCGTCGGCCATGACGATGAAGCTGGCTTCCTCGCCCGGCAGGAATTCCTCGATGACGACGAGATCGCCCGCGGTCCCGAACTGGCCGTCGAACATGGAAAGCGCGCTGGCCACGGCTTCGTCGGCGGTCTCGGCAATGATGACGCCCTTGCCCGCGGCGAGACCCGAGGCCTTTACGACCATCGGCGTGCGCTGCGCGCGCACCCAGGCCTCATCGAAGGTCGCGCGCGTGAACGTGGCGTAGGCCGCGGTCGGAATGCCGTGACGCTTCAGGAATTCCTTGGTGAAGGCCTTGGAACCCTCGAGCTGCGCCGCGGCCTTGCGCGGCCCGAAACAGCGCAGGCCCGCGGCCGCGAATGCATCGACCACGCCGATGACCAGCGGTGCCTCGGGTCCGATGATGGTGAGGCCGACCTTTTCGGTCTTGGCCAGCGCAACCAGGCCGGCGACATCCTCGGCGGCCACGGCGACGTTGCGAACCCGCGGCTCGATGGCAGTGCCGCCATTGCCGGGCGCGACCAGCACTTCGGAGACCTTCGGCGACTGCGCGCATTTCCATGCGAGCGCGTGTTCGCGCCCACCGGAACCGACGATCAGTATCTTCATGCGCGCCGAATCAGTGACGGAAGTGGCGCATGCCGGTGAAGACCATCGTCATGCCGTGTTCGTTGGCCGCCGCGATGACTTCATCGTCGCGCTTGCTGCCGCCGGGCTGCACGATGGCCTTGATGCCGTATTTCGCGGCGGCATCGATGCCATCGCGGAACGGGAAGAATGCGTCGGAGGCCATGGCGCTGCCCTCGACGACGAGACCCTCGTCCTTCGCCTTGAGCGCCGCCACGTGCGTCGAATAGACGCGGGACATCTGCCCGGCGCCGACGCCGATGGTCATGCCTTCGCGCGCGAACACGATCGCATTGGATTTCACGTACTTGCACACGCGCCAGGCAAACCACAGGTCCGCGTACTGCGTGGGCGTGGGTTTGAGCGAGGTCACGATCTTGAACGTATCGGGCTGGGCCAGCGCGGTGTCGCGGCTCTGCACGAGCAGTCCGCCGACCACGCTGCGGTATTCGAATTCCGAGGTCGGCGCGTTCGCGAGCGGGCCGATGACCAGCACGCGCACGTTCTGCTTGCCCGCGAGCGCGGCGGCCGCGCCGGGCGAAACCGAGGGCGCTGCGATCACCTCGACGAACTGCCGGCCCGTGATCGCCACGGCCGTCGCTTCATCCAGCTCGCGGTTGAACGCGATGATGCCGCCGAAGGCGGACGTGGGGTCCGTGCGGTACGCGCGGTCGTAGGCATCCGCCAGTGAAACCGCGGTTGCGACGCCGCATGGATTGGCGTGCTTCACGATGACGCAGGCGGGCTCGTTGAAGACGCGCACGCATTCGACCGCGGTGTCCGTGTCCGCGATGTTGTTGAAGGACAGTTCCTTGCCCTGGAGCATCCGGGCGCCGGCCACGCACGAGCCGCGGGCGCCGGGATCGCGATAGAACGCCGCCTGCTGGTGTGGGTTCTCGCCGTAGCGCAGGTCCTGGATCTTTTCGTAGACCAGCGGCAGTGTGGCTGGGAACGGTTCTGCGGGGCTTTCCTCGCGCGACAGCAGGTACTGCGACACCATGGTGTCGTACTTGGCCGTGTGCGCGAACGCCTTGGCCGCGAGCTGGGCGCGCGTGTCGATGCTCGTGGCGCCCGCGTTGGCTTCGAGCTCCTCGCGCACCTTCACGTAGTCGGCCGGATCGACGACGACGGTGACCGATTCATGGTTTTTCGACGCGGCGCGCACCATGGCGGGGCCGCCGATGTCGATGTTCTCGATGGCGTCCGCATAGGTGCTGTCGGGACGTTTGAGCGTCTCGGCGAATGGATAAAGGTTGACGACCAGCAGGTCGATGGGCGGGATGTCGTGCTTCGCCATCACGGCGTCATCGACGCCGCGCCGTCCCAGCAGGCCGCCATGCACGCGCGGATGCAGTGTTTTCACGCGGCCGTCCATGATTTCCGGAAATCCGGTGTAGGCCGAAACCTCGGTGACGGGAATGCCGGAATCGATGAGCAGACGCGCTGTTCCGCCAGTGCTCAGCAATTCGACTTTGCGCGCAACCAGGGCGCGGGCGAAATCGACCAGCCCCGTCTTGTCGGAAACCGACAGCAGGGCCCTGCGAATCGTGACGAGCATTGAGGGAGCGCTTGGCTTCAGCCCGAAAGGCCGAACTGGCGCAGCTTCTTGCGCAACGTCCCACGGTTGATGCCGAGGATGGCCGCGGCACGGCACTGGTTGCCCGACGAGTAGTCGAGCACGGCGCGGAACAGGGGTTCTTCGACCTCGCGCAGCACCATGTCGTAGAGGTGCGCGGGCTTGTGGCCGTTCAGGTTGGAGAAGTAGTCGGAAAGTGCGCGTTCGGCGTGGTTGCGGAGCGGCACTTCAAGCGCGCCGTTGCGACCGGAATCTTTTCGGGTCCGTGAAGTTTTCGCCGTCATTACCTGCGCCCCATCGTCTGTGTCCGAGCCTGAACACCGGTCGTCTCATACACACGCTGCAAGACCTCCCCAGGTTGCAACGGCGGTCTCGCCGCGGGCCTGCACCCATTCGTCGAGACATTTTTTCGACAACGCAAACTGCGACGCCGACGTTGAAGCTGCCATCAACTCCCGACGGACATCGGGCGCATCCTGCAACTTTTCAAAATACCAACCGAGGTGTTTGCGTGCTACTCGAAGGCCAGTCTCTTCGCCGTAAAATGCGTAGAGGGATTCGAGATGCGCGAGGATGGTAGCACGCACTTCGGAGAGTGGAAGTGCGGGCGCAATTTTTCCGCGCGACAAAAAATAATTGACATCACGGAAAATCCACGGCGAGCCATGTGCGCCGCGACCGAGCATTACTCCTGTCGCGCGGGTCAAATCAAGCACCGCGCGCGCTTTTTGCGGCGAATCAATGTCACCGTTTGCGAATAACGGAATTCCCACACGCGATCTTATTTCGCGAATGGTTTCGTACTCCGCTGCGCCGTCATAGAAATCTTCGCGCGTGCGACCGTGCACTGCGAGAGCCGCGATGCCACATGATTCAGCGAGTTGCGCGATACGCACACCGTTGCGCAAATCACGACGAAAGCCCGTGCGTGTTTTCAGCGTGACCGGCACGCTGGACGCGGCGACCACGGTCTCGAGGATTTTCGCGACCAGCGTTTCATCGGTGAGCAGCGCCGAGCCACACAGGCGGTTGCAAACTTTTTTTGCCGGACAACCCATGTTTATGTCGATGATCTGCGCGCCGAGATCGATATTGCGGCGCGCGGCTTCGGCAAGCGCCTCGGGGTCGGCGCCGGCGAGCTGCACCACGCGCGGTTCGGGTTCGCCCGCGTGATCCATGCGACGTTGCGTCTTCTTCGTCGTCCACAGCCGCACGTCACTCGTGATCATTTCTGACGCCGCGAGGCCCGCGCCGAACCGCCGCGCGATCACGCGGAAGGGACGGTCGGTCACGCCGGCCATCGGGGCGAGCACCACATTGGAGTCCAGCGTGTAGGGACCGATTTGCATGCGAGCTGCATCGGTGATATTCCTTCAGCCGACGGCCGGGCGCTTGGTGTCGTTGGCGCAGCCCACGGCGCCTCCGTCACCCCGCAGGCAGGCGTCGATCACGTAACCCTCGGCGGCCTTGCCGGGATCGACGACGTGCACCTCGGTGTCGATACGCTGGTCGGGTTCGAGCAGCCGCCGGTCCGCGACGCGCTTGGGAAGATAGTCCTGGGGCTCGAGGTCGCGCGTGGCGACCGCGTTGCCGTACCGGTCCTGGAGCGTGAGGCGCAGCAACGGCAGCGGCTGCACGCGGACGCTCTTGTTCTGCAGCGACAGGCGCACCCGCAGGCGCGTGCCCTCGGCGCCTTCGGACTTGGCGCCGAGCAGGGTGACCGAATACGCATTGAGGTCCCAGCGTGGCATCAGCGTCACGCCAAACCAGCCGTAAACCTCCGAAGCCAGCGGGCCCAACGACGGGTTGAGAACGAGGCTCTGCCGGTTGTGGTGCACGACCTGGAGCAGGAGCGCCAGCGCAAGCACCGCGACTCCGCTGATGTATTGCCAGCGCGGCCGCCGTATCACGGGCGCGCCGTGCAGCGCGGCGATCGCGGCTTCGCTGGGTGGTGTGGGTGGCGCCACGGCCGGCCCGGCGTCCACTTCTTCTGCTACTTCTTCTTACAGGTTGCTCCCAGTCGGTGGCGCGCCGGCCGGTCACGCGCTCGCGACGGGATTTCTGTTCCGCCTGCGCCTCGGCCTCCGCGAACATTTCCTCGACCCAGGCGGGGTCGGGCTTGTGCGGGCTGCGACGGCTCCTGAGGCACCTGCGCGTAGGGCGATTCTTCGATGATCGATTCAGCGTCGGCCAATTCGGCCGCGGCGGGTGGGTCGTCGTCATCGAGCAGCGACCAGTCGTCGGCGGCGATCGTGTCGGTGTGCGACGAGTCGTCGGGCTCCCGGGGCGCAGGCTCGGGCGCGGCCCGCGGCGCCACCGGTTCTTCGGCCAGCACCACGGCTTCGTAGCTGCCGGAGCCCGTGTCGTGTTCGGCTTCCGGGGGCGAAATGAAAATATCGGAGACGTCCGTCGCGGATGCATCGAACTCGAGCGACCCTTCCGCGCTTTCCGCCTCGGCGGATTCCGACGACAGCACGATCTCCTCGGCCACCACTTCGGGCTCGCCCCTCGATCTCCGGCTCAGCTCGGGCTCAGGCTCAGGCTCAGGCTCCGTGAGATCCATCGCCACACCGGAGCCTTTCGCCGGCTCGACCGACTGGGGCGCGGTCTCGAGCAGGCGGCGCTTCGCGGTGTCGGAGATGCCGTTGGCGGGGTCACCCTCGCGCAGGGCGATCAGGGCGTTGAATACATTCGCGCAGCGGCCGCAGCGCACGTAGCCCTGTCCGGCGCGCAGGTCCACGGTCGTGACGACCAGGGTCAGCGTGCATTTCGGACAAACGGTGAACAAGCGCCTATTCCTTACGAACGCCGGTGAGTGCCGTCCAGCCGTCGCGCGTCGCAAACGGCGAGATATCAAACCACGGCGCGTGCGCGCGTGCCACCTCGTCGGCCTGCGTCGCGAGCAGGCCCGCGAGCACGATGCGCCCGCCGGCGCGCGTCAGGGCGGCGAAGCGCGGCGCGAGCGAACACAGCGGAGCGCTCAGGATGTTAGCGAGCACCAGGTCTGCGCCGGGCGGCAGCGCGGCATCGGCGTCGACGACGTGGATCCTCGCGGTGACGTCGTTCGCGGCCGCGTTGTCGCGTGTCGCGGTAAGAGCCTGCGGATCGATGTCGTAGGCCCAGGCTTCGCGCGCTCCAAGCCTGGCCGCGGCGACGGCGAGGATGCCCGAGCCACAACCGTAGTCGATGACCACCTGGCCTTCGCCGGCGTGTTCGTCCAGCCACGCGAGACACATCGCGGTGGTCGCGTGTGTGCCGGTGCCGAACGCGAGACCGGGATCGAGCCGCACGATGACGGCGCCCGTGGTGTGCACGTGCGAGTGGTGCGGCGCGACCCACAGGCGGCGGCCGAAGCACATGGGATGGAAGTCGCGCAGCCACTCGCGTTCCCAGACGCGATCCGCCAGCGTCTCGAGCGTGAAGCGCGCGGGCTCCAGGCGCAGCACGTGCGACAGGCCGGCGACCAGCTCCGCGGGCGAGGTGTCGAACGAAAACAGCGCCTGCAGCCGCGAGTGCGGCCACAGCCGGAATTCGCCGGGGGCGGGCTCGAGGATCGGATCATCGCGCTGGTCCGTGAACGAGACCGCGAGCGCGCCGAACTCGAAGCAGGCCTGCTCCACGCGCTCGGCATCGAGCCCGTCCAGGGAGAGTGTGAGGGCCAGCTGCGGCATCGGCGGACGTCTACTTCAGACCGAGTCGACGCTCCAGGTAGTGGATGTCCTGTCCACCCGAACGGAAAGCCTGGTGCGTGAAGATTTCCTGGTGCAGCGCCGTGTTCGTCTTGATGCCTTCGACCACCATCTCCGCCAGCGCGTTGCGCATGCGGGCGATCGCGGTTTCGCGCGTATCGCCGTACGCGATGACCTTGGCGATCAGCGAATCGTAATGCGGCGGCACGTTGTAGCCGGAGTAGATGTGGCTATCTACCCGGATGCCCGGGCCGCCGGGCGCGTGCCACAGCTTGATCGGGCCGGGCGAGGGCATGAAGGTCTTGGCGTCCTCGGCGTTGATGCGGCATTCGATCGCGTGGCCGGTGAGCTTGATGTCCTTCTGCGCGAACTGCAGCTTCTCGCCCGAGGCGATCATGAGCTGCGCCTTCACGAGATCGATGCCCGTGATCAGCTCCGTCACCGGGTGCTCGACCTGGATGCGGGTGTTCATCTCGATGAAGTAGAACTCGTTGTCCTGGTACAGGAACTCGAGCGTGCCGGCGCTGCGGTAGCCCACCGCCTTGCAGGCCTCGACCACGCGCGCACCCATGCGCTCGCGCTGCGCGTCGGTGATGCCGGGCGCGGGAGCCTCTTCCACCACCTTCTGGTGGCGACGCTGCATGCTGCAGTCGCGCTCGCCGAGATGGATCACATTGCCGTGATGATCGGCCAGCACCTGGAATTCGATGTGGCGCGGGCGCTCCAGGAATTTCTCCATGTAGACCTGGTCGTTGTTGAACGCCGCCAGGGCTTCGCTCTTGGTCACGGAGATCGCGTTGAGCAGCGCGGCTTCGCTGTGCACCACGCGCATGCCGCGGCCGCCGCCGCCGCCGGAGGCCTTGATGATGACCGGGTAGCCGATGTCCTTCGCGATCCGGAAGTTGTCCTCGGGCACGTCGCCGAGCGGTCCGCCGGAGCCCGGCACGCAGGGCACGCCGGCCTTTTTCATCACGTTGATGGCCGAAACCTTGTCGCCCATCATGCGGATCACATCGGCGCGCGGGCCGATGAACGTGAAGCCGCTCTTCTCGACGCGCTCCGCGAAGTCCGCGTTCTCGGAGAGGAAGCCGTAGCCGGGGTGGATACCCACGGCGTCGGTGACCTCGGCCGCGCTGATGATCGCGGGCATGTTGAGGTAACTCTTCTGCGACTGCGGCGGGCCGATGCACACCGATTCGTCGGCGAGCAACACGTGTTTGAGGTTGTAGTCCGCGGTCGAGTGGACGGCGACCGTCTTGATGCCGAGCTCGCGGCAGGCGCGCAGGATGCGGAGCGCGATCTCGCCGCGGTTGGCGATGACAATTTTGTCGAGCATGTTGGGTCGTCTACTCGATGACCACTATTCGATCACGAAGAGCGGCTGGCCGAATTCGACCGGATCGCCATTGGTGGCCATGATCGCGGTGATCTTGCCGGTCTTGTCGCTCTCGATCTGGTTCATCATCTTCATGGCTTCGATGATGCAGAGGACCTGGCCTTCCTTGACCTCGCTGCCGATCTCGACGAACGGCTTCGCGCCGGGTGTGGCGGAGGCATAGAACGTGCCCACCATCGGCGCGGCGACCACGTGCTCATTCGCGCGGCGCGCGGGAACGGCGGGCGGGCCGGCGGCGGCAACGGGTGCGGCGGCCGGAGCGGCCGCGGGGGGCGCGGCCATCATCGCTGGGGCGTGATGCGTGACCATCGGCCCGGTGGGCATGCGGCTGATGCGCACCGCTTCCTCGCCTTCCTTGATCTCGATTTCCGCGATCCCCGACTCTTCGAGTAGTTCGATGAGTTTCTTTACTTTCCTGATGTCCAAAGTAGTGTCCTTAGTTTTAACTACGGGCGGGACGCCCGTCAGCGAGGCGCGCCGAGGCGGCCTGGATGGCCAGTTCGTATCCCAGGGCGCCGAGCCCCACGATGCATCCCACCGCGATATCGGAGAAATACGAGTGGTGCCGGAATTTCTCGCGCGCGAATGTGTTCGACAGGTGCAGTTCGATGAACGGCAACTTCACGCCGAGCAGCGCGTCGCGCAGCGCGACGCTGGTGTGCGTGAATCCACCCGGATTGATGACGGCGAAGGAGATGCCGTTGGCCTTCGCGGTCTGCACGCGATCGATGAGCTCGTGTTCCGCATTGCTCTGGAACGCCACCAGCTCGTGTCCCAGCCGGGATGCGGCGTTCTTGGCCCGCTCTTCAATGGCGGCCAGCGTGTCCGAGCCGTAAACCTCCGGCTCTCGTTGCCCCAGCAGGTTCAGGTTCGGTCCATTAAGTAATAAGAGTCGCGCCATAAGGCCTTTTGACCATCCCCCGGGCCAGCGAAGGCGGCGAATTTACCGTAAGTGGCAGGCAACGTGCGCGGTTTTCGTCAATCTGACGCGAACGGCACGAAACCGGCTAATGGGTGGAACCCGCTTCGGCGGTTCGGGCGCGTTCCGCGGCCATCTCCCGGAAAGCGTCCGAAACGGCGGCCTGGGCGGCCTCACGCGTCAGAACGCCATTGTCGATATCCCGCAGCCGATCGAACGCGAAATTGGCCTCATCTTCGTGTAACTCGCCAATTTTTATCGTCAGGATCCGATTCTGGCTGTCCACGAACACCGAAAAGGGTAAAGCCATGCCCATGCCAAAAGCCTCGGCAGCTGCCAGGCCGTCCTCTTCACCCATCAGCAGGGGGTAGTGGATGGGCGTGGTTTGCACGTACTTGAGGACATCTTCCTTGAAATCGACGGCAATTCCGACGATCTCCGCATTCTGTGGCTTTCGCTGCATTCTTATCTTATTGAGCAGCGGGATCTCACGGCGGCAGGGCGCACACCAGGTCGCCCAGAAATTCACCATCAGCGGCCGGCCGCCGAAACTCGCGAGTTTGGTGGGTTTGCCGTCGAGGTTGGACAGGGTGACGTCGGGCAACGTGTCGGGAACGGTTTTCTTCTTCGGAGCATCGTCCGGCGCCACGGTATTCGTCACCGGAGCATTCGTCACCGGGCTGGGCTTCATTTCGCCAGGAATGCCCATACCGGCAAGCGAGTTCAGCTTGTATCCGACGTAGCCGAGCGCGCCGGCCGAAAAAATGACCAGCGCCGCGAGCAGCGCTCGCGGTGTCTTCGCGGGAGTGTTCGTCACGTTGCGGGTGGAGTCGCCGGAGCGACCGCTTGCCGGACCACGGCTGCGAACTCCGCAGCCTCCATGAAACCGACGACGCGGAAGTTTCGCCTTTCCTCTCCGTCAGTTCCATAAAAAGCGATGGTCGGCGGGCCGAAGATGTCGAAGTGCTTCAGCAGCGCCTGGTCCTCGTCGTCGTTCGCGGTGACATCGGCCTGCAGCAGCAGCGTGTTGGTCAGCGCGGCCTGCACGTCCGGCTGCGTGAAGGTCTTGTGTTCCATCTCTTTGCAGGACACGCACCAGTCCGCGTAGAAATCGAGCATCACCGACTTGCCCGCGGCCTTGGCCGCCGCGACTTCGTGCTCGAGATCCGCGACGGTCTTGATGCGTTTGAACTGCAGGGTGTGCTGCTCGGCCGCGGGCGGCGGATTCAGCACGAGCGGATTCGTGCCGCCGCGTGCGCCATTCTGGATTTCGCCGATCGCGAGCAGCACCGCGAGCACGGCGATGGCACGCATGACGACGCGGGTTGTGGGCGACTTCGCGTTCGCGCGCCACAGCACCCAAGCCAGCGCCAGCAGCGGAATCGCCCAGACCATCACGCCGACGGTCGGCGAGACCATGCGGGTCACGAGCCACGACGAGGTGGCGAGGCTCGCCTAGCGCGGCGAACCGCGCCGGCGTGCGCTAGAGGTCGCGGTCGAGCGGGATGAGGCTGCCGGCGTTGGCGTCGGCGGACGTGGCCCGATCGTCGGCATGGCGCCCCAGAGCTTCGTCGAGCACGGCGTCGTCCATGCGCACGGTCTCAGCAGGCCCGGGGAACGTGCCGGCGGCAACGTCGGCCATCCACCGGCGGGTCGCGTCGGCCATGGTGCCCTGGAGGTCGGCGTACGCCCGGGCATGCTTCGGATGGAAGTCGCCGAGGCCGAGCATGTCGGGGATCACCTGGACCTGGCCGCTGCAGTGCGGCCCCGCGCCGATCCCGATCGTCGGGATGCCGAGCCGTGAGGTGATCACCGCCGAGAGCTGCTCGGGCACCAGCTCGAGGACGATCGAGAACGCGCCGGCCTGCTGGATCGCGATGGGCGTCGGACAAGAAGCGCCCGCGCTGCGTCGCGCGACTTGCCCTGGACCTTGACCTTGCCGCCGAGGCCGTGCTGCGACTGCGGCGTCCAGCCGATGTGGCCCATCAGCGGGCACGCCGGACTTCACCAGTGCCTCGATCGATCCGGGCGCTTCGGACGCCGCCCTCGATCTTGACCGCCTGCGCGCCGCCGTCCGGATGAACCGGCCGGCGTTCTCCGTCGCCTCGTCCGGCGGTCGCGTACGTGAGGAACGGCATGTCGCCGATGACCAGGGCGCGCTTCGTGCCGCGGACCACCGCCCGGGTGTGGTGGAGCATCTCGGCCATCGTGACTTGACCGTCGTCTCGTAGCCCAGGACGACCTGGCCGACCGAGTCGCCCACCAGGATCATCGGGATGCCGGCGTCGTCGAGGATCGCGCCGTCGGGTAGTCGTAGCGGTGAGCATCGGGATGCGCTCGCCGTCGGCGTACATCCGGCCGATGTCGGCTGATGGTCAGCCGTCGAACGTTCTGGTCCGTGGCGCTCATGTCGATCCTCGCTGGGGGACGGTCGGGCTGGCGCCAGTCTGCGCCGCCGCATCGCGGGAGTCCAACGCTCGCGCCACGCGGTCGAGGATCCGATCGGCGACCTCGCGCTTGCTCAGCAGCGGCGGTCGTCGCCGGCCCGCCCGATCGAGAATTGTGACGCGGTTCGTCTCCGTGCCGAAGCCCGAGCCCGCCTCGCTCTACGTCGTTGGCGACGAGCAGGTCGACGCCCTTCGCGCGGAGCTTGTCCGGCGCCCGGTCCAGGGCCCCCGGTCTCCGCCGCGAAGCCGACGAGGACGGGGCGCCGGCAGGGTGCGCCATCGAGGCGGCGGCGGGCGACCTCGGCGAGCAGGTCTGGGGTGGGGGAGAGCTCGAGTGGACAGGCCGTCACGTCGAGGGATCTTGGTCGGCACTCGGATCGGCCGGCGTGAAGTCGGCCACGGCCGCGGCCATCACAAGGGCGTCGGGTGCGCACGGGCGCCGGGAGCTCGGGCCGTCGGCGCCGCTCGACCCGGAGGTGGCGGCGCCGGCCATCGCCTCGCGCAGGGCCGCCTGCAGCTCCGCCGTCGACTCGACGCGGACGACTGGGCCCGGACGGAAGGGGGACCTCGACCGCGGCGGCGATCAGGGTCACGGTGGCGCCGCGGGCCAGCGCCGCGTCCGCGAGGGCCACGCCCATCCGGCCGGTCGAGCGGTTGCCGATGAAGCGGACGGGATCGATCGGCTCGCGGGTGCCGCCGGCGGTGACGACGACATGGCGCCCGACGAGATCGGCGTCGCGCGGCGGGCCCTCGGCCAGCGGCGGGCGCGCGGCCTGGTCGGGCTGCGGATGGGCCGTCGCCAACCGCGCCGACAACCGCGTCGACGATCGACGGCAGCTCGGCGAGGCGGCCCATCCCGCTCTGGCCGGAGGCGAGCGGTCCGGCCTCCGGCGAGACCACCGTGTAGCCGAACACGTCGCGGAGGCGCTCACGTGGCGACCGTCGCCGGGATGCGTCCACATGTCGCCGTCCATCGCCGGCGCGACGACGACCGGAGCGCTGGTCGCGAGACAGGTCGCGGTCACGACGTCGCCCGCGAGGCCGCTGGCCATCGCCGCGAGCAAGTTCGCGGTGGCCGGGGCGACCACCATCGGCGTCGGCCGCGTCGGCGACGACGATGTGCCCGATCCGGCCGTCGGGCAGGAGATCGAGGACGTCGGTCTCGACCGGGTGCCGCGACAGGGCCGCGAAGGACAGCGGACCGACGAAGCGCTGGGCGCTGGCGAGAGGAGGACGACGACGTCCGCGCCCTCCGCGGTCAGGAGGCGCAGGAGCTCGACGGCCTTGTAGGCGGCGATCGAGCCGGTGACGCCGAGGCCGACCAGCCGGCCTCCGAGCCGAGGCGTCACGCGCGGCCTCACGCGAGGGGCAGCTCGAGCGGCGTCCCGCCGGCGACCTCGGCGTGGAGGATGGCGAGGCCCTTCAGCGTCAGCTCAGGATCGATGCTCGACGCCCTCGATCCCGCCCGCGAACGGCGCCGGAAAGCCCGCCCGTGAGGATCGACGTGGACGTCCTGCGGCGAGATGTCGCCGGCGTCGGCGAGCTCGCGACGGTGCGGCGAGCAGCCCCTGGACCATCGCCTAGTGGCCGAGCACCGTGCCGCTCTGGATCGCGCGGCGGTGTCTCGCCCGATCGCCCGCTCGGGGGTCCGCATCTCGATCTCGGCAGGCTGGGCGGTCCCCGATGCCAGCGACGCGAAGCCGAGCTCGAGCCCGGGCGCGATCGCCCCGCCGACGAAGGCGCCGTCGTGGGCGACGCAGTCGAACGTGGTCGCCGTCCCGAGGTCGACGACGATCGCCGGCGCCCCGTACAGGCGCGACGCCGCCAGCGCATTGGCGAGCCGGTCCGCGCCGACGTCGCCCGGCCGATCGACGCGGATCGGGAGCGGGACCGTCCCGGCGCCGGCGATCAGGAGCGGCCGCTCCCGCCGCGCGGTGACGGCCTCCAGCGCCGTGCCACCGCGGGCACGACCGAGGCGCAGACCACCGCCGAGACGTCCGCGAACGCGGTGTCGTCGAGGCGGAGCAGGCCCTCAGCAGGAGCTCAGCTCGTCGGCGGCCGGCGCGGGGTCGTCGCGGCCCGCCGGACGGCGACTAGGGCGCCGTTCCGGAACGAGCCGATCGTGATGTTCGAGTTCCCGATGTCGACCGCGAGGAGCATGGCTCGATCATACGCGGCCAAATCGCGAACCTCCGCTGGGCTCGCCCCGCGCTACCATCGCGCCGTCCCTGCCCCGACGTGCCCCGGAGGTGGAGTCCGTGCCCGTCCAGCCGCCGGCGAAGTTCTTCGTGAACCAGGGCGTGGTCACCAGCCGCGAGGACATGCTCAACCTCCTCCGGCCGCTCCTCAAGCAGACGGTCAGCTACCGCTACTTGCGCGGCCGCGAGGTGGAGGCCCACGGCACGGGCTGGGTCGAGCGGATCGTGGTCGACCAGCCCGACGTCTCGACCTACTTCACCCCGATCGCATCACCCTCAACGTCGATTCCTTCGAGCACCTCGAGTTCGTGACGCGACCCGACCAGCTCCTCGTCTACACCCTCGTCCAGGGCGACGAGCGGTCGTCGTCGAGTTCACGCCCGGCGGCGACGGCGAGGGCTCGCCGTTCGAGCCGCGCCAGCTCGCCTTCGACACCTCCGGCTACGTCCAGATGGAGCTTCTGGGCCTCGACTCCGCGTCGCGGAGGAGCAGTCGCCGGCCTGCGCCGAACCGCCCGCTAATCGGCTGCTGACGCGTGTACCATAGGGCGGTTGGTGTCCCGGCCCACGAGGGCCTCGGAGGGAGGCGCGGACTGCTCGGCCGGCCGTGGCGTGGTGGAAGGTGGAGGGACCCCGGGTGAAGGCTGCAGGAACCGCGCCGCGGGCCGGCGGTGGTGGTGGGGCGATAGGCGGGTACTTCAAGTTTGCCGAGCGCGGAACGAACCTCGCCACCGAGATTCGCGGCCGGGGTCACGACCTTCACGGTCATGGCCTACATCATCTTCGTGAACCCAATCATCCTGGGCGTCGACGACGGAGGACGGCGCCGGCGCGATCGGTCGCGGCGGCCACGGCTCTCATCGCGGGCATCCTGACCATCGCCATGGGCGTGGTCGCCAACTCCCGATCGCGCTCGCCGCCGGCCTGGGCATCAACGGCATCGTCGCCTTCGGGCTATCGGGCCGGGGCCTGAGCTGGCAGGGCGCGATGGGCGTGATCGTGCTCGAGGGCATCGTCGTCACGATCCTCGTCCTCGTCGGCCTCCGGGAGGCGATCATGAACGCCGTTCCCGCCGGCCTCAAGCGGGCGATCGCCGTGGGCATCGGCCTGTTCCTCCTTTTCATCGGTTCCGTCGACGCCGGGCTCGTCGCCTCGACCGGCATCCCCGGCCGGGGCCCGTCCCTGTCCCGCTCCTGCCCTCCTCCTCGGCCCAGTTCGTGGTCCTCTTCGGCCTCGTCGTCACGATCGATCCTGTGCTCCGGCGGATCAGGGCGGCCCTGCTCATCTGCGATCGTCGTGACCACGATCGTGGCGCTCGCCCCCGGCGTGCAAGCGTACCCCGGACGGGCTCGTCCTGGGACGCTGATTCTGCACGCTCGGCCAGTCGACGTCACCGATGTCTTCGCGCTCGGCCTCCTCACGGCCCTGCTGTCATCTTCTCGATCATGCTCGTCGACTTCTTCGACACGATGGGCACGGTCACCGCGGTCACCGCAGAGGCCGGGCTCGCCTGCGAGGACGGCTCGGTGCCGGACGTCGGGCGGGTCCTGCTCGTCGACATCCGTCGCGGCGGCCGCCGGCGGCGTCGCCGGCGTCTCGCTCGAACACGACCTACATCGAGAGCGCGGCCGGCGTCGCCGAGGGCGGCCGGACGGGGTTCGCCTCGGTCGTCACGGGCTCCTGTTCCTGGTCGCGATCGTCCTGGCGCCGCTCGCCTGCATCGTGCCGTTCGTGGCCACGGCGCCGGCCCTGATCCTGGTCGGCTTCCTGATGTTCAGCTGGTCGCGACATCGAGGTCGGCGACGTCGAGGAGGGGATCCCGGCGCTCCTGACGATGATCCTCATGCCGCTGACCTTCGACATCACCGCCGGCATCGGCGCGGGCTTCGTCTCGTGGGTCCTGATCAAGGTCGTCCGCGGCAAGGTCGCCGAGATCCACCCGCTGATGTGGGTCGTGCGGTCGCCTTCGTCGTCTTCTTCGCTCCAGGGCCTGGCTCGAGCCGCTTCATCCCCAAGTTGGGGCCGTTCCGCCACGACATGCGGCCGGCGCCTCCGGCGCCGGCCGCTTCATTCGGGCCCCGATCGGCCCTCGGGTACCATCCCGGCGATGTTCGAACGGACGGAGCTGGCCGAGGGGCCGCGGGTCATCAGCGCCCAGCTCCCGGCGCCCGGTCCGTGTCCGTCGCTGCCTACGTGCCTCGCCGGCTCGCGCCTGGAGGCGCCCGGCCAGGCCGGCGTCGCCCACTTCCTCGAGCACCTGACCTTCAAGGGCACCGCGGCCTATCCCGTCGACGCGGGCCCTCGCGAGGCCATCGAGGGCGTCGGCGGCTCCTTCAACGCCGCCACCGACCGCGAGTCGACCGTCTACTGGGCTCGCGTCCCCCGGCGCGAGGCGACCGCGGCGTCGACGTCCTCGGCGAGCTCATCTGCCGGCCGTCGCTCGACGGCGCGGAGATCGACCGCGAGCGGAGCGTGATCATCGAGGAGATCCGGGGCTACCTCGACGACCCCGCCGAGTACTGCCAGATCCTGTTCCAGCAGGCGATGTTCGGGAAGGGAGCCCTCGGCCGCGAGATCTGCGGGGACGAGGACGACATCCGGCGCTGCCTGCCGGCGGCATCCGCGACTTCTGGGCCTCGATTACCGGCCCGCGAACACGGTCGTCGCGGTCGCCGGCGACATCGCCCACGAGGAGGCGGTGGGCCTCGTGGATGCCGCCTTCGGGCGCGGCAACGGCGTCCACGGGCTACGCGTCGGCGCCCGCCCTGCCGGCCGGGGACCGGGTCCTGGTCGGCCGGCGTGACACGACCCAGGCCCAGCTGTGCGTCGGCGTCCCGGCCCTTCGCCGCGACCATCCCGACGCCTGGATCCTGGCGGTCCTGAACGCCGTCCTCGGGGACGGCATGAGCAGCCGCCTCTTCCTGTCGCTCGTCGATCGCGACGCCCTGGCCTACGACGTCAGCTCGGGCCTCGTCGAGTACGCCGATGCGGGCGCGCTGGAGGTCAGCGCGGGCGTGGATCCCGGCCGGGTCGGGCGGCCCTCGACGCGATCCTCGCCGAGCTGGCCCGCCTTCGCGACGAGCCGATCCCGACCGACGAGCTGGCCAAGACGAAGGCCTACCTCGCCGGCGGGCTGGAGCTCCGGATGGACGAGACGCGCCACCTGGCCTCGTGGGTCGGTGGCCAGGAAGCCCTTCACGACCGGGTCCTGACGCTCGACGAGGCGCTCGCCGCCGTCGAGCGGTCACCGCCGCCGACGTCCAGCGGCTGGCCGCCGAGCTGATCCGCGACGAGGTCCTGCGGCTGGCCGTCGTCGCCCCGGCCCGCTACCTGCGAGGGCTCGACAAGCGCCTGCGGCTGCCGGCATGACGAGCGCGGCGCATCCGGCCATGCGCCTCCACGGTGGGACAGGCACGGCCCCCGGAACCCCGATCCCGCGGCCATCGCACGTCGTGAAGCCGCCGCGGCCGAGGACCGCCGCCTGGCGAGCCTCCACCTCAGGCTCGGAGCGCTGACGCTCGCTCGGGCGGAGCTCGAGGACCTGGTCGGGCCGACATCGACGTCAACGGGCTGGCCGAACTGGCCGAGGCTCGCTGGCGCGGCGGCGACCGGGGCCGGCGACGGACGCGGCGGCCGCCCACATCGGCGCCGGCGGCAGCCGCCCGATCGCTCGTGTCATCGCCGCCGAGGGCGCGGCGGCGGCCGGCCACCCCGTCGAGGCTCGCGTCCACGTCGACGCCCTGGGAGCCGTCGACGCCGACGTCCTCGAGGGCTTCTTCAGCGGCATGCCCAGGCGGGCCTTCTGGCCATCCGCCCCGAACGCGCCGGTCGACCTCGAGGCGGTCGGCGGGTGGCGGGACGCGGACCGGCCTGCGCGGCGCCCCCCTCCCCCGACCCCGTCCGGCCACTTCGACCCGGCCGCCAGGGCGGCCGCGGCCGGCGCCGCGGCCGGGGCCGAGATGGTGGGGCTCTGGGGGGGACGACGGCCGGCCTTCATCGACCGGGGCCGCCGAACGAGCCAGCACGGGCGGCCATCAGGCCAGCCCGCCGAGCCGGCCGAGGTCGCGCGGGCGCGCGAGGAGCTCGGCTCAGGGGTCGCCGGCGAGGGCACGGCTCGCGCCTCGCCCTGGTCCTTCGCCAGGATCCCGCGCTGGCCCCGGCCATCCTCGACGCCCTCGGCCCACGACGCGAGGTGCGCGGCCCTCCTGCTCCGAGGCGACGCCTTCCGGATCGTCGGCCGTCGCCTCGAGGCCGAGGCCGCCTAACCCTCCTCGACGTGGCCGCGTGAAACCGTGGAACTCGCGCCGCACCATAGACGCCCGCATCGTTTCCTGGAGGCATCGTGACCGAACGGACCCTCGTCCTCATCAAGCCCGACGGCGTCCAGCGCCTGCTCGCCGGGCGGATCCTGGCCCGCTACGAGGAGCGCGGCCTGCGCTCGTCGGCCTGAAGCTGATGCCGTCAGCCGCGACCTCGCCGAGCGCCACTACGCCGTCCACAGCGCGAAGCCCTTCTTCGCGGCCTCGTCGACTTCATCACGAGCGGGCCGCTCGTGGCGGCCGTCCTCGAGGGACCCAACGCGATCGCGATCGTCAGGGCGATGAACGGGGCGACCCGTCCTCACGAGGCGGCACCGGGCACGATCCGCGGAGACTTCGCCCTCGAGACGGCCCAGAACCTCGTCCACGCTTCGGACAGCGCCGAGACCGCGGCCGCCGAGATCGACCTCTGGTTCGGCGCCGGACGAGCTGCTGGACTATGGCCGCGAGATCGATCGCTGGGTGCTCGCGCCGGAGGACTGACCCGGGCGCTCACCACCCGCCGCCCTGCGGAGCCGGCTACGAGCCGCCGGTCTCGCCGGTGCCGCCGATCGCGGTAACGACCGCCAGCACGGCGAGGAACAGCACGCACAGCGCCATGAGCGGCACGCGGTTCGCCTGGACCTCGGCCGGGACCGCCGCAGGATGTCGAGCCAGAACCATCCGACCAGCCGATGGTCCGACCACCGCTCCAGCGCGGCCAGCCTGTCGGACCCGCCGCGACCGCGGCGCTGATCGGGTTCACGCCGGCGAGCGCGATCCGACCGAGGTAGACCCCGGGCATGGCCGCGATCAGCAAGGTGACGAAGCCTCCCAGCTCCGGCATCGCGGAGACGATCAGGCTCGAGCGCGACTCCCAGATCGCCATTGTCGGAAAGCCGACCGCGGCCACGAGGATCGCGGCGAACGAGATCCCGAGGACGGGGGAGTGGCGCGCCCAGCCCGAGAGGTCCGCCAGCCGATGCCCGCCGTACGCCGACCGGACCACCGCGCACCACGCCGCGAGGGCCGTCTTGACCGTGGCGCTGGCGACGAGCCAGTTGCGCGCGGCCGCCGCGACCTCCGGCTCGAGCGACGCGAACGCGAGGACGGCCACGCCCGCGTCCTGGAGGATCGAGTAACCGAGCACGTGCTCGATGTCGTCATGGACCATTGCAGCCAGCCCGCCGAGCACGAGGCTGATGAAGCTGAGCACGATGATCAGCGTGCTCTCCGTGGCGCCGGCGGCGTCCGGGCCGAGCGCGACCTGGCTCCAGTCGATCGCCACGAGGATGAACGCGGCGCTGCCCCAGGCGAACGCGGCCGGGATGGCGAGCGGCGACACCCCCTCCATGAACCGGGCCGCCCAGACGTGGAGTGGGATGAGGCCGCACCGGATCGCCACCGCGGCGACCATCGCCAGCAGGGCGAGCCCCGACGCCAGCTGGACGCCCGGGTCGTTCGGGTTCGCGCCACCGGCGCCGGAGTGGCCCCGCCGCGGACGAGCCGAACGCGATCACCGCGAGCCCCAGGAGGCCCGACCCGAGGATCGCGAGCGAGCCCCGGCTCGTCGTAGGCAGCCGGGAGGGCGAATCGGCGCCGTCGAGCCAGCCGGCGAGGCCGGGCACCAGAACGCCCGCGACGCCGCCGGCGGCAAGTGCCGCCACGGAGCTCGCGGGGTCGCGGGTCGCGAGCGCGACCACCGCCACCGCCAGGCCGATCAGCGACGGCCCGACGACCGTCGGGCGCCCGCCGACGCCGAGCTCAGCAGCCCGAGCGCAGCGATTCCGGCGGACCAGGCCACGGTCATCTCGCGCACGAGCGGCGTCCCGACGAGCCCGACGCCGCCCAGCTCCAGCGACTCCTCCGCGGGCATCGCGAGCGCGATCGCGAGGACCGCGAGGCTGCCGGCGGTGCCGATCAGCAGCCCGGCGCGCCGCCATCGACGGGGCGACCACGATCGACCCGATCCCCGCAGCGATGGCCACGACGGCGAGCAGCAGGACAGTCATCGGGGCGGACACCGACGCGGGAACGTCGCGCGAGGACCCGTCGCGGGCGCTCACCGGTGGGCCCCACCCGCCGGCTCTCGCTGAAGGCCGGGTCGGTGTCCTCGTCGGCGGCCTGCGCCCGGGCGGTCGCGCGCGCGAGCGCCGCCCCGGTCGCCGCGCAGGCGACGAGCAGTCCGGCGCGGGCGATCTCCTCGAGGTCGGCGGACGGGCCGGCGACGCCGATCCGGAGCAGCAGGACCGCCTGCGCGACGAGGACCAGCCCGATCGCCCGCCGGATCCCGGGCCGGCCGTGGACCATCGGCGCTGCGCCGAGGACGAGGAGGCTTGCTGCGGCGGCGACCGTCAACGCCATCACGGAGAGCGCCGCCTCGCCGGACGGGGCGCCCGGCACGGACCCACCCCCGGCCCGACCGGTCCGTCGAACGGGCCCGAGCCCGGCGCGGCTCCCCCGAGCGACGCGAGGCCGAGCGCGACACCCAGGCCGGCAACCGCCCCCGCCGTCGCGAGCAGCGCCTCCGACGGCCAGCCAAGTGGCGAGAACTGGCGAGGCCCGCCGCGGCCGGCCCATCGGATCAGCGTCGCGGCAAGGAGCGCGGCCACGATGCGCACGCCAAGGATCGCGGCGGACGGCAGGGGATCGGCGAGGAGGGCCGCCGCGACGAGCGCCACCGCCAGACCGATCGGCGCGACGGCAGGCTCGCGCGTCGACACCGCGATCACGGCGCCGGCGCCGATCGCGAGGACGACCGCGACCAGCGCCAGGTTCATCTGTCC
>CAVZED010000024.1:0-36680 GCA_963774045.1 uncultured Pseudomonadota bacterium
CGCGCCTGCATGGCGTGTTTGCGGCCGTCCCATCAGGTTGAAGCTGCCGACGACGGAGACGCGTTTCGCGTTCGGCGCCCACACCGCGAAGTGGGTGCCCTTGACGCCCTCGCGCTCGCGCAGGTGCGCGCCGAACTTCTGGTACAGGCCGTAGTGACGGCCCTGGCCGAACAGATAGAGATCGAAGTCCGAGAGCTCGTGCGAGAAGAAATAGGTGTCGTGCTTGGTGACTTCGTTGCCGGGCGAATATTTAACGCGCAGGCTTGTACGGCACCAGGGGGCGGCGATGTTCGATGCTGCCTTCGAAGAGGCCTGCTTCTTGGTGGATGCGCTTGAGCGGGTGCTGGTGGTTCAGGGTGGGTCCTCCCAGTACACGTCGACGGATTCGGCGCCGGGCTCGAGCACCCGCACGACGCACAGCGGCGCGCCTTCCGCGCGCGGGAAGGCCTGGTAGCCCAGCAGCGGAGCGCGGCTCGTGATGAGTTGCGCTGACCAGCGCAAAAAAAATTCCCGATTTCCGAAAACTTGGTGAGAGCTCTTCTCTCGTTGCGAAGTGCAAAAAAAAAAAAAAAAAAAAAAAAAAAAAAAGGGCCACAATAAAATCACCGACCGGATGTTCCAGATGCGCTGCGCGTACTCCCGCACGCTGCGATCCGACGAAAACGGTCCCATTCCAACGGTGTTCAGCACGGCGCGGCGACTCCACTCTTCGGGTTGGCGATAAACGCATCCACCTTGTCCTGGGCGGCACAGTACGCCGCAAAGTCGGCCAGCACGAGGAAAGGCTCGCCGTCGCTCATCACTCTATCAACCAGCGCGTGCGCGTAATCGTTGCTGCCCGTGCGAATGCACCACTTCGGATCATTTCGAGCGTCGCGCCCAATTCCGGATTCGCGGCCACGATCTCGCGCGGCCGGTAACCATCCGCGCGGCGCTGGGAGGCCTCATCCGCCGTCATTCCGAAGATGAAGATGTTCTCGGGTCCCACCGAATCCCGGATCTCGATGTTGGCGCCGTCGAGCGTACCGATGGTCAGCGCGCCGTTCAGCGCGAGCTTCATGTTGCCGGTACCGGAGGCTTCCATGCCCGCGGTTGAAATCTGCTGCGAGAGGTCCGCCGCCGGCATGATGGTCTGCGCCAGCGACACGTCGTAGTCCGGCAGGAACACGCACTTGAGCCTGGTCAGCGTGGCCGGGTCCTGGTTGATCGTGGTCGACACATTATTAATGAGCTTGATGATGCCCTTCGCCAGGACATAACCCGGCGCGGCCTTGCCGGCGAACATCACCGTCCGCGGCACCCAGTTTTCGTTCGGCTTCGCCTTGATGCGGTTGTAGCGCGTGATGACGTACAAGATGTTCAGAAGCTGCCGCTTGTACTCGTGGATGCGTTTCACCTGCACGTCGAACAGCGAATCGACGGACACGTCGATGCCCGTGCGCCGGTCCACCTCCTCCGCCAGCGCGATCTTGTTCTGACGCTTGATGTCGCGGAACAACGCGCGGAATCCCGGGTCTTCTGCGGCCCAGCGCAGCCGCTCGATTTCCTCGAGATCGTTTTCCCACGCGGAACCCAGCCGCTCCGTGAGCAGCCGCGCCAGCCGCGGGTTCGACTGCTTCAGCCAGCGCCGCACGGTGATGCCGTTGGTCACGTTCGTGAAGCGGTCCGGGTACATCTGCGCGAAGCCCGAGAAGATGGTCTTCTGCATGAGCTCGGAGTGCAGCTTGGCGACACCGTTCACCTTGTGCGAGCCGATCACCGCGAGGTGCGACATGCGCACGCGCTTGCCGTAATGCTCGCCGATGATCGACAACGTGGTCTTCGCCGCGCCGTCACCCTTGAAGCGCTTCTCGACGTCGAGCAGGAACTCCTCGTTGATGCGGTAGATGATCTCGAGATGCCGCGGCAGGAAGCGCTCGAAGAAGTTCACGGGCCAGGTTTCAAGGGCCTCGGGCAGCAGCGTGTGGTTCGTGTACCCGAACACGTTGCGGCAGATGTCCCAGGCCTGAGCCCACGGCATGTCGTACTGATCGATGAGCAGTCGCATGAGCTCGGGAATCGCGAGCGTCGGGTGCGTGTCGTTCATCTGCACGGCGAGCGCGCTCGGCAGTTCTTCGAGCGTGCGCTCCTCGGCCAGGTGCGTCGCGAGGATGTCCTGGATGCTGGCGCTCACGAAGAAGTACTGCTGCTTGAAGCGCAACTCCTTGCCCTGCGGCGTGGAATCGTCCGGGTACAGGACGCGTGACAGATTCTTCGCTTCCACCTGGTCTTCGACCGCGGCCGGATAATTGCCGGCGTTGAAATCTTCGATGTGGAACGGCTGCAACGCGCGCGCCGACCACAACCGCAGGTGGTTCACCGTAGGAGAACGATTACCCGGCACGAGCTGGTCGAAGCCCACGGCCAGCACGTCCTGAGTCTCGACCCAGCGCGAACGCTGCGCGCCGCCGACGTCGTGCGTGGTGAAGCACGCGCCCGCCGAAGCGCACGATGTAACGCGCATCCGAACGTGGCGTTTCCCACACGTTGTGCAGACGCAGCCAGGTACTCGCGGCCTCGCGCTGCGCACCGTCGTTGTCGATGGATTGCGTGAAGATGCCGTAGTCGTAGCGGATGCCGTATCCCGTGGCCGGATACTGCAGCGTCGCCAGCGAATCGAGAAAACACGCCGCCAGTCGGCCGAGACCGCCGTTGCCCAATCCGGGATCCACTTCCAGCGCTACCACGGCGTCGAAATCCACGCCCATCGCGGTAATGGCCGCGCGCGCCTCGTCGATGAGCTCGGAATCGAGGCTCGACAGGGCGTTGATCAGCGACCGGCCGGGAAGGAATTCCACCGACAGGTAACAAAGGCGTTTTACCCGCGCGCGCGCGACACGCCGCTGGGTCGCGAGCCAACGCGCGGACAATTCCTCGCGCAGCGCCATCGATAACGCGTCGTATATGTCACGCGGCGTCGCGGTCTCCGGCTCTTTTCCAAGCGAGCGCGTGAGGCGGTCGTAAATGGCCGCACGCATCGACCCTCGCCGCAGAAGCGCACCCGCGCCCTGCGTCATTTCATTCAGCACTCGAACTACCTTTCTCTCTTCGACGAGACAATTCAGGACAATTCAGATGACGCCCCGACATTGCATGCAAATTCCATGTCTGAGCTTACAGACCGGTATCATAGGCACCGCGCGCGGGGGGAGCGACAGTTCCTGCACCATAGTGGCTTCGAGTTAACGCGGAATGCACCGACAAGCAATTGGTATTGATATCGGCGGCTCCTCCATCAAGGCGGCCCTGGTCGACCTGAATCGAGGCAGTCTGATCGGCGAACGCAAGTCCGTACCCTCGCCCGCCATGTCGGCGGTCAGTGAAATGATGGACGCCATGGCCACCGCGCTGCCGGACAATGCCGGAAACCTCATGGCGGGTGTCACGTTTCCAGGTGTCGTGGTCGGCGGCACCGTGCACACCGCCGCCAACGTCGCGAAGGCCTGGATCGGCCAGCCGTTGGCCGAACCCGCCGCACAGAAACTCAAGCGCCAGGTCATCGCGATCAACGACGCGGACGCCGCGGGTCTCGCCGAGGTGCACTTCGGCGCCGCGCGCGACGTCATGGGTACCGTGCTGGTCCTCAGCCTCGGCACCGGCATCGGCAGCGCCTTGTTCGTCGACGGCAAGCTGGTGCCCAACACCGAGCTCGGTCATCTCGAGTTCGACGGCATGGAAGCCGAGGCACGCGCCTCGGGCCGTGCGCGCATGGAGCGCAAGCTCGACTGGCCCGGCTACATCAACGAGCTCAACTACGTGCTGAACAGCATCCACGCGCTGTTCTGGCCGGATCTCATCGTGCTGTGCGGCGGCATCACCGCCGACAATCCGCATCTGTGCGACGACCTCAAGGTTCCCACGAAACTCAAGGTTGGCGCGTTGCGCGCCGATGCCGGCATCGTCGGCGCGGCATTCGCCACCACGCTCGCGCAGGGCGTGTGGATCAACCAGGCGAAGGTCGCCGGCAAGTAACCGGCCGCGGCTAGGGCTGCGGCGGCATCACGACTTTCACGGTCGTCATCATGAGCTCGGGCGCGATGCTCGAAATGCGCTCCACGAACTTCTTGGTCACTTCGAAGTTCTTCGGCACCAGCAGGACGCCGCCCGAATTGCGCAGCTCGCTGCGGATGGTCATGCCTGGCACCACGTCGCTCAGCAGGATTTCGCGCTCCACCGGAAGCCGCGCCGGCGGTGCGCCGGTGGACTCACTGACACAGGCGTCGAGCTGCATGAGGAGCTTTTCTCCGTACCGGTCGCGGCGCGTGTGCATGTAGGCCAGGATCTCGTCGCGCGATCTGCCGCCCGCGACCTGGGTCTCGCGTTCGATGACGGCGCCCAGGATGCGCGACGCGAGACCGATGGTTCCATCGCCCAACCTGGTCAGTGCCGCATCGTTCCATTTCAACGCGGCGAGAATCTGGATGACGGGTTCGAGGCGCGGAATGTGCTCGAGGAGCGCGTTCGAGACGTCAGGGACGTCGTCGAGCTTCTGTCGCTCCTGCGGCGTCAACGGCACTCCGGCGTACAGTTTTTCCAGAAGTGCCTGCGAAACGGTGACGTAGCCGAGCTGCGAGAGCAGCGCCGCGGCTTCGAGCTGCCAGAACTCGCCGCAGCCGAAACGCGCCGCGCATTTCATCGCGGTGCGCTTGATGCGCTCGGCCCGGCCGAACGCCACCGGGTTCGCCATGGCGAGCACTTCCATGAGCGCCTTGATGCAGCCGATCAGCGTTTCCTGGAGTACGGCGCGTTCCGCATGGGTCAGGCGGTTCTGGATGACACCGGCTTCGATGGCCTCCCTGAGTTCCTCGATGGGGCAAGGCTTGGTCAGGAAGCGGAAGATCTGCCCCTCGTTGACCGCGCGGATCGCCGCGTCGCGTCCCGCCTCGCCCGTGAGCAGGATGCGGGTCACGTCCGGCCGCCGCATCCTGATTTCGTGCAGCAGGCTCGCTCCATCCATGCGCGGCATGCGCATGTCGGATACCACCACCGCGAGGTCCTTGAGATCCCCCATTTTCTGCAGCGCCTCCTCCGGGCTGGAAGCGCTCTGGACGTCGAATTCCTTGCGCAGCAGCTGCGCCAATCCCTGGATGACGCGCGGTTCGTCATCCACGCACAGGATCTGCGGTTTGGGTCGGGTATTCATCAAACTACCCCGGCATGCTGATGGCCGGGGCATCATCCGCCTGTGGGCCCCGGCTGACAATCGGTGTCAGCCGGACCCGTGACCATCAGGCCTTCTTCCTCAGCAAGAGGAACAGGATCAGGATGATCAACAACAGGAGCAGCCACCACCACTTCTTCCACCACGAGTCGCCGCTCTGGTCGGTGTAGGTGGGTTTGCCTTCGACCACCGGCATCACGGCGTCGACGAACACCCTGGCCGCGCCGTCGTCGCCGATGACCGCGACGTCCAGCGTGCAGGCATCGAGCAGCGTCTCGTGCTTCACACCTGCGGCGACGCAAACCCCACGCGTCCTGTCGAAGGTGGCCTTGTCGAGGTCCTGCGCGTAGAACGGCCGCTCGGGATAGATCGTCTTCAGTCCGGCGCCGCAGGCGTTCAGCAGGTTCTCTTCCTTGCCGGAGACCCGCCAGCTTTCACCAAAACGGCCATAGAGCTGGTCGAACGGAATCGGATTGGTGAACACCGTGCCATCGCGCGCGGCGAGTTTGTTCACGTCGCCGTTGACGTTCGCGAGCAGTCCCGTCGCGTTCGTCGGCCATTCGCCGAGGCCGACGTTCACGTCGATCCACTTGGGATGCACCCAAGCGCGGATCGAATTGCCGCTGGCGCTCGTGATGCTGAACATGTTGCCGACGTGCCAGATGTCGACACCGTCGGGCGTCGAGAAGGACTTGCCGTCGGCGATCTCCACGATTTCGCCATTGACGTTGAGCTTCGGCCCGAGGCATACGGCCACTTTCGACTCGCCCATCTGCGTGGCCACGGCGCTGTTGACCGACGTGTTCGGCCAGGTCGGCGCGCCCGAGACCTGCCGCGCCTGCACCACGAAATCCTCGCCGGCCTTCGCCAGATATGAAGTCGCCCTGCGCCTGGAAGTCGTAGAACAAGCCGCCGAAAGTCTGCAGGTGCGTGTCGCCGACCGCGACGGCGGCCGCGCAGGGTGAGGCGGCACCGCCCGCGATGCTTTCGCGGAAGATGACCGCCGGTCCTGGCTGGGATGCGACCGGCGCGGTCGGACCGAAACTCAGGTTGTTGGTCTCGGCGGTGAAGCCCTGCGCCGTGCAGGTCGGCGCGGCGTTGCCGCCGTAAAAGATCCGCGTGCGCGTGACGATGTCCGCGCCGGCATTGAAGCTCGCCATGCCGCCGCTCGCGCTGTTGCCGCCGTCACCGAAGACGTTGAACTCGGCGATCGTCCAGCCCGTGGATGCGGCCACGGCGTTGTCGCCGTTGCGCGCCCACAGGTTCGTGCCGTCGGACACGGTGACCGTGTCGCTGGTGGCCGTGACGTTGCCGCTCAGCGAAAGCGTCGCGAAGTTGCCCACCGGCTGCGCGGTCGTGTTGACCGCACCGCCGCTGTTGTTCTTCCAGCAGTAGGTATGGCCGTAGAGCTGTATCTGGTTCCACGACTGGCCCGCGGGGCAGGTGTTGTCGTACTGGATGATCCAGTACTGGATGAATGCGCGGTGCGAGACGTTGTTGTTCTCGAAGACGAACTGCTGCCAGGCCGAGCAGTTGGCCGGCACCGCCGCGCCGCTGCAGATGCTGTTGTTGAAGAAGTTCGTGTTGATCTGCAGCGTGTAGGCGTTCGCGACCGACGGGCCGGTGTTGCCGATCGGCCCGCTCAGGCTCGTCACGTTCGTCAGCGAGTCGAACGAACCGATGGCCGTGGAGATGAAACCGCTCGGCGCGCGCGCCGAGACGTCGTTGTTGTTGCCGACGACCATCGGGCGCACACCGCCTTTCGGCGGCATCGGGTAGTTCGGCGCCTCGACGCAGGCGACCTCGCGCCATTCGCGGGCCGGGAACGTGGTCTGGAAGCAGCCCTTCTTCGGCAGCGGGACCTGCGCCATCGAAATGCGCCAGTCGGTGCGCTCCTTCGATTGATCCGCTTGCTGCGCCGGCGACGGTTGCGCCGTCATCAGGAGGAACAAGGCCAACGCGACGAGGACGCGGAGCGCCTCGAAAGCGCGGCGCTTCAGGGCAAGGGGCATGGCCATCGGTTGTCCTCCATGAACAACTTGCGAACGGGCCCCCGTGTCGTGCACCGATAGTTGGCCGCGCGCGCGCCTGGCGCCACGGTGTCAGCCGGCCAGCGCGCGCGAACTGTGAACTTTTCCCGTGATGTCGCGCGGCTTGACTCGCATGCACCGCATCAACGACCCTCGCGCCACTGGTAGTTCTGGGAGGAAAACCATGTCGAACCTTCGCGTCTCGTTGACGACCCTCGCGGCGTTCCTGGTTGCCGCGCAGCTCTCCGCCTCACCCGCCCACGCCCAGGCACCGCAGATGTCGGCCAAGAAGCCGACCGCGCAGGTCACCGCCACCATTGCTGAAACCGCCGCGCAGGCGAATCAGAAGAAGGCGAAGTTCGATTGCGTCGGGCCCATTCACGCTGACGTTCACCCGCGTGACGGGCGCCGGCGCACCGATGGTTTACGACTTCACGATCGAATTCACCGGCGCCAAGTCCGCTCGCGAGCTCGGTCCCGGCAAATGCTGGCGGGATCGCGGCTGGGGATTCGGCCCCTCCCTGTCGCAGACTGAAAAAGGCGTGCTCATCTATCGAGTGGACATGGGCAAGTGTCCGTTCCTCGAGAGCCTGACCTTCGAGAACGGCCGCATCACGAAGTACAAATCGGGCGAGCGCTTCATGGGGGCCATCTGGTTCGACCAGGCGATTCGCGGCGGCGGACCTTTCGCCGTCGAGACGACGTACATCGGCAACGGGATGAACCAGAACGCGCCGACGCCGTATGCCGTGGTGGTGCCACCCGACGTCTCGCCGCGCGCCGCCACCTGCAGCCCGTAGGCTCGCAGTCTCATGCAGTTTTCCCGTCGCTCGATGCTGCTCGGCGGCGCCGCACTGTTGGCCACCGCAACGGCAGGTGCCGCCGGCAGGAAACGGCTCGAGGCGGCGCGCGCGCTCGCGCGCGAGATGATGACCACCAACCCGATTCCGGCGCTTTCCATCGCCGTCATGCGCGGCGACGAGCTGCTGTGGTCGGAGGCCTTCGGCAAGGTCGACCTCGAGCTCGGAACCCTCGCCTCCACCACGCACCGGTTCCGGCTGGGCAGCGTCTCCAAGGTCATCACCGCGACCGCGGCCGCGCAACTGGCCGCGCGCGGGATCATCGATCTCGATGCACCGATCGGCCAGGTGATGCCCGATCTGCCCGTACAGCACCACGCGACGACCTTGCGCCAGCTGTTCACCCATCGCGGCGGCATTCGCCACTACACCGCGAAGGATGACGCCCCCGACGCGCCCGGCCCCATCGACCGGCGGTTCTACAAGGACAACGCGGGTGTGCTCGCGGTGTTCATCGACGATCCGCTGGTCGCGAAGCCCGGCGAGCGCGTCTCGTACAGCACTTTCGGCTACACGCTGGCTTCGATCGTGATGGAGACCGCGGCGCAGACGCCGTTCCTCGACATCATCCACCGGGAAATCGCCGCGCCGCTCGCGCTGCGTTCACTCGGCCCCGACGATCCGATCCGCCTCGTGCCGAACCGTGTCCGTGGTTATCACCCCGCCGCCGCGATCAAGAACCTGGTGCCCACGTTCGACGGCGCCTGGGGCAACATCCCCTCCAACAACCCCGCCTACAAGTGGGCCGGCGGCGGGTTGTTAGCCACCCCCGTCGATCTCGCCCGCTTCGGCGCCGCGCATCTCGCGGCGGGCACAATCACGCAACGCGCGCTCGACATCCTCTTCACCGCCTACACCGAGCGCACGGATCGCTCGCCGCCGCTCGGTCTCGGCTGGCGCATCGACCAGGATGAATCGCAGCGACTGCGCTGGCATCACGCCGGCGGACAAGACGGCGCCCGCGCCGGCCTGGTCGTGTATCCAAAGGAGAAGCTCAGCATCGCGATGGCAACGAACGTCACGGGCACGCCCGGCGACGTCAACGGACCGAGCGCGAAACTCGCGGACATCTGGCGGTAGATCGCACGCAGGCGGCCCCTCGGCTCATGTGCCTTGACAGCTATATACCCTATGCGGTATATACTCTCCATGGAATCCGCATTCGCCATCATCGCCGAGCCCAGCCGCCGGGCCATCCTCAGCCTGCTCGCCGTCTCCGAACGATCCGTCGGTGATCTCGAGACCGCGCTGCAACTGCCCCAACCCTCGATTTCCAAACACCTGCGCGTGTTGCGCGAGGCCGGTCTCGTGGAGGCCACCGTGGACGCGCAACGCCGTCTCTACCGCGTACGGCCCGAGCCGCTGCAGGAAATCGAAGCCTGGCTCGCGCCGTTCCGCCGGTTGTGGACCCGACACGTCGACGCGCTCGAAAAGCACCTCGATCGCATGGATGCGCCGGCTCCCGCGAAGAAGGCGCCGAGGAAAAAGAAATGAGCTATCGCGACTCGTACACGCCCGGTCCGGCCAGCGCGAAGCTGGCGAGCACCGAAGGCGAGAACTGGACCTTCGTCCTGTCCAAACAACTGCGCCATCCGCCCACGAAAGTGTGGAAGGCGTTGACCGATCCCAAACACCTGCGCGAGTGGGCGCCGTTCGATGCCGACGGCAATCTCGGCACCACGGGCGCCACCGTGAAACTCACCACCGTCGGTACGCCGCAGCCCTACACCAGCGAGACGAAGATCACGCGCGCGGACGAACCCGGCACGCTCGAATACAGCTGGGGCGGCAACGACATGAAGTGGGAGCTCGAGGACTACGACGGCGGCACGCGCCTCACGCTGTGGGCCAGCATCAATCGCAACTACATCGCGATGGGCGCCGCCGGCTGGCAGATCTGCCTGGATGTCATGGATCACCTGCTGGGCGATACGCCGCTCGGCCGCCTCGCAGGCCCCGAGGCCATGAAGTTCGAGGGCTGGAAAAAGTTGAATGCCGAGTACGCCAAACTATTCGCCAGGAGCAACCCATGAGCCGCTGGATCCGTCAGTTCCATCGCTGGATCGCGATCGCCTTCACGCTGACCGTCGTCGCCAACTTCGTCGCGATGGCCAAGGGCCCGCCGCCGGCGTGGATCACCTACTCGCCCCTGCTGCCGCTCGCGCTGCTGCTGCTCACGGGTCTGTACCTGTTCGTGTTGCCGTACCTGGCGAAGCGCGGATGACGAGTCATGGCCACCACCAGAAAAGGCAAACCTCGGCTGCTCTCGGGTGACAACCCGCAGATCGCGAAGGCTTACGGTAACGCTCCGGTGCGGGCGTACATCGCCGCGATTCCGGGATGGAAGCGCAACGTCGCACGGCGCGTGGATGCCCTGATCACGCGTACCGTCCCCGGCGTGAAGAAGGCGGTGAAGTGGAACTCGCCGTTGTACGGCCTCGAGCCCGGCAGCTGGTTCATCGGCATGCACTGCTTCACCAACTACGTGAAAGTGACCTTCTTTCACGGCGCGAAGCTGCGGCCGCAGCCACCTGGCGCGTCGAAAATGGCAAACGTGCGCTACTACGATATTCGCGAAAAGGAACCGGTCGACGAAGCGCAACTCGCCGACTGGATCAAGCAGGCCAGCAAACTACCCGGAGAAAAAATGTGACCAAGTCCGCCTCCGCACACATCGACGCCCGGATCGAGGAACTGAACGACTGGCGCGGCCGCACGCTCGCGCGCATGCGCAAGCTCATCCACGAAGCCGACCCGGATGTCGTCGAAGAATGGAAATGGATGGGCACGCCGATCTGGTCACACGACGGCATCATCTGCACCGGCGAATCCTACAAGAGCGTCGTGAAGCTCACGTTCGCCAAGGGCGCGTCGCTGAAGGATCCGAAGAAACTCTTCAACTCGAGCCTCGACGGCAACGTGCGCCGCGCGATCGACATCAAGATCGGCGAGGAAGTGGACGCGGCCGCGTTCAAGGCGCTGGTGCGCGAAGCGATCGCTCTTAACGCGGCAAAACCCGCGAAGAAGGCGCCCGCGAAGCGGGCGGCGGCGAAAAAGAAAAAGTAGTCAGCGCGGTCGTTCGGCCCGTAGGCGGGCGCCGACCCGGTTCAGCCGTCGCTCGGCGCGCGAAACGGCACGAAGCCGGAGAACGACGTGGCACTCCAGGCGGCGTAGCTGCGGCCCTGGTCGACCGCTTGGGGCGGCACATCATCCGGACGCTCGTCGCGTTCTTCGAGATGAACGAGATTTTCGTATGCGAGGCGCTGGATGTACTGCGCGAAGCGTTCTCTGGCGGGCATGACGTCTCCTTGTCGGTAAGGAGACGTTACTAAAGTCTGACGACTGTCGCCAGTAGGAGTCAGCCCTTATTTTTTGTCGGGCGGCTGCGACGTGTAAATTTTTCCAAACTCAGCCGGGAGGCAGCTCCTTGATCGACTCCTCGAAGTCCTGGATCGCCTTCCGCATCCTCTTTTCCTCCTTCGCGAGATCGACCTCGGGCAACTCGCCCACTTCGGGCCCGGCGCCGTGCTCCAGCTCCTGGATGTCGATGACCGGCGTCGTGACGTCCGGCATCACTTCGATCGGCGGCAAGCGTTTTTCCATGGCAACCCTCCTTTCTGCTTCACGCGCAGGTTCGCAGCGATAACGGGCCGCTTTCATCGGCGTGAGCCGACGATCGCTGTCAGAACGGAGTTGTTAGGCCCCTTTCGCGCCACCTGTCGCGCCGCGGCGACGGCCTCACACGCCACCGCGACCATTGCCCATGGGATACGCCCTCTTGTCCTACGCGTGTGCCGATCGGGGCTACGTATGGTGTCCCTAACAACGGTTGAGCCCAAACCGAGGTAAGGAGAGCATGATGAAGGCATACCAGGCACTGCTGCCGCTCGCGGCGGCGATGATGTTGATCGCTGGCTGCGGAAGCCGCAGCACCGCGCAGAATGTGGTGGGACAGGCCGACGGCGCCCTCAGCAAGGTGAAGGAAGAAGCCGTGACCGTCGCACCGGACGAGCTCAAGGCGGCCGAGACCACACTCGCGCACATGAAGCAGAGCTTCAACGAGCGCGACTACCAGGTAGTCGTGGACGAGGTGCCGAAGTTCAACCAGCAGATGAAGACGCTGGAGGACGCGATGGCCTCGAAGCAGACCGCGGCCGCGGCGGCCACGCAGGAATGGGCCACGCTCAACACCGCCGTTCCGAAGGCCGTGGAAGAAATCCAGGCGCGCGTGGATAGCCTCAAGCCCAACGCGCTCCCCAAGGACGTGACCAAGGAAGAGCTCGCCACCGCCAAGACCGAACTCGAGACCATGAAGGCGACGTGGGCGGAAGCGACCGCGGCGGCGACCGCCGGCAACGCGATCGAAGCCACGGACAAGGCCCGCATCGTGCAGGCCAAGGCCGAGGAGCTGAAGAACGCGCTCGGGATGAACGAGACGCTCGCCAGCGCGGGTTAATCCCGGCCAGTCTTGCCAGTCGATGGGGCCCGATCCGGCGCTGCTGGATCGGGCCCTCTTTCATGCGAAGATCGCGCCGTCTATCCACTGCCGCGCCGACGCGCGCAGCGGCCGCCACAGCCACCGGTCATTGTGCTCGTGTCCCGTGCGTCCGCGCGGGGCATCCAGGGTCCGGAAGCCGTTCCGCCCGTAGAACTCCAGCGCGTCCTCCATCTGCGAAATGGTTTCCAGGTAGCAGCGGACGTAGAGGAATTGCCGCGCCGCCGCCAGGCAGTGCTGCAGCAGCTCCCGCCCGATGCCGCGACCGCGCACGTCCTTGCGCAGGTACATCCGCTGCAGCTCGCAGGTCAGCGGATCCGCGCCCGCGAGCGGCGCCACGCCCGCGCCACCCACGATCTCGCCGCCGGTCACGGCAACGAAATACAGCGTGCGCTGGCGCTGGTAGGTGGCGTACAGCGCGCGGTCCGCGGGTTCCAGCAGGTCGACGCCGCGGTCGGCGATGCCGTACTCACGGCGCGAGTCGGAGATGATCGTCAACAGCGCCGGCACGTCGGCCGGCTCGATGGGTCGAATGTCGTGTCGATGGATGGGCATGTTCGCGTCCTGTGGGCTCGAGGTGACCCTCCCCGGCGGACGCGACATAAAAAAACGCCTCCGCGAGGGAGGCTGGTTTGCATTGACGTCGTTAGCTATTCGCGCTCAAACACCGGCCTCCACGAAAAGTGGGGTCCAGTAATACGAATTGCGGAAGTGTTTGAGCACGGCTCGAAACTACTGGCGCGCGCCGTGGATGTCAACGCTCGGCCGCGGGTCTTTGGTACAGTGCGCACCAAGCCGACACTGTCTGGGAGGACAAATGCGATCTGGCAATCCCGTTCTGAAATCCGACACCTTCGACATCGCCCCGGAAGGCGAACGCATGACCCTGGCGGGCACCGTCAACAAGACGGCCATCCTGCTGGCGCTGTGTTTCTGCACCGCCATGTATGCCTGGGGACGCTTCTATTCCACGGGCAACCCGGCCGAGATCATGCCGCTCGTGTTGACCGGCGGCATCGGCGGCTTCGTCATGTGCCTCGTCACGGTCTTCAAGAAGGAATGGTCCGGCATCACCGCGCCTATCTACGCGCTGCTCGAGGGCCTCTTCGTCGGCGGCGTGTCCGCGATCTTCGAAGTGAAGTATCCCGGCATCGTCATCCAGGCCGTCGGCCTCACTTTCGGCACGTTGTTCTGCCTGCTGCTCGCGTACAAGTCCGGGCTCATCAAGGCCACCGAGAACTTCAAGCTCGGCGTGGTCGCGGCCACCGGCGGCATCGCCCTGCTCTACCTCGTCAGCTTCGCCATGAGCTTCTTCGGCAAGTCGATCGGCTTCATCCATGAAGGCGGGATGTTCGGCATCCTGTTCAGCGGGTTCGTGGTGGTGATCGCCGCCCTGAACCTCGTGCTCGATTTCGACTTCATCGAAAACGGCGCCGAGAAAGGCGCGCCGAAATACATGGAGTGGTTCGGCGCGTTCGGGCTCACCGTGACGCTGGTGTGGCTGTATCTCGAGATCCTGCGGTTGCTGTCGAAACTGCGCAAATAGCCGCCGTGTCGAAAAGCCGGCTGGTCTCGTGTGCCGCAGCGCTCATCGCGGCCGGTGTGCTGCACTCCGCTGAAACCCGGCACGCGCACTACATCGACCTGACCGCCGACTTCTCGCGCTTCGTCGACGAGACCGCGGGCATGGAACCAGCGGCCCGGGTCGCGCGGTTCCGCACGCAGTTCGACGCCCTGCTGCCCGGCTTCTACTCGCCGCGATTCGGTGCCACGGCGGCGCAATACGACGCCCGCGTCGCCCGCGCGCTCGCGGGTTTCGCAGAACTGCGCAAACGATACGAACAGGTGCAGCGGGAATTTCCCAGGATGTTCGATGCCGGCATCCGGCATTTTCGCAAGGAGTTTCCCGGGTTCACCCCGGACGTGCCCATCTATCTGGTGCACTCGCTCGGGGAGATGGACGGTGGCACCCGCGAGCTCGGCGGAAAGGTCCATCTCATCTTCGGCGCCGACGTGATCGCGAAGATCCATGAGCAGGTCGACATCACCCCGTTTCTCGACCATGAGCTGTTCCACGTCGAGAACCAGAAGTACTTCGCGGGCTGCGAACCGGTGTGGTGCGCGCTGTGGGCCGAAGGACTCGCCACCTATGCCGCCCAGGTGATGAACCCCGGAGCCACCGATCGCCAGCTCCTGCTCACCTTCCCCAAACCCATCCGCGCCGCCGTCGACGCGAGCTGGCCCGCCGCAGCCTGCTTCACCCGCGACAGGCTGGATTCAACGAAATTTGCCGACACCAATGCCCTGTTCGTCGGCGGCTCGGGCGTGAAGGAGTTTCCCGAGCGGTTCGGGTATTACGTCGGCCTGCGCGTCGCCGAAGAATTGGGCGGCCAATACACGTTGCCGGAACTCGCGCACATGCCGCCGGAGCCTGCGAAGGCAGCGCTCACGGCGGGAATCGATCGCTTGATCGCGAAAGCCGGCGGGTGCAAGTAAGCCCGGATGCTCAGTCGCCCTTGCCGCCCTTGAGCACGAAGGTGACCTTGAGGATCACGCGGTACTCGGTGATCTTGCCCTTGGATACTTCCACGCTTTGATCCTGGACCCACGCGCCGGTGACGCCGCTGATGGTCTGGGAGGCTCGCGACACGCCTTGCTTGACGGCGTCATCGAAGCTCTTCGAACTCGTGGAAATCAACTCGATCACTTTGGCAACTGACATACACACCTCGGGATTTCAGGGAGCCGGATAGTAGCGCGTTACCGGCGGCCGCGAGCCGAATCGCGGAGCCGCCTGGATCTACTGACTGCTGCGTTGCATCGCCGCGGGCATCGAGATGTGCTCGTGAACCACTAACCACTCGCCGTTGGTTTCCTCCAGGCATGCCGTGACGCGCACCCAGTAGTCCGCCTTTTCACCGCCGCGCGTTCCGGTCACGTGGCTTTGGCAGTGGCAGAACGCGATGCCCTCGCCCAGTTTGATGTCCAGATCCTGCATGTCGTATTGCATCGGTCCCTGCATCGCTGCGAACCAGCGCTCGAAGTTCTTGCGGTAAGCGTTGGCGCCGCGCGTCTCCGGTGGCGAATAGACGTCGTACACGAGGACGTCCGGCGCGTAGTGCGCCATGATGGCGTCGATGTCCTTGTCGCGGATCGCTTGTGCCAGCGACTCGATTCGTTGCCGCACCGCGACGTCCTTCATCTGCGGCGCCTTCCGATCGGAAGCTCCGCGGGTCAAGTCGGCGTATTTGGTTTCAGGGCTCATTACGACCTCCTTTGTTTCGCGCGCAAATTAGGACGATGCGCACGGGGGGTCTGTCGGTGTATTCCAGCTGGAACGTCAGCGAGTGGCTGAAGCAGGCTTTTGGCGCTCGCTCTCGGGAACCCAGTCGGATGGCGGAGTCGCCGGTACACCTACATCCGTCAGCCACTGGCGATAGACGTCGAGCTCGCGCCTGTTGACGCGGTGGCGATCGAGCCAGCTTCGCGCGTTGGCCGCGGACTCGTTGACGGCATTGTCAAACGGCCGGATGGCCTCGTATATGTAACTGGCTTCCCGCGCCTTTGCCCGAAAGCTCGCTGCGTCCGCAGAATCAGGCGGCCACACCTGAAGTGCCATCCGGTGCCCGATCCTTTGCCCGATGTATACGTCTCCGTTGTCGAGGACGCGCGCCAGTTTGCGGCAGTTCTCGACGACGTCGTCGCGTTTCAAACGCTCGCCGCTGCAGGTATTGGCCGTTGCGTTGAACGATGGAATGCCCAGGGCGAGCATCCAGCCAACGACCTCGATGGCCACATCGGGAAATTCGCGCAGCGGACGCTGCGCCGCACCGCGCGGCCGCGTGAGAGTGTCCAATGTGCGTGTGATCAGGCGCGACCAGTAGACGTCGAAATACTCCGCGTCCGCCATCGCGCCGAGTGCACGATCCTCGGCCGCCACGTCCCCGTTCTTGCGCGCTTCGGTGAGGGCCGGATAGTGGGCGACCGCATTGCGCGGATCCAGACGAATCAGCGTCGCGACCCGGGGCGCCACCGAACAGTCCGGAGTCCGCACGCACACATTCAATGCGAGCCAGGCTACGTCGGGTTGCTGCGGCGACAAGTCGAGTGAGCGGTCGAGAAAGTCGAGGACGCGGCTGGGATCCCTGAGCGGCGCGCTATGAATGAACGCGGCCGTCAGGAACGAATCTGCCGTGGCTTCGCGCTCGAGCGTTTCCAGCGCCGCATTCCACTCGGCCGACCGCGCGGATTCGCTCGGTTCGTGGTGGGCGCAGCCGGCGAGCTGGAACACCACGAATCCGAAGATCGCAGCCAACATCTTATTAAGGGTCATGGCTTCCCTCATCTATTTCCGATCACGGCGCGAGTTGAACCAAAAACCGATCGCAATACAACACCACGCGATGAAGAACCCCGACATCAATCCGACCGCCGCTGAAAAGAACTGTACGTCATATCGACGGCGCATGTATGGAAGCCACTGCAACAGAGCGACGAGCAACGACGCCACGCCCAGGACCCACAGCGCCGCAACCCGCGCCCGCTCGCTGATCCTGTAAGGCCGGATCAGGGATTTCGCGGGCTGGCGGTGCAGGTGCCGCGCCCAATACACCAGGATCACCAGCCCAACCACCGAGCTCACGCCATGCAGCAGATGGTAGATCGGCAGCCAGCTGAATCCCGGCGTGGGACCTAACAAGGCCGGAAGGGCGTCCGTGGCAAACGTATTGCGGTGCGTGAAGGAATCCCAGATCAGGTGGGTGACGGCACCGAGCAGGATCGCGACGCAGGCGCGCGCGATCAGCGCCGGCGTGATCGCATCCGTGTGCGCGAAGCGCGTGTGCCAGCGATCGGAGAGCAGCGTGATCGTCGCCTTCTCGAGGACGGCCACGTAGAACAGCCACACGAACAACCCCGCCGGCAACGCGAAGACGAACATCCCCGTGAAGCCATGAGTCAGCTGCCGGTTCGCCTCATGCGAGAAAAAGTACCCGAAGTCCGGCGCCATGCTGCCGATCATCAACGCGGTCAGCGGCAGCGGGTGCTTGCCGAACCGCTGCAACGGCAGCACGGCCGCCGCATGAGAAACCGTGAACGGCACTACTTCTTCGACTTGGCTCGCGCCGGCTTGCGTTTCATGCGGGCCGGTGTCCGCTTCGCCTTGGCCTTCGCCTTCTTCGCGGTCTTCGGCTTCTGCTTGCGCGCGATGTCCTTGCGCAGCCGTTCATCCTGCGCGCGGATTTCATCCGTCACCGCGCCGCCAAAATCTTCGATCGTGTACGTGGGCCGAATCTCCAGCACGCCCTCTTCGCCCGGCATCGGGTTCGGGCAGCGCTTCGCCCACTCGACCGCTTCTTCCACCGACTTCACGTTCCAGATCCAGTAGCCCGCGACCAGCTCCTTGGTCTCGACGAACGGACCGTCGATCACCGACACGCCGCCTTCCGAGAACTTGACGCGCTTGCCTGCGCTGCTCGGCTTGAGGCCGTCGCCTTCCACCATGATGCCGGCCTTGACCAGCGCCTCGTTGAACTTGCCCATGTCCTTGAACATCTGGGTCATCTGTTCATCGGGCAGGGTCAGACCCTTTTCGCTGTTGGGCGTGGCTTTGACGAAGACGAGTACTTTCATGGACGGGCTCCTTCGAGGTGTTGGTTCGAAGAGTAGCCGAACGACGCCGGCGGAATTCGACAGCGCCGAACGCAGTCGCTAGCGCGGGGCCGGCTCGCAGGCTCCCACTTCACCGGAATAGTTGCCCGCGGTTGCGTTCTGCGTCTCGAACCGGCCGATGCGCCCGTGGAATCGAGGCGGGATGGTGACGCCGAAGGTGTGGGACAGCCTTTTTCCCTCGAAGTCGTAATTGCAGCGGATCGCGCAGCTCTGGGCCTCATCGGCCTGGTTGTCGACCTCGGCCTCGAGAACGCCCTGGGGCGAGACGATGCAGTTCAGCAGCCTGATGGGACCGTCCGACTCCTTGGGCGGAGTCAGACCGAAGACGTCGGCTTGAGTCGCCAGCGTTCCCGCAATTGCCACCAGCCAAAGGCGCGTTTTCATGTCTCTTGGAGCACAAGGATGGCTCGAGGTTCCATGACGGTGCGGCGAATGCCCGCAAGGGTGGGATCAATAGCCGAGTCGCGACAGTAAGCAGTACATCGGACGTGTGGGGGCACTCGTCCTCGGGAATTCATCACTCTCATGGAGACTGCCATGCCCCAGAACTCGAAAGCCTTCCTCGCCCGATACAACCTGGGCGTCGCCTGCTCGAGCGCCAGCCAGCCTGTCGCCGCCATCGAGCAGTTCAAGATCGCCAAGCGGCTCATGGACGAACAGAACGTCAAGAACGGCGCCATTCACAACAGTCTCGGCTGGGCGTATCTGCAGGCCGGCGATTACCGGAACGCGATCCAGGAGTTGAGGCTTGCCCGGTCGCCGCAGCTGTACTCCAAACTGTCCGAGATCACCAAACGCCAGGTCGACAACAATCTCGCGGTGGCGGAGTCTTACCTGAACGTACGGCCGCTGGCGCGGATGGCCGCGGGCTGAGCGCTACATCGGCGACGGCATCGAGATGTGCTCGTGGGTCACGAGCCATTGCCCGTCGCGTCGCTCGAGACACGTGGTGCCGCGAACCCAATAGCCCGACTTTCGGTCGCCGCCCAGCCGCGTCCCCGTGACGAGGCCCAGGTAGTGGCAGAAAGCGGCGCGGTCGCCCGGCACGATGCGCAGGTTCAAGAGCTCGAAGCCGAGCGGCCCCTCGAATGCCGCGAACCATGACTCGAAGTTCCTGCGATAGGCGTCGACACCCTGCGTGTCGAGCGGCGGCCGCACATCGAAGACCACGACGTCCGTTGCGTAGAACGTCATGAGGTGATCGATGTTCTTGTCGCGGATCGCCTGGGAAAGCTCCTCGATGCGCCTGCGGAGCGTGGCCTGACTGGAAGTCTCCGTCAGGCCGTCCGGATTCATGCTGAGGATGCGCAGCTTCGAGGCGTCGTGTTCGCTGATTTGGGTCATGGCGCACGCTAGTGGCATGGCGACTCGCGAGTCTGTCAGAGCTTGGGCGCGACGCACGTCAGCGCGCTTACTTGAACTGCACCTCGAAGCCGATCGACGGAAAAAGCCCATCCCCCAGCGTCCGCGTCACCGGAACGTTCGGGCCAAAACCCGGTGGCGGAGAAATCAGCTTCTTGCCGCCCGGCGCGTATTCGTAGCTCGCAACATTGTCCTGGTTGTAGGCATTGAGCACGTCGACATAGAACTTCCAGTAGCCCCAGGTCTTCGGCCGCGTGTACTCCGCCCGGAAGTCGAGACGATGAAAGTCGGGATATTGCTGTGAGTTCAGCTCGCCGTAGACGGGCTCCATCACGTTCGCATGCGTGCTGCTCGGCACGAGATCCACGATCGGCGTGTACCGTCCGCCGCTCTGATAAGTCCAGCGAAAGCCCATCATCCAGTACTTGCCGATCTGGCGATTGGCGACCAGGTTGAACAGCACCGGTTTGTCGTATTCGAACTTCACCGTCTCACCGGTCGCGGTGCGGGTACGGTCCGACTCGGCCAGGCTCAAGGATGCCCAGCCGTACCAGCGGTCCGTCAGGTCTTTCCTGACCAGGAACTCGACGCCATAGGCGCTGCCTTCGGCGCCGTTGCTGTAGTTAGTGGCGGACGCATCCTGCCCGGCGGAGATGACGACGTCGGTCATGCCCTTGTAGTAGAGATCCGCGCCCCAGCGCCAGCCGCGGCCGAGCCGATGATCGAGTCCCCAGACAAAGTGATCCGACTTCTCCGTCGTGAGATCGGGATTGCCCAGCACCTCGATCATTTCGCGCAGCCGCGGCAGCTGGGAATACCGGCCCGCGGCGGCGTAGGTGGACAGCCGGTCGTTGAGCTGGAAGTCGTATCGCAAGCGCGGCTCGACGCGCCCTTGTCCGAGATAGTCATCGCTCCCGTAATGCACGCCGACGGTGAGCGCCTGTCTCGCGGTCAGGGACCACCGGTCTTCGACGAAAGCCTCGTGAGCGAGCACGTTCAGCGTGTCCCGGTAGGTGATGTACTGCGCATCCACCGTCGAGCATTCCGGGTCGAGATCGTTGCAGGCCACCAGCTTGGCGTTGAAGTCCAGGTCGTACTCGATGTCCTGCAGGCTCACTCCCATGGACAGCGAATGACGGTCATTCAATGCCTGCTGGTAGAACAGCCGCGACAGGTAGCGATCCGTGTCCGTCCTTTCGTGCTGGTTCCTGCCGTAGACCAGGCTATTGGTCTCGTTGATGTGCGAGAAGATGCCCGTGATCGCGCGACCCTCGCCGCGCCAGTTCCACACCAGGCCCTGGCTGTCGAAGCCCTGGTCCAGTGACGCGGGGCCGGCGAAGTCCGGATCCCGCAGCGCTTCCTCGTGGTTTTCCTCAAAGGTGGCCTTCAGGCTGTCGGAGGCGCCGGCGGCCACGAAGGAAAGGCTGTTGCTGTCGTTGATGCGCCAGTTGTACTTCAACTGGTAGTCATCGGAGATCGGCAACTCGTCGATGCGCAGCCCTTCATCGTCGTCATCGGTGAGGTCCTCCTCGTCCAGCAGCAGATCCATGGTGCTGCGGCGATACGTGGCATACAGCGCCTGGTCTTCGTCGAGGCGGGTCTCCACGAGACCGCCCGCGGTGAGCAGGCTGGTATGCAGCGTGGTCGTGAAACCGTCGTTCCTGGGCTCACGCAGAGTGACGTCGATGATCCCGCCGGTGGCGTTGCCGTACTTGCTCGAAAACGCCGCCGGGTAGAGATCGAATGAATTGATGATGTGTTTGTCGAAGATGCTGTTGCCGAACAAGTGGAAGATGTAGCTCACCGGGATCAGGTCGATGAAGTAGGCATTGTCGGAGGGTGCCGAGCCGCGGATCACCGGTTCGGAACCGCCCGGGCCGTCGCTGTTCGAGAAAGTCACGCCCGGAAGCGAATAGATGGCCTGCAGCGGATCGTTGGCCGCGCCCGCGACACTGAGCAGCTGCTCCGTGTCTTTTTTCATCTCCGTGGAAGGCTGCTCCTTCGTGCCGACGACCAGCACTTCCTCCTGGGCAACAGCGGGCGACGCTGCCAGGAGCGCCGATGGAATGGTCGCGGCCAGCACGCGGGTGTGTGACATGAGAGCTCCTGGATCAACAGTTGCCCTCATGGTCGTGCGCGCACTCTTACTGATTACTTACCGAAGCGAGTAAGAATCCAGCAAGATTTGCCGGTGGAGCATGTGCAGTCTATGAACCGCATCCTGTTGGTCGAAGACCACGAGCGCCTGGCCGGTCTCATCGGTCAGGCGCTCGCAGCCGCCGGCATATCGGTAGATGTCTTCGGCGGCCTCGAAGCGGCGTGGTCGGCATCGAGACAGGTCGCCTACGGTGCGATGGTCGTCGATCGCGGCCTGCCCGATGGCGATGGCCTGGTTCTCGTCAAACGCTGGCGCGCGGCCGGCGTGCACACGCCGTGCCTGATCCTCACCGCGCGCGACGCACTGCATGATCGCGTGCAGGGACTCGAAGGTGGCGCCGATGACTATCTGCCCAAGCCCTTCGCCATGGATGAGCTGGTGGCGCGCATTCGCGCCCTGCTCCGCCGGCCCGCCGGGCAGCTGGCATTGGCGCCATCGTTCGGCGACCTGCAGCTGAAGCCCGACGAAGGCGTGATGAGCTGCGGCGACGAACGCATCACGCTGCCGCACGCGGAAATGTTGCTGATGCTGGCCCTCGTGCGCAGCGGAGGACAGGTGGTTCGGCGCAACGCCCTCGAGTCCGCCGCCTGGGGACTCAGCGACGCCGTGACACCCAACGCGCTGGACGTCGCCTTGCATCGCCTGCGCCGCAAGCTCGGCGCCATCGGATCCCGCCAGCGCATCGTCAACGTCAGGACTCACGGATATGCACTTCGCGAAACTCCGCTGGCTGAATAGCTTCAGCCGGCAGCTCATGGCCGCCAGCGCCGGCGGCGTGCTGTTCATGGCCGGCCTGATCCTGGCCGGACTCCTCACGCTGTTCATCTTCAAGGGAAACCATCTCGAGGAGGTCAGCGTTTCCGAGTACGCCGAGAGCATCGGGGAAGTGATGGAATTCGACGCGGCCGGCCGGCCGGTCGCCGTCGCATTGCGCGAGATGTCGTGGCTGTTCGACAGCCTGAAGCAAGAGGTCACCTATCGCGTCCTCGACGACACCGGCACCGTGCAGCTCTCCTCGGAACCCGGAGCGCCGCCCCTGCGAGGGAGCGGCGAGGAGTTCGTGCTCGACGAGCGGAATTTCGTCTTCGAGCGTGGAGGCATCCCGATGCATGGCGCCACCGAGCGGGTCGAGCGCGACGGACGGACCTGGTGGGTCCAGTTCGCCGCGAGCGACCGGCTCTCCACCCTGCTGCGCAGCTACATCGGAGAGCCGCTGTTCTCGCGCAGTGCCGCCGTGTTCTTCGCAGCGTCGTTGCTGGTGTATTTCCTGGTCATGCGTTCCACGCTGCACCTCATCCTGAAGCCATTGAATGACGCGTCGGCCATTGCCGGGAGAATCTCGCCCCGCAATCTCGGAACCCGCCTCGAAGTTCATGGCGTGCCTCGGGAGATGCAGCCCCTGGTCGAGAACTTCAACGCTGCGCTCGATCGCCTGGAGGACAACTATCGCCTGCAACAGGAGTTCCTGACCTCGGCCGCTCACGAGCTCAAGACCCCGCTCGCATTGATTCGCGGCCAGATCGAGGTCGGTATCGACGAGTCGAACCGGCATCATGTGCTGCAGGATGTCTCGCGCATGGGGCGGCAGGTGCAGCAGCTGCTTCACCTGGCGGAGGCGAGCGAGCTGCAGAATTACGCGTTCGCGCCCCTGGACGCCAGCGGCCTCGTGTTCGAAGTGGCGAACTACCTGGAGCGGCTCGCCAGGCAACATGAAGTGAGCCTGAGCGTGACGGTCGAGCCGGACACTACCTATGCGCGCGCCGATCGCGGTGCGTTGTTCACGCTGCTCAAGAACCTGCTGGAGAACGCGATTCAGCATTCACCGCAGGGCGGCGTCGTGCAGCTCAAGGCGGACGCCCGCGCGATCTCGGTGCGCGATGTCGGTCCGGGCGTTCCGGCTGAAGACTTGCCCAAGATGTTTACGCGGTTCTGGCGCGGCGACCCACCGACGGGATCTTGGCGCAGGTCTCGGGCTTTCGATTTGCCGCGAGATCGCGACAGCGCACGGATGGACCATCCACGCGCGCCCTGGCGATTCCGGTCTGATCGTCGACCTCCGGATCGACTCATATTGATGCTCAAGACGCGAACGCTGTCACGTTGGGCCCCGTGCAGGCGGCGGAACCCTTCTCTACACTGGCGGCTCCAATCGACGCCGCATGAACACACTCACCACACGCTCCATCGCGCTGATCCTTCTCGCGTTGACGACCCTGGTCTCGGCCGGATGCGCGACGACGGGTGCTGACAGCGAGGATTTCGAGCCGGCGATCATCGAACCCTTGCCGGATCCGCCGGAGGAGACGGCGGCGACGGTGCCGGAACCGACGCCACCGCCACCGCCTCCTCCAGAAGAATCGAAGCAGACCGAAGGCGAAGTCCCCGCCGTCGTTGCCGAGACCGAGCCGGCCGAGGCGGCCGTACCCGAAGTGGTCGTCCAGGCGCGCGTCCGCCATCGTCACGAGGCGATCTACGACCTCGTGACCGAAGCACGCGACCTGCTCAATGACTTCGAGCTCGACTACGTCCTGACCGGCAAGGGCAAGCGCCGGGAGCTGCGCGGGCGACCCGTCGCGTTTGCGCTCTGGAGCGAGGCCAGGCAGGAGTGGACCATCGCGCAGCTCGAACTGCCGCGTCCTCCCGTCAAGTGGAAACCCGGCCGCAAGCCCATGCCCTTCCGCTCGCTCACGCCCGGCATCGAAGCGCGGCACGTGAAGGGCACCGGCGCCGAGCGGCTGATGTTCGCCTTCTCTCGCGATGACGAGCCCTTGAAGGTGTATGGGCGCAAGTTCCCGGTGTTCGACAACAAGCTGGTGAAACGCCGGCAGTGGGCCGCCGTCGTCCAGACCGCCAAACCCATCGTCTATCTACCATTCACCGAAGACACCTTCGATCCCGAGTTCGTCAACGGCGGCAAGGAATACCTGGTGGCGACGGCCCGCAAGGCGCTGGAAGAGCTGCGGCAGGCAGGCGCACCGAGCAAAGCGTTTCCGGGAGACCTGCTCGCCGACGCCATTCCGCTGCAGGTGGTCACCACCCTCGCCGTCATCGAGCAGACAGACGACCGGGACTACATCGAAAAGGACACGCTCGCCTTCGACGAGGTCTTGAGCCAGTACGGTCTCAAGCAGGACGAGGCTTTCCGGTACAGCGTCTCGCGCGCCCGCGCGCTCGGGCCCATGCAGTTCACCAACCGCCGCGGCAACGGGACCTATTCATACGTGGTCAGGCGCTGCCCCGCGGCGCGTCTCGATCCGGTGTTCGAGACCGGCGCAACGAATCTCCTGAACGCGATGAAGGCGGCGATCTGCCTGCTGGACCTGGAGCTGGCCGCCATGCGCTCGGACATTCGACAGGCATACCAGAAGAATCCGGCCGTGCTCGGCATCTTCCCCGTGGCCGCGTACAACGGCGGGCCGCGCAACGTGAAGAAGCTGCACGCGGTGTTGAAGCGGATGAAAGTCGATCTCGACCAGCTGAGCCGCCCGCAGGCGGAACTCGAGGGTTCTTCGGTGAAGTGTCCCTGCGTCTGGAAAGCGGTAGGCGCCGAGACACATCCGGTGTCGATTCCGCGCTATAACAACGAGAACCGTTGGTACATCGAGAAGTACCAGAGCATCGTCAGCCTGTTCGAGTGACCGGATGGCATTCGGGCCGATGAGGCTCAGAGGTGGGGACGAATCGACTCTCTGTGACAGAATCGCCGCCTGTCCAGCGAGAGAACAGCAGCCGCATGAACAAACGGAAGGACCCCAATAGCGAGGACGCCAGGGGCTCGGGAGCGCGCACCATCGTACTGTTGCGATGCATAGCCGAGGGCGAGCCTGAGTTCACGCTGAGCGCGATTTCCAAGAAGCTGAAGCTCTCGCCGAGCACGGTGCATAGATTATTGCGCGCGCTGACCGACGTTGGCCTGGTGGAGCGCACGCCATCGCAGTCCTATCGCATTGGTTCTGAATTCTTTCGCATTGCAGCCCTCGTGGCGGGAAAGTTCGAAATCGGCCGCAGAGCGCGACCGTTCTTGCAGGACTTGTGGAAGCTTTCGCAGGAAACCTGCGCGTTCGGCCTGTACCGCCCGGCCAGTCAGTCCGTGATGATCGCGGAAGTCATCCCCACGAGCTTTCCACTGCGCTACGTGATCGAGCGATTGACGACGTTGTCCCTGACGTGGGGCTCCCTCGGACGCGCCATCCTGGCGCACCTCCCCGACAGCGAGTTCGAAGCCGCGTACGGCGCTGCGAGCAACGGACCGCTGAGCGGCAGGCCGCTGCCCTCGCGCCAGGAGCTGCGTGTCGCGCTCGGCGAGATACGCAAGCGCGGCTACGCGGTCTATGAAGATCGGGCGCACCTGGATGTCGCCGGCGTCGCGGCCCCGGTGTTCAGCGCTGCGGGCGACGTGGTCGGCGCGCTGGGCGTCATGATGCCGTTGAGCCGGTTCGAGAAGTACACATTGTCGAAACTCGGTGCTTCGGTGATTACTCACGCGCGATCGATGAGCCAATCGTTGGGTTTCGAGAGTTAGCGCGCCGATGAGTCCGCGAAAGCGGCTGACAGCCATGGCGTTGCTCGTTCTGGCGCTGGTCGTCGAAGGCTACGACTTGCAGGCGGCGAACTTTGCCGCGCCGGACCTGGTGGCGTCCTTCGGTGTGACGAGAAGCGCGCTCGGCCCGCTGCTGAGCGCGAGTCTCGCCGGGTTGTTCCTCGGCGCCGTCTTGCTCGCGCCCTTGGGCGACCGGTTTGGACGCAAGACCGTCATCATCGCGGCCGGCTTCGGATATGGCGTATTTTCGCTGGCGTGCGCCGCATCGCCAACGCTGCCCTGGCTGTTCGCGGCGCGCTTCGCAGTGGGCATCGGCCTCGGCGCCGTGCTGCCGAACGCACTGGTGCTGGCAGGCGAACTCGCGCCGGCGCGACTGCAAGCATCCGCCGCCGGACTCGCGGGAATCGGCATCACGATCGGTGCCGTGCTCGCGGGCGTGATCTCGGCGCAGCTCCTGCCGGCATTCGGCTGGCGCTCACTGTTCATCGTCGGCGGGATACTCCCGATCGTCGTCACTGTCGTATTGATCTTCGGGTTGCCGGAATCGCTCCCGTCCAACCCGCGTTCCGCCGAAGAAAAACTGCGCTTGGGCCGGAGCCCGGCGATTTGGGATCTGATTCGCCCTCCTTTGCTGCCGACGACGATTTGCATCTGGGCACTGTTCGCGCTCGTGCTGATGACTGTCTACCTGCTCGGCGGTTGGATTCCCTTGCTGCTGTCTGACTCCGGCCTTTCTCAGCGCCATGCCGCCTATCTCGCGGCCGGCTATCACCTGGGCGGCGTCGTCGGCGGGATTTGCGCCAGCGCCCTGCTAAGTCGCTTGCGCTGGCCCACGGTCGCGTTGTTCGCCTTTCTCGGTGCTGCCGCACTCGCGGCGCTCGCGGCCGGCGTGGGGACCGCGCCTTTCCTAGCTACTTTGATCGTGGTCGCCGGGCTTGGCGTAACCGGCACGCAAAACGCGGCGAACGGCAGCGCCAGCAGCGCCTACCCGACCGGGATTCGCGCCGCGGGTCTGGGTTGGGCCTTGGGCTTTGGGCGATGCGGATCCGTGGCAGGTCCCCTGGTGGGCTCATGGGCCATTTCGCTGGGATTCGAACATCCGAATCAGTTCTTCGCCGTTGCGATCGGGCCCATGGCAGTTGCCGCGTTGATCGCTCTCTGGCTTCACCGGCTCAACGTGAAGGATTCCGGCGCGCCTCGCGGTTGACTGAAGCCTCGCTTCAGTTTCACAATGAGCAAACGAATTCCGAAATACGGAATTCGCTGGGGGGCGATAAAAATGCGAACGACTACTTCCACGAGTCTGGCCCTGGTGACGTTGAGTGCGAGCGTTGCGTTCACCGCGAATGCGGTCGCGCAGGAATCCAAACTACCCGGCGCGGACACCGACGCCGAGCTCGAGATGGTCATCGTCACGGCGCAGTTTCGCAGGCAGAACATCCAGGACACGCCGCTGGCCATCACCGCGATCACCGCGGACATGCTGGAGGCCCGCAGCGAGACCAACATCGTGGATGTGGCAGCACACGCGCCCAATGTGCGTCTGACGCCCGGTTCCGCGCCCTTCGGCCCGTCCTTGCAGGCGCACATCCGCGGCGTCGGCCAGCACGACTTCAACTACGCGCTCGAGCCAGGCGTCGGGCTCTATGTGGACGACGTCTACTACTCCACGCTCACCGGCTCGGTGCTGGACCTGCTCGACGTCGAGCGCGTGGAAATCCTGCGCGGTCCGCAAGGCACCCTCGCCGGCCAGAACTCCATCGGCGGCGCCGTGAAGGTGTACTCGCGTTTGCCGGATGGCGAAGGCGGTGGATACGCGCAGGTCACCTATGGTTCCTTCGACCGCATCGAAGCGCGCGCGGCCCAGGAATTCGCGCTCGTCCCCGACAAGTTTTTCATGCGCATCTCCGGTGTCGGTGTATCCAAGGACGGTTACGTCACCCGTTATGACTACGCTTGCACGCACCCCGGCACACCGGTGCGCAGCTTCGCGATCGGAGACGGCTGCGAACTCGGTACGGAGGGTGGCCGCTCGTATGTCGCGGGCCGGCTCGCGGCGCGGTGGTTGCCCGCCGAGCGTGTCGAGGTGAATTTCAGCGCCGATTACACCGCCGACAACTCCGAAGGTTCGCCGTTCACGTTGCTCTACGTCGGCACGCCTGCCGCCCCCGGCGCGACGCCCGCCCCCAATACCCAGATCGACGGCGTCTCCCTGGGTACGGCGGCCGGCTCACCCTTCATCAGTCACACAATCTTTGGCGAACAGTGGGCGGATGACACTTTCAGCCGCAGTCCGTACATCAACTACGCGACGTACGCGGATCCCGCGCCCGTCGATGGCACCGCGCCCTTCTCCGTGCCCCAGGTTTATCAGGTCGATTCCTGGGGCGGCTCGGCCACGATCGACGTGGAGCTGTCCGAACATCTCAAGCTCAAATCCATTTCCTCGGTGCGTGGCTACACCGGAAGCTGGGGCATCGACGAGGACGGCTCACCGATCGGCAGCTCGACGCTGGCCAACTACGTGCGCCACCGGCAGGTCAACCAGGAACTGCGCCTCAATGGCCAGTTCTTCGACGGCCACCTGAACACCACGCTGGGCGCGTTCTACATCGACGCCGACAGCGGCTATGACAGCCGCATCGCGCTGCGCACGCTGCAATTCACCGGCCAGAATCCCGCCACCAACCGCACGTATGCGGGCTTCCTCAACGCCGACTGGCAGGTGACGGACGCGCTGAGCTTCGGCACCGGCGTTCGTTATACCGACACCGAGAAGGTGTTCGAGTTCGGGCGCGGCGGCACGCCGGGCAGCATCTACAACGGCGGTCCACCGCCGGCGGTCGCGAGCCTGGACGGCATTTCTTCGACGTTCGAAGGCAACCGTTGGGACTACCGCGTCGTTGCGCAGTATCGCTGGATCCCGTCGATCATGACTTACGCGCAAGTCGCGACGGGCTTCAGGAGCGGCGGCGTCAATCCGCGGCCGTTCTTCGCCACGCAAGCGTTGCCGCACGATCCGGAGACGATGACGGCCTATGAGATCGGCGCCAAGACCGACTTCTTCGACAATCGCCTGCGGCTCAACTTCGCGACGTTCCTGAACAAGTACGAGGACATCCTGTTCGCGACCACGAGTTGTCCATTGCCCGGCTCGCCGGCAACGCCATGCTTCCTGCCGATCAATGCCGGCGCAGCCGACATCCGCGGATACGAGCTCGAGATTTCCACCGAGCCGGTGGAAGGATTCCTGATCGACGCGTCGGTCAGCACGCTGGATTTCGAATACACGTCGATTGACCCCGTGAAGTCCGCCGGCGCCGGCATCACGCTCGCGAGCACGGCGCCATTTGCGCCGGAGCTGATGTGGAGCATCGGCACGCAGTACGAAATCAAGATGGGCGGGGCTGGCTCGCTCACGCCGCGCGTCGACGTCAACTTCCAGGACTCGTACTTCACCACGCCAAACAATTCGCCGTTCAGCCTCGTGCCGGACTACCGTATCGTCAACGCCAGGCTCACCTGGCGCAATCCAGATGAGACCTGGTCGTTCGCCCTCGAGGGGACGAATATCACCGACGAGGTCTACTATCTCGGAATCTTCGACAACCGCGGTTCGACGCAGACGGTACACGGTTATCCCGCGGCGCCACGGCAATGGGCGCTGACGCTCAAGCATTCCTTCTGACGATCGGAGGTTCTGGTGGCCAACGCGACGCGTCGAGCATTTGTAGCCGGCGCGGTGGGTGCGCTGGCAGGCGTCGAAGCACTGGCCCGGAAATCGCCGGGACGCCGGCCCAACTTTCTGTTCATCCTCGCCGACGACATGGGTTACGCCGACCTGTCCTGCTATGGACGGAAGGAGTATCGAACCCCGGTGCTGGATACCCTGGCGGCGCAGGGAATGCGCTTCACCAGCGCCTACGCGAACAGCCCCGTGTGCACGCCGAGCCGCGTCTCTCTCATGACCGGTCGCTATCAGCAACGCCTGCCGATCGGGCTCGAAGAGCCGTTAACGCAGCGAAACGTGGGATTGCCTCCTGAGCAGCCCACCCTGGCGTCGCTGTTGCGTGCGCGCGGATATGCGACCAGCCTGATCGGCAAGTGGCATCTCGGAAAACTGCCGGCCTTCGGTCCCCTGAAAAGCGGCTACGAGGAATTCTGGGGCGTGCGTGGCGGCGCCGTCGACTATTTCACGCACGGATTGACCGAGCCTGATCTTTGGGACGGCGACTCGCCCATCGATCGGACTGGCTATCTCACCGATCTATTGGCTGACAGGACTGTCGACACCCTCGAACGATTCAAAAAGGCTTCGCGACCGTGGCTCATCAGCCTGCACTTCACCGCGCCGCACTGGCCCTGGGAAGGTCCGCGCGACGAAGCCGAGTCCACGCGCCTCGCTCTCCAGCGCTCCCGCGTCGCGTACCAGCATTACGATGGCGGCGACCTGGCGACATACGCCGCCATCGTCACGCGGATGGACGAACAGATAGGTCGCATCCTGCGCGCGTTGCGTGGTCTCGGGATGCACGATGACACGGTCGTCGTGTTCACCAGCGACAACGGCGGCGAACGTTTCTCCGACACCTGGCCATTCAGCGGCCGCAAATCGGAGCTGCTCGAGGGCGGCGTGCGCGTGCCCACGATCGTACGCTGGCCTGGGATCACTCGTGCCGGCGCGAACAGCGATGCGCAGATCATGACCATGGACTGGTTGCCGACCTTCGTCGCGGCGGCGGGCGGCATGGACGACTCGCCCATTCAATCCGACGGCATCGATATCCGGCCGGCGATTGCGGGTGCGGCGCTGCCCGAGCGCACACTTTATTGGCGCTACGCGAATCTCGAGCAGGCGGCGGCGCGACGCGGCGATTGGAAATATCTCAAGATCAAGGGCAACAGCTTCCTGTTCAATGTCGTCGCCGATCCGCTGGAGCGCGCGAATCTCCATGAGCGCAATCCGTCGACATTCGAAGCCTTGCAGGCGGCGTGGTCGCGGTGGAACGCCACCATGCTGCCGGTCGATCCGCTATCGAACTCCGCCGGCTTCAGCGGCTCGCAGCTCGCGGATCATTTCGGCGTCGACGACTGAGATCATTGGCTCGCGCGCGCGATGTCTTTTTCCACGTAGCGTCCCGCACAGAAGAACATCGCGCCTCCGCCCAGCGCCGTGACCGCCAGCAACAGCAGCGAGTAGCGGATCGCCTGGTCGCCATAGATCGGTGCGAGCGCGTCATTGAGCGCACCCACTGCGACCGGACCGACCGCCTGGCTCAGCAATGAGGCGAACACCAGCAGGATCGCCGTGGCAACCGCCCGCATGCGGGATTGGGCGAGCTCCAATACCAGCGCGTAGATGATGGGCTGGTGGATGTAGGTAAAGAAACTCGCGAGCGCGAGGCCCGTGAGCCACAGCGCATCGTCGTCGACGAGCAGGAACAGCAGCTCGGCCGGTGCCAGCAGGAAGCAGGTGATGGCCGGCAAACGAGTGCGCCAGCGCGGATTGCGCTTGATCAGGGAGCCCACGGCCCAGCCGCCCACGAGCACGCCCGCGCCGCCGAGTATTCCGCGGATCGGACCGATGGTTGCCGCCGTGTCGGCCATGCCCATGTGATGAACGCGAGCGAGGAACGTGAACGACCACTGCGAGGCGGCGAAGATGTTAGCCCCCATGAGCACGACGCCCGCCAGGCAGAACAGGAAGGCCGGCGAGCGCGCCAGAAACCGCGCAGTTGTCCAGAAGCTCGGTGCCGCAGCCAACGCGCTTCCGTCCAGCGGGGCAACGCGCGCCGGTTCCCGGACCGTCAGCGCGAAGACAGCCGCAATGGCGACGCCGGGCAGGCCCGCGATCAGGAACATCGCCCGCCAGCCGTAGGTTTGCCCGATATGCCCGGCGAGCGGTGTGAGGAACACCGACGAAATCATGAAGGCCGTGCCGAAGACGGCCAGGGCGCGGGCGCGATTCTGAACCGCGAACAGGTCGGCGATCATCGAATTGGAAGGCGGCTGACCCGCGGCCTCGCCGGCACCCATCAACATGCGGGCGGCCGCGAGCTGCCACACGCTGCCGACAAAGCCGGTCAGCGCCGTCATCGAGCTCCAGAATGCGAACCCGATGGCGATGATGACTTTCCGGTTCCATCGGTCGGCGGCCCACGCGATGGGCAATCCGACCAGTGTGTAGAAGATGGCGAAGGCGGGCCCCGTGATCAGGCCCAGCAGCGTGTCCGAGACGTGCCACTCCTGCTTGATCGCCGGCAGCGCGAGACCGAGCAGACCTCGATCGAGGTAGTTGAAAACCGAGATGAGAGTGAGAAAGCCCAATGCGTAGGCGGACGCTGCGGTCCAGCCACCGCTCGTCCGCGGGCTTTCTCCGGTGACGTTCAAATTCTTGCGGCGGGGACCCAGTCGCGCGGGCCGAGAGGACGTTCGCCCTTCACCGTCGTGCGGACGAGGTGGCGGCGCTCGAACTTGAAGTCATGCACGCCGCGATGCAACGTGAAACGGTTGTCCCATACGAGCAGCGTGTTCTTCTGCCACTTCACGCGGCAGTGGTAGTGCAGCCGCTGCGCCAGCGACTGGATGTAGCTCAACAGCGCCAGGCTCTCCGCTTCGCTCCAGCCCACGAAGTGTTTGAAATAGGCGGTCGTCGAGAACACGGCCTTGCGACCCGTGCGCGGATGAACGCGCACCGCCGGATGAATCGTCTCCAGCTCTTCGTCGCGGAAATTGTGGGTCTCGCGCAGGCGCAGCCGCTTCTCGGGGGCGAGCTTGGCGTTCTTCGCCCAGATCTCGCGGCCCGAATACACGACTTGCAGGCCGTCCAGCAGCGATTTCATGCCGTCGGAAAGGTCTTCGTAGACCAGATAGGCATTGGAGAACGCGGTGTCGCCGCCGAATTGGGGCACTTCGAGCGCGCGCATCACCACGCACAGCGGCGGCGTCTCCAGGAACGGGCTGTCGGTGTGGAAATTCTCGAATGAGGGCACGACGTTCTCGGGCTCATGCGCTTCGCGGCGCACTTCCTGCATCTGCACGTCGCCGTCATACGTCGGCGCCTGGGGAATTTCGGTGATCTCGCCGAAGTAGCGCGAGAACGCCTTGTGCTGTTCGTTGGTCAGCACCTGGTCGCGGAAGACGATCACCAGAAAATGTTCGAAGGCCAGCCGCACTTCGGCGAGCGTCGCGTCATCCAGCGGGCCGCGCAGGTCGACTCCCGATATCTCGCAGCCGCAGGCCCCGGAAATCGGCGCGACACCGATGCGCTCGAAGCGCGGCATCGGAAGGCCCGCGACGCGCGGTACATCAGGGATCGCCGGAGTCGATTCGGTTTGCACCGGGCCATTCTCAAATAACATTCCGATAAATGGAAGGTGCCTTCCGTATACCGGAATCTACCCCGGGTCGCGTTTCAGCATTCCATTCGATTCCAGCCACAACATGAACTGCGGGAACCAGCCCGTGCTCGACTTGGGCGGATTGCCGAGGCCAAAGCCGTGCCCGCCATTCTGGTAGAGGTGGAACTCCACCGGGCGCCCCGCCTTCTTCCAGGCCGTGATGAGTCCATAGTCATTGTTGCCGAAGAGCGGATCGTCCGCGGCCAGCGCGACGAACATCGGCGGTGCATCGGCCGGGACCTCGACCGCTGATTGCCGGCCGTAGATAGGCGCGATGAACGCCGGCTTGTTCTCCGTCGACTGCAACGTCGCCGCCATCGTGGTTCCGGCGCCCGCGGAAAAGCCCATCATGCCGATGCGTTTCGGATCGACGTTCCATTCCTTGGCGCGGGCACGCACGAGTTTGAACGCCGCGGTCGCATCTTCCAGCGGCAGGGCCGTCGGTGGGCGTGCGGGCGGCGCACCCGGTGTCGCGCCGGGCGCAGGCGCGGTGAGCGGGTTGCCGCGATCGAATTCCGCCCAGTCCGGCGCGGTCGGCATCAGGCGGTACTTCAGGACGAAGGCGGCGACGCCGCGGTCATTCAACGCCTTTGCAACTTCCCAGCCTTCATTGCCCATCGAGAGGATCCGGAATCCACCACCCGGCGCGACGATCACCGCGGCACCGTTGGCCTTGGAGGGATCCGGCAGGAACGGCGTGAGCGTCGCGATCGAGACGTTGCGAACGAAGGGATCGCCCCATTGCTTGTACCAGGTCTCCTTGGCCGTCTGGCCCGGGACACCGCCGGTATTCAAAGCAATGGCGTTCGGCTCGGCCGGCGCTTCGATCTGGGTTTTCGGTGGCTCTTGCGCGAACGCAAGAGTCGCGGCAGAGCAACGTGGCGAGGCTCGCGCTAATGAAAGCGACTTTCCTGGAAGCTGACATGACATCCCCTTCGTTGAAGGGGCAAATCATGCCACCGAAGGAGAAGCCAGCCGCGTCGTCTTCGTTATCGCTGGCAGCCGGTTTGAGCATCCGTCAAGGCGTGGGACTACTGCTCAAATCTCGGTGTTGGCGCCTTCCGGATCGTCGAGCTCGTCGCGAGTCTTCTCACGTTCGGGTTGCTGCTCCGGCGGAATCTTCGGGTCCGTCGGCTCACCGGGAATCGTGGCGGGCGCGATCGGCTCACTGGGGCGCTTGTGGTTCATGCGGCTCTCCTTTCGATCGGGAGCGTACGGGAGCGCGCGCGCCCAGACCGTCAGCGTGAGCCGATGGTGACCGTAGGGCGCGCGCCGATGACCGGATTTCCACGTGCTTTGCGTATCCCTCGCTGAGTTCCATCAACCGGGAGCATCCGCCATGCGCACTCGAAGCACTTCACACAACGTACCGGGATGGCTGGCCGCCATCGCGCTGGCGGGCGTGCTGACAGCCGCGACTGCCTTTGCGCAGACACGATACGTCGTCGTAAACGGCATTCGCATGAGCGACCAGCAGATTTCGCTGCTCGAGATCTACAACTGCGCGCAGATTCCGAATGGCTCTTACTGGCTGAATCTGATCAACGGAGCGTGGGGATACAGCGGCAACTGGCAGGTGCAGGGGTACTTCGGCGCCAGTTGCAACGCGCCCGGCAACCAGCAGGCGCGCCAGCGACGCCAGAGCCTGAGCGAGCGCGGCATGCTGTACACGCCGAACGAGATACTGTCGGGCCGATGAAGCCGTATTCGTTATTGAGCAGTGAAGCCGTTGCCCGTCGCCGCCCAGTAGATACCGCCGTAGATGTGATGCAGGAAGTTCGCATCGCCGTACGTTGCCGGCAGATGACCCAGCCCCGTGTAGAACGCGCGGCCACCGTCGTAGTTCTGGTACCACGCAATCGGGTGGAACTTGCCCATGCCCTTGCCCGACTTCTTGCCCCAGTTCGCTTCGGGCTTGTACGTGCTTTCGTCGACGCTCAGCAGGTAGTGGAGCTTTGAACGAGCGGCGTCGTACTCGTACCACTCCTCGGTCGCGAGGAAACGTTTCGGGAAGCGGTCCATGCCGGGGAAGTTGGGATCCTCGACCTTGATGGTGGCGGTCTGCACCGCGGGATGGATGAGGAACATGTGCCCGACCATCTTGGTGTACCAGGGCCAGTCGTATTCGGTGTCCGCCGCGGCGTGAATGCCGACGAAGCCGCCGCCGGCTTTGATGTAGCGCTCAAAGGCGGCCTGCTGCTCGTCGTTGAGGGCATCACCCGTGGTGCTCAGGAAGATCACCACCTTGTACTTCTTGAGCTCCTCGTCCTTGAAGACGCGCGAGGCGTCTTCGGTCCAGAAGACGTTGAAGTCGTGGAGCTGGCCGAGGCCGCGGATCGCCTTGACGCCGTCGAGGATGGATTCGTGGTGCCAGATGGCGGTCTTCGAGAACAGGAGCGCGCTGAATTGTTCGGCGTGGGCGGCGCTTGCGGCAAGGAAGCCGAACATGGAAAGAAGGAGAAGGCGGTAGTGTTTGAGCATGGACCCCTCGATGGACTCTTGTTCTGCACGCCTCGAATGTTTTCGGCGGCGCTTGGAGTATAGACGCGCGGTAGGTTCTGATCAGTTACGCCGTGGTACCGGGACCATGAGCCCCAGGATCGCTTCGTGCACTTGATCGAATTGTTTGCGCGTCTCCGCATCCAAAGCGGCCACCGAACGCTCGAGTGAGTCGAGGCGGCGCAAGGTGGCCGCGTTGCTGACCGCGAGCTGGCGCATTTCGACGAAGGCGCGGACGACATAGACACTCATTTGTATAGCTCGGGGGCTATTCAGGACCATCGCAGCCATGATCGCGCCGTGCTCCGTGAATACTCGTGGAGGTTTTCGCCTACCGCCGTGATCGCCGGTCCGCAAACTTGATATCGCAATTTGCGATTTCAAGATCGCAACTTCTTGATTCGTCAAAGTGAACACAAAGTCGTCAGGTAAGCGGTCCTGATGCACACGCCTGCCGCGCACAGTT
>CAVZED010000025.1:0-28845 GCA_963774045.1 uncultured Pseudomonadota bacterium
GAGACTGGCCGAGGAAAGCAAGCTGGTCAGCGAGATCGCCGCGCTGCGCACGAACCTGGACGGCAGCGCCGAAGCGAAGGAGACCGCGCCGGCCGCTGCACCTTCGCGATGGCGGACGCCGGAGCCTGTGACTGCCGCCACCACCTCGGCGCCTGCCGCTTCTTCGGCGGACGCTCCTGCGACCGTCGGATGCAGCGACGGCCTCCACGACGAGCGTTCCGGCATGCTGCAGAAACTCCGCGGCCTGTTCGGCTCGCTCAACGAACGGCCGGCCGAAAGCCGCATGATCTATCCGTTCGTCGACGAGCAGGCGGTCGCTTCGGTGGTTTCGGACTGGACCGGCATCCCCGTCGGCAAGATGGTCAGCGACGAGGTGCAGACCATCCTCAAGCTCGCCGACACGCTGGGCAAGCGCGTCGTCGGGCAGGACCACGGCCTGCAGATGATCGCCAAGCGCATCGAGACCAACCGCGCCAAGCTCGACAACCCGAACAAGCCGATCGGCGTGTTCATGCTGTGCGGCCCGTCGGGCGTCGGCAAGACCGAGACGGCACTGGCGTTGGCCGAGGCGCTCTATGGCGGCGAGCAGAACATGATCACCATCAACATGAGCGAGTTCCAGGAGGCGCACACGGTATCGCTGCTCAAGGGCGCGCCTCCCGGCTATGTCGGCTACGGCGAAGGCGGCCGGCTGACCGAGGCGGTGCGGCGAAAGCCCTACAGCGTCGTGCTGCTCGACGAGGTCGAGAAGGCGCACCCCGACGTGCACGAGCTGTTCTTCCAGGTGTTCGACAAGGGCATCATGGAGGACGGCAACGGCCGCAAGATCAACTTCAAGAACACCCTGATCATCCTCACCTCGAATGTCGGCACCGAGGTCATCATGAAGATGGCCGACGAGGGCAAGACGCGGCCGAGCCAGCAGGACCTCGAGCAGGCGATGAAGCCCTATCTCACCCAGGTGTTTCCGCCGGCATTGCTTGGCCGCATCGTGACGATCCCGTATTTCCCGCTGTCGGCGGAAATGCTCAGCGGCATCGTCAAGCTGCAGCTCAACCGCATCGGCGGCGCATTGCCGACAACCACGACGCCGAGTTCCAGTACACGGACGCCGTCGTCGAGCACATCGTGTCGCGCTGCAACGACCCGGATTCGGGCGGCCGCATGGTCGACAACATCGTCACCAACACGCTGCTGCCCGAACTCTCCCGGCACTTCCTCAACCGCGCGCTGGAGAAGGCGGAGATCACCAGCGCCAAGGTCGACGTGAGGGATGGCGTGTTCCAGTACGAAGTGTCGTGAGCGAGCTCACTGACCACAGCACCGGGTCGTTGATTCCGGACAAAGCGGGTTGCTGCGCAGGCCGCGTGACGCGCCGGACGGCGTGGTTACATTCCCGCTGGGAGGCGGTCTGAGGCAGAGCAATTGTTGCTATAACTCACGATTTCGGCTATATTTGAGTTATAGAAAGGCAATCTATAACTCATGCCCTGGAACTGGCAGCGAGCCGACTGGCCCCATTTCACGTATGACAAGCCGGCGCTGGAACCGCATGAACGCCAGTTCCTGTTGCGGTCTGGCGAGTTCCTGGGTGTATTCCGACATGTCAGCCCGGACGACCGCGATCAGATTCTGGATCGACCTGATCAGCGACGAGGCGCTGAAAACCTCCGCCATCGAAGGCGAATTCCTCAATCGCGACAGCTTGCAGTCATCTCTGAGGCAGCAACTCGGCCTGGCCGGCGAGGCGAAGCGTGTTTCGCCAGCCGAGCGCGGCATCGTAGAAATGATGGTCGATGTCTATCTGCATTTCGCCGATCCGCTCAGCCATCGAACCCTCTATTCCTGGCACAAGATGGTGATGTCCGGCCATCGTGACATCGAGCGTGGTCGGCAGCTATCGGCGCCATGCCGAACCATGCGGGTCGTTTCCGGTCGCGTCGACGAACCCAAGGTGCATTTCGAGGCGCTGCCTTCGCCGCGCGTGAAGGTGGAAATGGACGCCTTTATTGCATGGTTCAACGACAGCAGGACCGACAGGCAAGTCGCAGCTCCCGGCGCTGACGCGCGCCGGAATGGCTCATCTTTACTTCGAGAGCATCCACCCCTTCGAGGACGGCAACGGGCGCATAGGACGCGCGCTGTCGGAAAAGGCGCTGGCACAAAGCCTGGGCGGGCCGAGCTTGATAGCTCTGGCGTACACGATCGAGCGCGGCAGCGCAAACGCTACTACGACACGCTGGAAGCCAGCAACAAGGACAACGCGATCACGCCATGGCTGGTCTATTTCGCGAAGACGGTGTTGGAGGCGCAACAGACCACGCTTGCGCGGGTGGAGTTTTCGGTCGCCAAGGCAAGGTTCTGCGAGCGGCTGCGCGACCAGCTCAACGAACGCCAGGAGAAAGTCATCGTCCGCATGTTCCGGGCGAGGGCATCGATGGTTTCAAAGGCGGCCTGAGCGCCGAGAACTACATCAGCATCACGAAGGCCTCGCGCGCGACCGCAACCAGGGATTTGAACGATCTGGTTGCCAAAGGCGCGCTGACCAGGACCGGTGAGCGGCGGTATGCGCGCTACCATTTGCACCTGCCGTGACAGGCGCTCAGATCGGCGCCGTCACAAGCTCCACGATCTTGATCATGGTCTCGCGGTAGCGGATGAATTCCGGCGAGGTCTTCACCACTGTCCTGGTGTCGACCGACGGCGTGCTCGAATAGGTGACCGCCTTGCCGCTCATCTTCTTTTCCGCCCAGTTGATCACAAACGCGCAGTCCTTGCCGATCAGGAACGTGTTGGCCGTAATCACTGAAGGACCCATCACGGCTGCGATCGAGGCATCGCCGGATGCCGAAAGCACCTGGTGTGCGCCGTCCGACCCAAGGAAATGGGCGAGGTAGAGACGTCCTGCGGTGATGCTGTGGCCGAAGTGGCGCAGCCTCGCCTCGTTCTCGCGCGCGAGGTTCGCCACCATCTCGCGCGACATCGTCGGGTCGAAGCGCAGCGCCGAGGATCTCCGCCTCGGACATCGAGCGGAAGAGCTCCGGCCGATACGATTTTATCATGCTTATCCAGGTCGATTTAATGAACTGGCCGAGTCCGGTGGCCGACGATTTCGGGTTCTTGGCGCGCGCGGAACCACCGCTCTCCACATGGATAATCCGGTTGACCAGCTTTTCGACGGCGGCGTTGTCGGATGGCGTGCTGTCGGCCGCTTGTCCGCGGCACCGCCGCATCCTCGCCGTCTTCCGGCGTCCCCTCGGACAATGCGGTGGCGGAACCGCCCAGCGGGTCGACCGCGACGCCGTTCTGGTAGAGCTCGAAATGCAGATGCGGGCCGGTCGAAAGGCCGGTTGTGCCGACATAGCCGATGACTTCGCCGGCATGCACCGCGAGGCCTTTGCGCATCGTCGGCTCGAAGCGGCTCATATGCGCATAGGCGGTGGCGCTGTCCGCTGCCGTGGTCGATGCGGATGACGTTGCCGTAGCCCTTGCCGTCGCCGACATAGGCGATGGTGCCGTCGAACGCCGCCATGATCGGCGTGCCGACCGGCGCCTTCCAGTCGACGCCCTTGTGTAGCCGCACCACGCCGAGGATCGGATGCTTGCGGTAGCCGAAGGTCGAGGTCAGCACGCCGTTCACGGGCTGCACCATGCCGTTGGTCACGGTGACGCTGTGGGTGGCGTCCTTCTCGGTCATGCAGGCATAGGCGGCGCCGGGCGTCGGCTGATAGACGAAGCACTCGAAATTTCTGTCGCCGCCCTGGATCGCCACATAGAGCACGTGGCCGGCATTGCTTTGGCCGTCGCCCGCGGATTTCGCGTAGACGATGGTCAGCTTGTCGTCCTTGGTCGCCAGCGCCGAGAGATCGAACACCTTCGACACCAGCATGATCGCCTCGCCGGTGACCGCGCTTGGAACGTCGTTGCGGGTGGCGGTGCTGTAGATCGCATCGAGCAGCCGGAAGTTCTGCGCCTTGCGGCTCGGCGACCGAATCCTGCGAATATTGCGAGAGATCGTCGTCGAGCCATGGATCGGCGCCGACGACGAACTCGCCGCTGTCGGCAAGCGCGATCGTGCCGACATATTTGTCGGGCGCGTTGATCGACAGTTGCACGAGCTTGTAGCCGGGCTGCTTCGGATCGGGCCGGTAGCCGCGCAGTCCGACGACGTAGCGGTCGCCGAGCGCGTCAGCCCAAGCAGTGTCTTGGCGGCGTCGCCTGCCTTCTTGGCGTCGTCGGCGGTGAACCCATATTCGGCGATGCTGGTCTCCAGCGGCCGCTCGCCCTTGACCGAGAAGGTCAGGTCCTCGGTCACCGGAGACCGGTCGATCTCGCGCGTCACCGCCTGCACAGTCGTCGTGTCTTCGATCGCCGTCGCCTTGAAGACGGGCAGGGCCTCCTGGCCACGCCCGACCGTCTCGCCCCAGCCAGCCCCGACATCGGCGCCGTCTTCGCCGATCACGCCGGTGTCTTCGGCCGCCGAGCGGTGGACGTCTGAGCGCCATCGGCGGGATGATGTCTTCCTCGTCGCCCGTCGCTGCCGCGTCGCCTTCGAGGTCGTCCTGCCCGGCGACCGGCACCAGCACCTCGTCGGAGCCCTCGTAATTTTCCTCCTCGCGACAACCCGTCGATCACGCGCGACGTGTCGGGCGAGGGCGTGCAGCAGGCGCTGCTCAAGCTCATCGAAGGCACCATTGCCTCGGTTCCGCCGCAGGGCGGCCGCAAGCACCCGCAGCAGGAATTCCTGCAGGTCGACACATCGAACATCCTCTTCATCTGCGGTGGCGCGTTCGCCGGTCTCGAAAAGATCGTCATGAACCGCACGCAGAAGGGCGGCATCGGTTTCACGTCCGAAGTTCGCGACGTGAACACGCGCCCGCACGGCACCGACATCTTCAAGGAAGTCGAGCCGGAAGACCTGATCAAGTACGGCCTGATCCCGGAGTTCGTCGGTCGCCTGCCGGTGGTCGCGACGCTCGAAGAGCTGGATGAGAAGGCGCTCATCAGCATCCTCACCGAGCCCAAGAACGCGTTGACCAAGCAGTACCGCCGCCTGTTCGACATGGAAGGCGCCGAGCTCGAATTCCGCGACGAAGCCCTGTCAGCCGTGGCTCAGAAGGCCATGGCGCGCAAGACCGGCGCGCGCGGCCTGCGCACGATTCTCGAAAACGTCCTGCTCGACACCATGTACGAGCTGCCCGGGATGAAAAACGTCTCGAAGGTCGTGGTCGACGACTCCGTCATCGAAGGGCACCAGAAGCCCTACGTGGTCTACAAGTCCGACACCGCGCCCACCGAGGACACGACCACTCCCCGGCGCGTCTCGGGTTCCGGCCTGAGCTGATCGGTTGTTCGCCGCAGTGCGTCCATGCATTGCGGTGAACGCCTACCCGTCTGACAGAGAACTGTGACGTGGCGATTGATTCGCCGCCTCGCAGCCCCATTTCCCGCGCTACACTTTGACTAAATCCAGCCAGGGCGCTGCATTTCGCGGCTCTGCGGTCTGGTGAGGGCCGCCGCGTGACTGAATCCTCTTCTCCCGTATCTTCCAAGTCCGTGACCATACAGGGACTGCCAGTGCTGCCACTGCGCGATGTCGTGGTCTACCCGCACATGGTGATCCCGCTGTTCGTCGGCCGGGAGAAATCCATCCACGCGCTCGACGTCGCGATGAAGGCGGACAAGCGCATCATGCTGATCGCGCAGAAGCAGCCGGACGTCGACGATCCCAAGAGCGACGACCTGTACCGCATCGGCACCGTCGCTTCCATCCTCCAGCTGCTCAAACTACCCGACGGCACCGTCAAGGTGCTGGTCGAGGGCGTCGATCGCGCGCGCATCGACGCCATGCACACCGGCGAGCACTACACCGCCGACGTCACCACCGAGCCCGACGCCGACACGTACGATGAGAAAGAGCTCGACGTGCTCGCGCGCTCCGTGATCTCGCAGTTCGAGCAGTACGTGAAGCTCAACAAGAAGGTGCCGCCCGAGGTGCTCACCGCGCTCGCCGGCATCGAGCAGCCGGGCCGCCTCGCGGACACCGTCGCCGCGCACATGGCGCTCAAGCTGCCCGAGAAACAGAAAGTTCTGGAAATCCTCGACGTGCGCAAGCGCCTCGAACACGTGCTCGTCGCCATCGAAGGCGAGATGGACGTGCTGCAGATCGAGAAGCGCATCCGCGGCCGCGTGAAGGCGCAGATGGAGAAGAGCCAGCGCGAGTACTACCTGAATGAGCAGATGAAGGCCATCCAGAAGGAGCTCGGCGAAATGGAGGAGGGCGGCAACGAGCTGTCCGACCTCGAGAACCGCATCAAGAAGGCGGGCATGCCGAAAGAGGCGCTGGAGAAAGCCAACGCCGAGATGAACAAGCTCAAGATGATGTCGCCGATGTCGGCCGAAGCCACCGTCGTGCGCAACTACATCGACTGGCTCGTGAAGGTGCCGTGGAAGAAACGCACCAAGATCCTCAAGGACATCGCCCGCGCCGAGAAGGTGCTGGACGAAGACCACTTCGGGTTGGACAAGGTCAAGGAACGCATCGTCGAGTACCTGGCCGTCCAGCAGCGCGTCGACAAGATCAAGGGACCGATCCTCTGCCTCGTCGGTCCGCCCGGCGTGGGCAAGACCTCGCTCGGCCAGAGCATCGCGCGCGCCACGAATCGCAAGTTCGTGCGCATGAGGCTGGGCGGCGTGCGTGACGAGGCCGAGATCCGCGGCCATCGCCGCACGTACATCGGCTCCATGCCCGGCAAGATCGTGCAGAACATGGCGAAGACCGCCGTGCACAATCCGCTGTTCCTGCTCGACGAGATCGACAAGATGTCGATGGATTTCCGCGGCGATCCGTCATCGGCGCTGCTCGAGGTGCTGGATCCCGAGCAGAATGCGACGTTCAACGATCACTACCTGGAGGTCGATCTCGACCTGTCGCAGGTGATGTTCGTGTGCACGGCCAACAGCCTGAACATTCCGGCGCCGCTGCTCGATCGCATGGAAGTCATCCGTCTGCCCGGCTACACCGAAGACGAGAAACTCAACATCGCGAGGAAGTACCTGCTGCCGAAGCAGGTGAAGCAGAACGGCCTCAAGCCCGAAGAGCTCAAGTGCGCCGATGACGTCATCACCGACATCATTCGCTACTACACGCGCGAAGCGGGCGTGCGAAACCTCGAACGCGAGCTCGCGCGCATCTGCCGCAAGGCGGTCAAGCAGCTGCTGCTGGCCGCGAAGAAGGCGGAGCCCAAGAAGGCGGAAAAGCCGAGAAGGCGGAGAAGTCCGACAAGCAGGTCACGGTCACCGCGAAGAACCTCGACAAGTTCCTCGGCGTGCGCCGTTTCCGCTACGGCAAGGCCGAAGAGGAAAACCGCATCGGCCACGTCACCGGGCTCGCCTGGACGGAAGTCGGCGGCGAGTTGCTGACCATCGAAGCGGCGGTCGTGCCGGGCAAGGGCAAGCTGCAGCACACCGGCCAGCTGGGCGAGGTGATGCAGGAGTCGATCCAGGCCGCGATGACGGTGGTGCGCAGCCGCGCCAACGTGCTCGGCATCGATCCGGACTTCTACCAGAAGCACGACGTGCACCTGCACATGCCCGAAGGCGCGACGCCGAAGGACGGTCCGTCGCGCCGGTATCGGCATGTGCACGGCGCTGGTGTCGGCGCTCACCAAGATCCCGGTGCGTTCGGACGTCGCCATGACCGGTGAGATCACTCTGCGTGGCGAAGTGCTGCCGATCGGCGGCCTCAAGGAGAAGCTGCTGGCGGCGCACCGCGGCGGCATCACCACGGTGATGATCCCGGTCGACAACGAGAAGGACCTCGACCGAGATCCCCGACAACATCAAGGGCAAGCTCGACATCCGACCGGTCAAATGGATCGACGAGGTGTTCGAGATCGCGCTTGTCTGCCCGGCCCACCCCGCGACTGGCGACCCCGCCGGCCGCCGGCGGAAAAACGGGCGCGCCGCGCCGGCCGCCGCTCTAAAACACAGGTCCAGGCGCACTAGGCGCGCGTAGCCGGTCGTAACGTGAAGAAGGGCCCGACAGGGCCCTTTTTCTTTGCGGGACGGTCCGTTAGACTGCGCGGCCTTTCGCGGGCGGCCTTGATTTCGGGTGCTTAGCTCAGCGGTAGAGCATCGCCCTTACAAGGCGAGGGTCGGGGGTTCGAAACCCTCAGCACCCACCAAAATTGGAGCGGTAGTTCAGTTGGTTAGAATACCGGCCTGTCACGCCGGGGGTCGCGGGTTCGAGTCCCGTCCGCTCCGCCAATCTTTCAAGGCCTCATTTTTTTAGGACCGGGGGATGCTGCAACGTATTCGTGATGGCCTGCATGGCCGCAAGTGGCTGGCATGGATTGCGCTGTCCCCCATCGCACTCATCTTCGTTTTCTGGGGTGGTTCGAACACCCTGGATCTCGGTGGCGTGTCCGCGGCGGATGCCGCCAAGGTCGACGGCGAGAAGATTCCCGCCGACGAGGCATCCAAGGCCTGGAGTGAAATGCAGGCCCGCTGGACGCAGCAGTTCGGCACCGACATTCCCGACGAGCAGCGGGTGAAGATGCAGGACAACATCCTCGAGCAGCTCATCCTCCAGAAACTCATCGAAACCCGCCTGACCGAGGAGCACTACCGCGTCAGCGACGCCCGGGTGCTGTCCGAGTTTCAGGCCATTCCCGCGTTCCAGGGTCCGGACGGCAAGTTCGACGTGAATACCGCGCGATCGCTCCTGCGCCAGGTCAACAAGACCGAAGAGCAGTTCTTCGACGAGATGCGCAAGCAGCTGCTCACCAACCAGCTGCAGCAGGGCATCCAGGGCTCGTACTTCCTGACGCGCGCCGAGGCGCTGCGCCTGCACAACCTCGAGAACGAAGAGCGCGAGATCCAGTACGTGCAGATTCCGGCGGACAAGTTCGCGGGCACGGGAGAGATCGACGAGGCGGCGGTCAAGGCCTACTACGACAAGAACAACGATCGCTTCATGACCACCGAATTCGTCACGCTCGAATACGCGGAACTGCGGCTCGAGCAGCTCGCGACGCAGGTGGTGCCGACCGAGGAGCAGCTCAAGGAGCTGTACGAGAAAAACAAGGCGAGCTACGTCCAGGACGAGCAGCGCCGCATGCGCCACATCGTGATCCCGATCGCGGGAGACGACGACGCCGGCGCGCTCAAGCAGGCCCAGGCCGTGCTGGCCGACGCGAAGGCCGGCAAGGATTTCGCCGAGCTCGCGAAGAAGTTTTCAAAGGATCCGTCGGCGGCCGACGGTGGCGAGATCGGCTACGTCGACCGCAAGGCGTTCGAGGGTCCGATCGGGGACACCTTGTTCGGCATGAAGGTCGGCGAAGTCGCCGGCCCCGTGAAGACGCAGTACGGGTACCACATCCTCAAGCTCGAGGACATCCAGGCCGCCGAGGTCAAACCCTACGAGGCGGTGCATGCCGAGCTCGACTCGCAGTTCCGCACCGATGGTGCCGCGCAGTTGTTCGGCGAGCGCGAGGACGCGATCAACGACGCGATCGAGAAGGGCGAAGCCGATCTCGACAAGCTGGCGCAAAGCCTCGGATTGACGCGCGGTACCGTCGCGGAATTCCGTCGCGGTGGCGGCGGCGAGCCGCTGGGCTCGAGCGTCGAGCTGCAGCAGGCGGTGTTCGGCGACGCGGCGCTCAACCAGGGCAAGATCGGCGGGCCGGTGGCGCTCGGCGATGACCGCCTGGTGCTCGTGAAGGTCGCGTCGCATCACAAGGCCGAGGTCAAGCCGCTGGCCGCCGTGCACGACGAGATCGTCGCGCTGCTGCGCCATGAACGCGGCGTCGCGGCCGCCAAGGCCGCGGTCGATTCAGCCGTCGCGAAGATCGGCGCCGGCGAGAAGCTCGACGCGATCGCGAGCGGGTGGTCGGTCACCGCCGAGCCCGCGAAGTTCGTGAGCCGCGGAGATCCGTCGATTCCGGCGGCGTTGCGCGCGGCGGCGTTCGAAGCGCCGCGTCCGGGCGACAAGCCGGTGGTGAAGACCGTGACTCTCGACGACGGTTCCAGCGTGTTGTTCGTGATCACGCGCACGCGCGTGGCCGACACCAGCGCCAACCCGCAACTCGCGCTGCGGGACAACCAGGAGCTGCTGCAGCGTGCCGCTTCGGGTGACATCTCCGCTTACGTCAACGAAGTGAAACGCAAGGCGAAGATCGTCAAGAACCTGAAGGTCTTCGAGCAATAGATCGGCGGCAATCGCCGCTCATCAATGGGCGTCGGTGAGCTTCGTGTAGCGGTCGACCACCGTAGTGGTGACGACGTCCGAACCCACGTTGACCATGGTTCGTGTCATGTCGAGGATCCGATCGACGCCGAGGATGATGCCGATGCCTTCCGGCGGAATCCCGAAAGAGGCCAGCAGGCCGGCGATCAGCGGCAGCGAGCCTCCGGGAATGGCGGCTACCGCGACCGCGGACAGTACGGAGAGGAACAGCAGCGTGATCTGCAGCGCCAGGCTGAGTTCGATGCCGAACACCTGCGCCACGAACAGCACCACGCACCCTTCGTAGAGCGCCGTGCCCGCCATGTTCATGGTCGTGCCCAGCGGCAGCACGAAGCCGGCAACCGCTGGCCTGACCTTCAGCTGCTCCTGGGCAACCGCCAGCGCGGCTGGCAGCGTTGCGGCGCTGGAGCTGGTCGTGAATGCGGTCGCGAGCACGGGGCGCATCTGCCGCCAGAATTCCCCGAGGCGCCGCTGTGCCAGCAACCGCACCCAGATCGACATCGTTCCGAACAAGTGCAGCAGCATCACCGAAACGCAGCACACGACGAACAGGCCGAGCGCCACGACGATGTCCCAGCCCATCTTGATGATGACGCTGTAGATCAATGCGGGCACGGCGAACGGCGCCAGTTTGAGCGCGAAGTGCACGATGCCGGTCATCAGGTCGTTGATGAGACCGAGACCGGAGCGAAGCCTGTCGCGCCGCTCCCCGCCCAGGCGGATCGCCGCCGCGCCCACCAGGATCGCGAACAGGATGAGCGGCAACACGTCGCCGAGTTTGCCGGGATCGTTGCCGACGAAGGCGCCGAACAGATTTCGCGGCATGAACATCTCGACCACGCTCATCGGCGTGAGATCCGGCTGCGCCGCGCTTCGCTCGACATGCTGCGCCGCCGTGCCGCCGTACTCCTCCATGAGGCGGGTCCGGGTCTCCGGCGACAGGGTTTCGCCCGGCCCGACGACGTTCATCACCACGAGGCCGAGAGCGACCGCGATCGTCATGTTCAGGAAGAACAGCGCAAAGGTGCGGCCCGCCAGCGGTCCGAGCTGACCCAGGCGCTCGAGCTGTGCGACGCCCATCGCGAGCGAGGCGAACACCAGCGGAATCACCACGAAGAACAGCATCCGCAGGAATACCTGGCCGAGAGGGTCCAGCACGAAAGTCGTGAACTTTCGCGCGCCCTCGAGCACGGCAGGCGCAGCGCCGCCGATCAGGAGCGTCGCGACGCCGGCCACGGCGCCGATCAGCAGGCCGAGCAGGATCCGGTTTGCAAGACGGGTGTCGATTTCGGTCATTTGCCCGACTACTCGCCGCCGGCTTCCTGCGGGAAGCTCATGCCGACGGTATTGAAACCGCCGTCGACGTACAGGATCTCGCCGGTGATTCCGTTCGCGAGATCCGAGCACAGGAACGCGGCGGCATTGCCCACGTCATCCAGCGTGACGTTGCGGCGTAGCGGCGCGACGTCCGCGACGCGGCTCAGCATCTTGCGGAAGCCCGCGATGCCCGCGGCCGCCAGCGTCTTGATCGGGCCCGCCGAGATGCCGTTCACGCGGATGTTGTGCTGGCCCAGGTCCGCGGCGAGGAAGCGCACGTTCGCCTCGAGGCTGGCCTTGGCGAGGCCCATGACGTTGTAGCTCGGGATCGACTTCACCGCGCCGAGATACGAGAGCGTGAGGATGGCGCCGGCGCGACCCGCCATGAGCGGCTGCGCGGCACGCGCCAGCGCCGTGAGGCTGTAGCTCGAGACGTCGTGCGCGATCCGGAAGGCCTCGCGCGACGTGCTCTCGACGAACCCCCCGGCCAGCGCCTCGCGCGGCGCATACGCGACCGCGTGGACCACGATGTCGAGCGACCCCCAGGCCTGCTTGATGGCCGCGAACACCGCGTCGACCTCGGCGTCGTTGGTCACGTCCATCTGCAGGTTGAGCTTCGAACCCGAGGGACTCGGCGAGCGGTCCGACGCGGTCCTTGAACTTCTCGTTCACGTGGGTGAAAGCGAGCTCGGCGCCTTCGCGATGCATGGCCTGCGCGATGCCCCAGGCGATGGAACGATCCGACGCAACGCCGACGATCAGGGCGCGCTTGCCCGTCATGAACCCCATGTGCATTTCCTATGGCCCGAATGGCCGATGGCTGAACGAGTGAGGCCGGCATTCTGCCAGCCTCACAACGTCAGGGGAAACTCGAGGGGAGCGCGGCGAAAATCAGCGGCGGCGAACGTTGACCGTGAGCTTCTGGCCGACCCGCAGCGTGGTCTGGCGGCTGATGCCGTTCCAGTTGACGAGGTCGGACACCGTTACGCCGAACACCTGCGCGATGCGCGACAGCGTGTCGCCGCTGCGCACCTTGTAGCTCACCTGGCGCGAGGGGCCGCTGTTGCCGCCAGACGAGACCGACTTCTTGGACGAGGACGAGCCGCTGCTGCGCGGATTCAGCACGAGCTTCTGGCCTGCGCGCAGCGTGTCGCCGGGGCCCATCCCGTTCAGACGCGCCAGCGTCGCCACGCTCATGCGATGGCGCTTGGCGATGCGCCACAGCGAATCGCCGCTGCGCACCACGTGCACGCCAGGCCGGTTGCCCGGCCGCCACGGCCGTCGACACGCGCCGCGGCGAGCATCACCTTCGCGGGCAGGTTCACCACCGCGGACGGCACGCGAATCTCGCTGCCGACGATCAGCGCGGCGGCGCCGTCCAGATTATTCATGTCGCGCAGCACGATGGACTGCGTCTTGTACTTCTTCGCGATCGTCGCGAGCGATTCACCCTTGCGGACCTTGTGCAGCGAGACGCGCACGCGCTCGTCCTGGCTCAGCATCTCGAGGTTCTTGCTGAATGCATCCGCGGCATCGCGCGGCATCAGCAGGACGTGCGGGCCGGCGGGGTCCGTGGCCCAGCGATGGAACCCGGGGTTGAGCTCGTACACTTCATCGAGCGTGATGCCCGCGAGCTCGGCCGCGAGGCTCAGGTCGAGCTGGCCGCCCGTGTCGACCTTCACGAAGTAGGGTTCGTTCGGAATCGGGCTGAACGCGAGACCGTAGTCCTCGGGATTCAGGACCAGGCGGCGCATGGCCATGAGTTTCGGCACGTACGCGCGGGTTTCGGAGGGCAGGCTCAGGCTGAAGAAATCCACCGGCTTGCCGAGCGCGCGGTTCTTGTTGACCTCGCGCTGCACGCGGAACTCGCCGCAGTTGTACGCGGCGACGGCCAGCAGCCAGTCGTCGAAGAACTCGTCGTGCATGTACTGCAGGTAGTCCATGCGCGGCGCGCGTCGAGGCGATGACGTCGCGGCGGCCGTCGTACCACCAATCCTGCTTGAGGCCGAAACGCTCGCCGGTGCCGGGCATGAACTGCCACAGGCCGTTCGCGGTCGCCCAGGAGCGCGCATAGGGCTCGAAGGCGCTTTCGACCACGGGCAGCAATGCGAGCTCGAGCGGCATGCCGCGCGCCTCGATCTCCTGCACGATGTGGTGCAGGTAGGGCACGGCACGGCCGAACACGCGTTCGAGGTACTGCGGGTTGTTCGCGTACCAGTTGACCTGGATGTCGATCTGGCGCGATTCGAGGTCTTCGAGCTTGAAGCCCGCGCGGATGCGGTCGAAGACGTCGGGATATTGTTCAGGGGTCAGTCCGGCCAGCGTCTGGGTCGCCTCGGCGACCTCGGCAGCCGCTTCGGCGGGCGTCTGGGCCGTCATGCCGGCTGGCACCGCGAAGTCGGCCTGGGCGCCGCTCAGGGCATCTACCGCATCGGGAACGCTGGTCGTGGCCACGGTCGCAGCCGGGGCCGCAGTCGCAGTCGTGGCCGCGGTCTGGCCCGGGGCGGGCTTCTGGGGCTTGGTCTTGGGCTTGGCTGGCGGCGGCAGGGACGCTGCCGTGCTCACCGGGACGTCGGGCGTCTGGGCCACGACAGCCGGCGATACCGGGGTTACGGGCGGTGTGGGGCCCTCGATGGGAGGGGTGGCGCAACCCGCGAGGGCGGCTGCGGCAACAAGAACCAATGACGCTGTAACGCGTCTTCCCGAGATTCCGACAGTCAATTCACACCCCCAAGGGCGGCAGTTGCGGGTACCGTTCCGACAGATGACGGTACTTTGTCGTTGGGCGGTATTTAAGCCGTAAGTTCACAAGATTGCTACCTTTTTTGTGATCTAATTCACGCCGTTTGTGACACACGCCACCGCCTCCGCTGCTGTCGATTCCTGGCTGGGTTCCGGTCTGGGCCGCTCTGTGCTACAGGCGGAATCCGAGCTCATGTCAGAGGCATTGGACGATGTTTTCGGGTGGGAGTTGCTTCAGGTAGGAACTTGGGGCCCCCGCGAACATCTGCTTTCCGGTTGTCGCACCCGGCGTCACGCCGTCGTCGCCAGCCGGCATGCGGCCTCCGCTGACGCCGACATCACGGCGCGACTCTCACAATTGCCGATCGCCAATGGCGCGGTCGACGCCGTGGTCCTGCCCCATACCCTCGAATTCGAGACCGATCCTTACGCCGTGGTGCGCGAGGTGGATCGCGTGCTGGCCGGCGAAGGCCAGCTCATCGTCATGGGTTTCCGTCCCTTCAGCCTGTGGGGCTTTCGCAGCGCGGCCATCAGCCGCGGCTATCCGCCCGGTCTCAAGCGCATGCTGGGCGCGCGCCGCATCGCCGACTGGCTCGAGCTGCTGGGTTATGACGTCTCGCTCACGCGCAACTATCTATTCACGCCGCCGTGGGGCACTTCCGCGCCGCAGCCCGGCGTGCCCTCGGCGTTGCTGCGCCGGGGCTGGCTCAAGCCCTGGCCGGCCGGCGCGTATCTCATCAAGGCGCGCAAGCGCGTCTACACGCTCACGCCGATCCGCCCCAAGGTGCGCGAGCGCGCGCAGCCCATCGGCGGCCTCGTGAAGCCCACCACCCCCAGACAGAGCGGCTGATTGGCGACCGTCGAGATCTACACGGACGGCGCCTGTCGCGGCAATCCGGGTCCCGGGGGCTGGGCGGCGCTGCTGCTGTTCGGCGAACACGAACGCGAATTGTCCGGCGCCGAGGCCCAGACCACTAACAACCGCATGGAGCTCACCGCCGTGATCCGCGCGTTGGAGGCGCTCAAGCGTCCCGTCGAAGGCGCGATCTACACGGATTCGCAGTACGTGCGGCAGGGCGTTCTCGAGTGGCTGCCGAACTGGAAGGCGCGCGGCTGGAAAACCGCGGACAAGAAACCCGTGAAGAACCAGGATTTGTGGCAGGTGCTCGACGCGCTCGTGCCGAAGCACGATCTCGAGTGGCACTGGGTCAAGGGCCACTCGGGAAATCCCGGCAACGAACGCGTCGACGAACTCGCCAACCGCGCCATCGACGCGATGCAGGCGGGTTAACCCGGTACACTCGCGCGCCATGCGCCAGATCGTTCTCGACGTCGAAACCACCGGCCTCGATGCTGCCGCGGGCCACCGCATCATCGAAATCGGCTGCGTGGAAATCCTGAATCGCCGGCCCACGGGCCAGAAATTCCACCGTTACCTGAATCCCGAGCGCGAGATCGACGCGGGCGCGCTCGCCGTGCACGGGATCGAGCTCGCGCAGCTCAAATCCGCGCCGAAGTTCGCCGAGATCAGCGCGGACCTGATCGCGTTCATCACGGGCGCCGAGCTCATCATCCACAACGCGCCGTTCGACGTCGGCTTCCTCGACGCCGAGCTCGCGCTGCTCGGTGAGCAACGCAAGGTCGCCAGCCTGTGCCGCGTGCTCGATACGCTGGCGCTCGCGCGCAGCCTGCATCCCGGCCAGCGCAACAGTCTCGATGCGCTGTGCAAGCGCTACAGCGTCGACAACACCAAGCGCGAATTGCACGGGGCGCTGCTCGACGCGGGCATCCTCGTCGACGTCTATCTCGCGATGACGGGCGGGCAGAGCGCGCTGGCGCTCGACGCCGGCGCCGGACGCGGCGCTTTGGCGGATGCCGTCGTCACCGCCGGCTCGCTGCGCCCCGCGGGCATAAGGCTGGCGGTTCCGGTGGCCGACGCCGACGAATTGCGCCAGCACGAGGCGATGTTGGAGTTGATCAGTCGCTCCAGCGGCGGCAAGACGGTCTGGCGCCGGGTTTCGGCGCCGCAGGGTACGGACAGCCCGGATTGAGCGATCAAACGCACAGAAATCACTGAAACTTCGTCGCCGGGTATCGCTTTCAGCCGTGCCCGACGGCAAGATCGCGCGCTGCCAATCGGCGCTAAGGTCCTAAAAGAGAACGGAAAATCATGGAATTGAGCTTGAGAGGTTGTCGCATCGGCGTCGTGGGTCTTGGCTATGTCGGCCTGCCCCTCGCCGTTGAATTCGGGAAGCACTTCGATACCGTCGGCTTCGACATCAAGGAACAGCGCATTGCCGAGCTCAAGTCCGGCAAGGACGGCACGCTCGAATGCTCGCCCGCCGAGCTGCGCGCCGCGAAGAAGCTGACGTACACCACGAGTCTCAAGGAACTCGGCGCCTGCCGCGTTTTCATCGTGACCGTGCCCACGCCCATCGACCGCTTCAATCGCCCGGACCTCACGCCGCTGGAAAAGTCGAGCGAGACCGTGGGCAAGGTGCTCAAGAAGGGTGACGTGGTGGTGTACGAATCCACCGTCTATCCGGGATGCACCGAAGAAATCTGCATCCCCATCCTCGAGCGCGTTTCCGGACTCAAGTTCAACAAGGACTTCTACGCCGGCTACAGTCCCGAGCGCATCAACCCGGGCGACAAGGAACATCGCCTGCCCACCATCAAGAAGGTGACCTCGGGCTCCACGCCCGCCGTGGCCAAGTTCGTCGACAGCCTCTATCAAACCGTCGTGAAGGCAGGCACGCACAAGGCATCCAGCATCCGCGTCGCCGAAGCCGCCAAGGTCATCGAGAACACCCAGCGCGACGTGAACATCGCGCTGATCAACGAATTGGCATTGCTCTTCAACCGCCTCGGCATCGACACCGAGGAAGTGCTGCTGGCCGCGGGCAGCAAGTGGAACTTCCTGCCGTTCCGCCCCGGGCTGGTCGGCGGACATTGCATCGGCGTCGACCCCTACTACCTGACGCACAAGGCGCAGGAAGTCGGATTCCATCCCGAGATGATCCTCGCCGGACGCCGGCTCAATGACAGCATGGCTAGCTACGTGGCCGGTCAGGTCGTGAAACTCATGGCCGGCAAGAAGATCCTCGCCAAGGGCGCCAACATCCTGGTGCTGGGGCTCACGTTCAAGGAAAACTGCCCCGACTTGCGCAATTCCAAGGTCGCGGACGTGGTGCGCGAGCTCAAGGACAACTACGGGGCGAAGGTCGACGTATACGACCCGTGGATCGATCACGACGAGGCCGAACACGAGTATGGGATTCGTCCTATCAAGCGCCTGCGTGACGGGGCGTATGATGCCGCCGTCCTGGCCGTGGGCCACAAGGAATTCCGTGACAAAGGCATCTCATCCATTCGCAAGGCGTGCAAGAAAAATCACGTCGTCTACGACATCAAGTACCTGTTCCCGGCGGATGAAGTCGACGGGCGGCTGTGACGACCCGGTTAGGACGCGAGCGTGAAGATCCTGCTGACCGGCGCCGCCGGCTTCATCGGCTTTCACGTAGCGAAGAAGCTGCTGGCCCGCGGCGACGAGGTTGTCGGGCTCGACAACCTCAACGACTACTACGACCCGAACCTCAAGCGCGCGCGCCTCGCGCATCCTCGAGCGCGAGCCGAAGTTCCGGTTCGCGAAGCTGGACCTGGCCGACCGCGGTGGCATGAAGACGCTGTTCGCCCGCGAGAAGTTTCCGCGCGTGATCCACCTGGCCGCGCAGGCCGGCGTGCGTTATTCGCTCGAGAACCCGCAGGCCTACATCGACAGCAACGTCACCGGCACGTTGAACGTGCTGGAAGGCTGCCGCCACAACGGCGTCGAGCACCTGGTGTTCGCCTCGACCAGCTCCGTGTACGGGCTCAACACCAACATGCCGTTCTCGGTGCACCGCGGCGTCGACCACCCGCTGTCGATGTATGCATCGACCAAGCGCGCCAACGAGCTGATGGCGCACAACTACGCGGCGCTGTTCAAACTACCCGTGACCGGCCTGCGTTTCTTCACCGTCTACGGACCGTGGGGCCGGCCCGACATGGCGCTGTTCCTGTTCACGCGGAACATCCTCGAAGGCAAGCCCATCGACGTGTTCAACCACGGCCACCACAAGCGGGACTTCACGTTCGTCGAGGACATCGCCGAAGGCGTGGTCCGGTCCTGCGATCGCATCGCCGAGCCGAATGCCGGGTGGAGCTCGGCGAATCCGGATCCGGCCACCTCGAGCGCTCCCTTCCGCATCTACAACATCGGCAACAACGCGCCGGTGGATCTGATCCGCTACATCGAAGTCCTCGAGGAATGCCTCGGCAAGAAGGCGATCATGAACATGCTGCCGATGCAGCCTGGCGACGTACCGGACACGTTTGCGGACATCGATGAGCTGATCCAGGACGTCGGCTACAAGCCGACGACCAGCGTGGAAGTGGGCATCCGCAAGTTCGTCGACTGGTACCTCGAGTACTACAAGTCCGGCGCGCCGCTCGCGACTCGGGTGACGAACCTCGGGTAACTTCCGTGCGGCGCAGGTTACTGGTTACCGGCGGCGCGGGGTTCATAGGATCCAACTTCGTTCACCACTGGCGCGCCGCGCATCCCGGCGATCGTGTCGTGGTGCTCGACGCGCTCACGTACGCCGGTAATCCGCGCAATCTCGACGGTCTCGAAGACGCCGCCGCGTATCGCTTCGTACAGGGCGACATCGCGGACCAGGCGCGCGTCGAGTCGCTGCTGCGCGAAGAGGACATCGACACGCTGGTGAACTTCGCCGCGGAGTCGCACGTCGACCGCTCCATCGCCGGGCCCGACGCGTTCATCCAGACCAACATCGTCGGCACGCATTCCCTGCTCGCCGCCGCGCGCCAGGCGTGGCTGGGACCGACGCCGCGTCCGCATCGTTTCCATCACGTCTCGACGGACGAGGTGTACGGATCGCTCGATTCGGCGGCGCCGGCATCGAAGGAAGGCGACGCGTACGCGCCGAACTCCCCGTACGCCGCGAGCAAGGCCGCGTCGGATCACCTGGTTCGTGCTTACGCGCGGACCTATGGCCTCGCGGTGACGACCAGCAACTGCTCGAACAATTACGGACCGCGGCAGTTTCCCGAGAAGCTGATTCCGCTCGCCATCGTCAGCGTGCTCGAGGGCCGGCGCATTCCCATCTACGGCGACGGCCGCAACCAGCGCGACTGGCTGCACGTGAGTGACCACTGCCGCGGCCTCGATCTCGTGTTGCAGAAGGGTGCGCCGGGCGAGGTCTATCACCTCGGCGGCGGCGAGACCGTGGAGAACCTCGAGCTGGTGCGCAATTTGTGCCGCCGGATCGACGAGCAATTCGCGCGCGATGCCACGCTGGCCAGCCGCTTCCCCGCGGCGCCGCCGGCGCGCGGCGGCAAGTCCGAGGCATTGATCGAGTTCGTCACCGATCGTCCCGGCCACGATCGCCGCTATGCGGTGGATGGCGGGAGGGCGCGCCGGGAGCTGGGATTCACGGCAGAAGATTGCACTCAAAGCGGGATTGGCGGACACCGTCTCCTGGTATCTCGCGAACGAAACCTGGTGGCGCGCGCACCGGTGATACCATCGCGGCCCCATGGCCCATGACGACCTGATCGCCGCCTGGCGCGCGTTGCATTCGCGCCCCTCCGAAACCCGGGCCGTGAGCCTGCGCGCGCTGCGCGACGGGGATCCCGCGCGCGCCGAACGCTTCTGCGCGCGAGGCCGGGCGGGCTGTACCTGGATTTCTCGCGCCAGCGCATCGACGACGACGGCCTGCACCTGCTGGCGAGCCTCGCCGATGCCGCGGGACTGCGCGCGCGCATCGACGCGCATGTGGCGCGGCGACGCCATCAACAGCACCGAGGGTCGCGCCGTGCTGCACACCGCGCTGCGCGTGCCCGCGGTATCCGCGAGCGGACCCGGCGGCGAGGACATCGCGCGCCAGGTGCTCGCCGAGCGCGAGCGCATGCTCGAGTTCGCCGAGCAGCGTGCGCAGCGGAGTCGATGCAAAGGTTCGAGCGGCGCGCGCATCACCACCGTCGTCAACATCGGCATCGGCGGTTCGGATCTCGGTCCCGCGATGGCCGTCGAAGCGCTGCATCCGCTTGACGCGTGGACGCGCCGCGGCGTGCGCTTCGTGTCGAACGTCGACGGCACCGATCTCGCCAACGCGCTCGAGGACGCCGATCCCGCCGGCACCCTGTTCATCGTCGCGTCGAAGACGTTCACGCACGCAGGAGACGCTGGCGAACGCGCGCAGCGCGCGAGCGTGGCTCGCCGGCAAGCTGGGTGAGGCGGCGGTGCCCGCGCATTTCGCGGCCGTGTCCACCAACGCGCCGGCGATGGACGCCTTCGGCGTCAATCCTAACTACCGGTTCGTGATGTGGGACTGGGTGGGCGGGCGCTATTCGTTGTGGTCGTCCATCGGCGTCTCGCTGGCGATCGCCATCGGCCGCGACGCGTTCCTCGAGCTGCTGGCCGGCGCGCACGCGATGGACGAGCACTTCCGCAGCGCCCCGTGGGAGCGAACCTGCCCGCGCTGATGGGCCTGCTCGGCGTCTGGAACATCAACTGCCTCGAGCTGCCGACGCTCGCGGTGCTGCCTTACGACGGACGGCTTGAAGCGTTTCCCGGCCTACCTGCAGCAGCTCGACATGGAGAGCAACGGCAAGTCGGTGACGCTCGACGGCGAGCCGCTCGCAGCACTCGACCGCGCCGGTGATCTGGGGCGAGCCCGGCAACAACGCCCAGCACTCTTTCTTCCAGATGCTGCACCAGGGCGCGCCGCGCGCCGCGCTCGACTTCCTGCTGCCCGCGCGATCCTCCTGCGGCAACCAGCCGCAGGCCGAGCTCGCGATCGGCAACTGCCTCGCGCAGGCCGAGGCGTTCGCCTTCGGCTATTCGCTGGAGCAGGCCACCGCCGAGCTCGCCGCGCGCAAGCTTCGCCGCGAGCGCGTCGAACTTCTCGCGCGGCACAAGGTCCATGCGGGCAACCGTCCGGTGAGCATCGTCGCTTTCGAGCGACTCGATGCGCGCACGCTGGGTAGTTTGGTCGCGATGTACGAGCACAAGGTGTTCACGCAGAGCGTCGTTTGGGGCATCAATGCCTTCGATCAGTGGGGCGTGGAGCTCGGCAAGAAAATGTGTGAAGAAGTGTTGCCGCTGGTGCGCGATCCCGCCGCCGCGACCGGCAACGCGCGCGCATGCTGAAGCCGCTGCTGGACGCGCCTGCCAGGCAGTGGCGGCGATGAGGACGCGCGCGCCGCGGGCCGCCGTCGCTGCTGTGTGCCGCGGCGTTGCCTGTCGCCGCTCGGCGCGCGCCGATGCAGGCTGGTTCGAGTCGGGCGACGCGGTGCTGCGCCTCGACCTGCTGCTGCTCAACGACGCGCGAGGTCATCCGCTGCCGCGTGCAACCAGTGGCCGATGCCGCGCGCCGCCGTGCGTTATGCGATGGCCAATGCGAAGGACCATTTCGCCACCAATGCCGCGGTCAGGCTGCGCTCGCGCGCGTCCGCGCGCGCGTCGACGCGGGAGCGCCGGAGGCGCGGCCTGCTCGTTCGGCACGACCGTCATCGCGGGCGAGTCGGGCCTGCTGCGCGACTTCGACACGCATCGGCGCGCGAGGACGGCGAGCTCGGTGCGAGCCTCGGCTACGCCGGCGAGCGCGTCGCGGTATCGCTGCGACGTGACCGGGCGTCGCCGATCCGGCCGACGACGAGAGCCTGCGCGCCGACGGCTCGCACGCGACGGTGCAGCTCGGCAACTGGCTGCGTGAGCGCGCAACACGCTCGACCGCTGGTGGGGGCCCGTCCACGAAAGTAGTTTGATCCTCTCGAACAACGCGCGGCCCATGCCGACGGTCATGGTCGAGCGCGCCGAGGCGCGCGCCGTTCGAGTCCGACTGGCTGTCCTGGCTCGGGCCCGTGGCGCTTCAGCTTCGGCATCAGCCAGATGGAGGACGAGCGCGAGGACATCGACGCGCCGCTGTTCATGGCGTGGCGCGTCGTCGATCATGCCGTTCAAGAAGATCGAGCTCGGCTTCTCGCGTACCGCGCAGTTCTGCGGCGAGCAGCTGGCGTGCAAGCTCGATGTTTTCGGCAACCTGCTCGCCGGCAATGACAACGTCGGCATCGACGCGACGCCCGAAAACGAGCCCGGCAACCAGATGGCCGGGCTTCGACATCCGCTGGAACTTCGCCGATCGGCAACTGGCCCGTACGCCATCTACTCGCAGTACATCGGCGAGGACGAGTCGAGCTACCTGCCGGCGAAGTACCTCGCGCAGTTCGGCGCTCGAAGTGTGGAAGCCGCTCGGCGGACGGCGGATTGGTGCAGGTGTTCGCCGAGTATGCGCACGACCACGTGTTCGGCGAACAGCAGTCGCGGTCCGTACTACAACTGCGCTTACAACCAGGGCCGATTCAACGTCGAAGGGTATCGATATCACGGGCGCGTCATCGGTCACACCACCGATCGCGACGCCGAGAATTATGCGCTCGGCGGCCAGCTACACCACCGCCGGACGGCGCGCTGTGGACCGCGACGGCGCGCAGCGCGCGGCTCAATCGCGATCGATTTCGGCGATCTGCGCAACACCGTGACGCCCGGTTCCGGCGGACTACGACGGCGCTCGAGCTCGGCTGGCGCGGGCGCGTTCGGCGGGCGAGCGCCTCGCGATCGAACTCGGCGTCGAAGTCGATCGAGCCGCGAGGGCGGACGCGCGACATCGAGCCGTTCGGATTCGTGGGCTGGCATCACGAATTCGCGCCGTGAGCGTTCGCGCCGGATCCGGTGCATGCGCGTGCGCTGCTCGCGGGCTGGCGCGAGCCGCGCCGCATGCGCCGATCCCTGGCTCGCGCCGGGCGACGATGGCCATACGCGCACGACATCCAGTTGCTGGCCGACGCCGGCATCCTGCACGGACCGGTGACGACCTGGCCGATTTCCTGGCCCGACATCGCGCGTGACGTCGCTGGCGCGCTTCGGCGAGCGACGCTCGACGCGGGCACCGCGGCGGCGCTGCTGCGCGTGCGGCGCCTGGCGCGCGCCGCTCCGTCAAGCGGGTTCGCGGGCACCGGCACTCGCGCGCCGCGGCGCGCACGAGCCGACGCATGTTGCGCGGCTTCGCCGATACGCCGCGCGAGGAGGGCGAGGTCGAGCTGCGCGGCGAGCTGGCTCGGCGATCACATCGCGGTCAATCTGCAGGCGCACCGTGGTCGCGGATCCGGACGACGAGCAAGCAGTTGCGCGCCGACGGCTCGTACCTGGGCGTCAACATCGGCAACTTCATGATCTCGGCCGGCTACATGGAGCGCTGGTGGGGGCCGGGCTGGGACGGCAGCCTGATCCTCTCGACCAACGCGCGGCCGATCCCGAGCCTCACGATCGAGCGCAACTACACGGACCCGTTCGAGACCAAGCTGCTTGTCGTGGATCGGCCCGTGGCGCGCCAGCATCGCGGTGGGCGAGGCGGAGTCGCACGACGTCGCGCGTGCCACGAGGTGCGCTTCCTCGCGGCGCGCGTGAATTTCAAGCCGCGTCCGTGGCTCGAGTTCGGCCTGACGCGCACGGCGCAGTGGTGCGGCGGCGATCGGCCCTGCGACTGGGAGACGTTCGCGCGACATGCTCATCGGTCGCGACAACCGAGCTGGTCGAACCGGCGCGCGAGGACGCCCAGCCCGGCAACCAGATGGCGGGCTACGACATGCGGCTGCGCTCGCCCTGGCGCGCGTTGCCGCTGGCTTTCTACACCCAATGGATAGGCGAGGACGAGGCGGGCGGCCTGCCGAGCAAGTTCCTCGGACTGTTTGGTGCTCGAGACCTGGGGCGTCGACCGGGGTCGGCGAGCTGGCGGCTGCGCGCCGAGTACGCCGACACCGCCTGCACGTTCACGCGCGCAGCAGCCGGAATTCGACTGCGCCTACCGCAACGCCATCTACCCGCAGGGCTACACCTATCGCGGCCGGATCATCGGCCACTCCATGGACAACGACAGCCGGATGTACTCGCTCGGCGCGGCTGCTGACCCGCCAGGATGGCGACGTCCTTGAGCGTCGACGGTGCGCCGGGTGGAGCTCAACCGCGACGGCGGCGACGCACGCCATCAGCGACGGTGCCTCTCGACCTCGACAATGTAGAATTGCGCTACTCGCGGGCGCTTTGGCTTCGGCCAGTTGGTCGTCGGAGCTGGCGTACGACGATCGCAGCGCGGCCCGGATGCGGGCTCCGATGTCCACGGCTTACGTGATCTGGCAACAAGGATTCTGATGCGCAGGGGTTATGGTATTCGTTCTGGGAGTGGTCGCTGCTGGGCGCTGCGTCGGCCGGTGCCGGCACAGGTTCCGACCGCCGAACAGCTCGAGCTGCTTCGAAGAGCATGAGTCCCGAAGACCGCGAAGCGCTCATGGAGCAGCTTGGGCTCGGCGCAGTGCCGTTGGCGACGACCGACGGCAGGCATCCGGTTCCAGCACCGCAAGCGCGACCGCGACGCCGGATCGACGGACCGCGAGCGCGACGACATTCGTTGGGCGAGCGGGCGTCGTCGACAAGACGCTGAAGCCCGAAGACTCCGTGCTCATCGACATCGACTTCAAGAAGGACAAGCCGCCGCGCGTCGAGAGCCAGGGCGAGGGCCTGCCGCCGCTCACGATTCCCGGCGAGCCCGCGCCGGTACTCGACGCGCCGAGCGCGAACGGAGCTGCAAGACCGTCATCGACCTGATCCGTTCGCGCAATCCCTATCAGCTCGATCCGACCGGCGCGCTGCTGCTGCCGGGCTTCGCGCCGATCATGCTCGCCGGTCTCGACGAGGAGCAGGCGACGCATCGCCTGTCGGCCGCAGTCGTCGCTGCTCAAGCTCGACGTCAAGGTCAACCGCTGCCGGTGCGCAAGGCAGGGGTCGGCGGGACTGAAGCCCTTCGGCTACGACCTGTTCAAGAACCGCCGTCGACGTTCGCGCCGGTCACGCGACGTGCCGGTGCCCGTCCGACTACATCGTCGGACCGGGCGATCAGCTCAACGTGCAGTTGTTCGGCAGTCAGAACCGCAACCTGCGCCTGGTCGTCGGGTCGCGACGGGCGCATCAATTTCCCGGAGCTCGGTCCGATCAACGTCGGCGGCCGACCGTTCGCGCGCGTCGCGACCGACATCGAGCAGCGCGTCGCGCGCCAGATGATCGGCGTGCGCGCGAGCGTCGGCATGGGCGATACGCGTTCGATCCGCGTCTTCGTCATGGGCGAGGCGAACCGGCCGGGCAGCTACACCGTCAGCGGTCTCGCACGATCACCTCCGCGCTGTATGCCGCCGGCGGCGTCAAGACCCATCGGCTCGCTGCGCGACATCCAGCTCAAGCGGCAGGGCGCCGTGGTCCGCCGGCTCGATCTCTACGACCTGCTGCTGCGCGGCGACACCAGCGACGACGCCAAGCTGCATGCCCGGCGACGTCATCTTCATTCCCGCCGGTGTCGGCCACCGTGGCCGTCGACGGCGAAGTGCAGCGGCCCGCGATCTACGAGCTGCAGGGCGAAACCACGCGTCGCGCGACATCGTCCAGCTGGCGGGCGGACTCACCGACGAAGCCGACACCGAGCCGGGCCGCGCTGGTGCGCGTCAACGATCGAGCGCGCGCGCGTGGTGGTCGACGTGCCGCTCGACGAGCCAGCGGCCGCGGCGAGCTGCTGCGCAATGGCGATGCGCTGCGCGTGCTGCGGCTGCGGCCGACGCTCGACAGGGCGTGACGGTCGAAGGCCACGTGTTCCGTCCCGGCGCCGGTCGCCTGGCGCGAAGGCCTGCGGCTCACCGACGTGCATTGGCTCGGTCGACGAGCTGCAGGCCCAACGCCGACTGAACTACATGCTGATCCGCCGCGAGTTGCCGCCCGATCGGCGCATCAGCGCTGTTGTCGGCGGATCTGGCCGCGGCGCTGCGCGACCCGGCGTCGCGCGGAGAACATCCTGCTGCATGCCGCGCGACCGCATCATCGTGTTCGACGTCGAGTCGGGTCGCAGCGAGATCCTCAATCCGCTGCTCGAGGAAATGCGCCGGCAGTCGCGCATCGAGCAGCCGAGCGAGGTCGTGCGCATCGACGGCCGCGTGAAGGCGCGCGGCGAATATCCACTCGAGACCGCGCATGCGCGTCAGCGACCTGCTGCGCGCCGGCGGCGGCCTGCAGGACGCCGCGTATGGCGCGAAGGCCGAGCTCACGCGTTATCGCATGACGCGGCGACGCGCGCCAGACGCAGCTCTCGAAGTCGACCTCGCCGCCATCCTCAAGGGCGATGCGAGCGCGGACCTGCTGCTGCAGCCGTTCGATTTCCTCAACGTCAAGGAAGTGCCGGAGTGGAGCGAGCAGGAGCAGGTCACGCTGCTCGGCGAAGTGCGCTTCCCCGGCATCTATCCGATCCAGCGCGGTGAAACGCTGCGCTCGGTGCTCGATCGCGCCGGCGGCCTCACGGCGCTCGCGTTCCCGCGAAGGCTCGGTCTTCACGCGCGACGAGTTGCAGGAGCGCGAGCAGGAACAGCTCGATCGGCTCGCGGAACGACTGCAGAGCGATCTGGCGGCGGCCGCGTTGCAGGCGGCGGCCGCCAACCAGGGCCAGGCCGGCCAGGCGCTGGCGGTCGGCCAGTCGTTGCTGAACCAGCTCAAGGCGACCAAGGCCGTCGGCCGACTGGTCATCGATCTCGAAGCCGTGATGGCTCGAAGCGCGCACGCGTCCGCCGACGACATGTGCTGCGCGAAGGCGACCGGCTGCATCATCCCGAAGCATGAAGCAGGAAGTGACGGTCATCGGCGAAGTGCAGAACACCACCTCGCATTTCTATCGCGAGAACCTCTCGCGCGACGACTACATCGGGCTGAGCGGCGGCGTCACGCGCAAGGCGGACCGCGGCCGCATCTACATCGTGCGCGCCGACGGCAGCGTCGTCTCGAGCGAGAACAGCGGCTGGTTCCGCCGCAGCGGCCAGGTGGCGATGAAGCCGGGCGACACGATCGTCGTGCCGCTCGACACCGAGCGCATGCCGGCGCTGCCGCTGTGGCAGGCGGTCACGGGGATTCTCTACAACCTGGCGATCGCGGCTGCGGCCGTCAATTCGTTCTGAAGCGCGCGCCCCGCGAGGCGCGCATTCATTCTTCGTACGGAGCATTTCTGTCTTGAAACAAGTCTTGATCAAGGACGGCGCCGCCGTCGTCGCCGACGTTCCAGCGCCGCAGGTCGGTCCGGGCAACGTGCTGGTTCGAGTCGCGCATTCGTGCATCAGCGCCGGCACCGAGATGGCCAACGTGCAGCTGTCGGCGTTGCCGCTGTACCGGCGCGCGATGCGTCAGCCTCAGCACGTGCGTCGCGTTCTGCAGATGATCAAGGACCAGGGCCTTTCGTACACGATGAACCGCGTGCGCGGCCTGCTCGATGCCGGCAGCATTACCGGCTACTCGGCCTCCGGCACCGTGGTCGCCGTCGGCAACGAGGTCAGCGGATTCGCCGTCGGTGATCGCGTCGCCTGCGCCGGCGCCGGCATCGCCAATCACGCCGAGTTCATCGACGTGCCCGTCAATCTCGCGGTGCATGTGCCCGACGCACTCGATCTCGCAGCAGCGTCGACCGTCACGCTCGGCGCCATCGCGCTGCAGGGCGTGCGCCGCACCGCGCCCGACGCTGGGCGAAACCGTCGTCGTCGTCGGCCTCGGATTCCTCGGACAGCTCACCGCACAGTTCCTGCGCGCCAGCGGCTGCCGCGTATCGGCATCGATCCGGATGCGCAGCGCCGCGCCATCGCCGACGGGCGAGGGCGTCATCGTGCTCGAATCCGAGGGCGGCTCGCACGTCGAGCGTGTCGTGCAGCTCACCGACGGCAACGGCGCCGATGCCGTGATCATCACCGCCGCGAGCTCGAGCAGCGAGATCGTGAGCCAGGCGTTCCGCGCCTGCCGCCGCAAGGGCCGCGTGGTGCTGGTGGGCGACGTGGGCCTCGAGCTCAAGCGCGCCGACTTCTACGCCAAGGAAATCGACTTCTTCATCTCGACGTCGTACGGCCCGGGCCGCTACGACCCGCTGTACGAGGAAGCCGGCCAGGACTATCCGCTCGGCTACGTGCGCTGGACCGAGAACCGCAACATGCGGGCGTATCTCGAGCATGCTTGCCGACCGGCGGGTGAGCCTGGTGCCGCTCAAGCCGCGACACTTTCCGGTCGACGAGGCGCGCGCCGCATACGAGTCGCTGCGCTCGGCGAGCGAACGCTCGCTGATTTCGCTGCTCGACTACCCGCCGACTCCGACGTCGCTCGCAAGTCCGTGCAGCTCGTGCGTCACGGCAGCGCGCCACCGGCGGACCGCATCCGCGTCGCGATGATCGGCGCCGGCAACTTCGCGCAGGGCATGCATCTGCCAAACCTGCAGAAACTGCGCGATCACTTCACGATCCGCGCGATCGCGAGCCGCACCGGTGCGAATGCCTCGGCGGTTGGCCAGCGTTACGGTAGCCGAATACGCCACCACGGACTTCGACCAGGTACTCAGGCGCAGAAGGGCATCGAT
>CAVZED010000026.1:0-41543 GCA_963774045.1 uncultured Pseudomonadota bacterium
CTCGTCATCATCGCCACGAGGCATCACATGCACGCGGACATGACCTTGCGAGCGTTGCAGGCCGGCAAACACGTGCTGATCGAAAAGCCGTTGGCCCTCAACGAGACGGAGCTGGCGAGCATCGAGGCGTTCTACGCTACCGCTGCGGCCAACGCGCCGGTGCTCATGACGGGGTTCAACCGGCGCTTCTCGCCGGCGCTGCAGGCCGCGGCGCAGGTATTGAAGGGCCGCTCAGGTCCCATCATCGCCAATTACCGCATGAACGCGGGCCACATCCCCGGCGATCACTGGGTGCATGGCCCCGAGGGCGGTGGACGCAACATCGGCGAGGGCTGCCACATCTACGACGTGTTCCATTTCCTCACCGGCAGCCGCTGGCAGAGCGTGAAAGTCGCCGCGATCGCCACCGGCTCGAAGCACTGGCGCCGCGACGACAACTTCATCGCGACCGCCGAGTTCGCCGACGGCTCGGTGTGCTCGCTCACATACACCGCGCTCGGCAGCAAGACGCATCCCAAGGAACAGATGGAAGTGTTCTGCGACGCGAAGGTGCTGGTGCTCGACGATTACAAGAAACTCACCGTGAGCGGCGGCGGACGCGGCTGGTCCGCGCAGACAATACAGAAGGGTCAGTTCGAAGAGCTCGAAGCGTTCGCGGCCGCGTTGCGCGGCAAACAAACCTGGCCGATCTCGCTCGAGGATCAGCTCGCAACGACGCGGCTGAGCTTCGCGGTGCAGCGCCAGCTCATGGGCGACGCGGCTAACTAGTCGCGGAAGTCGCCGATGAGCACACCCGTCGACAGCGCACCGGCGCGCCGGACCTGGAACCGGACCCCGGTCGGTTCCCAGCGCTCGGGCGCAGCGCCCGGCACGGCGCAGTACTTCGCCGACCTGCGGGCGTATCGGTACGGCTATGAAACTCCGTTCCTGCCGTCGTTCTTCCGCTACGAGACGCTACGCGGCAAACGGGTGCTCGAAATCGGCATCGGAAACGGCATCGACGCAACCGAGATGGCGCGCAACGGTGCGATCTACACGGGCATCGACGTCACGGAGCGGCACATCGAGCTCACGCGCAAGAATTTCGAGTTGCAGGGGCTGCCCGAGCCGCGAAATAGTCCACGGGAGTTTCCTCGAGCACGAATTCTCTGTGCCCTTCGATGCGGTCTATTCGTTCGGTGTACTGCATCACATCCCTCAGGAGCGTGAGTACCTCGCGCGCATTCGCGAGGTGCTGAAACCGGACGGTCGTTTGCTGGCGGGATCTATTCACGTTACAGCTCGTTCAACGCCTGGATGCTCGCGAGCTGGATGCTGAAGGCGCCGCGCGGCACAGCGTATGACGACTGGCGCAGCCATGTCGCCGAGTTGAGCCCGCTCGGCGACCCGGTCACGATCCGCATCCGTTCGAAGCGCGAGATCCAGGCGCTGGTCGAGGCGCAGGGCTTCACGGTCGTGCGCTACGCGAAACAAGGATTCACGCAGGGGCATCTACCAGTCATCGGCCGTCGCTGCGCGCCGGATGGCGCGGTGCTCTCTGGGCTGGGCAGGCTGCTCGGCTGGTATCACCTGTTCGAATTCAGGAAAGCTAACTAGATGTGCGGCATCGTCGGAGTGTTGAATCTCGCGCCCGCGGAGCGCGTGGACCTCGATCTGGTCGCGCGCATGCGCGACACGATGGTCCATCGCGGTCCCGATGGCCATGGGATCTGGACCGACGACGCAGGGCAGGTGGTGCTCGGGCATCGCCGCCTGTCGATCATCGACCTGAGCACCGTGGCCAACCAGCCGATGCGCAACGAGGACGAGCACGGTCTGGGTCACCTACAACGGCGAGATCTACAACCACCGCCGGGCTGCGCGCCGAGCTGGTGGCGGCCGGCCACAAGTTCCGCACCGATCACTCGGACACCGAGGTGATCGTCCACGGCTACGAGGAGTGGGGCCTCGACGGCCTCGTGCAGCGCATCGCGGGCGACTACGCCTTCGGCATCTGGGACGTGAAGCGCAGGCGAGCTGCACCTGGTGCGCGACCGCATCGGCGTGAAGCCGCTGTACTTCGCGATCGCGCGACGGCGTGTTCGCGTTCGCGCTCGGAGATCAAGGCGCTGCTGCAGCATCCGAAGTTCAAGCCGGACATCGAGCCCGTGGCGATGTACCACTACCTGACGTTCCTCACGACGCCGGCGCCGATGACGATGTTCCGCGGCATCTACAAGCTGCCGGCGGGCCACACGCTGACCGTGTCACAGCGAGGCCAGGCCGCGCGCTGCGCCGCTACTGGGACGCGGTGCCGGGCCAGAGCGAGGCCGCGAAGATCGGCGAGTCGATCGGACGACGCTGCGCGCGAGGAGTACTACGTCGACGGCATTCGCGAGCGCCTGGAGACAGCCGTCGACGAAGCGCATGATGTCCGACGTGCCGTTCGGCGTGTTCCTGTCGGGCGGCATCGACTCCTCGACCAACGTCGCGCTGATGGCGCAGCTGATGGATCGGCCGGTCGACACGTTCACGGTCGGGCTTCAACGACCACACGCATCTCAACGAGCTCGATCAGCGCGCTCGATCGCGCAGCGAATTCAAGACCAACCACCACGAGGTGCTGATCCAGCGAGCAGCGACATGATCGGCTTATCTCGACCAGCTCATCCATTCCCAGGACGAGCCGATCGCCGACTGGGTGTGCATCCCGCTCTATTTCGTCTCCAAGCTCGCGCGCGACAGCGGCACGACGGTCGTGCAGGTCGGCGAAGGCTCGGACGAGCAGTTCTGCGGGCTACGCGGGCTACATGGGGTATCTCGAGCTGTACCGACAAGTACTGGGCAGCCGTTCCGCAGCTACGTGCCGAAAGCCGCTGCAGCCACGGCGTCGCCGCGGGCGCGCGCACGGCGGCTGCGCGCGAGACCGTCAGCTCGCCGTCTATGCCGACATCGTCGATCGCGCGGCGCGTGATCGCGAGCATGTTCTGGAGCGGCGCGCACGTGTTCTGGGACGTCGCTCAAGCGCCAGCTCGTCGAACGACGGATGCCTGCCGACCGGCGCAGCCGAGCTCCGCAGCTCGCCGGCGGCGGCCTGCTGCCGATCCGACCTACCTCGTGCCCGACACGTTCAACGTCATCAGTTCGTTCCTCGAAGCCGTTCGATGCCGCGATCACCCGGGCAGGACGTGCTGACGCGCATGATCTACAACGAGTTCAAGCTGCGGCTGCCGGAGCTGCTGCTGATGCGCGTCGACAAGATCGGCATGTCGACGACGATCGAGGCGCGCGTGCCATTCCTCGATCACGAGCTGGTCGAGTTCACGATGGATATCCCGATGGCGCGCAAGGTGCAGCAACGGCACGCCGAAGTATCTGCTCAAGAAGGCCGTGCGAAGGCCTGATTCCCGAACGAGATCATCTACCGCAAGAAAATGGGCTTCGGCGCGCCGATGAGCGAGTGGCTGCGCGGCGACTTCGGCAAACGCGTGGAGAGCGATCTGCTCAAGTCGCGGTTGCTCGATCGAGCGCTACTTCAAGCGCGATTTCATCGCGCGCCTGTGCGCCGATCATCGCAGCGGCCGCAGCGACTACAGTCTCTATATCTGGGCGCTGTTCAACCTGGTGGCGTGGTACGACTACTGGGTCGACGGCCAGCGCGGCGGATGAACCTGCGAGTCATGGCCACGCGCGCGAGGCGCGTGTTCTCGAAGCCGCCTTCCTACGTGGCGCGGCGGATCTGGGCCGAGATCGATCACACCCTGGCGGGTTCACGCAGCCGGCGTTCGGCCGCAACTTCGAGCACGCGCGACCTGCTGCGGCGCACCGGCGCGGCCGATCGAATGAGTTGTGGAGCGCGGCTGGTCGACAACTGCCCAGCGCATGCTTTCCGCATGCGCCCACGCGCGCCGAGCTCGAGCAGCTCGCGCCGGGCGAGTCGGCGCGCGATCGCTGGCCGCCGCGAAGACGCGCGCTGGGCAACGAGATCGATCTGCTGGGCTCCGGCCCGGTGAGCCTGGGCAAGAACATCGACTGGCATCGCGACTACAAGACGGGCGACCGCTGGCCGGTCGAAGTACTTTCGCAAGATCGACTACGTGAACGTCGACCGCGCCAGCGACGTAAAGACCGTCTGGGAGCTGTCGCGGATGCAGTGGCTGTTGCCCTGCGCGCAGGCCTTCGTGCTGACGGCGCGACGAGCGCTACGCGCGTCACGTGCGCGAGATCATCGAGCAGTGGATCGCGGCGAACCCGTACGCCTGCGGCGTGAACTGGGGCGTGACCATGGAGCCCGCGATGCGTCTCATCACGTGGACCTGGATGCTGCGCGCCTGCGCCGACAGCGCCGCGTTCTCGGACGCCACATTCCGCGAGCGATTCATGCGTGCGTTGTTCCTGCATGGACTCTTCACGGAGAAATACTTCGAGCGCTCCGACGTCAACGGCAACCATTTCACCGCGGATGCGGCCGCGCTGGTGTTCGTCGGTGCGTTGTTCGGCGCGGGCGAAGACGCCGGCCGCTGGCTCGCCACCGGACAGCGCGATGTCGAGCACGAGATCGTGCTGCAGGTGCATCCGGACGGCGTGGATTTCGAGGCGTCGTCCGCCTATCACCGGCTCGTCGCCGAGCTGTTCCTGCTCGCGTCGATCGTGTTGCGCGCGTCCGGAAAGGAGACGAGCGCCGCATACCGGCAGCGTCTGGGCGGCATGGCGCGTTTCACCGCCGCGTATTCACGGCCCGATGGACTCGCGCCGTTGTGGGGTGACAACGATGACGCGCGTTCGTTTCCGCTGGGTAGTCAGCCGTTGCGCGATCATCGGTATCTCGTCGGGCTGATCGGCTTGCATCTGCAGGATGCGGAGCTGATCGCCGCGGCGCGCGGCTCGCGCGCCGAAGCCGCCTGGTTGTTTGGCCCCGGTCCCGCGCGATCGCTCGCCGAGGACGGTCCCGTCACCACGCGTCGAGCGCGTTTCGCGACGGCGGCGTCTACATCTTGCGTGATGCGACCAACTACGTGTTCATCGACTGCGGGCCTATCGGTCTCGCCGGCCGCGGTGGCCACGGCCACAACGACCTGTTGTCGTTCGAGGCGACGCTCGACGGTGTGCCGCTGATCACCGAGGGCGGTTGTTTCGTCTACACCGCCGACACCGTGTCGCGCGACATCGACCGAGGCACGGGTTCGCACAACACGCCCATGGTGGATGGCGCAGAGATCAACCGTTTCTCGGGCCCGCAGTTCCGCTGGAACATGCACAACGATGCGCTGCACGAACTCTCACGTTTACGACATCCGTAGTCGTCGACGTTTCACCGGGCGGCACTCGGGGTTCCAGCGACTGCCGAAGCCACTCAGAGTGGAGCGTACTCTGGAACTCACCCACGGCAGCGCTGCTTCGCTGCGCATCCGCGACCGCTTCATCGGCGACGGTCCGCACGAAGTGCGCGTGCCGCTGCACCTGGTGCCGGGGGCCGAAATCGCATGGGCTAGGACCGCGGCCGAATACTGCTTCGCTCGCAAGATCGCGAATTCGATCTCGTTTGGGACCATGGAGCGTGGAATTACCGCATCGAATCCGGTCGTGAAGCGGCCAGTTACGGTCGCAAGAGGCCGGTGTCGCGCATCGTGTGGTTCCGCGACGGCTCGCTGACTGAATTCGGCTTCAGGATATGCGGCTCGGGAACGCGGCGCATGAGCGATGGCCTCGCCAGGTCTGCGGTGACGGCAAACTATCTTTGTTCGCGTCGTATTGCTCATCACCGGAGTCGCGACGAGCGTGCTCACGGCCCGCGTACTCGGGCCGGACGGGCGGGGAGCATTCTTCTTCGTCTATACGTCGCCGCGTTCACAGCGCAGTTCGCGACCCTCGGCGTGCATTCCAGCAACACCATCCTCGTGGCGCGTCGAGCCCGCGCTCTTCGGCGCGCTGTTCGCCAACAGTCTCTTGGATCGCGGTGGTCTGTGGCGGTGTGTTTCGCCGTCGCTCGGCGTCCTGGTGCTGGTTCTCGGAGGATTCGCGCCCGGTGGGCTCATCGGCGAGCTCGTCCCCGCGATCGCTCTCGTGCCGGCGCTGGTGCTGAACGTCTTCTGGCCAATCTATATGCAGGCATCGGCCGAATCGTCGAGTGATACAACCTCGTGCCTGGTTGCGGGCGGCATGGCTTCGCTGCTCAGTGCGGTCATCGGCGCGATCATGGGCGCGACGGAATTCATGCTCATAGTGCTCACGACGATCGCCACGCATTCGCGTGCATGGCGCTGATCGCGTGGACGGCGCGGAATGCCAGGCGTTTCGTTCCGGTCGATCGAAGCTCCTGCGTCGCGGGCTCGGCCTGAGCGCACGCGCGTTCCTCGTCAACAGTCTGAGTTTCGCGGTCTTGCGCATGAACGTGCTCGTGCTCGGTTTCTGGGCGGGCCCGGCGCAGGTGGGTTTCTATTCCATTGGTGCCCAGGTTTTCGATGTCGCCACCATCGTGCCGGTGTCCGTGGCCACGGTGCTGTTCCCGGCGCTATTCCATACGGATGCTCCCTGGCGGGTCGCGCGTCGTTCGTTCGTGCGCGTGGCGATCGTCATGGCGCTCATGCTCGTGGTCGGGGGGGCGCTCACACCATTGCTATTGCCATGGTTCTTCGGCGACACGTTCATTCCCGCAGTCGCGGTGACCCTGGCGCTGCTTCCCGGCGCGTGGGCGTTCGGCTGCACCAGCATCATTTCCCAGTTCCTGTCGGCGCATAGGATTTCCCAGGTCCCAGATACTCATCTGGATCGTGGCCTGCGCGTCCATGCTGGTGGTCGCGCCCGTTGTAGCGGCGAACCATGGTGCCCTCGGCGCCGCGGTTCTGATGTCCGTGATATCGATCCTGGTGATGCTGGCTGCGCTCTGGGCCGCGCACCGGTTCGCATCCAGCGCCGCTCGAAGCGGCAAGAGGTTGAAAGACGATGGATTCGTCCAACAGTGAAGTCGCGTTTCTCACCAAGGCCGTGTTGTCGAAGCGTTATCGGGAACAGCTGAATGAGCGTTACGGCGGAAACACTCGCCTGATCTCGGTATCCGATTGGCAGCAACTCGATCTCTGGAAGATGTTCGGGGCGGTGCGCGCGACACGCATGCGATCTCATGGTGATTCCGCTCGAGGAGGCCCCGTCCGCGGGGTGTTGCCGACGCTGCAATTGCTCGCGTCGCATGACCCGCGCGCGGCGCCTTGGAGTTCATTGCGGCGAGTCGTGAGCACGAATTCTCGCGCGCCGTCGATCTTCCGGATCGGCGTGCCATTCCTGGTGGCCTGCGCCGTTGGAGCACTGGGCGGCACTCATGCTGTGCTTGGCAAATGCGATGGCTACGGCGAACACTCCGGGATGGTCCACCGCCCGTGACCGAAAAGCGTCCTGTACATCAACGCGAATCTCTGGTTTGGCGTGAAGGCGGGAGGATCGATCGGCCATATCTCGGGGGTCGCGAATGCGTTGATGCAGGAGGGATACGTGCTGGATTTCGTCTCCGTAGGCGGCCACCTGCTCGTCGGCAAGGATGCAAACTTCATTGATCTGCACGGACCGCGAGTGTTCGCCGTTCCGACCGATTTCAACTATTACCGCTTCGACTTGTCGTGCGTGCGCCAAATGGCGCGACACTGGCCTCGCGACGCCGGCTTCATCTACCAGCGCATGTCCATCGGAAACATTTCCGGCGTGACGCTTTCGCGGCGCTTCAAGCTGCCGCTGGTTCTCGAATACAACGGATCGGAAGCCTGGGTCGCGCGCAACTGGGGTCAGCCCCTCGTGTTTCAGCGACTCGCCGAGGACACGGAGGAATGCGCGTTGCGGCACGCGCACCTCGTGGTGACTGTCTCAGACGTGCTCAAGGATGAACTAATCGCGCGCGGTGTCGAACCCGAGCGCATCGTGATGTACCCGAACTGTATCGACCCGGCGATGTTCGACCCCGCGAGGTTCGGCGAGCAGAACGCGCCGAGATTCGACGCGCGTCGAATCTCACCGAAAATGACCGTGTCGTCGTATTCGTCGGCACGTTCGGCATGTGGCACGGTGCCGAGGTGCTGGCGGAGGCCATCGTCTGGCTGTGGACTCACAAGCAAGCAGAGCTGCACGCGCAGCGGATCAAGTTCTTGTTCGTCGGTGATGGTGCGCGCGCGCCCGCAGTACGCGAGATCCTCGCACGGGTGCCCGAGGCCGCCGAAGTCGTGAGATTCTCGGGCTTGTGCCCCAGCACGTCGCGCCGGGCTATCTCGCGGCCGCGGACGTGCTGGTCTCGCCACACGTCCCGAACCCGGATGGAACACGCTTCTTCGGATCGCCGACAAAGTTGTTTGAATACCTGGCGATGAACCGGGCCATTGTCGCCCCAGGCTCGACCAGCTCGCGGACGTGCTTGCGCCGCCGCTGTCACTGGCGGAGGCGAAGTCCCGCGACGACTTCGCGAGTGAAGCGGCTGTCGCGCTGCTGGTGGAGCCAGCAAACAAGCAAGAGCTCGGCGAAGGCATACTGGCGGCGTTGACGCGTCCGACATTGCGGGCGAGCCTGGGGCGCAACGCACGTGCGCTCTCGTTGGGCCGATATACGTGGCGGCATCACGTGCAGGCTATTCTTGCAGGCCTCGAGCGATTGAATCCGGAGCATCATTAGTCTGGTCGATGTACATGAAGGCGCGCGGACATTTGCTGCTGCTGACAGCGCTCGTTGTCGTTGCGTCGATAGCGATCGCGTGGCGCGGAACGGGCCTGCGTGGTCGTGAAGTCATGGTCACCTATCTTGTTTCTCACCGCAACCACAGTCGTCGGCGCTTGTATTGTAACAACGCCAATCGGCTTTGCCGTCTGGACTCTTCTGTATCCGGGCCTCGATACCGAATGGCTTAACCCCGGTGCGTCGCCTGCCTATTGGATCATGCTCCTGCTGCCGCTGGTGCTGGTGACCATGGTTCTCAGGTTCCTAGTTCCTTCGCTGCGCCCGGCCGCCGCGCGAACGGAGCGCCTTCTGCGCGAGCCCGTGAGCCTCGCCGCTGTGCAGGTCTGCGCTCTGCTGATCGTCGGATACTGCGCACTCAATCTCTGGTTGCACGGATACATCGGCATCTCACTCGGTTCCGCGGAGCTCAGCGGCGACTATCAGGAGAACATCCTGCTTCGCACGCAGATGACCGGCGCCCTCGGGACATTGCACTTCTCCTTCCTCTAGCTCCGACTGCCAGCGCTGGTCGTACTTACGCTGTACGAAACGCGCCAGCTAAAGTCATCCGCGTGGGCTCTGAGTGCATTGCGCTCGTCTTCGTCACGGTAATGCTGTATCTGTCGACGCTGACTCGCTCCAACGTCCTCGTGCTCGGTCTCGCAATCGTCATCTGCCTGACGGCCGTCAGGGCCATCGGGCGCCTGTCGATACTGCTGGCCATCGTTGCGGGCATCGCCTTGTTGGGTGTGCTCGACCTGCTACTAGCGGGGTCTGGATCCGCGCGCGCCTGGCACTCACCGTCGCCAATCTCCTTTTCCGGCAGGCGACCAGCTATCCCTTCTATCTGGCTATCTACCCTGACCAGCTGTCATTTTCGGGAATCGACTTCGGCCTTTCGTTTCTCGGCGCGCGCCCGGATTTCGTCGCGAGCGTCGAGACCATGAACTGACATGTATCCGTCGCTCGCGTAGGGGTGCAGGGCAACGCCACCGCGCCATTGCACGTTGCGGCCTATGCGCAGGCAGGGTGGTGGTGGAGCGTCGCAGTAACCGTGCTCGCCAGCGCCATGATCGCGTTTGCCGTAGCGCTCGCGCGCTGCGCCAGGTCCGCATGCGCGATGTGCCTGTACGTCGGCCTGTGCATCAACGCGTACTACATGACGCAGTCGGATTTGTTCGGCACGCTGCTGCATTCATACGGTATCGCCTGGTGGATCGGAACCTTGGCCGCCGTGAAGTTCGTCCATGTGATTCTCACGCGGGCATTGCCGTCACCGAGAGCTACGGAAGCGTCATCATGAAAACGAATCAAGACCCTGTCGATCTCCAAGCTGTCGCCGGATTTCTGTGGAGGATCCGCTGGTTCCTGATCGCGGGTTTCAGTCTAGGCGCGGCTGCGGGCGTCACGATTGTTATCATGAGCCGACCGCTCTACGAATCGCAGGCGTTGCTTGCACCGGCCAAAGGTCACCAGTCGCTCGGCGGTATCGCGGGCCTGCTTGGGCAGGCCGAGGGACTCGGTTCGCTGCTCGACATTCCCAGCCTCGGCGCCTCGGACACCGCCGAAACTGTCGCGGTATTGCGGTCGCGATCCTTCAGACTGCGATTCATCGAACGCCACGACGTACTCCAATATCTTTATCCCGGTCGTTGGGATCCGAAGCTGCGCCGCTGGCGCGTCACGGGCGGACCACCGCCCGAGGACATCCTGCAGGGAGAGAATTTCGACAAGTGGCGCACCGTCGAGATTGATCGACGATCGGGAATGGTGGTCATTGCGATTCGCGGCCCGTCCCCGGCACTGGTCAAGCGGTCGGGTGCAGGCCACTATTGACGAAGTGAACGCGGACTTGCGCGCGAACACGCTCGCGCTGAGCGGCCGGGCAGTCACGTTGATTCGCGAGCGACTGGAAAAGGAGACGGTCACGGATGTTCGTGCCAGTCTTTCATCGCTGCTTGAGAATGAGCTCAAGAACGAGGTCGCGGCGCTGACGCGGCCGGATTTTGCGTTGCGCGTCATTGATGCCCCGTCGCTGCCAGGTAAGCAGGTTTATCCGCGACCGGTGCGCATGACCATTGCTGGTGCGATTGTCGGCACGCTTGCGGCACTGATCGTCTGCGCAATCTTTTCCTCGATCCGCCGGCAGCGCAACACGCGGGCGAGCGCAACCGTTAAATAGATCGAGCGGCCTGCGTCGCAGTTTTCGTCTCGACCCGGGCGTCGGGACCGGGTATGTGAACCAAGACCCGGCGCCCGCACCATGTCCCGCAAGACAATTGTCATCACCCGTAGCTTGTCGGGTGAGACAGAGAGTCGACGATCCATTGGACATAATCGACGGCCGTACGGCGTGCGACCGGCGTCTATTGGCGCTTGGTCGACATCACGTCGCGGCTCAAACACGGATTTCAAAGAGCGCCTTTTGGGCCGCGTGGTCTGTCGCATTAGTTTTTTGCCATCGGCTGCGCAAGCTGCGGCGCAAATCGTTTTTCCTGACGTCGAGGAAGTCGCTCCGGCACCGGGGTTGAGAATTCGCTGGGACACCGATGCGGGCGGCCAGGCTTACTATCTATATGTAGGTACGTCTCCCCGGCGCGCGCGACCTCATCGATTCCGGTGAAACGCAGGCGACAAGCTGGTCTCTCGCATCATTGCCAGCCGGCCCGCTTCTACATGCGCGCCTGCATACTTTGTCGGACGGTCGGTGGACGTACCGAAAGGTCATTCCGCATTGCGCCCATTGCCGAGTTCATCTCACCTGCGTTACCCGGCGCCGAGCTCGAAGTGCGCTCGGATGTCGTTTCCTGGAAGCCGGTGCCGAATGCACAGGCTTACTTTCTCTATCTCGGAACCTCGGCCGGCTTGCGGGACTTGCTGAGCACGGGTGAGACGCAGAAGACCCAGATATCGATTAGCTCGCTGCCCGTGGGCAAACGTGTGTTTGCGCGTCTTTACACAAAGTTCGATGGCAAATGGCGCTACACGGACAGCGAGTTCCGCACGCGTGCGGTCGCGTACTTCACGACGCCCGCACCGGTTGCGCTGCCAGCAATTCCGGAAATCGACGACGCATCTCAATTGCTGACGTGGACCAGCGTCGAGGGGTCGGAAGCGTACTTCCTGTACGTGGGAACCCAGATGGGACTGCACGATATTGTGAGTACCGGTGAAATATCGCGAACCAATCATCGCCTGCCAACGCTGGCGCCGGGAACGACGATCTACGTCCGTCTTTACACGAAGTTTCAGGGCGGCTGGGACTCGTTCGACCAGCCCATGCTGCGTTCGACCCGTTGCGAGGTTCACAACGCCATCGGCGCCAGGAGTCGACCTCGATGGCCGGCGCCAGCTGGTGTCCTGGAATCCGATCAAGATGCCGAAAAATACTTCCTGTATCTCGGCTCGGTTCCTGGAGCGCGCGATTTGCTCAGTAGCGGCGAGACCACTCGGACCTCATTTTCGATCCAGCACATTCCTGTCGGTACGAAAGTCTACTCACGCCTGTATACGAAACTCGCGGGCAGGTGGCGCTATGTCGACTCCTGGTTCCTCGTCAGCCCCGTCGCCTATGTCACGAGCATCGGCGAGGGCGAACAGAACGTGACCGTCGCGAATCCACTAACTTGGACGGACGTGCCTAGGGGCCAGCGCCTACTACGTGTACATCGGGACGACACCGGGCTCCTCCAATCTCGTCAACAGCGGTGAGTTGCAGCGCACGTCGTTCTTGATTGGCGACGTACCGGGAAACCTGCCCGTGTTCCTGCGGCTGTTCACACTCTGGGACGGCAAGTGGCGTTACGTCGACGTGAGTTTCCGCACCTTCGGCGCATCAGAGGTCACCAGCGTCGCCGGAGGCGCGGAATCGACGGATACTTCCGCCCCGAGGTTCGAGTGGAACTCCGTTTTCGGCGCCGAGGCGTACCGGCTGCTCGTCGGCACCAGCGATGGGGCGTCCGATGTCTTCGATACCGGAGTGGCGCAGCGAGACATCGAGCGATTCTTCCTGCGCTTTCCGGAAACACTGATTACTACTTGACTATGATGACTCTCGTCGACGACGAGTGGGTCTCGATGGGGCAGATGACTCCCACACTCGGCCCGCGCCTGCATTCATCACGCCCGTCGCCGGACAACGCGGCGTCGTGGCGCCGCACGAGTTTCGGTGGACGGCCGTCAGCGGTGCGTCCGCGTATCGACTGACCGTAGGCAGCTCGCAGAGCGGCGTCGACGTCTTCGACAGCGGAGTGATCACGGAGACATCGGTCTCGTTGAATCCTCTGCCCGCGACAGGCGTGCTTTACGCGCGCGTCTCCGCGCTTATCGGCGAATCCTGGGTTCGGAACGACATCCAGTTCGCGAGAGCAGTTCGGCGTTGCCGGTGCCGGTACTCGTTACGCCCGCGACGCTCGAAGATTCAATCCTCGACGTGCACCAGGGCATCGAGTGGAGGCGCGAGATGCTGGCCGATCACTACGAGCTGGATATCGGCACCGCGCCCGGACTTCATGACGTGTTGTCGCTAGGCAAGCTCAAGGCGACGCGCCGACTGGTACGCGGGCTAGAGGCGGGCACGCGATCCTCGGCACCGTCCGTATGGTTCTGCTCGACGGCGCACAGTCGACGCTCGACTTCAGTTTCGTGGCTGGCGAGGGTACCGTCACGGTTCAGGATCAGATCGATGCCGCGATGATCGCAGTTGGTGCCGTTCGGGACATGGCCGCGACCGACGGCGTACCGCTTCCTGGCACCGGCCTGCGTGAAACGGTCCTGGAAGCGTTCGGCAGCGATGAGGCGACTTGCCTGAGCTTCTCGCAGACGCTGCTCAAATTGTTCGTGCAGGTAGGGATCACGGCGCCGGCACGCCAGGCCGACGTTTGCCTGAAGGAAAATGAATTCGATTGTCACACGCTCACTGAGCTACAGAATTCCGAGAACGGCCGCTGGATCCTGCTCGATCCCACTTTCGCGCTTATCGCGCGCAAGGCTGAGAGCGGGGAGTTTAGCTCAGTCTCCGAGCTGAGCGTGGCGACACGCGCATTGGAACTCTCTAAGATCGAGTATGAATTTGTCGGTGGCTGGGACGATGAGTTCGCGCGCCGCTACTACCTCGACTATCCGATCCTTTTCGCCAACGTCGTGCGGCCCGAGACCGAGGAGCCGGCCCGCTAAGTGCCGGTGAAACGCTCGCGTATTTCGATACCGTAGGCGCAGTCGTTGAGGATTCGCCAGGGACCTACGCGGTTCGGTGCGCGGCGGACAAGGGCGAGGTCGAATTCATCTTGGACGATTCAATAGTGACGATGAGATGCGATGGACTTGAGCATCTCACGCGTTCCTTCGTCGCCAGCAATGTGGAGAGCGTCGAAGAATCGAGCCCGCTGGAGATCTTGTCGCCGCGGCGGTTCGAGTTTCGACAGGAGTGAGTAGGGGCCGTTTGGCCGCAAATCCAGCCGGAAGCCTCTGGTTCGCGTTAATATCGCGCGCTTCAAATGTCAGACAGAAGCACCGCGATACTTCGCCAGCTACGCCCGCACGCTCCGACATCTGAGACCGGTGCAAATCGCGAATCGCTTCTGGCGCGCTTTGATCACCGCCGAAGGCAATTGACCGCGCACCGCCCGTGTTGCATCCGACACGATCCAAGTGGATAGACGGTGTCCGCCGGGCTCCCCAGCTGCTTGCCGCCGACCGCATCGAGCTGGCTCGGCGCTGAAGCGAACATTGCCTCGCCCGATATCTGGCGCGATCCCTCAAGTCCAAGCTTTGGCTCTATCTACTGAACTACTTCGACGACCTGAAGCGGCGGACAGCCGACACGCGCCGTGCCTGGCATCGCGCATTGATCGATCGCTGGATCGCCGAGAATCCGCCGGGCAGCGCGATCGCCTGGGATCCGTATCCGATCTCGCTGCGCGTGGTGAACTGGATAAAGTGGAAGCTCGCGGGCGACGAGCTCAACTGCACACGACCTCGCGAGCCTCGCTCAGCAGGTGCGCTACCTCGTGCCGCGCCTCGAGCATCACCTGCTAGGCAACCACCTGCTCGAGAACTACAAGACCTTGGTTGTCGCGGGATGCTTCTTCGCGGGCGACGAGGCGGAGTCCTGGCGCGCGCGCGGCCTCGAAGGTCTGCGCGCCGTGCTCGAGGAGCAAATTCTTCCCGACGGTGCGCACAACGAGCTGGCGCCCATGTACCACTCGATCATCGCGGAAGGCTTGCTCGACGTGATCAACGTGCATCGCGTCTTCGGACTCGAGTGCCCGGAGTGGTTGAGCGATACGGCGCGCCGCATGGTGGGTTGGGGCGCATCGATCGCGTATCCGGATGGCGATTGGCCGCAGTTCAACGACACCGCGCTCGGATTCGCGGCGCGTCCGGCGGAACTCGTCGCCTACCTCGAACGGCTGGGTCACACCCCCAGCAAACCATTGGAGGCGGCGCACACCCCGTTCGAGCGCCGCGAATTCGGAGACTGGCTGCTGTTTGCGGATCTGGCGAACCTGGGCCCCGACCACAACCCCGGCCACGGCCACGCCGACAATCTGACCTACGAGCTCTGCATCGGCGGCCGACGCGTGGTCGTGGACACGGGCATCTCGACCTACCAGGTGGACGACCTGCGAGCACGCGAGCGTTCGACCGCCGCACACAACACGCTGGTGATCGACGGTCAGGATTCCTCGGAAGTCTGGGAAGCGTTTCGCGTCGGGCGGCGCGCGTATACGACGCGAGTCGCGACCCAGGGTCCCGCGGCTTCATGTCTCGCCGCCGAGCACGATGGCTATGCGCATCTCGCCGGTTCACCCATCCATCGTCGCGCCTGGCAGTGGGGCGATCGATTCCTGTCGGTCGAGGACGCGGTGCGCACGAGCCGCGCGCACGAGTTGGCCACCTATATCCACCTGCATCCGGACTACAATGCCGCCCCCGTCGCGGCCGACTGTTGCGCGATCATCGATCTGAAGGATGGAAAGACCATTGCCCGGGTCATGCTGGACGAGTGGCAGCACATGAGCATCACCGATTACGAGTACGCCCCGGCATTCGGCCGGCGCATTCCCGCGAAATGCATCGTGCTCAGCGCGCGCTGCCAGTTCGCGGCGAGTTATGCCTACACGATCGAGGGCGCCTGAAATCATGCCGAGCGAGAGAATCCGCACACTGGATCGGCGTTGGTATCCAGAGGTAAGCGACAACTGGGACGATCAACTGCTCAGAGAATGGGTACTCGCGCGTCTCACTCCACACTCTGCGGTGCTCGATCTCGGCGCTGGCGCGGGCATTGTCACTCAGATGAATTTTCGCGAGCACGCAGCGCGCGTATGTGGTGTCGACCTTGACCCGCGCGTCACCGGGAATCCTTACTTGCATGAAGCGAAAGTAGCCGACGGCGGACGCATTCCCTATGGAGACGGCGAGTTCGACGTAGTTCTCTGCGACAACGTCCTCGAGCATCTCGATCAGCCGCGGCAGGTGTTCGCCGAGGTCGCGCGCGTGCTAAAGCCCGGCGGCTATTTCCTCGCAAAGACTCCGAACCGCTGGCATTACATGCCGATCATCGCGCGGCTCACGCCACACGCGTTTCATCGTTTCTACAATCGGCTGCGGGGCCGCGCGAGCCTCGACACGTTTCCGACGCGCTATCGGGCGAATTCTCCCGGCCAGGTGCGCCGGCTCGCGGCGGCCACGGGTTTCGAAATCACACGCGTCGAGCTCGTCGAAAGCCGCCCCGAGTATCTGCGGATGAGCGCGCTCACGTATTGGATCGGGCGACTGTACGAGCGCTTCGTTAATTCCTCGCGCCGTTTCCAGTCGCTCCGAATCCTGCTGGTCGTGGAACTGCGCAAGGCCAGCAAGACGATTCCGTGAGAATCCTTTTCCTGAGCGACAATTTTCCGCCCGAGGTCAATGCCCCGGCGAGCCGCACCTTTGAACATTGCCGCGAATGGGTGCGCGCCGGTCATGACGTGACCGTGATCACCTGCGCGCCCAACTTCCCGACGGGCCGCGTGTTCGCCGGCTATCGCAATCGCTGGCGCGATGTCGAGATCGTCGATGGCATCGAGGTCATCCGGGTGTGGACGTACATCGCGCGCAATGCCGGGGTCGTGCGGCGCATCCTCGATTATCTGAGCTTCATGGCCAGCGCCATCATCGCCGGGCTTTTCGTGCGCCGGCCCGACATCATCGTAGCCACTTCACCGCAGTTCTTTACAGCTTGCGCCGGGCGCGCGCTCGGCACGCTTCGTCGCCGTCCGTGGGTGTTCGAGTTGCGCGATTTGTGGCCCGAGTCGATCTCCGCGGTCGGCGCGATGCGCGAATCGTTCGGTCCTGCGCCTGTTCCGCAAGCTCGAGATGCACCTGTATCGCCATTGCCGCGGCATAGTCTCGGTGACCGAAAGCTTCCGCATTCACCTCGCGGCGCGCGGCATCGACCCCACGAAGATCGCCGTGGTCACGAATGGCGCCGACCTGTCGCGCTTCGCGCCGCGGCCGCGGGACATGGCGCTGGCCACCGAGCTGGGTCTCGCGGGCAAGTTCGTTGCGGGGTACGTCGGCACGCACGGAATGGCGCATGGCCTCGAGACGCTGCTCGAGACCGCGGATGCGCTGCGCAAACTACCGGACGGTGACCGCTACCGGATCGTGCTGTTGGGCGACGGTGCCCGCAAAACCGAGCTGCGCAAGAACGCGACGGATCGCGGGCTCAGCAACGTGCTGTTCCTCGACCTCGTCTCCAAGGACGAGGTGCCGCGCTACTGGTCGCTGCTCGACGTGTCGATCATCCATCTACGTCCTAACGAGCTGTTCAAGTCGGTCATTCCCTCGAAGCTGTTTGAGTGCATGGCGATGGGCATACCTTTGCTGCACGGCGTGCTGGGCGAGTCCGCGGAAATCGTGCAGCGCGAAGGCAATGGGATCGTATTCCCCCCTGGAGATCATGCCGCGCTCGCGCGGCTCATTGTCGACCTTGCGGGGAACGCCCAGCGACTCGACACGCTGAGTGTCGCCGGCATCGCTGCGGCCCCACGCTATGACCGCGCGCGCCTCGCAGCAAAGATGCTGCGGGTGCTCGAACAAATGGCCACGGGCCAAACAAGAACCCCGAGTGGTACCTGACGAAGGACATGTTGACCCCTGCCGGGGTATCCCGCGTCATGGTGGCCACCGGACTGCACCAGGACCCCGTACCCCACCGAGATCTACTACTACCGCCTGACCGACCATGCCGCGTTCCTGACCCGGCTTGGCAAGCCCTTCGAGGGCGTTATCCCCCTCATGTCGCGGGACTTCACGGCCACATTCCCGACGGAGGAAGTCTGCGCAAAAGCCGGGGAATCCCTGAGGCGGTTCGCGCGCCAGACGCCATTCTGGTGTTCACCGTGGACGATCGCGGCCGAACCCTGTTCGCGATGCTCACTTACTCCAAGGAAATCCGACCTGGATTCATTCCTACTTGTGATGGAACCCCTTGTGGGATGCCTCTCACGACGTATCCTTCGTCGCCCTGAAGAACGACGAGCACGAGGGAATCGGCTAATTCCTAGATACCGACGCGAAGAATGGCGCCCATATCGCCCGTTTCGACCTGGTCGAACTACCGGACCGCATCACGGCGGCGTTCGGAGCCAATCGCTCTCTCGCCCGGCACGTCGCTAGAGAGTTGTCTGCGCTTGCCGACAACGACATCATTTGATGTCGCGATGAGAGAAAAATCGAACTGGTGACAGAGAGACACGTCATACGGAAACACTTCTGTCGTTTCTGTAAACTTCGCGGCCGGTTGGGACGTTGCAGGTTGTAAGAGATTGTCCGTTTGCGTCGACGTATGAGCAGAACAAAGCAAGATTTCCCCGATTTCCATGAATAACGTCGTCGCAGGTCTCGCCTGTTTCTTCGGTACTCTGCTGGCAATGGCCGCCTTGCGGCCTGTGGCGGTCGCGGTCGAGCTCGTCGACAAGCCCGGCGGCCGCAAGACCCATCGTGGCGAGATTCCGGTGGTCGGCGGCCTGGCCATGTTCCTCGGCTGCGTTTTCGGCATCGGTTTGCTGCAGGGCGCGCAGTTCGTGAGCGCCTCCCTGCTGTCCGCCGCGGCACTGGTCGTCCTGGTGGGCATGCTCGATGACCGTTTCGAGATCTCCCCCTACGCGCGATTGACGGCGCACCTGGTCGCGGCGCTGCTGGCGCTCATGACCACATCGGATCTTTTCATCCAGACGCTGGGCAGTCCGTTCGGATCGGATCCCGTCGTGTTCTCCGAGCTCGCGGGCGCCGCGTTCACCTGCGTCGCGATCGTCGGCGCCATCAATGCCTTCAACATGCTCGACGGCATGGACGGTATCGCCGGCACCATGGCGTTCATCGCGCTGGTGGCCTTGTCGATCCTCGCGAACATGATCGGCGACAACATCATCGCGAGCACGGCGCTGGTGTTCGGTGGCGCGGTCGCGGCCTTCCTCATCTTCAACATTCCGGCGAAGTTCAATCGCCGCTTCCGTTGCTTCATGGGCGACGCGGGCAGCACGTTGTTAGGCTTCATCCTCGCCTGCATGTGCATCAGCGTGTCGCAGGGCGGCGAGGGCGGGCAGGGCGCGAGCATCAGCCCGACGACCACGCTGTGGGTCGTGGCGGTCCCGCTGTTCGAGCTGCTGTGGACCACGTTGCGGCGCGTGCTGCAGGGCAAGTCACCGTTCCAGCCGGACCGCGCTCATTTCCACCACAAGCTGCTGGATGCCGGCTTCGGCGTGCGCGGCGCGTTCGTAGTGCTGATCTGCATCGGCAGCGCGCTGGCATCGGTCGGCATCGCCATCGAGTCCCTCGAGATTCCGGACGCCATTTCCTTTGCCGCGTGGTTACTGGCAGGGCTTTCGATGGTGGTCCTGATGCACAACGCGCGCGTGCTCTGGTACGTGCTGCCGCGCAGCCTGCGGCGCGTCCGATCCGTCGAGGCCTGACGAGCCGACCCCCGCCCCCACGGGGTTCACACTCCTGACTTCCTACGACGGGCATGGATACACGCGTAGGACCAATTCGTTAGAATTCCGCCCCTTGCGCCCATTTGGGCGTAACAGGGATTTCATGCGAGTCACCATATTCGGGTCCGGTTACGTCGGCCTCGTCACCGGCGCCTGCCTTGCGGATGCCGGCAATGACGTGCTTTGCGTCGACGTCGACGCAGAAGAAGATCGAGGGCCTCAAGCAGGGAGTCATCCCCATTCACGAGCCCGGCCTCGATGCGCTGATCAAGAGCAACATCGAGGCCGAGCGCCTGAAGTTCACGACCTCCGCGAAGGAGGGCGTGGACCACGGCCTGTTCCAGCTCATCGCCGTCGGCACGCCGCCGGACGAAGACGGCTCGGCCGACCTCAAGTACGTGCTGGCGGTCGCGCGTTCCATCGGCGAGCACATGGCCGAATACAAGGTGGTCATCACCAAGTCGACCGTGCCCGTGGGCACCAGCGACAAGGTCGCGCGGCGCAGTCGCCGAGTCGCTCGACGAAGCGCGGCGCCGACGCTCGAATTCGACGTGGTCTCGAATCCGGAATTCCTCAAGGAAGGCGCGGCCATCGAGGACTTCATGCGGCCCGATCGCGTGGTGGTCGGCACCGACAACCCGCGCGTCACCGAGCTGCTGCGCGCGCTCTACGATCCGTTCACGCGCAGCCGCGAGAAGCTCATCGTCATGGACCTGCGTTCGGCGGAGCTCACGAAGTACGCCGCGAACGCGATGCTCGCGACCAAGATCAGCTTCATGAACGAGCTCGCGAACCTCGCCGAGCGCTTCGGCGCGGACATCGAGAAGGTGCGCGTCGGCATCGGCTCCGATCCGCGCATCGGCTATCACTTCATCTATCCCGGGCCTCGGCTACGGCGGCTCCTGCTTCCCGAAGGACGTGCAGGCGCTGGCGCGTTCGGCGCGCGGCGTGGGCTACGACGCCGACGCTGCTCGACTCGGTCGAGGCGGTGAACAAGGCGCCAGAAGGAAGTGCTGTTCGAAAAGATGTCGAAGCACTACGGCGGCAATCTGCAAGGGCAAGACCTTCGCGATGTGGGGCCTGGCGTTCAAGCCCGGCACCGACGACATGCGCGAAGCGCCGTCGCGCGTGTTGCTCGAGCAGCTGTGGAAGGCGGGCGCCAAGGTGCGCGCCTTCGATCCGGCGGCCATGAAGGAGACGCGCACGCATCTTCGGCGAGCGCGCCGATCTCACGCTGTGCACGCGCGCGCGCGAAACGCTCGAGGGCGCCGACGCGCTCGCGATCGTCACGGAGTGGAAGGAATTCCGCAGCCCGGACTTCGACAACCTGAAGAAGCAGTTGAAGCGCGCCGGTGATCTTCGACGGCCGCAATCTCTACGACCCGGCGATGATGAACAAGCAGGGCTTCACGTACTACGCGATCGGGCGCGGGAGAGAGAAGCCTGCAGGGAGCCTTAGCTTGATCTCTTCCAGTCCGCCCGCGATGCTGGATTGAGAGCGCGTGTGCGCGGGGCGCCCGCGGCCTCGGTGCCGCGAGACAATTGACTTGGGACCGGCGCGTATGCACGTGGCCTCCTCCGCGACTCTGAGCATGAATGGATTGCGCACGATGACGCCGCCGTAGTCCGCGCCATCCTGCATGATCTTCAGTGAGCAGCAGAGACGCAACCCTGCGCTTGCGCCGCCGCGACGATCTGGCAATCCCACCAGTTCAGTCGAAATCGACTGTTCGATGACTCGCGGCCGCGAACCAGAACTTCCGTGTTGATTGGTTGCGGATTCCAGGACGAGCATACGCCTGGACGTCTGCGCCACGCGTCGTCACGCGCCACGGCCGATCTCGATTTCCGCGTCACGACGGCGTAATACTCGCTAAGGACCTGGGTACTGGTTCGGCCTCGCTGGCCGTCCCAAAGTTGCCTGATCCAATCTCGTCGACTCTCGCTTGCTTTGACCGCATCGGCGCGAATCGCGCCAATAGACGAGCACGTTCGTATCAACGAATACGAGGAGCGGTCATGAATCTCGTCCCGCGTTGGAAATGACTACCGGGTTCGCCGGTCAGCTGGAGGGCCGGCCTCGACAAGAACCAGCTGCATATGCGCGTTCGATACTCGACGGCGATGCTCAGCATCTTTTCGCTGAAGCATGTTCGCCAACGAAGCGCGAAACACTCTTGTTCTGCTCCGCGGCTTGCTTGCGCGCCCACGCCGCAGTCTCGGCATCGACGTGATGGTGATGTTTTTCATAGGCAGAATATAACACAGGCCTCGTGTATTTATGACGCATTCTTACTAATACCGGTACGATGCCGCCCCATGAAACTCGTCCCCGTCATCCTCTCCGGCGGCGCCGGCACGCGGCTCTGGCCGCTGTCGCGCGAGCTGCTGCCCAAACAGCTTCTCGCGCTCACCGGCGAGCGCACCATGATCCAGGAGACCGCCGCGCGCCTCGCGGGGTTCGCGGGAGCCACGGGCCCTGTGGTCGTCTGCAACGAAGCGCACCGATTCCTCGTCGCCGAACAGCTGCGCGAGATGCGCTCTGCCGCCCACGGCGATCCTGCTCGAGCCGGTCGGGCGCAACACGGCGCCCGCCATCGCGCTGGCCGCGCACGCGGCGCTGCGCGGCCGGCGGCGAAGACGCGCTGATGCTGGTGCTGCCCGCCGATCACGTGCTGCAGGACCTCGCGGCGTTCCAGGCCTCGATCCGCACGGCCATGCCCGCGGCCGGCGAGCACGGCAAGCTGGTGGCCTTCGGCATCGTCGCGCGCACGCCGGAGACCGGTTACGGCTATCATTCGACGGAGCCGGCGCGGCGTCACGGTGCCGGTGCGCTCCCATCGCGCAATTCGTCGAGAAGCCGGACCTCGAGCGCGCGCAGGCGAATTCGTCGCCTCGGGCGACTACTTCTGGAACTCCGGCATGTTCCTGTTCGGCGCGCGCCGTTTTCTCGACGAGCTCGCACAGCTCGCGCCCGACATCGCGGACACCTGCGCGCGCGCCAGCGCCACGCGCGCGTGCGCGATAAGGATTTCACGCGCGTCGACGAAGCCGTGTTCGCGAGTCTGCCGCAGCGAATCGGTCGACTACGCGGTCATGGAAAAGACCCGCGATGCGGTCATGGTGCCGCTCGACGCGGGCTGGAACGACGTGGGTTCCTGGGCCGCGCTGCACGACGTGTTGCCCGCGGACGAGCGACGGCAACGTGATCGCGCGGCGACGTGCTGCTCGAGGACACCTCCGGCTGTTACGTGCACGCCGACAGCCGTCTGGTCGCGGCCCTGGGACTTCATGACATGGTCATCGTCGAAACCGCCGACGCCGTGCTGGTGGCGCCGCGTGCCAAGGTGCAGGACGTCAAGAAGACTCGTCGCGCGCATCAAGGCGGCGCGGACGGCCGAGCACGTGGCGCACGCCAGCGCCTCGAAAGGAAAGAGCTAAGTGATCAATCTCTCCGCATTCAAGGCCTACGACATCCGCGGCCGCATTCCCGACGAGATCAACGCCGAGCTCGTCTACCAGATCGGCCGCGCTTACGCGGCCTTCGTGAAGCCGAAGCAGGTTGCTGTCGGGCGCGACATCCGCCTCACCAGCGACGAGTTCGCCAAGGAGCTGATCCGCGGGCTCACGGATGCGGGCGTCGACGTGCTCGACATCGGCCTGTGCGGCACCGAAGGCGTGTACTTCGCCACGTTCCACTACAAGCTCGACGGCGGCGTGATGGTCACCGCCAGCCACAATCCGCCCGACTACAACGGCCTCAAGCTGGTGCGCGAGCAGAGCAAGCCCATCGGCTCGGACATCGGGCCTCAAGGACATCGCCGCGATGATCGCGAGCGGCAAACTGCCGCCGCCGGCCGCGGTCAAGGGCAAGGTCACGAAGCTGCGACACCTGCGAAGGACTACATCGAGCACCTGCTGGGCTACGTGAACCGCAAGGCGCTGCGCAAGCTCAAGGTGGTCGTGGATGCCGGCAACGGCGGCGCGGGCTTGTCGGTCGACAAGCTCGAGCCGCACCTGCCGTTCGAGTTCATCAAGGTGCGGCACAAGCCCGACGGCACGTTCCCGCAGGGCGTGCCGAACCCGATGCTCGAGGAGAATCGCGGGCCCGACGCTCGAGGCGCTGCGCAAGTCCGGCGCCGACGTGGGCATCGCCTGGGACGGCGACTACGACCGCTGCTTCTTCTACGACTCGAAGGGCGCGTTCATCGAGGGCTACTACATCGTCGGCTTGCTGGCCGAGGCGTTCCTCGCCAAACAACCCGGCGCGCGCATCGTCTACGACCCGCGCCTCACCTGGAACACCATCGACATCGTGAAGCGGCTCGGCGGCGTGCCGGTGATGAGCAAGTCCGGCCACGCCTTCATCAAGCAGAAGATGCGCGAGGTGGATGGCGCCTACGGCGGCGAGATGAGCGCGCATCACTACTTCCGCGACTTCTCGTACTGCGACAGCGGCATGATTCCCTGGCTGCTGGTGCTGGAGCGCGTGTGCGAGTCGGGCAAGTCGCTCGATGAGCTGGTGGCCGCGCGCATCAAGGCGTTCCCGGCGAGCGGCGAGATCAATCGCAAGCTGCCGGACGCGAAGAAGGTGCTGGCGCGAGGCCGAGGCGAAGTACGGCAAGGGCGCTGACAGTGATCGACCACACCGACGGCCTGTCGGTCGAGTTCAAGGACTGGCGCTTCAACGTGCGCGCGCTCGAACACCGAACCGCTGGTGCGGCTCAACGTCGAATCCCGCGGCGACGAGGCGCTGATGCACGAGAAGACCGCGGAGCTGCTGGCGTTCCTCGATTCGATGGGCGCCGTCAAAGCCAACCATTGAATGGGGATCAGGCCCCAATCCGCGTTCTGAGTGCCGAACCTCTCCCGAGCTTTCCTCAGAAAGGACGTTTCATGAGCCTTCATCGTTTGCTGTTCCCGCTCGTCGCGGGGCTCGCCATCTGCGCAACGCCGGCCCTCGCGGCTGACATCCCGGCCGCGGTCCAGGCCACCGCGAAATCGCAGATCACCGCCGGCTTCGCTCGCCGCGCCGATCCGCTTCCTGGCTTCCGATGCGCTCGAAGGCCGCGGCCCGGCCACGCGCGGCGACGCGCTGGCGCGGACTGTATCTCGCCACCGAGCTCGAATCGCTGGGCTATCAAACCCGGCGGTCCCGAGAACGCGGCTGGGAGCAGGACTTCGACATCGTCGGCACCACCGCGCAACTGCCGCAGTCCTGGGCCTTCACCGGCAAGGCCGGCCAGGTCGACCTCAAGCTGTCCGACGACTACATCGCCGGCTCGGGCGTGCAGACCGCCACCGCCGGCTTCGACGACGCGGAGCTCGTGTTCGTCGGCTACGGCATCGAAGCGCCCGAATACAAGTGGGACGACTTCAAGGGCGTCGACGTCAAGGGCAAGGTCCTCGTCATGCTCAACAGCGATCCCGACTGGGATCCGAAGTTGTTCGCGGGCAAGACGCGCCTCTACTACGGCCGCTGGACCTACAAGTACGAAAGCGCCGCGCGCCATGGCGCCGCGGGCGTGATCATCGTGCATACCACGCCCTCGGCGGGTTATCCGTGGCAGGTGGTGCAGTCGTCGTGGGGCGGCGAGCAGTTCGAGCTGCCCGCCGAGGATGAGCCGCGCATCCAGCTCAAGGGCTGGGCCACCGAGGATTCGATGAAGCGGCTCGTGAAGGCGGGCGGCTTCGATCTCGACAAACTCGTCGCCAGTGCGAAGCAGCGCAGCTTCAAGCCCGTGCAGCTGGGCATCAAGACCTCCATCCGGTTCAACAACAAGGTCTCGCGCGTGCGCACCGGCAACGTCGCGGGCATCCTGCCGGGCAGCGATCCGAAGCTGAAGGACGAGGTGGTGATCTACACCGCGCACCACGACCATTTCGGCATCGGCGCGCCGGACACGAAGGGCGACAAGATCTACAACGGCGCGCAGGACAATGCCGCGGGCTGCGCGCAGGTGCTGGCGATCGCGCGCGCGTTCGCCGCGCTGCCGGAACGGCCGCGGCGCTCGGTCATGATGCTGTTCGTCGCGGCCGAGGAGCAGGGGTTGTTAGGCAGCCGCTATTACTCGCTGCATCCCACGGTGAAGCCCGGCAAGATGGCCGCGAACATCAACTACGACGGCGGCAATTTCCGCGGCCGTACGAAGGACCTGACGCAGATCGGCAAGGGCAAGTCGACGATCGACGCGATCGCGAAGGCGCATGCTGGCGCGCCAGGGTCGCGTGCTGGTCGATGACGCGTTCCCGGACAAGGGCTACTTCTACCGCTCCGACCAGTTCAACTTCGCGAAGATCGGCGTGCCGGCGCTGTATTTCCACGGCGGCATCGAGTACATCGGCAAGCCCGAGGGCTGGGGCCGGGAGCAGAACGAGCAGTGGACCGAGCACATCTACCATCAGCCCAGCGACGAGATCGACGACACCTGGGTGTTCGACGGCATGATCGAGGACGCCGATGTCGGGTTCTTCACCGGTTGGTTGGTGGCGCAGGCAGATCAGATGCCGGCGTGGAACCCTGGCGATGAGTTCGAAGCGGCCCGCAAGAAGGCACTGGCGGATTAATGGGGACATTCCTCATTTCCTAGGAAAAGGGGACGCGGCTCAAATCTGGGCGATCGCGGCGCTTTTCCCTGCCGCGCGGTGGCTCCTCTGGCGCTAGGCTCAGCGCATGCCAAGGACGGCACGCGCGATTGCCGCGAACTACTGCTATCACGTCATCAATCGCGGCAACAAAAGGGCGCGCGTCTTCCACGACGCGTCCGACTACTCCCAGTTTCTCGCGCTGGTCTCACGAGCGCAGGCGCGGCTTCATCTGCCAATTATTTCGGCCTGTCTGATGCCGAACCACATACACCTGGTGGTGCAACCCGTCGATGCGCGGGACCTCGCGCGCTGGACCCACTGGGTGTTCACCACGCACGTGCGCTGGTATCACGCCAAGTACCAGACGAACGGCAGGGTCTGGCAGGGCCGCTTCAAGGCATTTGCGACCGAGCAGGACCATCACCTGCTTGCGGTCATGCGCTACGTCGAACGCAACGCGCTGCGAGCGCGGCTCGTCGAATCGGCTGAAGACTGGGAGTGGGGCAGTCTCGCGTGGCGGCGCGCGGCGCGGCCACCCGTCGAGTTGTCACCGTCGCCGGTGCCCTTGCCGTCCTACTGGCGCCTGTACACGAACGAGCCGCAGACCGCGGTCGAGCTCACCGAGATTCGGACCTGCGTGAATCGCCAGCGTCCGTTTGGGTCCGAAACCTGGGTCAAGCAGCAGGCTATCGAGCTGGGGATGGACCAGTCGCTGACGGCGCGTGGACGTCCGCGGAAATCGAGCCGCGTCCCCATTTCCTAGGAAATGAGGAATGTCCCCATTCACGCAATCGCGGGGTGCGCGGCCTCGGACATCGAGTAATCCATCAGCGCTTCCAGCGCCTCTTCGGCGCTGGCATAGCGCAGCTCCGGGCTCTTCGCGACCAGGCGCTCGAGGAACCGCTGGTGGCGCGACAGCTCCACCGGCAGCTTCGGGATCGGCGCCTTCTTGTGCATCTCGAACAGCGCCACCAGGGAGCCGGCGGCGTACATGCGCTGCCCGGTGAGCAGCTCGTAGAACATCACGCCGACGCTGTAGAGATCCGAGCGCTCGTCGGCCGTGCCGCCCAGCGCCTGTTCGGGCGACAGGTAGTAAGGCGTGCCGATGACCACGCCGGCCAGCGTCTTCGCCACCGGATCGGCGTCGCGCCGCGCGCTGCCGAAATCCACCAGCGCGATCGTCCCGTCGTCGCGGAACATCACGTTCGCGGGTTTCAGGTCGCGGTGGATGATGCCGGCGGAGTGCACCGAGGTCAGCGCCGACAGAATCGACGCCACGATGATCATCGACTCGTCCACGTTCGGCCGCTCGCGCGCCACGCGCGCGCGCAGGTCACCCGCGGGGAAGTACTCCATCACGATGTACGCGTGGCTGTCGGTGAAGCCGTGTTCGAACACCTTGGCGACGTACGGGCTGTCGATGCTCGACGTCGCGAAATATTCCTGGACGAAGCGCGACAGCAGATCGGAATCGCCGCTGCCTTCGCCCTTGAGGATCTTGAGAACCACCTGCTCCTTGTTCGGCCCGCGCTCGCACAGGCAGACGTTCGCGGTGGCGCCGCTGCCCAGCGGCTTCACCGGCGTGAAACCCTGGATGCCGGCGGATTTGAGCACGGCATCGGCATCGGCCAGGCGCCGGGCGTCGGCGCGCTGGATCATGCTCGGGCTTTCGACCGTGGGTTCGGTCTTGGGCTGCCGCTTGCTCACCAGTTGCGGAATCGGCTTGATCTCGGACTGCGGCTCGCGTTTGGGCTGCGCCTTGACCTCGTCGGCCGAGGGCCGTGACTCGGACTTGCGCAGCGGCGGAGCCTTGACCTCGATTTCCGCGGGCGGCTTGTGCTTCGCGGTCTCCTGCGGCACGCGCACGATGCGCGGGAAGTTGGGCCGCGTGCGCAGCTCCGACAACCACAGCAGGCCTTCGCGCCGCAGGTATTCATCGTCGATGAGCAGGTGCAAGTAGCGGTCCCAGCGGAAATCCGCGGGCGGCTTGCCGTAGGCAGCCAGGTCATGGACCTCGAGCTTGGCCTGCGGCCATTTCTCGAGGGCCATGCGCCGGGCCCGGTTCACCAGGCCCGAGGCGTGCCGCATGATGAGTACGCGTTCCGTCATTGCCGATTACTTCCGTGTAACGGTGTGCCTTTCGATGATCGCGCGCAGTTTCATCTCGTCGACCGGCTTCGTGAGGTAACCGTCACAGCCGGCCATCGTGCCGCGGATCTTGTCGAAGGTCTTGTCCTTGCTCGTGAGCATCACGACCTTCATGAGCGAATTGTCCTTGTTCTTCTTGATCATCTTGCAGACGTCGTAGCCGTCCATGCCGGGCAGCATGACGTCGAGGAAGATGAGATCGAAGTGCTGCTTCGAAATCTTGAACAGCGCCTCTTCACCGGACGACGCGAAATCCGGCTGGATGCCGTACGGCGAGAGCTTGTTCTGCAGGAAGGTGCGCATCAGCGGGCTGTCGTCCACGGCGAGCACGCGGAACACCTGCTCTTCGTGGCGCGGAGTCGGCACGGACGTCGGCATCACCGGCGCGGGCGGCGCAGTGACGACGGGCGCGGCCGGCACGGGCGCCGCGGGCGGCGGCGTCATCGGCACATCGGCGATGCGCGCGGTGACCGGCGGAGCCGGCGGCGGCATCGGGGCATCCGCGAAGCGCGGGTGTTTCGCCGTGGCGGACGGCAACGACGCGCCGAGCGACGACACGGTCGGTACCACGCGCAGGTTGGTGCGCGTGCCCGACGTTCCGACGACCGCCGACAACGCGGCCGGCGACAGCGGCGTCACGCCGCTCGCGAGCAGGTTGGCCGTGGCCGTGATCTTCTCGGAGGCGGTTTTTTCGGCCACCGGTTCTTTCACCGCGACCTTCTCGACCGCCGGCGACTCGGACAGGATCTTGTCGACGGCCTTCTCGGTCACCGGCTTTTCGTTGATCGACTTGTCCAGCGACTTGTCGAGCAGGGGCGCGACATTGGGCTGCAGCGTCATGCTCGGCAGCACGGTGGCTGCGGGCGCGGCGGCAGTCATCGACGTGGGCAACGTGCCCGTGTGCGGCGGCAAGCCGCTGGGCGTTGCGGTCATCGTGGCGGCGTTGGGGGAAATGGTCCCCATCGAGCTCAGGGTGGCGTTGAGGCTGGCCGACATCGCGGGCGCCTGCGGCGTCATGGCGGGCGCGACTCGCGGCAGGCTGGCGTTCTGTTTGGGGTGGCTGGCCGGTCCCGTGTCGGCGACGGCCGGGCTCGAGGTGCCGGCGGCGCTCGTCGGGCCGGTCGGCAGAGTGCCACCCGCACGAGGCTCGGAGAGGTCGTGGCCCGCGGCTTCGCGTGACTTCTCGACATTGCTCAACGCGATGGCGAGGCGATCCATGGCGCCGACCACCTTGAGGCCCAGGGGCCGCGCGGCGGACGCGACGCCGAGGTCGGTGTTCTTGGAGCCGACGACGAGCGTGCGGTCCGAGGTATTGCTGAATGCGGCCTGCCAGCTCGCGACCGCGCTTTCGCTGTCGCCGTCGAGCAGGTACATGTCCGGCGCGGTGCCGCTCTCGGAATTCCACAGCTTGTAGCCGATCTGGCGCGCGGGCGCGACCGACAGCAGGAATATCGAGTTCAGCATCTGCTTCTCGGGAGCCGAGAAGCCGACGACTCGGACGTTGAGGACGCGGGTTTTCTGGGGAGTCATGGCAATACCTTCTTGGCTCAGCCGGCGGCCACGCGCATTTCGACGCGTCCGGTAACGGCACTCGCCACGTGTTGCAGTAGCTCGAGGTCGGTATACGGTTTGGTCAGGTAAACGTTCACGCCGACGGACATCGCCTGGCGGCGGTGTTTATCCATCGAACGCGAGGTGATCATGATGATCGGCAGCCCGGCGAGCGCGCTCTTGGAGCGCATGTGCGTCGCCAGTTCGAGGCCGTTCATGTTGGGCATTTCGAGGTCGGTCAGCACGACGTCGGGCCGCGCGACATCCATCGCCTTCACGGCCTCGAGGCCGTCGCGCGCCAGCGTCACGTCGTAACCCTGGTCTTCGAGCAACGTGCCGACGGCGCGGCGCACGGACAGCGAGTCGTCGACCACCAGCACGCGTGAGCGCCGGATGTTCTGCGCCTGCGAGCGCGCCTGCGCGGCGGCACGCAGCGAGTTTTCCTGCGGGCTGCGCGCGAGCTCGGCGATGTCGAGCAGCGGGATCAGGCTGCCGTCGCCGCTCAAGCCGATGCCGCTGACGCCCGGAATGCGCTTGAGATAGCGGCCCGCGGGGCGCGTGACCAGTTCGTTCGCGTCCAGGATGGCATCGACCAGCACGCCGATGGGGCCGGTGTCCGTATCGACGATGACGAGATTGCGACGCTCGGGCGTCGTGGCGGTCGCCAGACCGGTGAGGAAGCTGCAGCTCGTGCGCCGGGTAGCGGTGGGCGTCGACGTCGGCGTACAACACGCCGCCTTCGCGCTCGAGCTCCAGGGCGACGGCCGGCACCGCGCGCTGCACGGTATGGCTCGCGAGCCCGAAGACCTGGCCGCCGTCGCGCACGAACAGCGCGTGCGTCGCGACCAGCGATGCCTGGAAGCGCAGCTCGATCGTCATGCCGCGGCCGGACTCCGAACGGATGTCGATGGAGCCGGAGAGGGCGCGCAGGCGCGTCGCGACGACGTCGAGTCCGACGCCGCGGCCCGAGATCTCGGAGACCGCGTCGCGCGTCGAGAAGCCGGGCAGCAGCGTGAGTCGGGCGATCTCGGCGTCGCTCGGCGTCGCGTCGATCTCGAGCAGGCCGCGTTCCAGCGCCTTCTCGCGGATGTTGTGCAGATTGAGGCCGCGTCCGTCGTCGGCGACCTGCACCGTGACGACCTGGCCACGGCGCGCGACGGTCAGCGTGATGCGCCCTTCGCGCGGCTTGCCGAGCGATTCGCGCTCGCCGGGCGTTTCGAGACCGTGGTCGACGGCATTGCGCAGGATGTGCAGCAGCGGATCGATGAGCTGGTTCAGCACGTCGACGTCGACGAGGATGTCGGCGCCGGCGATGACGAGCGAGGCCTGTTTGTGGGTCGCCGCGGCCGTCTGGCGCACGTTGCGCTGCAGGCGCGGCACGATCGTCTCGACCGGGGCCATGCGCGTCTGCGAAGAAAGATGCTGCAACTCGCGCATGAGGCGCTGCTGCTGGTGCACGATGCCCGCGAGACCCGCGAGCTCGTCCTTCAATCCGGCGCCGAGGTCGCGCGCGTCCGTCGCTTCCTCGATGAGCGCACGCGTGATCGACTGCACTTCGTTGTACTGGTCCATTTCCAGCGAGTCGAAGTGCGCATTCGGCGCCGGCACCGCGTGCAGCTTGTGGCGCGCGGCGACGCCGCGGATGTCCACCGAAGCTCTCCAGCTCGAACAGGCGCTTCTGGATGGCGCGGTCGCGCTCGATCAGCTCGCGCGAGTGGTTGGACGCGGCCTTGAGCTCCTGTTCGAGCTCGCCGATCTTGATCGTCATCTCGCCCACCATGCGCACGACGTCGTCGAGCAGCTGGGTGGGCACGCGGGTCGTGGCCTTGGGCTCGGCGCGCGTCTGTGTGACGACGGCCGCGGGCGCGGCTTCTGCATCCGCGACCGGGGCGGCGAGCACGCGCTGGCGCACCGTATCGCTCGAATCGTTGTTGCGGGCGGCGTCGAGCATTTCGACGATGGCGAACGCGTTGTCGGGCGCGCTGTCCTCGCCGCACACCGCGGCCACCATCTGCTCGAGGCAGTCGGCCGCGGCCATCAGCGCGGCGGAGCGCGCCCTCGAGGGCTGGACCGCTTCGGTTTCGCAGATCTCGAGCACGTCCTCGAGCCGATGCGCGAGCTTCGCGACGCCCATGATGCCGAGGATGTTGGCGGAGCCCTTGAGGGTGTGCGCCGCGCGCTTGGCGCTGCGCAGCAGCTCCGACTGCGTGAAGTCCGCGATCCATCCCGACAGCGAAAGCGTGACTTCCGCCGCCTGCGGCGGCGAGTCGTGCATGAAGGCGTCGAGCAGGGCGGCGTCGACGTCGTTGGAAATGTTGAGCGCGAGATCGCCGGCCTCGAGCGCCTCCGGGGCCGCCGACTCGCTTTCATCGAGCGCGGCGCCGATCGAGCGGGCCGCGGCCAGCTCGCTGCGCAGTTCGTTCAGCGCGGAGTCTTCGAGCGGCAACGGCACCCAGCCGCCACCAAAATGCGAGATCAGCGATTCGATGGGGCCGCTGCTCTCGGCGTCGCGCAGGTGCGCTTCGACGAGCTGGGGCCAGTCGGCGAAGAAGGGACGCACGAGCAGTCGCGCGTCCTGGTCGTCGGAATTGATGTGCTCGAGATTCGTGAGCACGCAGGCGGCCATGCGCTGCACGCCGGCCAGGCCCATGTAGCCGGCGGCTTCAGAAAGACGCGACACGGACGTTACGTAGGAATCATTGGCGTGCGCACGCGCGCCGGCATCCTGCGTGGTGCCGGCGTCGTACGCCTGCGCGAGCTCGGGCGCGAGGCCCTTGAGCTCGTCGGCGAGTGCGGTGAGGAGATCCTGTCCTCGCATCGTTCCTGCTCAGGCCGCCTTGGTGGGGAGTTTGAACACGCGCACCGATTCGACGAGGCGATCGGCGGACTTGGAAAGATCGGTGGTCGCCTCCGCCTGCAGCAGAATCTCGGCCGCGGTCTTTTCCGTGCTGGCGCCGATCTGGTGCACGCGGTTGCGCAGCTCGGTGGTGATCTTCATCTGCACCTGCGCGGACGAGGTGATTCGCTTCACGAGCTCCACGAGCGACGCGGTGGACTGCTGCGTTTCGCGCATCTGCTGTCCGGACTTGGCGGCCAGTTCGGATCCCGCGACCACCTGCGAAATCGTCTTGTTGACGGTGTTGATCGTGTCGGCGGTTTCGATCTGGATGTTGTTCACGAGCTGCGCGATCTGCTGCGTCGCCTGGCGGGAGCTCTCGGCGAGGCGCTGCACTTCTTCGGCGACGACCGCGAAGCCGCGGCCCGCGTCACCGGCCGCGGCGGCCTGCATGGAGGCGTTCAACGCCAGCACGTGCGTGCGTTCGGCGATCGTGTTGATGAGGTTCACGATGCCGGTGATTTCCTGCGAACGCTCGCCCAGGCGCTTGATGCGCTTTTCGGCCTCGGCGATGGATTCGCGGATGCCTTCCATGCCGCGCACGGTTTCGTTCACCGACGAGAGCGCGGTGACGGTGGAAGAGGTCGCCTGCTCGGCGGCGCGGTTGGACGCGGCCGCGAGCTCGGCCACCTGGGTCATGACCTTCGACGCATTGGCGAGGTTCTCGCCGGCGCGTTCGACGTCCGACCGTTCGGCGGCGGCGGTCGCCGTCACCGATTCGCCCTGGCGCTTCACGCGTTCGGTGGAGAGTTTCACCTGCGCCGCGATGCTGGTCACTTCCGAGAGCACCCGTCCGGTCTCGTGGGTGAGCAGGTTGATCGAGTCCGACACGGTGCCGATCACGTTCGCGGTGACGGGCGCGCGGACGGTCAGATCCTTGTTGGAGAGCTGGGCCACCGCCTGCAGCAGCTGCACGACCGAGTTGTTGAGGTCTTCGTTCTCGTTTTCAGCCGACGCGAGACGCGCCACGCGATCGTCGAGCAGATCGTCGAAGGCGCGCGACAGCTGGCCGAATTCGTCGTCGCCACCGAGCTGCGAGCGGGCCGCGAAGTTGCCACCGGCAATCGCGGTCACGGTGTCCTGCAGCTTCGTGATAGGCCGGGTTACCGAACGCAGCAGCGAGAACGCGATGAGGAGGCCGAGACCCAGCAGCGCCACGGCGATGCCGGTGGACCACACGACGACCTTCTCGCGCACCTTGGTGACGGGCGCGAAGGCTTCCGCGGCGTTTTCCTCGGCGATGATGGCCCATTTGAGACCGAGCACCGACAGCGGCGCGTACGCGCCCAGCACCGGAGTCTTCGCGTAGTTCGGATACACGCCGAATCCCGCGGTGCCTTTCTCGAACACGTCCGTGGTCGCCTGAGTCTTGATCGGGACGAGGCCGATGCTCGTGCCCTTGGCGCCCACCGCATTGGCGAGGCCCTGTGCGAAGCCGGAGTCCTTCACGCTTTTTGTGTAGGCATTGATGTTCTCGACCGCGAGACGCGCGATCGAGCGCGGCGTGCCGTCGGCCGCCGAAACGAGGTAGGTCTCACCGGTGTCGCCGAGACCGCGCTCCTTCCACTTGCCTTCGTGCGTCATGACCGAGTTGATCTTGTCGATCGGCACCTGCACCAGCAGCACGCCGATTTTCTTGCCGCCGTCGAAGATTGGCGTACCCAGGAAGGCCGCCTGGTCGTTGTACGAAGGCAGGTATTCACCGAACTCGGAGAGCGCGACCTGGCCGGGCTTGTCGAGGTTCCAGGTCTGGCGGAACGCGTCGCCGAGCTTGGTCTTGGTGTACGGGCCGTTCACGAGCGAGGTCGCGAAGTCGAGCTCCTTGAACACCGTGTAGACGATCGTGCCGTTGCGCGGTTCGACCAGGAAGATGTCGTACAGGCCGAACTGCTTGAGCGCCGTACGCAGGTACGGGTGCAGCGCGCCATGCAGCTCGGAGTAACGCGAGCCGTCGTTGGCCTTGTCGAGATTGTTCTTCGAGCCCAGGGGATGCGGGTTCGCCGCGATGTACTGGTACTGCAGGTTCATCGTGAGGTCGGGCAGGTTCGCGACGGTCGAGGCCATGTCGACCATGCGGCCCGTGTTGCGCTTCTGGTATTCCGCCATGAAGTCCGCGGTGTAGTACTTCGCGAGACGCACGCGTTCGGCTGGCAGGTCGCCGATGCTGAGCACCGAGTTCTCGAACGCAGCGGGCAGCTCGCGCATCGAGGCCACCACGTCCGGTGAGGCCGCGAGCACCTGCACCTGGTTGGAGAGGGATTCGAAATAGTCGGTGATCTGCGCGGCCTTCGAGGCGCGCTGCGCGACCAGCGCTTCGCGGGCCTGCGATTCGAGCGCGGCCCGGCCGGAGTTGAGCGACTCGCGGCCGACGATGATCGACGTGACCGCGACCGGGATGATGGCGAGGAACAGTGTGCCGAGCAGCAGCTTCTGCCGGATGGACTGGGCGCCGAATACGTTGCGGATGGCCATGTCAGTTGCTCACGAGTTGATCGAGTAGTAACGCGTAATTGAATTCGTACCAGGCGTCCTTGCCCTGCAGATAGGTCGCGATGACCGCGGCGGCCGCGGCCTCGGGCAGCGCCGGCGTGATGATCTGGTCGTCGGGCGAAAAGACCATGCGGCGCGGCAGGCCGTTGATGACGATGCCGGCGGCGTCGTTGCCGTGGCCGATGACGAGCACCATGTGTTTCTCGCGCGGCAGGTGAGTCGTCTCGAACAGGTTGGCGAGGTCGAACAGCGGCACGATGCGGCCGTGCAGGTTCACGAGGCCGAGGAGGTTCCGCGGCATGCGTGGCAGTGGATAGACGTTCGGCATCTCCACCAGCTCGCTCGCGGTGGCGAATGGCGAAACCAGGCGCATGTGGCCGATGCGGAATGCCTGCCGCACGATCTGGTTTGGATCCTCCTCGACCGCCGCGGCGGGCGCGGTCAATGCCGCGAGCTCCGGCGGGAGCGGCGGCAGTCCGAGAGGAAGATGGAAAGGTGCGGCCATCGTGCGTTATGCGCTCAGGCGCAGGCGGCGATTGCGCCGAGGATCTGGTCCGGGGTGTAGGGCTTCGTCACGAAACCTTTCACGCCGAGCATCTGCGCCCACACGCGGTCGGCCTTCTGGTTCTTGCTGGTCACCAGCACGACGGGGATGGCCTTGGTGGCCGCGTCGCCGCCGATGGCGCGCGTGGCGGCGAAGCCGTCCATCTGGTCCATGTTGACGTCCATGAGAATGACGTCGGGCATCTGCGCCTTCGACATCTCGACGGCCTGCAGGCCGTTGGTCGCGGTGAGAGTGGTGTAACCGGCGGCGCTCACGATCCTCTCGAGGTTCATGAGATCCGGCCGCGCGTCGTCGACGATCAATACTTTATGAATAGCCACGTTTCCTCCCGCAGGCGCGCAAATGGAGCCCCCGCCGACCCTTTCGGACGGTTTTTCTCCCTTTGGCACCGGGGGAATACTGGCCGTTATGTGACAAAACCACGGTGACGCGGGTCACAACGGGTTTCCCTAGGAAAGGCTCCAGTTCGCGAAATGCCCGGTTTTGGAAGCGCGCCTGAACAAGGTGCGGAAAAGGTGGTGGCGGTACTGCCACGACCCGCGGCGGCGAACGCGACGTGCGTCACATGCGCTCGGTACCGGCCCGGGGATTGGTTAGGCGGCCGGCGGAGTGCTGCGCCAGTAGAGGTTGTAGCGCTCGTGAGTGAGGCGGTAGTACGGCGCGAACTTCAGCGTGTCGACGCCCTCGAAGCCGCGCGCCGTGAACGACAATCCGGGACCATCGTCGCGCGTGAGCGCGCCCGGCAGTGAGGACAGCGGCTGCGGCCAGTGCGGAATCGGCACATCGGCCTTCAGCATGTTGCCCGACTCGCGTTCGTTGACGATCAACTGCGAGCCCGGCGTGAGTCCCTGCGTGCCGAGCCGGGCCGCCAGCACGATGGGGCCATATATAAGAGCGGCGTAGTCAGGGGCATTGGGCAAGGCCTGGGTGCGCAAGGTCATGGGCAGCCGGATCTGCACGGAGTCGCCGGGCCGGATGCGGTCGTCGGGCAATTCGAAGTACGAGCCCGGTTGCTTGCTGACGGCAAGAGCCTTGCCATTCCGGACCGTGGTCATCTCGGGGCACCACGCCGGATGCCGGATGCGCAGTTTGAGTTTCAGCCGCTTCTGGCAGTCGAAGCGCAGCGTGACCGTGTCCTGGTCCGGAAAGTTTCCGGTTTGCGTCACCGTCAATCCGCGCTCGCGCCAGTCGAGCGTCGACGCCATGAACAGGTTGACGGTCAGCGACTGGTCGTCATGCGCGTAGATCGACTCGCCATAACGCGCGTGGTTTTCGATGCCGGAGCCGGTGCAACACCAGAACGAATCGAACGGCGTGTGATAAAGCCGCACGTAGCCGGGCCGAGTCGCCTGGAAGTACGTGTTCATGCCCGTCTCGGGATCCTGCGAGGCGAGGATGCCGTTGTAGAGCGCGCGCTCGAAGTAGTCGAAGTATTCCGCGCGCGGCTCCTGCGAATGGAGTGAGCGCGTGAGCCGCAGCATGTTGTGCGTGCAGCAGGTCTCCATGGTCTTCGCGGAGGGCAGGTGCTCGACGAAGGTGAGCTTCGGGAAGAAGTGTTCGCCGTCGCCGTGCCCACCGGTGGCGAAGGAGCGTTGGTTGACGACGGTGTCCCAGAAGAAGCGCGCGGCGCGATCATGCGTGCCTCCCCACGCGCCGCCGCCGACCTCGTGGATGCGCGCAAAGCCGATGACCTTGGGGATCTGCGTGTTCGCGTGCAGTCCGTCGAGCTTGTCGACCCCATTCGAAAGCGGCTCCAGGAGGGCACGGTGGGAGAACCGCATCGCCATGTCGAAATATCGCCGATCGCGCGTGATCTCGAACAGATCCGCGAACACCTCGTTCATGCCGCCGTGCTCGCGATCGAGCATCTTCTGGAAGCGTTCCGCGGGAACGTCCTGCGCGGCGTCGATCACCCAATCCGAGAATGTCACCCAGACCTCGAGCGCCTGCTTCGAGCCGCGGTGCCGGTGCGCATCGCGCAGGCCGGCCATCACCTTGTGCGTGGTGTACCAGGGCACGCCGGCGAATTCCTTGCCGGCGAGGCTGTCGAGGAGCGGCGCGACGCCGTCCGGAAACGCCGTGAGCCATCCGCCGCTCTTCGCCTGGCATTCCGCGAGCTCGGCCACGAGGTAGTCGACGCGCTGCGCGAATCGTTCATCGCCGGTGGATTGATACATGCACGCGGCCGCGCCGAGATAGTGACCGAGCGTGTGGCCGTGGCAGCGGATCCAGATCCAGGGCTCGACCGATTCCCAGCCGCCGTAAACCGGCGCCTTCGCCTCGAGGCCGGCGTTCTTGCGGAAGTTCGCGAGCATCCGGTCGGGCTCGAGCTTCAGCAGATAGTCGGCGTCGAGTGTCTGCGCGGCGAGGAACGGTCCCGCGCCCAGCCGCACGCGATCGAGACCGAAGTAATGCACCTTGGGATCGATCGGATGCGGCGTGGGGCTCAGGGCATGCGCCGGAGCGCAGCTGTAGATGGCCGCGCCCGCGCCGAGCATTTTGAGCGCGTCGCGGCGCGTAGGCGTGCGGGTCATGGCGCGACCTTACGATACGGCGAGATGAACGACGCTGTAGGAACGCGCCGGGAGCCTTACCGTCATCTTCGCGCCCGCATTCGACGCGTCGAGCTTCGTCGCCACGACTTGGTTCGGGCTTTCGAAGGTGTTGAACGCCTTGAGGTCCGGGCCCGTGACCGTCTCCGCGGCCAGCACCCGATGGCGCGATGTCCTCGAAATCGAGCGCGAGGTCGCGCTCGGAGGACAGATCGCGATTGAGCGCGAACACGGCGACGCGTTTGCCGACGGCGTCGTAAGTCGCGACGACGTCGACGAACGGGACTTCCATGTTGCGTGCGTAGGTGCCGCGCAATCCCGCGGCCCTGACGGGGTAAGTCTCGCATTCGGCCTGCAGGTCGAGGATGCGGCCGGCCGCGTATTTCAGCGCCAGCGCGTACGGGAAGTAGGTGGACTGGCGCAGGATGCCTTTCTCGCTGGTCATGAGCGGCGCGATCACATTGACGATCTGCGCCAGGCAACCGACCCGGACGCGGTCGGACTGGCGCAGGAGCGTATTCAACAATCCGCCGACCAGCAGCGCGTCCTCGAGGTTGTAGATTTCCTCGAGCAGCCTGGGTGCGAACTTGCCGTGGCCATTGGTGTGATCGCCGCTGTTGGCGCGGTACCAGACGTTCCACTCGTCGAAGGACAACCACAGTCTCTTCGGCGAACGCTTGAGACCCTGCACGTAATCGCAGACGGCAGTGACCTCGCGGATGTGCCGCTCCATGTCGAGATTCATCGCGAGGTAACGCTCGCTCTTGCCGCCTGAAGTGTCGGTGAATTGCCGTAGTAGGCGTGCAGCGAAAGGCCGTCGACCATGTCGTAACACTCCTCGAGCACCTCGCGATCCCACTCAAGGTAGGTCGGCATTCCGGCGCTGCTCGAGCCGCAGGCGATGAGCTGCACGTCGGGATCGATGACACGCGCCTGCTGCGCGATGTCGCGCGCCTTGCGGCCATACTCGCGCCCGGTGAGCCTGCCGATCTGCCAGGGCCCGTCCATCTCGTTGCCAAGGCACCAGTACTTCACCTTGTGCGGCTGCTCGTAACCGTGCGAGCGCCTCAGGTCGCTCCATTTCGTGCCGCTTCGAGTAGTTGCAGTACTCGATGTACGCCACCGCCATCTCGGAGGTGCCCGTGCCGAGATTGAAACCGAGCAGTGGCTCGGTACCGACGGCCCGCGCCCAGTCCATGAACTCGTTGGTGCCGAACTGGTTGGTCTCGAGCGAGTTCCAGGCGCGTTCGAGCACGGCGGGACGGGTCTTGCTTGGGCCGACTCCGTCGATCCAGTTGTACCCGGAGACGAAGTTGCCACCCGGATATCGCATGATGGGCACGGCGAGGTCCTTGACCTCGGCCAGCGTGTCCTTGCGGAAGCCACGTTTGTCGGCGAGCGGTGAGCCGGGTTCGTACACGCCAGTGTAAACGGCGCGGCCCAGGTGTTCGAGGAATGCGCCGAACAGCCGCCGATTGAAGTCGGTGCGCGGCGCGACCAGTCCCAGCGTGGCGCGCGCGGTGCGGCCGCTCGACTGCGAGTAGCTAGGCAACGAGAATCCGGCGGCCAGGCCTGCACCGGCCAGACCGACTCGGGTAAGAAAATGACGGCGGCTCGAGTTGACATCGTGACTCCGGAAGGGGAGGCGCCGTGTGCGACGACGTGCTCTATCCATTCAACTCATACTCGATGTGCGCGCGATATTTGTCGCCGGGCCGCAGGATCGCCGACGGAAATTCGCTTCGTTGACGGCATTCGGAAAGCCCTGCGGCTCGAGAATCAGGCCGTTGCCAAGCGCCGGATGCGTGCGCGCAGGAACTGCCCGTTGTAGAACTGCAGGCCGGGCCCTGCCGCACATCGTCAGCGTCAGATCCCGCGTCGGAGCTGACAACTCGCAGGCGCAATCGGCGTCGCATCGAGCACCCAGCAATGGTCATAACCACCCGCGAGTTTCGAGCTGGGCGTTCGCGCTCGCCGGCGGCGGCGCGAGCGGCCGCGCCTGCGCGAAAATCGAACGGCGTGTCCGTCACCGGCGCGATCTCGCCGGTGGGGATCAGCCCGGCACGACGGGTAGATAGTACGAGGCGGAATGCGCAGCCAATGGTCGGTGACCGGTGCGCTCGAATTGCCGGCCAGATTGAAATAGGGGTGATAGGTCAGGTTCACGGGCGTCGGTGCGTCGGTGTGCGCGGTGATCACGATGGCGAGCGCGTTCGGCTCCACATTGAGCGCAACCGTGGCCTCGACGTTCCCCGGGAATCCTTCCTCGCCGTCGGGTGAATCGAAGTCCAAGGACCACGCGGTCACCTTGTTCTCGTTTACCTCGAGCACCCGCCACACCCGCTTGCCGAAACCCAGCGCGCCTCCGTGCAGGTGATTCACGCCTTCGTTGGCGGTGACCGTATGGGTTTTTCCGTCCAGGTCAAGCGGCTGCCGGCGATGCGATTGCCGAAGCGGCCCACCAGCGATCCGACGTAGGCGCGGTCGCGCTCGTAGTGTTCCAGGCGATCGAAATGCAGGATCAGGTCGCGCCGCACGCCGCGTACCGGATAACGTCAGGCGCCGCAGGATCGCACCATAGGTGAGTACTTCGACCTGCAGCGAGTCGTCGCTGCCCAGAGTGACGGCCTCGATGCCGCGGCCGTCCTCGAGCTTCCCGAACGAACACATCATCGGCGCTGCTCCGAACGGCCCTCGATCACGCGCTGCGAAAGACAGAAGAGGAACAGCAGCACGCCCACCACGATGCGCGTCCACCACGAGCTCAATGTGCCGTTGAAGATCACCAGCGTCTGGATGACGCCGAGGATGAGCACGCCGACGCAGGTGCCGGCGACGTAGCCGACGCCGCCGGTGAGCAGCGTGCCGCCGATGACCACGGCCGCGATGGCGTCGAGCTCGAGGCCGGTCGCGTGCAAGCTGTACCCCGAGAGCATGTAGACCGTCATCACGAGCCCCGCGAGCGCGGCGCAGAAGCCGCTCATGGCATACACCCGCACCAGCGTACCGCCCACCGGCAGGCCCATCAGCGCGGCGGATTTCGGGTTGCCGCCGATGGCGTATCGAGTAGCTGGGTCCCAAAGGCATTCGCGTCAATGCGATTG
>CAVZED010000027.1:0-59409 GCA_963774045.1 uncultured Pseudomonadota bacterium
CGTCGTGACGGGCGGATTCAGCGCCGCCATCCACAGGCGCAGCGCCTCGCCCGCTTCCGGTGTATTGACGTTGTACAGCGCGAACGCAACGGATTGCCAGGATGCACTCGACGGCACCTGGTAGTACGGAGCCACCGTCTGGGTCGTCGTCACGTCGACGACGATTTGCGCAGGCATGTCCGCCTGCAGCAGACGCGAGCCGACGGAAGGCGCAGATGCGCCGCCCTTCAGGCGTTGCAGTTCCGCGCCTGCAGCCGCGCTGTTGATACTGTAAAGAGTCGCAGCGATGTCCTGCCAGCTCGAGCTCGTAACGATGAAGTACGGCGCGGTCGGGCGCGGTTCCGGCGCGGTCACGGTGAGCGCCGCCGGAAGGTTCGTGAGCCGGTTGCCGACCTGCGTGACGTTCCCGTTCGTGATCAGCGTCTGCAAGGCGGCGCCGCCCTGCGGCGAGGGCACGCTCGCGCCGTACAGCGCATTGGCCACCTGCTGCATGTCCCAGCCCGAGGGAATCAGGTAGTAAGGCGGTACCGGAAAGTTCGCGGTGAAGGTGATCGACGGCGGGAATCCGCTGAGCTGCGCGTTCGGCTGCAGCGTGACGCCCGGCATGGCCGCGGCGAGCGCCGCGCCCGCCTCCGGTCGATTTTCGCCGTACAACCGCGCCGCGATCTCCTGCCAGGTTGGATCCGCGTCGAGCGCGAGGTATGGCGGCGCATTGAGACTGGATAGATAGCGGTTGCCCACGGCCTCGTAGGAAGTACTGCTCGTGCCGCGCGCCCAGAACGCATGCATGTCCGTGGTCGAATCGACGCCCACCGCCACGCGGCGCGAGCCTCCGATGCTCGTTCCGAGCTGGAACGCAGTGCCCCAACCGCCGCCTTCGTTGGCGCGCGCGAATGCGTTGGCATTCGAACCGTTCGGCTCATTCCAGCCCACGACCGTCCGGCCGTTGCGTACGGCGACCGAGAACGAATTGGTCGACGTATTGTTCGACATCAGGATCGGCGCGCTCCAGCTCGATCCGTTGTAGGTGAGTACCGAAAGCGCGGTGCCGGACCGGTAGGCGATCGCCGCGGTTCCTGCCTCGTCCACGTCGATCCGCGGGGGCAGACCGGCAACGGTCGCCGATTCCAGGGTCCACTGCCCGGTTGACTTGGTATAGCGATACACCGAGTTTGAAACGGTGATGAAGCCGTCGCCCGACGCGCCAAAGCCACCCATCGTTTCGAACACATCCGCCCGGTTCCCCCAGGTCGCGATGGCCTGCGAGGCCTGCCAGGCGCCACCCGTGAAGCGGCGCGCCACCGTGAATCCCTGGACGATCGAACCTTCGGTCCACGCCACATTGATGATGCCGGTGCTGTCGATACCGACCGCCGCCTTGAAACTACCTACCTGGTTCGCGTAGCCGCCGCTGATGTTGACGGCACTGGTCCACGATCCAGCGTTGTAACGCGCGACGTACATTCGACAGCCATCCGAGTCGTTGCCGCCGGTATCGGTGATTGGAATGGTGGAGGCGGTGAAGGCCACCGCAGCGACGCCGCCGCGAATCGCCGTGGATACGTTGAAATTCCGGTAGGAGATTCCGACCTGCGTGGGTGACGTCCAAACCCCCGTGGTGGGGTTGAAGACACTCGCGTACACGATCGCCGCAGGAGCGTTGTTGAAGCCCATCACTCCCTGGCACCAGGCAACTACCGCATTGCCGGCGTCGTCGATGGCAAGGGAGAAACCGTCGATGATGTCAGTTCGCGTATCGATGACCTGCGATTGCGTGGCGCCCCAGGTCTTCGTGGCCGCGGAGTAGCGCGCCCAGCGCAGATCATTGGCGCCGTTCTTCCACACGGCGATGCCATTGCCGCTGGCATCGAACTTGATCTGTTCCTCGAAAATGTTGGCGGTCGAGCCCGAGACGGTCTGATTGAACAGCCAGCCGCTGGGTGGAGTCGTGAGCTGTCCCGAAAGCAAAGGGAATGAACGTTGCAGCGACTCGGTGGTCGGCAGTGTCGCCGTCATCCCGTAGTCCCGTGTCCACGGAATCACTTCCGTGGTCTGGAACTGGTTCGACTGGAGAGCAAACGGCGTCGGCGTGGTCACCTGCTGCGTGGTGCTCAGCGTCGCGGTCATCGGATCCGCGTGGGGGTCGACCACCGTCTCCTGCACCACCACCGAATTCGGCAATCGATTCGCAACCGTCGCGGTCGCGATGGAGTACGTCAGGTTGGCCGGCACCGTGAGGTGCAGACCGGTCGTCAATGCCGGATTGCCGGTCGCCGCCTGCAGCGCGGCGACGGCCGCCGGGACCGACGTGCCGTAAACCGCCTGCGTGATGCTGGTCCAGGTCGCGCCGGCGGGCACCGTGTAGTAAGGCGCAACCGTCACGGTTTGCGAAGTCGTCACAGCGAGTGTTGCCGGCAGATTCGTCAGGCGGTTTCCGGGCGTGAGCGCCGGATTGCCGAGCGCCGCCTGCAATGCGCTGCCGGCCGCGGCGCTGTTTACGCCATACAACGTGTTGGCTATCGCCTGCCAGGTCGGGCTCGACGGGATGACGTAGTAGCCCGGCACCGTGATGGTGGCGGTCGTCGTGACGGACAACGTCGACGGAATACCGTAGAGCCTCGCGCCTGACGCGATCGACGGATTGCCGAGCGCGGTTTGCAAAGCAGCGCCCGCGGCGGCGCTGTTCACGCCATACAGCGTGTTCGCGATCGACTGCCAGGTCGCACCCGCGGGGACCAGATAGTGCGGCGCCAATGTCGTCGTGATCGACAACGTCGCCGGAAAGCCGGTCAGGCGCAGCCCGGTCGACAGCGTCGGATTTCCCATCGCCGTCTGCAGCGCGCTGCCCGCGGCCGCGCTGTTCACGCCGTAGATGGCATTCGCGATCGACTGCCACGTGCCGCCGGCCGGCACCGTGTAATACGCCGGAACGGTGACGGTGACGGTGGTCGTAACCGAGAGCGAATTCGGAATGTTGTAGAGGCGCGCGCCCGCGGCGATCGCAGGATTGCCGAGCGCGGTCTGCAACGCGGTGCCGGCCGCGGCATTGTTCACGCCATAGAGCGTGTTCGCAATCGACTGCCAGGTCGCGCCCGCGGGCACCAGATAGTGCGCCGCCAGTGTGGTGGTGACGGACAGGGTCGCCGGGAAGCCCGTGAGGTGCAGCCCGGTAGACAGGGTCGGATTTCCCATCGCGACCTGAAGCGCGCTGCCCGCAGCCGCGCTGTTCACGCCGTAAACGGCGTTCGCGATCGATTGCCACGTCGCGCCGGCCGGCACGTTGTAGTAAGCCGGCACCGTGACCGTGGTCGTGGTCGTGACGCCGAGAGTCGCCGGAATGTTGTAGAGCCGCGCACCGGTCCCGATCGACGGATTGCCAAGCGCGGTTTGCAAGGCACTGCCGGCTGCGCTGCTGTTCACGCTGTAAAGCGTGTTCGCGATGGATTGCCAGGTGGCACCCGCGGGCACGAGATAGTGTGCCGCGAGAGTCGTCGTGACCGACAAGGTGGCCGGCAGACCGGTGAGATGCAGGCCCGTCGACAGCGGCGGACTGCCCATCGCCGTCTGCAGCGCACTTCCGGCCGCGGCGCTGTTGATGCCATAGACCGCGTTCGCGATGGATTGCCACGTGGCGCCGGCCGGCACGAGGTAGTAAGCCGGCACGGTCACCTGCGTGGTCACCGTCAATGTCGCGGGCCAGCCCGAGATCTGCGCACCGGTCGTCAGGGCCGGATTGCCCATCGCGCTCTGCAGCGTCGTTCCCGCCGCGGTGCTGTTGATGCCGTAGAGCGTGTTCGCGATCGACTGCCAGGTGGCGCCCGCCGGCACCACGTAGTAAGGCGAGCCGCCACCGCCCGACCCCGCGGTGAATCGGTTGGAGTACAGCCAACCCATGCCGTCGAATTGCCAGAATGCGGAGGCATTGCCAGAGGAGTCGACAGCGATCGATGGCGCCGACGCGTTGTTGTCCTGCTGTCCGATGTCGACAGGCGCCGACAACACTCCGTTTGCCAACGTGACGGCACGAACCGACTGATAGCCGTTCAAACCATACTGAATCCAGCTGGCGGCCGCGTAGTTGCCGTTGATGGATACCGAGATATCGCTGGCCTGCGTGGAAACCGCGTCCGAGGAGCTTTCGAGCGAAACGATTCCGCTCCAGGTTGCGCTTGGCGCGTCGTATCGCTGTGCGAACGCCGACACGGCGACGCCGTCGCTCTGGATCCAACCGATGGCCGCATTGCCTGCCGCATCCACCGAGAGCGCATGGCCGTTGACGGCCGCGCCCAGCGAATCCACGGCGAATGCCGTGCCGAAAGTATTGTTCGAGCGCGTGTAACGCGACACCATGAGGTTCGAATCGCTGATCCAGCTCGCGAAGCCGTCGCCGTTGCCGTCGAACGCGATCTGAACCTGTTTCACGCTGCCGGAAGTCGTCGTGCCGAGGCTCTGCAATGAGCTCCAGGTGTTCGAGCTCGCGGTATAACGCTTTTGACTGACCGCGGTTCCTTGCGTGAAGACGACGCTGATGTTGCCCTGACCATCGACCGCCACTGCGTGGCTCGAGACGGTCGTCGTCGTCGACTCCATCGCCTGTCCGGCCGTCCAGTTGCTTCCCGTCCAGCGCGAGGTGAACAGATCGAACGCGTTGTTGTTCGTCCAGGTAATGGCCGCGGCCGTCCCGTTGATCGCGACCACGGGCCCACCGCGACTGGCGCCGATGTTCGCCGCGGTGGAATCCCACGTGCCGGTCGAGGCGTTGAAGCGCTTGGCGAAAATCGTCCCCGTGACCACGGTCACCGGGCTTCGCCACGCGACCACCGCGTTGCCGCCTGCATCGACTGCGAGGGAGGCCGCAATCACGGCTGAATTCACCGCGAGCGAGTTGACGGTCGAAGCGAGTATGGCCGGCGTGGACCAGGTGTTGTTGGAGCGTGTGTAACGCGATACGACGAGTTCCGACCCGTTGTCGTAGTCGTGCATGCGCGACCAGATCGCAATGCCGTTGCCATTCGAATCGAAGGCAACCTTGGGCGCGCCGGCACGGCTGCCCGCTTGAAAGGGATCCATCGGCGCGTGAACGCCCCACGCGCCCGTGCCTCCCGGCGTCGTCAGCGCGCCGGTGTTGAGGCTGTAGTTGTTGGTCTGGTTGTCGGTCGTGCTCAGCACCGCGTTGTTGCGGTTGTAGGTGTCCGTCTGCGTCGCGTTGGTCGTCAGTTGCGCGGAGTTGACGTTGTAGTTGGTCGTCGTCGACTGGGTGTCGGTGGTGCTCAGCGCCGCGTCGTTGCGGTTGTACGTATCCGTCTGCGTCGCGTCGGTCGTGAGTTGCGCCGGATAGACGTTGTAAGAATTCGTCGTCGTCTGCGTGTCGGTGGTGCTCAGCGCACCGTCGTTGCGGTTGTACGAGGTCGTCTGCGTGCCGTTGGTGGTGATCTGCCCGGAGTCGACGTTGTACGTGTTGGTCGTCGTCTGGGTGTCGGTGGTGCTGACCGCGGACGGATTGAGGGCGTAGTTGTTGGTGACGTTCTGCGTTTCGGTGGTCGACAGCACGCCGCCGTTGGCCGGCACCGTGGTGCTCGAGCCGCCGCCGGCGCTCACCTGCGAGTAAGTGAACGTCGTGACGTGGTTTTCGCCGTCGGTGTACGTCTTGAGCCGGTATTCGCCGTTGAGCTGCTCGTAGGTGAAGCTGACGCTGGCCGTGACGTTGCTGGAACCCGCGGCGCGTTGCGTGATGGACGACACGCGGCCGCTGACCGGGTCGTATCCGTACGTGGTGACGTAGGAATCGGCCGTGGTGAGCGCGGTGCCCGGAGTCAGGTCGACCGTAACTGTGCTGAGACGACCCTGGCCGTCATAGGTGTACGAGGTGAGCGTCTCCGTGACGCTGTTGCGAACGACGCGGATTTTCTCGAGGTTCTTGGTGCCCGCGAAGTAGTCGAGGAAGATGTTGGTGACCGAGGAATCGCCGCCGTCCACGGCCGGTGAAGTCGAGGTGATCTGAACGATCACGGTCGACAAGAGGCCCGTTCCATAGGTGAAGGAGAACGTATTGCCGTCCGCATCCCTCGAGTTGAGGATCTTGCCGGTTGAGTCGTAGGTCTCGGTGTTGCGCGCCGAGCCGTCGGTCCAGATCCATTGGCTGCCGGAGGCGACGATCTTGTCGTGCGCGCCGTCGCCCTCGGAGCTGACGTACTCACCTGTGCCACTGTTATATAGATAGGTGATCTGCGCGCCGTCGCCGAAGGTCTTGACGATGCTGGTGCCGGCCGTGACCACGAGCGAGCGGTGGACGCCGATGCGCCAGCCATCGTTGTTGTCACCGTCGACCAGCCCCAGGGAGTTGTAGGTGCGAGCGATGGCAAGGTCGCCGCCCGTTGCCGCCAGGAGCTCGTCGACGTCCTGGATGACCAGATTGCCGGTGGTCGAATTCACGTACACGCGTTCGCGTGTTTGGCCCAGTCCGGGAGCCCCGGTGCTGCCGTTCGACGTGAAAAGCCCCAATCCCGATCCGTTGACCACTGCGACCATGGACGTCCCCTGCCCTGCGGCCGCTCGAGGCGGCCGGTGATGTGGATTGATCTAGCCGATGGCTGGGTCCTCTAAGGGAGCAACCATCGGGGAGATATCCGCGGGGATCGAAATTGGTTTAGGGGAAGTGCGCGTTACTTGCGATCGAGGAGCTTGGTGAGCAATTCGCCCGGCTTGCCGCCAACCTGCGTGGCCATTGCGCGGACCGCGTTCTGGATGAAACCCCGGCTTGCCTCGGGACCTTGCGTCCGAGCGATCATCATCGCCCGCGCGAATTGTGCCGACGCGCCGCGCCGATCGAGTTTTTCGGCAATCTCGATCTCGCGCTCGGCGGTCACCAGGTCGCCCTTGATCGCGTGCATCGCAGCCATGGCGCCATGCGATTCACCGAAATTGCGGTCGATTTCGAGCGCATGCGCGAAGTATTTCTCGGCGCCGGCGAGATCCTGGGCGAAGAAATGCGACCAGGCCAGCGAATGCCATGACCCGAGATGCCCGGGCATGATCTCGGTTGCGCGACGCAGGAGTTCCTGTGCTTTCGCAAAATCCATGGCGAGCATTGCGAGCAGTCCCAAACCCAGCCACGCACGGCCGTTGTCGGGCGAAAGTTCGATGATCCGGGAGTATTGCCGGAACGCCTGCTCGCTATCGAGATTGGACGCGGCAAGAGTCGCCTGCACCGTGAGCCCGGCGAGATTGTCCGGATTGCCCGCCAGGGCAACGGCCGCGAACTTCGCCGCCTTGTCGTTCTGCTCGACGTCGAGATAGACCATCGCACAGGCGCCGGCCAGCGGCCCATCCTTTGCGGCAGCTTCCGCGCAGGCATCCGCGAATTTTACGGCCTCGTCCATCTTGCCCAGATGGTGCAGGCTCGAGAGCACGATGTAGGTGACAGAGGCAGCTTGCTCGCCTGTCGCGATCAGTCTTTCGGAGTAAGCCCGCGAGTTCTCGTACTGGCCGAGCATGTAATGGCAGGTCGCAAGGTTCTGCCAGACGGCGAGCTGCGCGACGCCCTGCTCCTCGAGCAACTTCAGCAGCGGCAGCGCCTCGGCGTATTGCGTGAGGCCGATCAACGCGTTGGTGCGCGCGTAAAGCGTCTCCGACTCGGACGGATGCCGCACGAGCCGAGCCTCCACGAGCTCGAGGGCGCGCGCGTATTCCCCACCGCGCATCGCAAGTTCCACGCATTCCCGGTGCAGGGGCAGGTTCTCGGGCTCGGACTTCAACAGAGGCACGAGGCGTTCGAGCCGGGATACGGAAGTGGCGGCCTGATTCACGATTTTAGAATACCTCAGCGTTGTGACCTGTCGAGCGTTATTGCAGACTCGCAATCAATGTCCAACCCAGACGATTTCAGCCTTCCATCATGGGCTTACACGGACCCGGAATTCCTCGCGCTCGAGCGCGAACGGATCTTCCGGCCCTCCTGGCAAGTCATCTGTCACGTCTCCGAAATCCCTCACCCGGGCGACTACCAGTGCTTCGACTTCATCGGCGAAATGCTGTTTGCGGTCCGCGGCAACGACGGCCGCGTCCGCTCTTTTCATAACGTCTGCCGCCATCGCGCCTCCCGCCTCCTCGATGGTCCGCGCGGCCACTGCAGCCGCCGCATCATCTGTCCCTACCATGCATGGTCCTACGATCTGGAAGGCCGTTTAGCCTCGATCGGCGATCGCTCCGCATTTCCGCACCTCGACATCACCCGTGAATCGCTCCAGCCCGTTGAAATGGAGATCTACGCGGGCTTCGTGTTCGCGCGCATCCAGGGCAGCGGTCCCAGCGTGAAGGAGATGCTGGCCCCCTACGCCGGCGAGATCGCCACGCACGAGTTCGAAAAGCTCGAGCCCATCGACCGCGTGGTGATCCGGCCGCGCACGGTGAACTGGAAGAACGTCGGCGACAACTATTCGGACGCCTTGCACATCCCCGTGGCGCATCCGGGGCTCACGCGCCTGTTCGGCGCGACGTATCGCGTCGAATCGAAGGAATGGGTCGATCGCATGTCGGGAGACGTCAGCGACAAGCCTTCGAAGAACTGGGCCGAGCGCGCGTATCAGAAATATCTGCCGGAGGCCGTGAACCTGCCGGCCAACAAGCGCCGCTCCTGGGTGTACTTCAAGATGTGGCCGAACTTCGCATTCGACGTCTATCCGGAGCAGGTGGACGTCATGCAGTGGCTGCCCATCTCGCCGACCACCTGCCTGATCCGCGAGATGGCCTATGCCAGGCCGGACGAGCGCCGCGAAATGAAGGTGGCGCGATATTGCAACTGGCGCATCAACCGGCAGGTGAACAAGGAAGACACAGTACTCATCCAGCGCGTGCAGGACGGCATGGCCTCCGGCAGTTATCGGGCCGGACCGCTGGCCGCGGGCGAGGTCGCGCTGCGAAGCTTCGGCAAGCGGCTGCGCTCGCTGATCCCGGAATGCAACGACCCGGCGCCGCCGTCCGCGGGCTGGTCGCGCCGCTCCGTGGCATGAAGTAGTTAGTGGAACGCCGCCGAAAGCTGGGCCCCGTACTCGCGACCATCGTGGTCGCGGGCAACATGATCGGCTCGGGCATTTTCCTGCTGCCGGCCACGCTCGCCCACGTGGGCAGCGTCACGATCTTCGGATGGGTCGCGGCTACCGTAGGAGCGATCGCACTGGCCGTGCTGTTCGGCAAGCTGGCGCGACGTCAGCCGATGGCCGGCGGCCCCGCGTCCTACATCTTCGATACGTTCGGACCCTTCGCCGGCATGCAAGCGAGCTTGTGGTACTGGACTTCCTGCCTGATCGGCAACGTCGCGATCGCTGCCGCGGCCGCAGGCTACCTCGCCGCGTTCTTCGGGCTACCCACAGGACCAACGCTGATCGCAGGGATCACCATCGCGCTGATTTGGTTGGCCACGGCCGTGAACATGGTGAGCCCGCGGTTTGCGGGCCTGTTCAACTGTCCCATGCTCATTGCCGGGCTGGTGCCGTTGCTGCTGATCGGGGTGGGCGGCTGGTTCCTGTTCGATCCGGCCCTCTATGCCGCGAACTGGAACGTCAGTGGCGCGTCGGACCTGGCGGCGGTGAAACAATCGCTCGTGCTCGTCTTCTGGGCGTATCTCGGATTGGAGAGCGCCTCGGTCTGCGCCGCCGTCGTGGAAAATCCCGAACGCAATGTTCCCCTCGCCACCGTGGCGGGCGTGGTGCTCGCGGCGATCATCTACATCGCCGTCAGTACCGTGATGATGGGCCTGGCGCCGGCCAGCGAACTGGCGAGTTCAACTGCTCCGTTCGCGCTGGTCGCCGGCAAGATGTTAGGGCAGATTGCGGTCCCGCTGATCGCCGGCGCCGCCATGCTCAAGGCCATGGGCACTCTCGCGGGCTGGGTGCTGTTGACCGCGCAGACGAGCAAGGCTGCCGCGGATCGTGGATTGTTGCCCCGTATCTTCGGTCGCACCCGCGCCGGAGACACGCCGGTCGCGGGCCTTCTCGCGGCAGCGTCATCGGGACGATCGGCGTGCTGATCACCATTCAGCCCACGCTCGGCGAGCAGTTCGGCTTGCTGAGCGAAGCGGCGACGCTCTTCAGCCTGTTGCTCTATCTCGGCGCCTGCGCGGCGGCGCTCAAGTATCGGCTACCGGCGCGTATGTACTCACGGCGATCGGCGGTGCGTTCTGCATTTGCGCCATCGCGTGGTCGAGTTGGGTGTCGCTCAAGGCGACGGCCATCTGCCTGGTCGTGCTGGCGATGTTCTATCTGCCGGCGATGCGGCGGAAGTATCTGTTGACCCAGCCGCGCGCCAACAGCTGAGACGTTCCAGCTGGAACGTCGAACCCGTTACCGATCCGCGTGCGTTCACCAAAGAATGCGACAGTTGGCGTCACTCGTCCTGCTCACGCTCGTCTGGGGCTGCTCCGCGGCTGAGAACAGCGAGTACTTCGTGTTCATCGGCGAAAAGATCAGCGTGACCTTTATTCCCCCAAAGAAGGGGGAGATCCCTTTCGACAACCAGTATCTGGCGAAGTACCGGATCATCGAACCTTTCCGGGGGACTTTCGACGGAAAGGAAATCGAGTTCACGGTCTACGACCACATGGGGGATCCAGCCTTCTCGCACTTTCGACATGTCCTCCTGTATGTCGAGCTGCATGAAGGGAAGTACTACCACTCGAAATACATGTTCAGCCCCTTGTACAAAACCAAGGATGGGCGTTGGGCGGGTCCCTATGACGCATACGACTACCAGCACGAATACAACAAGGGCACGCCAATAAAGCCGGTGCGCATCGACTTCGCCGAGCCGTTGATCGTCGATATCCCTCGACTCGAATCGAGCGAGATCAAGAGATGGTTTCCGGAACCGTACTATCGGATCGAGGGCCGAAAGGCGACAGTGGTGTACGGCAACTACGTATCGGAGCTGTTTCTCTTGAAGCAAGGCGGCGTGCTGAAAGCCCGCGGCGACTTCCAGTAGGCAGTCACTGGCGCGCCAGGAAATAGCCGAGTCAGCCGGTCAGCCGCTTCGCATGCCACTCGATGTGATCGGCGATGAATGTCTGAATGAAAAAATAGCCGTGGTCGTAGCCTTCACGCAGATTCAGCGAGAGCGCCTGCCCCGCTTCCTTGCACGCCGCCTCTAACAACCCCGGCTTGAGCTGATCCGCGAGAAACTTGTCCGCGGTACCTTGATCGATGAGGATTCCGCTCTCGAACCGCTTACCCGCCTTCACCAGCTCCGTCGCGTCGTACTGCGACCACGCGCCCCGGAACGCGCCCAGGTAACCACTGAACGCCTTCACGCCCCAAGGGCTCTGTGTAGGCGCCGCTATCGGCGCGAATACGGACAGTGATTTGTACTTCCCGGGGTTCTTGAGCCCGATGGTCAACGCACCGTGCCCGCCCATCGAGTGACCGAAGATGCCCGAGCGCTTCACGTCCGCCGGGAAGTTCGCGGCGACAAAGCCGGGTAACTCTTCCGTCACGTAGCTGTACATCTTGTAGTGCTTCGACCACGGCGCCTCGGTGGCATCGAGATAGAACCCAGCCGCGATACCGAAATCCCAGGATTCCCGATCGCCCGGCAGTTGCACTCGCGGACTCGTATCAGGCGCAACGAGCATCAGACCGTGCCGAGCGGCGTGCTCGAGCGCACCGGCCTTGGTGACGAACGTCTCCTCGGTACAGGTAAGCCCCGCCAGGTAATAAAGCACCGGCACGGGGCCGTTCGCCGCCTGCGGCGGCACGAACACGGCGAACTTCATGTCGCCGCCAATGGCCGACGAGGGGTGCTGGTAGTAACCCAGTACCCCGCCGTGGCATTGATGTCTGGAGATCGTCGCTAGAAGTGCCATCAGGCCTTGAGCGTGCCCTTGGCCTTGGCGACGTGCGTGGCGATCGCATCCATGAGTGGCGGCGACAGCGCGTCGTACGGCGGCAGGCGCAGCTTCTTCAGGCGATCGCGAATCTTCTTCATGTCCTTCGGACGCGCGGCGCCGGCTTCGATGATCGATGACACGAAAGCCGCGAACTCGGGCTTGTTCCAGCCCTTCTCCTTCGACAGCTCAACGTGCACGAAATCGAGGCCATAGAACGGATGACCCGTGTTCTCGATGCGGCCATACATGTGTACGCCGCAGCCCGAGCAGGCATGGCGCTGGATGGTGGCGCTGGCGTCGACCACGGAGAGCTTCTGCCCGTTCGAGGAGACGCTGAGGTTGTCCTTGCCCACCACGGCCACCACCGAGAACACCGCGCCGGCCGGCTTCCAGCACTTGGTGCAGCCGCAGGCGTGGTTATGCGCGACGTTGCCCTTGATGGAGACGGTGACGGGATCGCTGGCGCATTTGCAGGTGAGCGTGCCGCCCTTGAATTTCTTGGCGCCCGCCTTGACGCCCTTGTCGATCGACGGATGGAGCTTTATGGCCATTGGAAACCCCTCGTGGAAATGGTTGTTAGTTAGAAAGTGACCACGGATCGGATCGATTCGCCCTTGTGCATGAGGTCGAATGCATCGTTGATCTTGTCGAGCGGCATGACGTGCGTGATGAGGTCGTCGATGTTGATCTTCTTGTCCATGTACCAGTCGACGATCTTCGGCACGTCGGTGCGGCCGCGCGCCCCGCCGAACGCCGTGCCTTTCCACACGCGGCCCGTGACGAGCTGGAACGGGCGAGTCTTGATTTCCTGACCGGAGCCGGCGACGCCGATGATCACCGAGACGCCCCAGCCGCGGTGGCAGCATTCGAGCGCCTGGCGCATGAGGTCGACGTGGCCCACGCATTCGAAGCTGTAGTCAGCGCCGCCGTCGGTGAGCGACACGAGGTAGGGCACGAGGTCGCCCTGCACTTCCTTCGGATTGACGAAGTGCGTCATGCCGAACTTCTCGGCCATCGTTTTGCGCTTCGGATTTATGTCGACGCCGATGATCTTGTTGGCGCCCGCCATGCGCGCGCCCTGGATCACGTTGAGGCCGATGCCGCCGAGCCCGAACACGACGACATTGGCGCCCGGCTCGACTTTCGCCGTGTTGATGACCGCGCCGATGCCGGTGGTGACTCCGCAGCCGATGTAACAGATCTTCTCGAAGGGCGCGTCCTCGCGCACCTTGGCGAGCGCGATCTCCGGCAATACGGTGTAGTTGGAGAAGGTGCTGCAGCCCATGTAGTGGTGCACCTTCTCGTTGCCGATGGAGAAGCGGCTGGTGCCGTCGGGCATCACGCCCTGGCCCTGCGTGGCGCGGATCGCGGTGCAAAGATTCGTCTTGTGCGAGGTGCAGGATTTGCACTGGCGGCATTCCGGTGTGTAGAGCGGAATGACGTGGTCGCCTTTCTTGAGCGTCGTTACGCCGGGCCCGACGTCGACGACGATACCCGCGCCTTCATGGCCGAAGATCACCGGGAACAAGCCTTCGGGGTCTCCGCCCGAACGCGTGAATTCATCCGTGTGACAGACCCCCGAGGCCTTGATCTCGACCAGCACTTCGCCGGTCTTGGGCCCGGCGAGTTCGACGGTCGTGACTTCCAGAGGTTGGCCGGCCTTCCAGGCGACGGCAGCGCGCGTCTTCATTGTTCTTCCGCTCTCTTCCCCGTGAGCGGGCGAGTCTACGCCCCGGCGTGTAACGCGCGCCACCATGCGCGCCGGTATAGTCACCCGACATGCCGAACCCGCAGCTTCGCCGTCTTGCCACGCCACAGGACCTCTCCGCGGTCTACGACATCTACATGCACCCGGAAGTCGTGCCGTACCTCGGCATCGACCCCGTGCCGATCGGGGAATTCGCGGCGACGTTCGCGGCGCTGGTCGCGGCCGGTTCGTTCTTCGTCGTGCCGCGTGACGGAGTGGTGCGCGGCTTCTACCGCGAGAACCGGCAGAAGGGCCGTTCGCGCCACGTGGTGACGTTGGAGACGCTGGCCATCGCGCCGTCGGAGAAGGGCTCGGGATTCGCGGCCGCCATGATCGACGAGGCGATCGCGCACATGCGCGCCGATGGCGTGCTGCGCGTCGAACTGCTGGTCGAGGCCGACAACGCGCGCGGCATCGCGTTCTATCGCAAGCTGGGTTTCGAGCAGGAAGGACGACTGCGCTCGGCGTACAAGCGCGCTCACCAGTCGCAATATCATGACGAGATCGTGATGGCGAAACTGTTTCCGCCGCTGGTCTAGCAAGGCCGCGGCGCCTTCAGAGGATCGAGGCGCCCTCATCCGCCGGCGTCGCGCCTTCGCGCAGCCGCGTGAACAGCTCGCGGCCCACGCCGTAGGTGGTGTCCAGCACTTCCGGCTTCACGGGCGCGCGCGCCGCGAGCACCGCGGCGTCCAACCTGCGCCTCGAGCACGCCCGCGGCGGCATCGAGATGGATGATGTCGCCGTCGCGCAGCCGCGAGATGGGACCGTCGGCCGCGGCTTCGGGCGTGAGGTGAATGGCCGACGGCACCTTGCCCGACGCGCCGGACATGCGCCCGTCGGTGACGATGGCCACGCGGCGGCCCTTGGCCATGAGCCCTGACAACGCCGGAATCAGCTTGTGCAATTCGGGCATGCCGTTGGCTCGCGGGCCTTGACCACGGACCACGGCGATGAAGTCGCCTTCGATCCCCGCCTTGAGCGCCGCCGCCAGCGATTCCTGGCTCTCGAACACGCGCGCCGGGGCGGTGATGTTCCAGTACTTCGGGTCCACGGCCGACGTCTTGATGACGGACTGGCCGAGATTGCCGCGCAGCAGCTTGAGGCCGCCGTCGGCCGAGAACGGATTCGACACGGGGCGCAGGATCTTCTCGTCCAGCGACTGCGCGGCGCGCGTCGCGCCACACCAGTTTGCCGCCGACGAGGAACGGCTCGTTCGCATAGGCCGACAGCCCCGGACCCCAGACCGTCATCACATCCTCGTGCGCGAGACCGGCATCGATGAGCTCGCGCACCACGAAGGCCATGCCGCCCGCGGCATGGAACTGGTTCACGTCGGCTTCGCCATTCGGATACACGCGCGCGAGCAGCGGCGTGACGCGCGAGATGTCGGCCATGTCGTCCCAGGTGATCGTCAGCCCGCAGGCGCGCGCCATCGCGACCAGGTGGATCACATGGTTGGTCGATCCGCCCGTGGCCATGAGGCCGACGATGGCGTTGACGAACGAGCGCTCGTCGATCGACCTCGACGAAGGGCAGATAGTCCGCGCCCAGCGCGGTGGTGGCGGCGACGCGCTGCGTGGCGGCCACCGTGAGCGCATGGCGCAGCGGCGTGTTCGGATTCACGAACGCCGCGCCCGGGACGTGCAGCCCCATCATCTCCATCAGCATCTGGTTGGAGTTGGCGGTGCCGTAGAACGTGCAGGTGCCGGCGTCGTGGTACGAGCCCATCTCGGCCGCCAGCAGCTCATCGCGCGTGGCGAGACCTTCCGCGTAGCGCTGGCGCACCTCGGCCTTCTGCTTGTTCGCGATGCCGGTGGGCATCGGCCCGCCGGGCACGAAGATGATGGGCATCTGGCCGAACGAGGCCGCGCCGATGAACAGGCCCGGCACGATCTTGTCGCAGATGCCTAACAACAAAGCGGAATCGAATGCTTCGTGAGTCAGACGCCACGGCGGTCGCCAGCGCGATCACGTCGCGGCTGAACAGCGACAGCTCCATGCCGGCGCGGCCCTGCGTGACGCCGTCGCACATGGCGGGCACGCCGCCCGCGACCTGTGCGGTGGCGCCCGGCAATGCGCGCCGCGGCGCGGATCACTTCGGGATAACGGCTCGAACGGCCGGTGCGCCGACAACATGTCGTTGTACGACGTGACGACGCCGATGTTCGGGATGACCGACTGCTGCAGCCTGCGCCTTGTCTTCGCCCGGACGCCGCCATGACGTGCGCGAGGTTCGCGCAGGCCAGCTTGCCGCGCGCGGGCTCGACGAGTTTTCGCTTGCGGGTGCGTTCGAGATATTCGCCGCGCGCGGCGGCGGAGCGGCCACCGATGCGTTCAGTGACTTCGACGATGTGTCGTCGTGCGAGCTTCTGGGCCATCGTTATTCATACCAGCTGTGGCCGTGACGCTCGGTGAGCGCGATCGCGGCCGTGGGTCCCCAGGTGCCGGCAGGATACGGCTTCACCAGTTGGCGCGTCGAGCGCCAGCTCGTCTGGATGCCGTCGATCCAGTGCCACGCCGCCTCGACCTCGTCGCGCCGCACGAACAACGTGGTGTTCCCTTCAGTGCATCGAGCAGCAGGCGCTCGTACGCGATGCGCGTGCGGCCGCCGCTCTCGTCCTTGGGCAGCGAGAGGTTGAGAGGGACTTCGCGCAGGCGCACGCCTTCGAGGCCCGGCTGTTTGCTCAGGATCTCGAGCGTCACGCTCTCTTCCGGCTGCAGGTGGATGACGAGGCGGTTCGCCTGCAGGGTCGGTTCGTCGGCGGCGAAGATGTTGTGCGGCACGGTCTTGAACTGGATCGCGATATCGGTGCGGCGCGATTGCATGCGTTTGCCGGTGCGCAGGTAGAACGGCACGCCCGCCCAGCGCCAGTTGTCGATCTCGGCACGCAACGCGACGAAAGTTTCCGTGTCGCTGCCGCCCTTCGGCGCCCTTCTCCTGGTTGTAGCCCGGCGCGGCGACGCCGCCGGCAGCTGCCCGCGGCGTACTGGCCGCGCACCGTGTTCGCCGCGACGGTGGCCGCGGTGATCGGGCGCAGGCTGCGAATGACCTTGGTCTTCTCGTTGCGCACTTCGTTCGGCTCGAACAGGTGCGGCGGCTCCATCGCGACCAGCGCGACCAGCTGCAGCATGTGGTTCTGCACCATGTCGCGCAGCGCGCCGGAGTCGTCGTAGTAACCCGTGCGGCCTTCGAGGCCCACGGTTTCAGCGACCGTGATCTGCACGTTGTCGATCGCCGAAGCATTCCACAGGGGCTCGAACAGCGAGTTCGCGAAACGCAGCGCGAGCAGGTTCTGCACCGCCTCTTTGCCGAGATAGTGATCGATGCGGAAGATGCGGTCTTCGTGGAACACGCTGCCGACCGCTTCGTTGATCGTCGACGCTCGAGGCGTAGTCGTGTGCCGATCGGCTTTTCGAGCACGATGCGGCAGTGTTCGCAGGCGAGCCCCGCGGCGGCGAGGCTCAGGCACGTCGGGCCGTAGAGCTTCGGCGACGTCGCCATGAAATAGAGAATGCGGTTGTTGCCCGCGAGCGCGGTGCGCAGCGCTTCGGTGCCCTTCGCCGTGCCGTCGCTGGCCTCGAACGGCACGTACGTGATCCGCGTCAGCAGATCCGCGAGCGCATCCTCCTTGAGGTATTCGGCGGGCACGTGCTTGCGCAACGCGCCTTCGACGAACTTGCGGAATTCCTCGTTCGGCATTCCGTTGCGCGCGGAGCCGACGAACGTGAGCGTCGGAGGCACGAGCTTCTCGCGGCACAGGTGATAGAGCGACGGCCACACCATGCGCTGCGAGAGGTCGCCGGTGGCGCCGAACAACACGAATTTCTGGATGGTCTGTTTCATGAATTGCGGAGCAACCGCGCGGCACCGAGCAGCTCGACGTGCGGATGGGAAATCGTCTCGAGCGGAACGACGCGCATCGCGGGCGTGAAGCGGCCCTTGTACTCGAAGCCCGCGCGCACGCGACGCTCGAGCGTCGGCCGATCGAAGTGCTGCAGCATCGCGCCGGAGATCAGCACGCCGTGCCAGGCGCCGAGCGTGAGCGCGAGATCGCCCGCGAACGAGCCGAGCAACTCGCAGAACAGGCCGACGGCCTCGACGCAAGTTGGCATCGCTGCCGATCGGAGGCGCGCGTCGTGATCTCGGCGGCCGACAAGCTCGGGCACGTGCTGGCCTTCCGTCTCGCACAGCGCCTGGTAAACGTTGGCGAGACCCGCGCCCGACAACACGCGCTCCGCGGACACGCGGCCGTACTTCTTGCGCAGCCAGCGCAGCAGCTCGATGGCACGTTCGTTGGTGGGCGCGAAGCTGGCGTGGCCACCCTCGGTCGCGAGCACGTGATAGCCACCGGCGCTGGCGACGACGCCACCGACGCCCAGCCCCGTGCCGACGCCGACGATGGCGCAGGCGCCGCGGCGTCATCGGCAGCGATCAGTCGCTGCGTAGCCGATGGGCTTGAGATCCGCGGCGCGCAATGCGCCGACGGCATGACCGACGGCTTCGAAATCGTTGATGACGTGCAGATCCTTGAACTGCTGCGACTCGCTCAGCGCCCGCGCCGAGAAGGACCAGGCGCTGTTGGTGAGCTGCACGTGGTCGTGATCGACGCGCCCGGCGACCGCGACGGCGGCGCGGTCGAGCGCCGCGGGCACGCCGGGCGTGGCGCTGCGGTAGTGCTGCGCTGCATGAGCGATGGATTCGTGCGCGCGCACGGCGTAGCGGCGCACACAATGGACGTCGAGCGGAATGAGGATCGTCTGCCGCCCACGGCGATGCCGAAGCGGATGTGGGTTCCGCCGACGTCGGCCACCAGGCCGAGCACCGCGGAGCGGTCAAAATCGTCTCCACCCTGCGAATCCGCGCCGGAAAGCGCTGTATTTCACTGTCACATACCCCTTCCGAAAGCGGCGAAGACTGCTGCCAATAAAGACAACGCTGTCAATTCCACGTGCGGGAGCCTGCAATTCTACCTGCGTAATTAACGTAAGCGTGGCGCGCGGCTTGCAAAATTGACGCCAGTTTGACAACGCTGTCTGACAACAAGACAATTTTGTGTCAGTACAGGGGGACGTCGCTATGAGCCGAATAACGATTCACGACGTATCGAAGGCAGCGGGCGTGTCGATCAAGACGGTCTCGCGCGTGCTCAACAGCGAGCCCAACGTGCGCAGTGAAACCCGCGCGCGCGTGCTCAAACTAGTCGAAGAGCTGAACTACCACCCGAGCCTCTCGGCGCGCAGCCTCGCCGGCCGCAGCTCGAATCTCATCGGGCTCATCTACCAGAACCCCAGCGCTAACTACGTCGTCGACCTGCAGAAGGGCGCGCTCGAGCGCTGCCACACGCGCGGCTACCGGCTGCTCGTGCATCCCTGCGAAGGCACGCGACCTCTCGAGCGTGCGCGATCTCGCGGGCCTCGTGCTCGAATCGCATCTCGACGGCGTGGTGCTCGCGCCGCCGCTCTCCGACTCCACCGAAGTGCTCGCGGAGCTCGCAGAAGCACCGCATCCGCTTCGTGCGCATCGCGCCCACGGTCGATCTCGACGCGTATTCGTGCGTCTACATGAACGACGTCGCCGCCGCGCGCGAGATGACCGAATACCTCATCGCGCTGGGCCACGAACGCATCGGCTTCATCAATGGCCCGACCGGCCACCCGGTCACCGAGCAGCGTTACCTCGGCTACACGCTCGCGCTGCGCTCGCACGGCCTCGACGTCGACCCGCAGCTGATCGATCGCGGCGAGTTCACGTTCGACTCCGGCCTCGCCGCCGCGCGCCGGCTGCTGTCGCGCGCGACCCGCCCGACCGCGGTGTTCGCCAGCAACGACGACATGGCCGCCGGCACCATCATGGCCGCGCACGAAATGGGTCTCACGATCCCGAGCCGGCTGTCGGTCGCGGGCTTCGACGACAGCTACGTCGCGCAGGTGATCTGGCCGCGGCTGACCACCGTGCATCAGCCCACGTACGAAATGGCGCACCAGGCGGCGGACATGTTGTTCCGCTCGCTCGGCGACGAAGCGCCGCCGAAGAGCGTGGAGATTCCCTACCGCATGGTGTGTCGCGAATCGACCGGGCCGCGTCCGGCAAACTGACTTCAATAACCGCCGCGGCGACCGCCGAAGCGGTAAGTCAGCGTCAGGCCCACCGAGCTCGCGTCGGTATCTACGAATCCGGGCAATTCATACGTGATCTTCGTGTAGCGCAGCGCGATCCAGCGCCAGCCCACCTCCGCCGAGAACCCGGTCGCGTCATCGAACGTGACGTCTTCGAAGAAGCCGTCACCATCGAGCTGCGGACTGATGTGGCGCGTGAGGCCGGCGGTGACGAACCAGGTGTTCTGGAACCAGTACGTCGCATTCAGCTTGACCACCGTTCGCGACAGGTTGATGTCGGCATTGTCGGCCGCCGTCATCACGAATTTGTAGCCGATGGTGCCGGCGATTTCGAACGGCACCGTCTCGCTGGGACGGAACCAGCCGCCGACGTCGAGCGCGAGACCCTGTCCCGCGCGGATGTCCTGCGAATCGCCGTCCTCGAAGTCGACCGTGAGGATCTTGTCGCCGCCGAATTCCATGTCCATCTGGGCCATGAACCCGCCGCCCTTCGGCAGCGGCTTTCCGGCACGCTGGGCGTGTGCCGCCTGGCCGCCGAATGCGAGCGCCGCGACCACGAGCGCGGTCAAAAGACTTTTCATATTCCTCTCCCCTGTCCCGGTGCTAACAAACTACCCGAGAAGGTATCTGCCGCGGGTGGAGAGTTGGTGACAACGTTCAGGCGAGCCGGGCCAGCGCGCTGATTTCCGCCACCGCCACCACGAGGTGGTAGAAGCTGCTGGCCGGCGCGGGCTCGTCGACGATTTTCCCGGCGGCGTCGATGCGGTCGTACCACAGACCCGGGATCGGCGTCGCCAGGTAGCGCTTCAGCGCGTCCGCGGCCGAAGCGGCCATCGAGAAGTACTTCGCCTCGCCCGTGAGCCGCGCGGCCAACGCGCCCGCCTTGAGTCGCTCGGTCTGTGGCCACAGCCGCGCGCACGGATCGTGCGGCGAAAAATCGTCGAGCACCTGCTGCAGGGCGAGCCCGTCCTTCACGCAGTTCGCTTCGGTGACTTCGATCAGCTGAGCGCCGCCGCGCGCGCCTTGGGATGTTTGTCGCCCGCCCACCGCAGCAGCAACCAGGCCCACTCGTACTGGTGTCCGGGCTCGACGATGCGGCCCGGGACGCCGGGCGCGAATTTCCAGTCCGCGTCGAAGAACTCGTGCAGCAATCCGTTGCCGTCGAAGAAATGCGCCAGCGCGAAATCGGCGATCTCGTCCGCCAGCGGTTTCCACAAGTTGCACTCCGAGCACACCTCGGCGCCCGCGAGCGTGGCTTCGAACAGGTGCATGTGCGGATTGGATTCGAGCGGCAGGCTGGTCGGCACGCCGTTCTCGAAACCGCCGCTGGACCGCTTCGTGTGCTTCACGACGTTCTGCAACAGCTCGTTCGCCTGGCGCTCGCGCTCGCGCGCCAGTCCCGAGCGTCGCGCCGAGGCTGAAGGCCAGCAGGCCGAAAGCCTGGTCGTAAGTGAGCGCGCGATCGTCGGCGACCGAACCATCGGCGTTTATCAGCGTGCGGAACAGGCCGTCCGGGCGCTGGAATTTCGCGAACCAGAAATCGAGTCCGTGTTGCACGAGCCGGCGGCGTCGCCGCGCCATCCCATCGACGGGCCCATCGCGAAGCAATACGCCTGGCGGGGCGTGACGCGCGAACGACGCCGCTCCGCGAATGGCTTGCCGTCCTGGCCGAGCCGTTCGAAGAATCCTCCCGCCGGGTCCACGCCTTTCGTGGACCACAGCGGATAAGCGGCATCGAGAAGCCAGCCGCAGAGCTCGCGGTGCCGGGTCCTGATGATTTCGTGAGCGTCGTCCATGAGCGGAAGTTTACAGGCCTCAGTGACTCGCGCTGGCACCCGCCGTGCCGTGCTCGTAGGTCTTCGCCTTGGTCGCGGCAACTGCGAAAACGACGATCAGCAGGTACGCGGCCGCCGGCAGGAAGTACGCCGCATGCAGACCAGCCGCATCGGCAATCGACCCGAAGACGTAAGGCAGGATCGCACCGCCGACGATCGCGAGGCACAGCAAGCCCGATGTCGCTGCCGGCGCGGCGGTCGAGCGCTCCAGCGTCGCCGTGAAGATCACCGGGAACATGATGGAATTGAACAGGCCGATCGACAACGCGAGATACGCCGCGGTGGCGCCGTTCAACTGCGTGACGGCCAGGCACAGCGTGGCGGCGCCGACGGCGAACAACGCCAGCAGCCAGGGCGCGCGCTGCTTCACGAGGAACAGCAGACCGCTGCCGATGAGTCGGCCGACCATGGCCCCGCCCCAGTAGAAGCTGACCATTTTGCCGGCTTCTTCAAGCGGAATGTTCAGCATGTCGGGTTCGTGCAGGAAATTGGTCAGGAGACTGCCGATCGATACTTCGGCGCCGACGTACAGAAAGATTGCCGCGCCGCCGAACAGCGCCCAGCGCGACTTGAACGCCGTGGCGATGGACGGCCGCTGACCTTCATCGACCGGCTTGGTGACGTCGAGCAGCTTGCGGAACGCGAAAATGAACAACGCCAGCAGCACCAGCGCGCCCGCGATCGCGAGGAAGACGGTGTCGATTCGGCGGAACGATTCGGCACGCAGCTCGGGGGTGACCTCCGCGCCGTGTGTGACCGCAAAGATGCCTCCCGCGAGGATGATGCCGGAGACGAGCAATGGCCCGAGCCAGGTGCCGAAAGAGTTGAAGGTCTGCGAGAACGTCAGGCGGAAATGCGAGCGTTCCGGCGGGCCCAGCGCCGCGGCCAGCGGATTGGCCACCACCTGCAGGATGGTGATGCCGCTCGCGATGACGAACAGCGCCACGAGCACCAGCCAGTAGGTGTCGAAATGCGTCGCGGCCGGCACGATGAAGCAGCCGACCACCATGACGCCCAGCGCGAACATGATGGATTTGCTGTTGCCGAGCCGCGCGATCAGCGCCGCGGCGGGCAGCGACACGACGAAGTACGCCATGAAGAACGCGAACTGCGTGAGCGAAGACTGGGCATAGGTGAGCTCGAAGATCGCCTTGAGCGCCGCGATCAGCGGATCTATCGAAACGGTGATGAATCCCCACATGAAGAACAACGTGGTGACCGTGGCGAAACCTCCGCGCATGCCCTTGTACTTGTCGTCGACGTTCATCGGACTCCCCATGAGTTCTCGGTATGGAAAATGGTAGTTAGATCGACGCCGTCTTCATGAGCGCGGTGCGCGTCGGCAGCAGCCGGTGGCTGAACGGCAGGATGGCCGCGCCGACCGCGGGCGCGTCATCGGAAAGCGCCGCGCGCGCCACCGGCGCGGTCGCGGGAATCGTGGCGCCGAAGGCCGCGAGCCGCTGATTCAGCCGGCTCGCGATCTGGTCGACGATGCCCGAGGGCAACCGGCCGCCGATCAATATGGCCTCCGGGTTCACGAGGCAATTGATGGCGACCACCGGGTCGATCAGCGTATCGACCGCCGCCTCGACCCAGGCGTCGATGATCGCCAGCCCTTTTTGGTCGAGCGCCGTCAGCTCGTGGGGCGCCGAAACCTTGACGCCTTGCGCCGCAAGGCGGCTGTAGAGCGCGGACAGCGACACGATGTTCTGGATCTGGCGCTCGTGGCCGGTCGCGTCCCTGCCGCGCATCAGCCCCAACTCGCCGCTGCGGCCGGTCGCGCCGCGAAAGTGATTGCCGTCGATGACGAGACTGCCGCCGAGCGCGGCGGTGATGAGGATGTAGAAAAAAGTCTGGTATTTCTTGCCGAGACCGAACTGCATCTCTCCCATGGTGGCCGCGGCCGCATCGTTCTCCACGAACACCGGCACGGGCAACGCGCCCTTGAACAGCGATTCGACATCCGTCGACGTCCACTGCGCGAAGCTGTCCGGCTGATGCGGCAAGGTCGCCGCCTTCGGCATGTCGTCCGGCAACGCGACGCCGATTCCCACCACTTTCTCGCGGCCGATGCCGGCCTTGGTGAGCAGCTTGCCCACACCTTTCTTGAAGAACTGCTCCACGTCGTTGGGGAGCGGAAAATTGACCTCGCGGGTCGCGCGCGCGCGCACCCGCCCTTCGAAATCCAGCACGACCATCGTGACGTGATCGCGGTCGATGTTGACGCCGATCGAGAACCAGCTGTCCGGATTGATGACGAGCTTGGTGGCGGGCTGGCCACGCCCGCCGCGACGGCGCCCGGCATCCTGTATGAGGTTGTCGGTGAGCAACCGCTTGGTGATGTTGGCGACGGCCGGCGCCGTGAGGCCGGTGATGACGGCCAGCTCGGCGCGCGTGATCGGTCCATTCACGCGGATCGCGTGCAGGGTGACGCGCTGGTTGTGGTCGCCGGCCCTTTCGAGATTGGTCCCCGAGAGCTGCATGTGCTTGGGGCTGCGCTCGCTCATCGCGAAGCGAGGGTGGCGACGGGTGTCTTCAGCGCGGTGGCGTGGATTTCAGCGTCGGCCGCGAGCGCGAGCGCGCCCAGCGGACCGGACATCGTGCCCAGACCGGGAGGAACGATGAATTGCGCGAGGCCCTGTTCGAGCATCGGCGATTCGACGTAGCCGTTGAGACTGCGCTTCAGCTCCTGCTGGATGCGCTCGAACAGATGCGCCTGTGCGCTCATGACACCACCCCCGAGAAATATACGCGCGGGCGCGGTGGTGAGCACCATGGTGTGCAGGAGCTGGGCGAGGCCATGCGCCACGTGGTCCCAGGCCGGATGATCGGGAGGGAGCTGCGAGGCGGGCCTGCCGGCGCGCGCTTCGATCGCGGGCCCCGACGCGAGCCCTTCGATGCAGTCGCCGTGGAACGGACAGACGCCCGGAAACGTGTCGCCGCTCTTCTTGACCACGCGGATGTGTCCGAGCTCGGTGTGGTTCATGCCGAAGATCGACCGGCCGCGAACGATGGAGCCGACGCCGATACCGGTACCGACCGTCACGTAGGCGTAGTCCGCGAGCCCGGCCGCCGCGCCCCAGCGACCCTCCGCGAGCGCGGCGCCGTTGACGTCGGTGTCGAGGCCCACGGGCACGCCGAGCCGGCGGCCGAGCCGCTGCGCGACGTCGGTGTTGCGCCAGGCGAGCTTCGAGGTCGACGTGATGTAGCCCCAGGTCGGCGAGCCCGGCTTGAGGTCGACCGGGCCGAAGGAAGCGATGCCGAGCGCGCGTGCGGTGCCGTGCTGCGCGCGCCAGCGCTCGAACACCGATTCGACCTCACGCAGCGTCGCTTCACGCTCGCCGGTCGGCAGGCGCTCGATCGCGCGCACGTCGTCCGGCCCGGTGCCGAGGACGCAAACGACCTTGGTGCCCCCCAACTCGACACCCGCGAGTAGTTTGGCCTGCGGAGACACGTCAGCTCGCGGGGGTGGCGGAAGGAGCTGCCGGAGCTGGAACCGCCGTCGCGGCGGCCCGGCGCGCGTTGCCGAGCCGTGCGTTGGCCGCGGCGAAGAAGCTGTCGTGGCTGGGCGCCGAGTTCGCGTCGGCGGAAACCTTCTGGCTGATGGCGAGCATCACGCGCTTCACCTGCTCGAAGTCCACGCTGTCGACCAGCGGGTCGTAGTCGCGCGGCGTGACACCCATGCCTTCGAAAATCCAGAACCAGTCGAGATCCGTGAAGAGGTCTTCGCGGCCGGCGACGATGCGCCCCGTGGCGCGATAGTGCTCGATGCGCCGCGCCAGTGAATCCGGCAGCGACATGCCCGCGAATTGCTGCCAGAACGGCGCGTCGTCGCGCCGCGATAGACAGTAATGCAACAGAATGTAATCACGGATGCGTTCCAGCTCGCCGGCGAGGCTCGCGTTGTAGCTCGCAATGTTGGCGGGGTCAAACTGCCGGTCCGGGAAGTGGTCGAGCAGATTGAACAATGCGCTGGTGGCGATGTGAACATCGGCCGCGACGAGCGGCTCGAGGTGACAGGACGCCGCGCCGAGCGACACGACATTCTTGTCCCAGAAACTGCGGCGCCGTCCGGCGGCGAATTCGATGCGGCGGGGCTCGGCGAGGAAATCGGCGCCGGTGCCGGCGCGCAGCTCCGCGAGCGCCGACTCGTCGTCCTGGTGCGCGCTCGAATAGACGTGCCCGACGCTCAGCGTCTGCTGCAGCGAGGTACGCCACTGCCAGCCCGCCGCGCGAGCGGAGATGCGCACGTACGGCGGCCGCGTCTCTTCGGGCGGGGCCGGCGCGGAAACGATGCGGTCGCAGGGCAGCCAGTGTTTCCAGCTCTCGTACCCGATCCCGAGCACTTCGCCGATCAGCTGGCCGCGCGCGCCACTGTTGTCGATGTACAGGTCGGCGCGCAGCCTGCCGCCGTCCTCGAACTGCAGTTCGTCGATGAAGCCGTCTTCGCGACGGCTCGCACTAACAACCTTGCGCTCGAGCCGGATCACGCCCGCGCGTTCGGCCAGCGTGCGCAGGTAGCGGCTCGCGAGCCCGGTGTCGATGTGCAGCGCGTACCGCAGCTGCTGCGCGACGCCCAGCGAGTTGGTCGGGAAGATGAAGCGGTTGCCGAGCGCCATCGAGATTTCGTGGCTGAAGAACTCGAGCCTCGGCTGCATGCCGAGGGCCTTTGCCTTGTGCCAGAAATGGTAGAAAGGCCGGCGCTCGATCAATGCGCCGAGCGAGCCGAACGGCCGCCAGAACGACTGTCCGGGCGCGGACCAGTCGGTGAGCTTCGCGCCGAGGCTGTAGGTCGACTGGGTCTTGTCGATGAAGTCGTTCTGGTCGATGCCGAGGAAACGCAGCAGCTCGAGCAGCGGTGGAATGCTCGCCTCGGCGAGCCCGGCGGCCCCGGTTTCGGGGGTCTCGACGACGTGGATGGAGCACTGTCCCGCCAGGCGGCGCGTGAGGGAAATGGCGCCGAGCCATCCCGCGATTCCGCCGCCCACGATTGCGATTCGCCTGATTCTTCGATCCGGTTCCATGTCTTTTCTGGTCAATCCCCCCGAGGCGGCGGCGAGTCTGGCTGCGCAGGCCAAAACCTGTCAATCAATGGGGTCCAATCTCTCGAATTTCTGCGGCGGACAGCATAGGCTGTCGGCGCTCAAAAACAGGAGTCTTCGATGTCCCCTTCCATGTCTCATGTCCGGTCCACACATCGCGCGACGTTCGCGCTCCTGCCTTTCCTGCTGATGCTGGGCTGCAAAGACGCGTCCCAGGAAACACCGCCTCCGGCCGCCAAGGCCGAAGATCCCGCGGCGGTCCATCCGGAAATCTGGCCGTCGCCAAAGTGGCCGTTCGAGAAAGACGCGGCGCTGGAAGAAAAGATCGCCGCGCTGCTCGCGAAGATGAAAGTCGAAGAGAAGGTCGGGCAGGTCATCCAGGGCGACATCGCCAGCATGAAGCCCGAAGACATGAAGAAGTACCACCTGGGCTCGATCCTCGCCGGTGGCGGGTCCGACCCCAACGGCGATCAGCGCTCTCCGGCAAAAGACTGGCTCAAGCTCGCCGACGAGTTCTACCTGGCGTCGATCGACACCAGCAACGGCGGCGTCGGCATCCCGATGATCTGGGGCATCGATGCGATGCACGGCCACAGCAACATCGTGGGCGCGGTGCTGTACCCGCACAACGTGGGCCTCGGCGCCACGCGCAATCCGAAGTTGTTAGCCGACATCGCGCATGCCACCGCCGAGCAGGTACGCACCACCGGCATCGAATGGACCTTCGCGCCGACGGTCACCGTGCCGCAGGACGACCGCTGGGGCCGCACCTACGAAGGTTATTCGGAGGACCCGGGCGTCGTCGCCTCGTACTCGGGCGTGTTCGTGAAGGGCCTGCAGGGTGAACCCGCCTCCCCCGACTTCCTCAAGGGCAAGTACGTCATCTCCTCGACCAAGCACTTCCTGGCGGACGGCGGCACCGAGGCCGGCCGCGACCAGGGCGATGCGAAGATCCCGGAAACCACGCTGCGCGACATCCACAACGCGGGTTACGTGCCGGCCATCGAAGCGGGCGTGCAGACCATCATGATCTCGTTCTCGAGCTGGAACGGCGTGAAACACACCGGCAACGAGGGGCTGATCACCGAGGTGCTCAAGAAACGCATGAACTTCGACGGCTTTACCGTCGGCGACTGGAATGCGCACGGCCAGGTCGAGGGCTGCACGAACGACAACTGCCCGCAGGCGCTCAACGCCGGGCTCGACATGTACATGGCGCCGGACAGCTGGCGCGGCCTGTACGAAAACACGCTCAAGCAGGTGCAGGACGGCACGATCAAGATGGAGCGTCTCGACGACGCCGTCACGCGCATCCTGCGCGTCAAGTTCCGCGCCGGCATCTTCGAGGCGGGTCTGCCGTCCAAGCGGCCGCTCGCCGGCGAATTCAAGCTGCTCGCATCGCCGGAACAGCGCGCCCTCGCCCGCCAGGCCGTGCGCGAATCGCTGGTGCTGCTGAAGAACAACGGCGGCCTGCTGCCGCTGGCGGCTAACAAACACGTGCTGGTCACCGGCGACGGCGCCGACAACATCAGCAAGCAATCCGGCGGCTGGACCATCAGCTGGCAGGGCACGGGCCTCTCGAACGCGGACTTCCCCGGCGGCACGTCGGTGTGGGGCGGCGTGAAGGCGGCCACGAAAGCGGCCGGCGGCAGTGCCGAGATGTCGAGCGACGGCACGTACAAGAAGAAGCCGGACGTGGCGATCGTGGTTTTCGGCGAGAACCCGTACGCGGAGTTCCAGGGCGATCTCAAGGTGTTGACGCTGCCGGGTTCGATGACCCAGCACCTCGACATCATGAAGAAGCTGCAGGAAGAGAAGATCCCGGTGGTCGCGATCCTGATGTCGGGACGGCCGCTGTGGCAGAACCGCGAGATCAACCTCGCGAACGCCTACGTCGCCGCCTGGTTGCCGGGCACCGAAGGCGCAGGCATCTCCGACGTGCTGTTCCGCAAGAAGGACGGCTCGGTGAACCACGACTTCACGGGCAAGCTCTCGTTCTCGTGGCCGCGCAACGCCACGGGCGCGCCGCTCAACGTGGGCCAGGAGGGCTACGACCCGCTGTACGCGTTCGGCTTCGGTCTCACTTATGCGGAGCCGGTCGAGACCGCGCCGCTGCCGGAAGATCCCGGCATCGCGCCCGAGCTCATGTCGACCGGCTCGTTCCTCGACAAGGGCGCGCCGGTGGCGCCGTGGTCGCTGCGCGTCTCGAACGGCGCGGATTCCACGCGCATCACGACGACTCCGGTCGAGGCGATCGGCGGACGCGTGAAGATCACCGCGGTCGACGACACGGTGCAGGAAGGCGCGCGCCGCTTCGTGTTCTCGGGTGACGGCCCGGCAACGATCCAGGTTTCGAGCGAAGGCTCGGCGGATCTTTCCCGCGAGGCGAACGGCGACGTGATGCTGCTCGTGCGCCTGCGCCGCGATGCCGATGCGCCGAAAGACCTGAAACTGGGCGTGAGTTGCGGCGCGGGTTGCGCCGGTTCACTCGACTTCGCCGCGACGCTCGATGGCGTGCCGGCCGGCAAGTGGACCACCGTCGGCGTGCCTCTCAAGTGCTTCGCAAAGGCGGGCGCGGATGTGAGCAAGGTGAACGAACCGCTGTCGATCACGTCGGCGGGCAAACTCGACTTGTCGCTGTCGCAGGTGAAGCTCGGCACCGTGGCCGACAAGACCTACGCCTGCAATTAATGGGGACATTCCTCATTTCCTAGGAAAAGGGGACAGGGCTCAAACCCTGTCCCCGGGTCCTTACGGACGACACGGAGCGACTTCGTCGAACCCGGGCTCTTCCTGGTCGCGCTCTTCCTGGGTACGGGATCGCGGCAGAACGGCCGCGGACACGCGCTCGAACGCCATCAGAGGTTGATCGTGAAAGGCGCCCGCACCGTGTTTGTCGAAATAACCACGTAGCTGTTCGGCCGAAGCACTGAGCTCGATGGTCGACACGTGCCGGTCCGGCTTGAGTTTGCCCGGCAACCGGGTCCCTTCGAGGTCCTTCATCAGTGCCTCGGAAGGAACGATGTGCAGGCAGAAGCGGTCCTTGCCTTCGAAGACGTAGCGAGCGATTGAATAGTTTGGCGTCAGGTCGCGGTCCCGGATGCTCATGTAGCGATGCTCACCGAACTGCGCCAGCACGATCTGGAACTGCTTCGTGGCCGCCTTGGGACCGGGCTCCCAGTACGCCTGTACGTCGGCAACGAGTTCCCCGTTGGTTTCCTGGCGGAGGGTGGCGATCATCGGGTCGCCATCGAAATCGGCTTTCCACAGGCCGATCAGGGTCGGATCGGAAATCCTGCCGCCCGACTCGAGCGGCACCGGACTCTCGACACAGGCGGTGAGCCGCAGCAACACCAGCGCGGCGAAGATTCGCCTCATCGCAGCTGACTATCCTTGCTGCCGCGACGGTTGTACCCGGCGTTTTGCGTGACCTTCTTGTCAGCCGCTTCCTGGCACGCGAGACACAGCCGCACGCCCGGGATCGCCACGCGACGCGCCTCGGGAATCTTCGCACCGCATTCGGCGCAGGACTCCAGCGACGGACCGGTCGGCAATTGGCTCTTGGCGCGTTTGATCGCGTCCTTCACCGTTGCGTCGATCTGGTCCTGGACCGCGCCTTCTTTTGCCCATCCCGTTGCCATGCCCGAATAGTGGCCTTCTGGCGCACGATTTCAAGCCGGAAGTTTCTTAGCCGATGGCGGCCTCGGCGATCGGCCGCATCAGCGCATAACCCTCCTTCGACGGGTGCACCTCGTCCTTCGCCAGCGCCGTCTTCACGTTGCCCTGCGCATCCATGAACGCGGACGCGTAGTCCGCGTACCGCGCCCGTATCGACTTCGCATACCCGCGCAGCCAGTCGTTCAACGCCAGCGCCTCGGCCTTGGGCTGCGCCTGCGGACGCCACCAGTACTTCGACGCCGGCGGCACGGACCCCAGCACGATCCGCATCTTGTGCGCCTTCGCGATTTCGCACATCGCCATGATGTTGTTGTGCGTTTCTTCGGCGGTCATCGGCCCGGTGTTGTGGGCGATGTCGTTGGTGCCCACCATGATGTGCACGACGCGCGGTTTCAAAGCGATCACGTCGGAATGCATGCGCACCAGCAGCTGGGGCGACGTCTGCGCACTGATGCCGCGCCCCACGTTGCCTTTCGAAAACAGATCCGGATCGGCACCCACCCAGCCCTCGGTGATCGAATCGCCGAGGAACACCACGTCCACCTTCGCGCCGCTGGCCAACAACTTCGCGTTGTCCTCGCGATAACGCGCGAGCCACGCCCAGTCCGTGAGCAACAGCGGCGGTTGCAGCGCGGGCGCGGTCTTCGGCTGCTCACCGCAACCCTCCGGCACCTGCGCCAGCACCGGCAGGGCCAGTGCGGCCCCGATCGAACCCGCGATCAACGAACGACGACTCAATGCGCTCACGATGACCCCCTTCGCTTGATGGGGCCGACTATGCCAGCGCACGCAAGTCAGGGCCCTGCTGACTCAGGTAGGCGCGCGCCTCACGCAGATTGCCTGACCGGCGCATCGAGCGCCTCGTCCATCTTCTCGAGCTCCACGCCGCGAGTCTCGGGGAAAATCGCCAGCACCACGAAGAACTGCAGCACCATGCAGATCGCGAAGAACACGAACGGCAGCGACTGGGTGTAGAGCGCGACCATCGGGAAGGCCTGGCCGATCACCGCGTTCATGCCCCAGTGCGTCGCGCTGCCCAGCGCCTGCCCGCGCGAACGAACCGCGGTCGGAAAGATTTCGCTCAGGTAAACCCAGATGACAGCGCCCTGCGAGAACGCGAAGAACGCGATGAACAGGATCAGGCACACCAGCAGGTATTCGCGCCCCTGCCCCGTGCCCATGATGGCCGCCACGCCCGCGAGCGCCAGCGCCGTGCCCACGGAACCGATCAGCAGCAGTTTCTTGCGACCGACGCGATCGATGACCAGCAACGCGGCGACGGTCGCGAAGAGGTTCGCCGCGCCAACGGCCACCTGCTGCCAGTCGTTCGACATGCCGCTGAAGCCCGCCGCCGCAAAGATGTCCTTGAGGTAGTACAGGATCGCGTTGATCCCCGAGAGCTGGTTGAACGCGGCGATGAGGATCGCGAGCACGATGGGCTTGCGATACGCGGCGACGAACAGCTTTTGCGCGGCATTGCGTTGCGTGGTCTGGGCGGCCAGCTCGAATTCGCGCAGCATCGCGTCGGCGTCCGCGACCCCGACGCGTGCCAGGCCCGCCTTCGCTTCATCGTGCCGGCCGCGCTGCGCCAGCCAGCGCGGGCTCTGCGGAATCGTGTACATCATCGCCAGGAAGAAGAGCGCGGGGACGGCGGCCACGCCGAGCTTGATGCGCCACGGATCCGCGCCGCTCATCGACATCGCCACCAACGCGTTGCTGAGGAACGCGAGCACGATGCCGAGCACGATGTTGAACTGGAACAACCCGGTGAGCCGGCCGCGGTCGTGCGCCGGCGCGATCTCGGAGATGTAGACCGGCGCGAGCACCGACGATGCGCCGATCGCGAGACCGCCGATGAAGCGGAACACGTAGAAGGATTCGAGGTTCCAGCAGAATGCGCAGCCCAAGGCCGACACCACGTACATGACGCCGACCACCTTGAGCGAATCGCGCGAACCGTACGTGTCGCCCGGCTTGCCGGCGAACAGTGCACCGAGGAACGTACCGACGAGGCCACTGGCCACCGCGAATCCCGCCCAGAAACTGCCCGGCGCGATGTCGAAGACGGCGCGGATCGAATCGGTGACTCCCGCGATGACCACCGTATCGAAACCGAACAGCAGCCCCGCGAGGCTCGCGGTCACGATGACACCCAGGTTCCCGGATTTGCCCACGGCCCTTCCCCCTGTCGCATCTCCCATATAAAAGGAGTGCGTGCCCATTAATAAAGATGCTTTGGTTATAGTACGGCAACGCCAGCCGGCTCGCTGGCGCGTCGCGCTAACTAGTGCTTCGGCTTGATCGTGGGCTTCGCGCTCGTGGCGCGTGTGGAAGATGACGGCGGGCGGGAAATGTACGGCTGCTGCTGGTAACTATTGCGGCGCGCGTTGTCGTCCCGGGCCGCATCGAAGGCCGCCTCGAGTCGCGGCCGGACCGTTGCATCCCAGCGCGCCGATGCACGGTACCAGTTGCCCTCGACGCCGCGCGCGATTGACTGCATGTTCATGGGAAACTCTGCGTCGAGCGCCGGAGGGATCTGGATGAAACCGCGCGCGCCGGGCGCGACGGCGTATCGAACGCCGTAGCACTGGTTGCTCGGAATGGATTCGTGTCCGGGCGCGTCGGCGGCGCAGTAGAAGCGCACGCTGTAAACGGACAGTCCCTGCGGCGCCGCCACCGGCCCCGCGGCCCAATCGGCGAAGTCGTACTCGCTGGTCGGCGCCGTTCCATCCGCATTCGTCGCGCTCGTGCCAGGGCCACTCCAGACCATGAACTGTCCCGCCGATTCGGCGCCCGTGAGCACCACGATCGCTCGCTTGCCCTGGCCCACCTCGATGCGCGTGGTCGGCTCCTTGGCCGGCGCGAGCGCAGGCAGCACGAACAGTGCGGCAAACAAGGTGGCGACTCGCATGACGACCCCCGGGCCGGATGGCAGGTATCGATGCGGCCGATCCTACGCCGCGTACCGGGCGCGCGCAGCGGCCATTCAACTTACAGCGCAGTTTGACGGCCCTCTTCGGTGATCCGGATTGCACTCCCCGGTTGGGTCGGCGCTCGGGCCTGCCTATATGATGCGCGCCCATGACCCAAAAACTCAGCAACATCGACATCGCCCAGGCCGCCAAGATGCGGCGCATCAACGACGTGGCGCGCGAGCGCCTCGGCATTCCCGAGGAAGCGCTCGAGGCATTCGGCAAATTCAAGGCGAAGATCTCGCTCGATTACCTCGCGAAGGCCAACGGCAAACCCGATGGCAAACTCGTGCTCGTCACGGCCATCTCGCCCACGCCCGCGGGTGAAGGCAAGACCACGACGACGGTCGGCCTCGGAGACGCGCTCAACCTCATCGGCAAGAAGGCGCTGATCTGCCTGCGCGAGCCGGCGCTGGGCCCGGTGTTCGGCATGAAGGGCGGCGCGGCCGGCGGCGGCTACGCGCAGGTCGTGCCGATGGAAGACATCAACCTGCACTTCACCGGCGACTTCGCGGCGATCGCGCTGGCCAACAACCTGCTGGCCGCATTGATCGACAACCACATCCACCATGGAAACGAAGCCGGCTTCGACGTGCGACGCGTCACGTGGCGCCGTGTCGTCGACGTGAACGACCGCAGCCTGCGCGACATCACGATCGCTTTGGGCGGCACCGCCAACGGATATCCGCGGCAGGACGGTTTCGACATCGTGGTCGCGTCCGAAGTCATGGCGATCTTCTGCCTCGCGACCAGCATCAAGGACCTGAAAGACCGGCTCGGCCGCATCGTCGTCGGCTACACGCGTGACAACAAGGCCATCATGGCGCGCGACATCCACGCGCACGGCGCGATGACCGCGCTGCTGCGCGACGCGCTCGCGCCCAATCTCGTGCAGACGCTCGAGAACAACCCCGCGTTCATCCACGGCGGCCCGTTCGCGAACATCGCGCACGGCTGCAACTCCGTCATGGCCACCAAGTCCGCGCTCAAGCTCGCGGACTACGTGGTGACCGAGGCGGGATTCGGCGCCGATCTCGGCGCGGAGAAGTTCGTCGACATCAAGTGCCGCAAGGCCGGGCTCACGCCGTCGTGCGCGGTGATCGTCGCGACGATCCGCGCGCTCAAGTACCACGGCGGCGTCGAGGTGGCGGACGTGGGCAAGGAGAATCTCGCCGCGCTGGAGAAGGGTCTCGTCAATCTCGAGCGGCACATCCACAACGTGCGCAACCAGTACGGACTCGCGAGCGTGGTCGCGATCAACCATCGCGCCGAGGACACGGACGCGGAGATCCACCTGCTGCAGGAGCGGCTCTCGCACCTCGACATCAAGATCGTCGTCGCGAAACATTTCGCCGAGGGCGGCAAGGGCGCGATCGAAGTGGCGAAGGAAGTCGTGCGGCTGTGCGAACTGCCCAACAACTTCCGCTTCGTCTACGAAGCCGAGCAGACCTTGTGGGACAAGATGAAGACCGTGGCGACGCAGATCTACGGCGCGCTCGACATCGTCGCGGACAGCAAGATCCGCGGGCAGATCAAGGCGCTGCAGGAAGCGGGCTACGGGCACTACCCCGTGTGCGTGGCGAAGACCCAGTACTCGTTCTCGACCGATCCCAAGCTGCGTGGCGCGCCTTCGGGACACGTGGTGAACATCCGCGAGGTCCGGCTCGCGGCCGGCGCCGAATTCATCGTGATGATCTGCGGCGACATCATGACCATGCCGGGCCTGCCCAAGGTGCCGGCGGCGAACAGCATCGACGTGGACGAGAACGGAAAGATCGTCGGTCTTTTCTGAACGCGCCTATCCATTGACGTACGGGACAGCGCGGCGCAAATTGCCGCCATGTTCCGGGTCTTCGCCATTCTCGTGCGCACGAACTACCTCGTCGCCGTGCTGGTGGCGCTGGCGTTCTTCGTGCCTTGGCTCGTCCAGGGTGCGGCGTCCCTGTTCCGGCCCACGATCTCCGGCAACGAGACCTTCTGGCGCCAGTCGATACTTCTGCTGGTGCTGGCGGGATTCGTCGCGCCGGCGTTGCGTGCACTGTTTCGCCTGGTCCGTCGCGCCAGCCTTATTCCGGATAGTCACTTGCGCGGGGCGCCCGTCGTCGCGACGGTCGTCCTGGTCGCGAGTGTTCTCGCCAGCTTCCTATTCCTGAACTTCGCTTGGGCATTCCTCACTCGGGCGGGGCGGGATGTCGAGCTCGCACCCTTCGTCTTTTTCGGGATGTTCTGGCTCGCCATCGCCCTGCTGACCGGAGAAATCGTGCTGGTCGGTCGCCAGAAAAAGGGGACAGATCTATTTATTGACGCCGCGCACGCCAGGCGCGACGCTGCCGAAATCGTCAACAAATAGATCTGTCCCCTTTTCATGCCATCCGCCGAGATCGCGCGCGTCCGCGCTGAAATCGACTCCGTCTATCGCAAGGAATCGCGCAAGATCTTCGCGACGCTGATCCGCCTGCTCGGCGACATGGATCGCGCCGAGGAAGCCCTCAGCGACGCCTTCCGCGCGGCCATGGAGAAGTGGCCCAGCGAAGGCATTCCCCACAACCCGGCGTCGTGGCTCATCTCCGCCGGCCGCTTCAAGTCCATCGACAAGCAGCGCCGCGACAAGCGCTTCGACCACCTCGAAGACCGTCCCGACGTCAGCGAATCGTTGACGGACGATTCCGCGGCGCCCGACGAAATCCCCGAGCTGCTCGAAGACGACCAGCTGCGCCTCGTGTTCACCTGCTGCCACCCCGCACTCGCGCCCGACGCGCAGGTGGCGCTCACGTTGCGCGAAGTCTGCGGCCTCGCCACCGAAGAGATCGCGGCCGCGTTCCTCACGCCCGCGCCCACCATCGCCCAGCGCATCGTGCGCGCGAAGAACAAGATCCGCGACGCCAACATTCCCTACCAGGTGCCCGCGCGCGAAGAGCTGCCGCAGCGCCTGGAGAGTGTCCTGCGCTGCGTGTACCTGGTCTTCAACGAGGGTTATTCCGCCAGCCGCGGCGACTCCGCGACGCGCGCCGACCTGTCGGGTGAGGCGATTCGCCTCGGCCGCCTCATCCTCGCGTTGCTGCCCGAGCCCGAAGTGCGCGGCCTGCTCGCCCTCATGTTGCTGCACGAGTCGCGCCGCGAAGCCCGCGCCACGCCGGACGGCGATCTCATCCTGCTCGACGACCAGGACCGCCGCCTCTGGAAACGCGAGCTGATCGACGAAGGCTCCGCGCTGGTACGCGCGGCGCTGTCGACCCAGTCGGTCGGCCCGTACGCGCTGCAAGCCGCGATCGCCGCCGTACATGCCGGCGCGCCGACTCCGGCCGACACCGACTGGCGCGAGATCATCGGTCTCTACGACCTGCTGCTGCGGATCACGCCCTCGCCCATCATCGCGCTGAATCGCACCGTTGCCGTGGCCCAGCTCAACGGCCCGGAGATCGGCCTCCAGCATCTCGAGGAGCTGCTGGCGGGCGGCGCGCTCGAGAACTATCAGCTCGCACACGCGGCGCGCGCGGACTTCCTGCGCCGCCTGGGCCGCAACGCCGAGGCCCGGCGCGCGTACCGGCGCGCCATCGAGCTCACCGAGCAGGGCCCGGCCAAGCGCTTCCTGGAAAAGCGCATCGCCGAGTTGCCTTCCTGATCAACGACTTATGAGGCGGATTCTTTCTCCGCCCCGGATGTCGAAAATCCATCCGCCCCTTCGACCAATACACGAGCCCTGATGCATCGGGCCCGATTCAGGAGACGACCGTGAAATACCTCTGCCTCGTTTACCTCGCCCCGGACGTCTGGAGCGCCTGCCCCGATTCGACCTGCGCCGCCTACGGCCAGAAGCTGACCGAGAACGGCAAGCTGCTCGGCGGACAGCCGCTTCATCCGACGCATACCGCGACCACGGTGCGCGTGCGCAACGGCCAGGTGTCCGTCACCGACGGCCCGTTCGCCGAGACCAAGGAGGCGCTCGCCGGCTTCTACATGATCGAGGCGCGCGACCTCAACGAAGCGATCCAGATCGCCTCGAAGATCCCGCCCGCGAAGTTCGGCAGCATCGAAGTGCGCCCGACCCGCGAGCTCATGGTCGACGACATCCCGCTCCAGGCCGCCGCGGCCGGGCCGTGAAATACTAACTACCAGGAAAAGCCCGCATGCATTCGCAGATCTTCGTGAACCTGCCCGTCAAGGACCTCAAGCGTTCGGTCGACTTCTTCACGAAGCTCGGCTACACGTTCAACCCGCAGTTCACCGACGAGAACGCGACCTGCATGATCGTCGGCGACAACCTGTTCGTGATGCTGCTGGTCGAGAAGTTCTTCAACAGCTTCACGAACAAGGCCCTGTGCGACACCACGAAGGCCACCGAGACGCTGACCTGCCTCTCCTGCAGCAGCAAGGCGCAGGTCGATGACCTCGTCGCGAAGGCGCGCGCCGGCGGCGGCAAGGTGCCGCGCCAGGCGCAGGACCACGGCTTCATGTATGCCCACGGCTACGAGGATCTCGACGGCCACACCTGGGAGCTGGTCCACATGAGCGGGCTGCCGCCGCAGGCCTAACCCGTTGATTCCGTGAGGCACGCACGGGCCGCGGCCAGCCATTGCCGCGGTGAATCAAGAGGCTGAAAAGCCGGCCGTTAACGGAACGGGTCTCCCCACTCCGAAGCGGTGTCATGCAGGTCAGCTTTCAACCAGCCGATGAACTCGATCGCGTGCTGCACGCGGCGATGGCCGACGAATCCCTCGAACTTCCGCCGCCTCCCGAGGTGGCGAACGAGGTCATGCGTCTCACGCGCGGTGACGCACTCGCCGGCGGCGCCGCGGACGCGAGTGCGCAGCAGCTGGCGGCGCTCATCCAGCGCGACGTCGCGCTCGCCGGCCAGGTCATGCGCGTGGCGAACTCGGCGCTGTACGCACGCCGCACGCCCGTCGTCACGTTGTCGCAGGCCATCGCGTGGCTCGGCATCCGCGAGATCCGCAACATCGCGTTCGCGGTCGCCGTGCAGGGCCAGGTTTTCTCGTCGAGCTACTTCCGCCGCGAGATGACCGACCTGTGGCGCGAATCGGTCATCACCGCGCTCTTCGCGCAGGAGATCGCGCGCCTCAAGCGCCGCAACGTGGAGTCCGCCTATCTGTGCGGTCTCCTGCACCGCGCCGGCATGGCCGTGATCCTCAATCGCGCCGGCGCCGCGGTGCTGAAGCACCGGCTCACGCCCGATTCCGCCACCGTCGTGCAGCACGCGGCGCGCCACGAGGCGCGCGTGGGTACGCATCTCGCCATCGCGTGGGGTCTGCCGCCGGCGGTCGCCGCGGCCATCTCGCACTGGCGCGATCCGGTGGCGGCGGATCTCGCCAAGACCGAAGTCATGGAAGTGGCGCTGGCCCGCCAGATCTCGGACGAGTTGCGCACGCCCGGGGCCGGTGGCGAGCTGCCGGATTCCATGCTGGGTCCGGTCTCGAAGTGGATGGACGAGCTTTCCATCTACCCCGACGAGTTGTTCACCATCATGGCGCAGCGCGCCGCGATCTACGCCACGGCCGAGAGCTTCACGTGAGCGCGATGCCCGCCAGCCTGTCGTTCGACGTCGTCGTCATCGGCTCCGGCCCCGCCGGGACAGAAGGCCGCGATCCAGGCCGCGAAGGCCGGCAAACGCGTCGCCGTGATCGAACGCGACCGCCAGGTCGGCGGATCCTGCGTGCACACGGGCACGATTCCCAGCAAGTCGCTGCGCGAGCATGCGATGCGCCAGCGCGTGCGGCAGCGTCGACCTCATGAGCGAACCCATCCAGTCGCTGCTCGACGGCGTGGGTGAAACCGTGGCCGCGCACGACGCCTACATGGCCGCGCAACTCGAGCGCAATGGCGTCGCGCTGCTGCGCGGCAAGGCACGATTCACTGGCCCGCACGCGCTCGCGATGCGCCGCATGGATGGCACCGACAGCCCGGTGCGCGCACCCATCATCATCATCGCCACCGGCTCGCGCCCGCGCGCGCCGTCGCATCTCGCCATCGATCACGAACACGTGCTCGACAGCGATTCGATCCTGTCGCTCGCGTACCTGCCGCGCAGCCTGCTGGTGCTGGGCGGCGGCGTCATCGCCAGCGAATACGCGGCGATGTTCGCCGCGCTCGGCTGCAAGGTGACCCAGGCCGACCAGCAGGAGCGGCCGCTGTCCTTCCTCGATCCCGAGCTGACGGCGTTCTATCTCGAGGAGCTGCGCCGCAACGGTGGCGAGTACATTCCCGCGTGCCGAAGCGGTCGCCACGCGCTGGGATGGCGTCTCGCGAAGTTCACACCGAATTCAAGGACGGCCGCCGGATCAGCGCGGAGAAGGTGCTGGTCGCGCTCGGCCGCATCGCGAACGTCGACGGTCTCGATCTCGGCCGCCGCCGGCATCGCGCTGACCAGCCGCGGCCACGTGCAGGTCAACGACTCGCTCGAAACCACCGCCAGGAATATCTACGCCGCGGGCGACGTCATCGGACCGCCGGCGCTCGCGTCGGTGTCGATGGAACAGGGCCGGCGCGCGGCGTGTCATGCGCTCGGCCTGCTGGTCCCTTCGGATCCCGTGTCGCGCCTGCCCTCCGGCGTGTACACGATCCCCGAGATCGCAACGGTGGGGCTCGACGAAGAAGGCGCGCGCAGACATTTCGGCGGCGCCATCGTCGGGCGTGCGCGCTTCGAGGAAATCGCGCGCGGCCAGATCAATGGGTGTCAGCGCGGCCTGCTCAAGCTCGTCGCCGATCCCGGCGGGCGGCGCGTGGTCGGCGTGCAGATCGCGGGCGATTCGGCCACCGAGCTCGTACACATCGGCCAGCTCGGGCTCGCCGCCGAGCTCGACGTCGATGCCTACGTGGACAATGTGTTCAATTTTCCGACGATGGCCGAGGCGTACCGCATCGCGGCGTTCGACATCGTGAAGCAGCGCGGCCGCTCGACGACCAGCGATGCCTGCGCGGATGCGGTGTCCGCGGTGCTGTGATCGCCGTTTACTGGCTACCCGATTCCGCGGCCATGCCCTTCTCGACCTTTGCCAGCAGTTCTTCGTAGCGCCCGGGCTTGCCATCCGGCGTCTTCATGAATGCGGCGAATGCCGTCAGCAGTCGCATCGATTCCGCGTATTGGCCTCGTGTGATAAAGGCACTCGGCGCGCAGGTACTTCACGCTGCCCGCGATCTCCTGGTTTGCCTCCAGGATCCGTTCCGCATCGTCGAGCACCGCCAACGCTTCCTTGCAGTGATTGGTGCCCTTCAACACTTTCGCCTTGAGCAAGCGCGCGCTGACGCTGCCCGGAAACTGCGCGATTTCGAGGTCGGCTTCGGCAATGATTTCGTCTGCCGCGTCCGGTCCCTGCGCGTACAGCACGATCGCGCGATCGAAGTGAGCGCCGCCCGGTTCCGGCGTCGACACGCGAGAATAGCGCTGCGCCATCTGATCACCCTTTTCACCGGTGACTTCGACCACCTTGTAGCGCGTGATCTGCGCGGCGTGCGAGTCGTCCGCGCCCGCGAGCGCCGGCAAGGCAACGAGCATCAGGGCAAACGACGCAATCCTGTTCATAGCTCCAGCTCGCTCAGTGAAGGATGATCGTCCGGCCGTCTTCCCAGCGGCCAGCGGAATTTCCGCTCCGCCTCGCTGATGACGAGGTCGTTGATGCTCGCGTGCCGGCGGCGCATGAGGCCGAGCTCGTCGAATTCCCAGTTCTCGTTGCCGTATGAGCGGAACCACTGGCCCGAGTCGTCGTGCCACTCGTAGGCGAAGCGCACGGCAATGCGCGCGCCCGCGAAAGCCCAGACTTCCTTGATCAGACGGTAATCGAGCTCCTTCGCCCACTTGCGCTCGAGGAACTCGACGATGGCCGGGCGGCCGGAGAAGAACTCGGCGCGGTTACGCCACGCGCTGTCGGTGGTGTACGCCAGCGACACGCGCTGCGGGTCGCGCGAGTTCCATGCGTCCTCGGCGGCGCGGGCTTTGAGCGCCGCCGTTTCAGCCGTGAACGGCGGAAACGGCGGGCGTCCCTGCGCGGACCCTGCATCAGGCGCGTCAGAACTTCTGCGAGAACTTGATTCCGATGAGCCGCGGCCGCGTCATGACCGAATAGACGATGCCGTCTGGCAGATCCGAATCGGCGCCGCAGATCGAAACGTCGCACTCCGCGTAGCTGTACAACGAGGCTCGCTCGTCGAAGGCGTTCTTCACGAAAAGCTCCAGCGCCCCAGTCTTCCTTGCCGAAGCCGAACGAGAAGTCCACGAGCGAGTAGGCAGGCTGAATCCCGGAGCACGTCGTTCTCGACTTCGCAGCAGCGCCGTGCGCCGATCGCCTTCGTGCAACCAGCGAGCCCTGGAAATACGCATCCAGGCCGGCCATCGGGAATTCGTAGCGCGCGGTCAGGTTGCCCTTGAACTCGGGCGTGCTTGGCAGGCGCGTGCCCTTCGGCGTGAAGGCTCCGGATCGCTTCACGCAGTCCTCCTCGTGCAACGGCTCGCCGTCCGGGGATCGATCAAGCTCATGCAGAAGTCTTCGCCAGCTCGGACTTCTGTATCGCGAAACCGCCATACAGCGAGAACCCGTCGGTGACCGCCCATTGCAGATCCGCCTCGACGCCCTGCGAGCTTCGCGCTGCCCTGGCGTTCGTGACGTTCGTCAGGCCGTTCTCGCCCAGGAACGAGAACTGAAAGTCGTCCCAGGTCATGTGGTAGACGGCGCCGTTGAAGCGCAGCCGGTCGTTGAACCAGGAGGTCTTCCAGCCGAGCTCGTAGTTCGTCAGGAAGTCCGCAATGTAGGGCGGGAAGGTGCCGCGACGATTCACGCCGCCGGGCCGGAAGCCTTCGGACCGCGTGAAATACACCATCGCGTCATCCGTGACGTGGTACGTCGCGTTGAGCTTGAACGTGGTGTCCTTGTCGTCGACCGTCTTGTCGAGGTTCGTGCACGGCGCATCGTCGAACGCTGGCCAGTCTGCGAAGCAGGAAGCGCTCGCCGGTGTCGGAGCTCGTACGGATTGGTGGCGCCGAATCCGAAGAATCCTTCGAGCGAGTTTTCGTACTCGAAGTAGCGCGCGCCGCCCATCAACGAGAGCTTGTCCGTGATGTCCCAGGTGAGCTCGCCGAACACGGCGCGTGTCGCGGTCGACGCGCCACTGCTTGGTCAGCCAGAACGTGTCGTCCCAGCCCGTGACGTCGCTCGTCGTCGGCGAGACCAGCGATGTCGTACGCCTGCTCGATGTCGTGCGTCTGGCGCTGCTGGAAGAGACCGCCAACGACCGCGTGGACCTTGTATTCCGCGGGCGTCGTGAAGCGCAGCTCGTTGCTGATCTTGGTGTAGCCGTCCTTGCCGTTGATGAACTGCGACGGATTGATGAGGTCGCCGGCGTTGTCGTAGAAGGCCGCGCCGGAACCGAAGAGCGTGTCGTAGAAGAAAGAGTAGTCCGAGTAATCAGACTGCACGTCGACTTCGCGCTTCAGGATATGAAGTGGCGAAAGTCATATCGAGGTTGGCGATCTTGCCCTCGACAGTGAGCGCGGCCTGCATCCACTCGTCGTTGCTGCGTTCGGGATGCCAGTGCGCAACCGAGAGCTCAGGCTGACCCGACTCCTGCGCAAAGACGCCGTTCGTGCGAGTGCGCTGACCCATGACCGTCGGGGTGATGCTCCAGGTCTCGTTGAGGTCGATCTTGAGCGCGAGACGTGCGCCCGCGACATCCGCGTCGTTGTAGTTGTCTTCCGCCAGCGAGTTCTGCGAGAACCCGGAGGTCGGGAATGTGCGCGTGGCGGCCACGTTATCGATGTAGCCGGCGTCTTTGCGCACCCAGCCCACCATGCGGATGGCGGCCTTGTCGCCCAGCGGGATGTTGACCATGCCTTCGGCAAGATAACCCTGGTCGCCGTCCGCGACGGTGTTGCCCTCGAGCGCCCATGACGGCGTCGAAACCGGACGGGTCGGGCTTGTTGGTGATGATGCGGATCGTGCCCGCCTGCGAGTTCGCGCCGTACAGCGTGCCCTGCGGACCGCCGAGCGCTTCGACGCGCGCGATGTCGTACATGTGGATATCGAGCGCGCCCTGGATCGTGGTGATGGGCTGCTCGTCGAGGTACTGGCCGACGCTCGGCTGCGGGCCGGAGTGGTTGCCGTTGTCGCCGGAAGCGGCGCCGCGCATGAACACGCGCGCGAAGCCCGGACCGGCCGACTGCACCGACGACGTTGGGCAGGAACTTGGTGAAGTCATCGAAGCTGTTGACGCCCAGCTCCTCGAGGCGCTCGGTACCGATCGCCTGGATGCTGAGCGGAACGTCCTGCAGGTTCTGCGAGGACTTCGTGGCCGTGACGATGACCTCTTCGAGACCGCCGGTCGGCTCTTCCGCTTGTTGCGCCTGTACGACGCCTGCCCCGGCGAGCAGTGCGCTCGCGAGCGGAACGCTTCGGAGTAGAGAGCGGGAGCAGATGGATTTCTGGCGACGGATCTTGCGCAACTTGCTGCGTGTCATCGTGGAGCCCCTGTTTTTTCTGCACGTGTTGCCGAGAGCGCGCCCCTGCATTTCGCGCCCCGTACCCTATGGCCCGGAGTGTATGCCTTTCGCCACGGAATCAAAACGGGGGCACCGCCGGATACGCTGGAAGGACCGGGCCGAGCGCCTGTTCGAGGGGTTTCAGCCAGGACTCATAGTGCTTCCACTGGTCCATGCCCTCGCGAAAAATCGGGCGCCGCACCTGCTCAGAACTGGCGGTGCGCACGGCGCGTTGATTCTCATGGAACTTCAACACGCCCGCCTCGAAGGGCAGCCCGCAGTAATCGAGCAGCCGCCGGACCTCGCCTTCGGTGTCCTCGACCATGTTCTCGTAGAACACGCGGTGCACACGTCCGGGAAGCACCTCGTCGAAGTGCGCCATCAGCTCCACGTAGTCGGCGTAATAGCGGCCGATTTCCTCGAGGTCGTACGTGAAGTTCTGGCCGCGCGCGAAATGCTGCTTGTAGCCGGAGAGGCAACATCCGAGCGGATGGCGGCGCGCGTCGATGATCTTCGCGTTCGGCAGCATCAGGTGGATGAAGCCGGTGTGCATGCAGTTGTTCGGCATCTTGTCGATGAAGAACGGCGCCGCCGTTTTCCGCTGAATGCGCGTCTGCGAGAGATAGCGCTCGCCGAGTCCTGCTACCTCTTCGCGCGTGAACTTGGCCAGCGCGCGCGGGTACGCGTGGCCCTCGGGCGCGTCGTGCGTCCGCCGACGACGCGCGCGAGTATCGCGACATCGGACAACTCCATCGTGCCCTCGACTTGCGAGTGCGACGCGAGAATCTGCTCGATCAGCGTGGAACCCGAGCGTGGCAGGCCGACCACGAAGATCGGGTCCGGCGCCGGGCAGCCCCAGTCCTTGCGCTCTTCGAAGAATTCGCGCGTGAAAAACTTCTTCGAGCGTTCGACGTGCGTGCGAGTCTCATCGGGGTCGTAGCGCATCATTGCACGCCGCAGGCGGTTTCCCTCCAGGTAGTGCGCGAACGATTCCTCGAAGACGTTCTCGTCCTCGAGCGCCTTGGCCAGCGAGAACTCGAAGTGGAAGCGGTCCTCGGTCGCGAGGTCGGTGCGCGCGAGCTGCGTGCGCATCGCGGCGATGTCTTCTTCCGTGAAGCGGAACGTCTTGAGATTCGCGAGGCTCCAGTACGCCTCGCCGATGTGCGGCGCAAACCCGATGGCGCGCCGGTACGCGTCGATGCACTCCGGGATGCGGCCCGCGGTCCTGAGCGCGTGACCCATGCTCATCCACACCTTGGGCTGCTTCGGATAGTCGGCGAGCACCTTCTGGTATTCGTCGATGGACGTGGTGTATTCGCCGAGGCGCGCGAGAATGGCGGCCTTGAGATTGCGATAGCCCGGGTTGCAGCGGTTCATCGCCGAGCAGGCGCTCGATCTCCTGCAACGCCGCCTCGGGTTTGCCCTGCCGGTGCAACACGGTGGCGTAATTGTGGCGCGCGGCCGCGAAACTCGGCGCGAGCTCCAGGCAACGCGAGAGCAGGGTCTCCGCGTCGTCATGGCGGCCGAGGCGCGCCGCCACTTCCGCGAGCATGCGCAGCGCCGCGACATCGGTGGGATGGCGCTTGAGGAAATCGCGCAGCTCGGCCTCGGCGTCCGGGATGCGGTTTTCCACCAGGGCGCGCGCGGCGCTCATCAGCAGCGGATCGCGCGTCGAATAGCGCACCGATTGCGCGTAGGCCTCGTCGGCCGCCTCGCGCATCTCGAGCGCGGTGTAGTGATCGCCGAGCGCGCGCCACGCGTCAGGTTGATCGGGCTTTAGCGACACCGAGCGACGCAGCGCGGCGATGGCGGCGTCACCCTGCCTCAGCCGGCCGAGCGCGAGGCCGAAGATCGCCAGCGCGTTCGGCTGGTCGCGCATCACTTTCAGGATCTCGGCGGCCTGCTCCGCCGCGGCCGCGGGGTCGCGCGTGAGCAGCCGCGTCGCGTTTTCGAGCGCCTGCGCCAGCGTGCCGACCGGTTCGGCGGGGTTCTCCACGCGCGTCCCTCTCAGCGCTTGCCCGCGAGGCCGGTGAGCAGCACGTGCCAGTACGTCAGGCTGTCGTAGAACGACTGCACGGACAGCCGCTCGTTGAGACCGTGCGAGAACTCGTCGCTGCCTTTCATGAAGTTGCCGTCGACGCCATAGGTCGGGATGCCCGCGGCGCGGAACACCAGGCCGTCGGTGGCGCCGGAGGTCTGCGAGGGCACCACGGGCGCCTCGGGATGAATCGCACGCACCGCGCGCGTCACCGCGTCGACGATGTCTCCGCGCAGCGGCGAGGCGTCGCTCGACAGCGGCTCGCCATCGAGTTTCACCGCGATCGAATCTCCCACGACCTGCTGCAGGCCGAGACGCACGTCTTCCATCTTCACGCCCGGGAAGACGCGGCAATTCACGTTGGCGGTGGCCGACTGCGGCAGCGCGTTCTGCGCATGGCCGCCCGCGAGCATGGTCGCGACGCAGGTGGTGCGGATCACGCCGTTGTACGAGGGCTCGCCCGAGATGATGTCCGCGGCGCCGGTATCCATCGGATTCACACCGAAACGCGTCAACGCCGCGCCGAGCTCACCCGGCGTCTGCTTGCCGGCCATCCTGAGCGCCGCGAGCGTCGTGTCGTTCCACATGACCGGCGGCTGGTATTTGCTGAGTTTGCCGAGCGCGGCGGCGAGTTCGTAGATGGCGTTGTCGGCGCGCGGCTGCGAGCTGTGGCCGCCCGGGTTGCGCGCGGTCAACGTGAAATCCGCGTAGGTCTTCTCCGCGGTCTGCAACGCGAAGTACAACGCCTTGCCCGATTTTTCATCGAGCGTGCCGCCGCCCGCGTCGGCATTCAACGCGAACTCGGCGTCGATCAACTCGCGGTGGTTCTTCACCGTGTCGATGGCGGTGGCCTGGGCGGTTTCCTCGTCGCCGCTGAAATAGAGGATGAGATCGCGCGTGGGCACGAACTTCTCGGCCTTGAGCCGCAGGAAGACCGAGGTCAGGGCGACCACGCCCTGCTTGTCATCGGCGGTGCCGCGGCCGAAGAAGAAACCGTTTTCCTCGATCAGCGTGTAAGGATCGCGCTGCCAGTCCTCGCGTTTCGCGGTGACCACGTCCATGTGCGCGAGCAGGACGATCGGCTTGGCGCGTGCCCTTGCCTCGATACCGCACGACCAGCGATGCCGTGGCATCGCCCGGTCCCTTGAACGGCAGGATCGTGACGTCCTTTTCGGGAAATCCCGCGGCGCGAAATTCCCCGGCGAGATATTCGGCCATCTCGGGCACCTTGCCGCTGCCGAGCTGGGTCGGGATCGAAATGACTTTCGCGTAGATCTCGCGCGCCTTCAGGTCGTGGACGCTGCGCTGGGGCTCGGCCGCGGTGGCTCCCCAGCTCAGGGCCAGGGCAAGTAACGCAATCTTCTTGTACATGGGGATCCCCGGATTCCGATGCCGGCCATCTTACGTCAGCGCCGCCGGTGCAGCCGCGCCTTGATGATGCCTTGAGCGGCGAAGACCGCGATGAACGGCAGGAAGGAGGAAAACAGCCGATTGCCGATGAAGTAATACGACACGGCCGTGGCCGCGAACGTGATCGCGAGCAGCAGCCAGGAACTGTTGCGTACCGTACGCGTCGGAGCATCGACGCCGGTGTAGCCGCGCGAATTGAACAAGGTGAAATACACGCCGGTGGCGAGGACCCAGTACAACATCGCAGTACCCTCGAGCCGGCCGTATTCCTCGTTGATCCAGGGCCAGCGGGTCAGGAGCGCAAGGGAGCCGCTCACGAAATAGAGTGCGATCCCGAGGTAGATGCGGTTCAGCGTGGCGCCCATGCGCAACAACAGGGCGGTGCCGGCGATCGCGAGCAACGTCGCCGCGTAGTAAGGAATGCGCCACTCCGCCTGGGCGCGCGGATCGGCGACCGCCATATAGATGAGGAATACCGCGAGCGGCAGCGCCTCCACGGCGCGCAAGAAGAAGGCTCTCATGGACTATGATTGTGCAATGGAATCGATGGCGCCCGATTGGGTTTCCGAAACACGTTTTGGCAAATGGTTTCTCTCGACGGACATGTGGTTCCGCGAAGTGCTGTCACTCGCGGTGGCGGAACTGCGCGAGCTGGGCGGCGCGCGTCTGCCCTCCTCTTTCAACCGTCTCATGGACGTGGGCTGCGGACAAGGCCGCACGTTCCCGTTGCTGCGCAAGCATTTTGCGCCGCGCGAAATCGTCGCCGTAGACATCGATCCGCTGATGCTCGAAAAGGCGCGCGCCGAGGCGGCGCGCTTCGAAATCCCGGTCACCGTGAAGGCGTGCTCGGTCACGCGGCTCGATCTGCCCGACCATTCGGTCGACGGCATCCTCTGCCACCAGCTCATCCACCACGTCGCGGATCAACCGGGCGCGCTGCGCGAGCTGCACCGCGTGCTCGCTCCGGGCGGCTACCTCTTCCTGTCCGAGTCCTGCGCGCCGTTCATCAACACGTGGACGGTGAAATGGTTCTTCCGGCACCCGAAAGGCGTGCAGCGACGTGCCGAGGGCTATCTGAAACTCGTGCGCGAAGCGGGATTCGAATTCGACGAGTCGCGCGATGTGCGCACCTCGACGCCGTGGTGGTCGCTGTGGGATTTCGGGTTTACGCGCAGGATCGGCCTCGTGCAGTCGCCACCCGAGGTGACCGAACTACTCCTCGTCGCCCGAAAGTTGGTGCCGGAGTCAAGAAACGGGAATTAGCGGGGATGTGAGGCAAGGGCTGCACGCCAAGCTAATTCCTGTTTTTTGACTCCGGCACCAACTTCCGGCACCAACATTGCGCTACTCGGTGGGCTTCGTGAGCTGCGCGCCTTCATCGGCAACAAAGATCGCAAGCAGGCTCGCGGGCTCGGTGTCACTGGCGTTCTCGCTCACGCGATGCACACTGCCCGGCGGCTCCCAGAATCCTTCGCCGGCGGCATAGACCCTGGCGGGTCCGGTCACCGAGTTCTCCGAGCGGATCTTCCCCGACACCACGTAGGCATAAACGCTGCCCGCGTGCGCATGGCTCGCCGACTTGCCGCCCGGCTGATAAGTCACCTGCACCACCGTCAGCCTCTTTCCCGGCACGTTAGGCAGCGCCTCGGAGAACACCGGCCGTGCCGTGACCGGCTTGGCCTCGTCCGCGGCGAACAGGCGCGCACCGTTCATACCCGCCGCGGTGAGTACCGCCGCGGCGGCGGCGGCGAACCAGCGACTCTTCAGAATGCGTGTTTTCATTGCCTGCTCCTAACTTTCCTCGGTGGAATGGTGCCGGGTCGGGAAACCGGGATAACTCAGCACGCATATTGAGCGTCTGGCGCGCTTGCTGCTGGCTGAGTTATCCCGGTTTCCCGACCCGGCACCATTCCGCTTGCATTGCAGCCCCCTGCCTTTATTCTTCCGTCACCGCCGCGCCGCAGCGCGGGCTTTCACTGCCGGGAGGGCACATGTTCGGCCGTATCGCCAACCTTTTCAAAGGGTTCATTTCCCTGTTCGTCTCCGGCGTCGAGCGCCGCAATCCCGAAGCCCTGCTCGAGCTCGAGCAGGAAAACCTGCGCAAGCAGATCGGCAAGTTCAACCAGGGTCTCGCGTCGCACGCCGGCCTGTCCGAGCGCCTCATGAGCCAGGTCCGCAAGCTCGAAGCCGAACAGAAAGACCTGCGCGCCAAGACCACCGCCCACGTGCGCGCCGGCAACAACGCCGCCGCCGGCCAATACGCGCTGCGGCTGCAGAGCGGTCGAAGCGCAGCTCGACCGAAAACCGCACGCAGCTCGAGCAGCGCGGAGAAGACCTACAAGGATCTCGTCAAGGCCCGCGACGTCGCCATGCAGACCGCGCGCGCGAAGATCGAGAGCCTCAAGGGCGCCATCAACGACATGCGCATGAACCAGGCCATGGCCGAGATTGCACGAGATGTCGGCCGGCATGATCACCACCATCGGCGGCTCGGGCGACACGCTCAACCGCCTCGAAGGCATGGTCAAGGAAGAGCGCGACAAGGCCGCCGGCCGCGCGCGCGTGGCGCGTGACGCCGTCGACATGACCGGCGTCGACATCAAGGAAGCCGAGATGACCGCGCTCGCCGACCAGGCGCTGGCCGATTTCGCCGCGCGCGAGGGCATCTCGATCAAGGGCGGCGCGGCGCCAGCGCCCGCCGAGCGCGCCATGGGCGCCACCGAAAAGTCCGAAGGCCAGGCCTGAGGGCGGTTGTACACACTGAACGCCAGCGAGGGCTGAGATGCCCGCTCCGCAATCCGCGCCGGCATGGGCCGCCGAGCTCGCGCTCGCGTACGAAAGCCGCGCGTCGAGCCAGTTCATCCTGTTCGGCAACGTGCACGACCGCATCGCCGTCGGCGACGAGCTCGTGAGCCTCGCCGACTACCTCGAGAACACGTTACTGAAGCCCTTCAGCGTGGTGCTCACCTACGACCTCGGCAACGGGCTCTCCATCGAACGCGGCGGCGAGGTCGTCGAAAAATGGCAGGGCGCGGAGCTGCGCCGCCAGGTGCGCGAGCCGCAGCCCGCGTTCAAGTGGGTCGGCCGCTACCTGCGTTATCTCGGCAACCTGCGCGCGCTCGGCAACAAGGACAAGACTCCGAACGTCGCGGTCATCGTGCGCGGCGTCGATCAGATCATTCCGGCCGACGGCGCGGGATTCGAACACGGCAGCATCACCAGCCATGCTGCGCGCCTGGTCGGGCGAGTCGCCGTTCGACGAGCTGCCGTTCACCAGCCTCCTGATCGCCGACAACCTCAACGACGTCGAGCCGCTGATCGCAAGCGCCGCGCAGAGCGCGCGCATCCGCGTGCCGCTGCCGGACGCCGCCGCGCTCGAGCGCGCGCTCACGATCCTCGCGCAGCCAGGCGCCGAAGGCCTTCGCGCCGGGCGCGAACCTCGCCGAGCTCGCCGGCTGCCTCACCGGCGTCACCGTCTCGAGCCTCGAAAGCCTGGTGAAGATCCGGCATCACGAGGCGCAGCCCGCTCGGCGACGCGGACCTCGCGAAGCTCAAGAAAGAGCTGGTCGAGCGCGACTCGGCCGGCCTCGTGGAATTCATCGAAGGCCAAGCGCACGCTCGCGGACTACCACGGCCAGGAAGCGTTGAAGACCTGGCTGCGCCAGGACATCGCGCTGTGGCGCGCGGGCGACCTCAAGGCGTTGCCGATGGGCTATCTGCTGTGCGGCCCCGTCGGCACGGGCAAGACGTTCCTGGTCGAGTGCCTCGCGGGCGAAGCCGGCGTGCCGGTGGTCAAGCTCAAGAATTTCCGCGACCGCTGGGTGGGATCGACCGAAGGCAACCTCGAGAAGATCTTCCGCCTGATCCGCGCGCTCGGCCGCTGCATGGTGTTCATCGACGAGGCCGACCAGACGCTCGGCAAACGCGACTCCGGCAGCCGGCGATTCCGGGCTTTCGGGCCGCATCTATTCGATGATCGCGCAGGAGATGTCGGACAGCGGCAACCGCGGCCGCGTGTTGTGGCTGCTCGCCTCCTCGCGTCCCGATCTCATCGAAGTCGACCTCAAGCGACCCGGCCGCATGGACGTGAAGGTGCCGCTGCTGCCCACCAGCACGCCCGCCGAGAGCGCGCAGCTCGATCGGCATGCTCGCGAAGCGCTACGGCCTCGAGCTCTCGCCGGAGGACCTGAAGCGCCTCGAGCCGAAGATGCCGACGCTGCTGACGCCCGGCGCCGCCGAGGCGCTGGTGGTGAAGGCCTACCGGCATGCGCGCACGCAGAACGTGCCCGGCGGCGCGGCGCTCGAAGCCAGCCTCGTGGGTTATCAGAACCCCGTGCCCGCCGACGTGCTCGAGTTCCAGATGCGCATCGCGATCCGCGAGGCCACGGATCTCAACTTCGTGCCGCCCGCGTTCCGCGGGATGGCCCATTCTTCGAAAGACGTGACTCCGAAAGACCTGGCGCCATGAAAGGTCGGCCCAATTACTTCTGGAAGGCGTTCAACGCGCGGCCGTTCGGCATGCCGATTCCGCCGAACTGGTTCGGCATCGCCGCGTTCGGGCTGTTGGGCGCGTTCGTCAACCCGGGCTGTGGCTCATCGGCCTGGGACTCGAAGGCCTGTTATCTCTGGTGGCTGTCGAAGAACCGCGCTTCCGCAACGGCGATGGACGCCGCAGGCGGGCTTCGGCGACAGCACTTCGCGCTACGAGGATCTGCTCGCGCATCTCGACTCCGAACGCGCAGGAGCGCCAGTACGAGATCGAACGCGAGGCCGCGGAGATCGTCGGCTTGCTGCAGCGCCGCAGAAGCGCATCTCGCGCAGATCGGCGACGTGCGGCAGATGGCCTGGCTGCACCTGAAAATGCTCGCCGCGCGCGCTTCGTTCGTCGAGGTGGTCGCCGTCGCCGAGCGCGAGCGCAGCAAGCTCGAGGAGCAGGAGCGCAGCTGCCGCGACCGTCTCGCGGCCACCGACACGGACGACGAGCTGCGCCGCAGCCTCGAGCAGCAGCTCGAAGTCATCAAGTCGCGCAAATCCGCGCATGCGGATGCCGAGCGCCGGCTGGAGACTCGTCGACGCCGAGCTCGGCCGCCTGCGCCAGCAGGTGTCGCTGGTACGCGAGCAGGCGTTGCTCGCCACCGATGAAAACAGCATCGCGCATTCGCTGGACGCGCTCTCGGCGTCGCTCAACGAAGCGAATCGCTGGCTCAAGGATCAGCGCGAGCTGTTCGCGGGCATCGACAATTTCACCGACGAACCGCCACCCGCCGATCTGCTGGCTTCGAAGCGCGCGCAGAAGCGTGCGTCCGAAGGTTCTCGGAGAGTAAAGGAGAATCACACATGCTCTCTCGCATTTCCCGCGGCTCCGCCGCCGGCAACATCATCACCGCTGCTGCTGCTGTTGGGCATCGTCGGCCTCGGCGCTGTGGCTGTGGCTCGGGCAAGAAGGGCGAGCCGACGCTCCGCAAGGCGGAGCGCAGGCCACGAGCTCGGACACGCCCAGCAACGCCGACCGCCTCCGGCGTCGCGAAGCCCGACGGCGACGCGCCCGTCGCCCATCGAACCCGTGACCGGCACTCCGACGCTGGAAGCCGCCAACACCTACGTGCCCAAGGACAAGATCGATTCGCATCGACATCAGCGAATACGCCGGCTACGGCGGGCTGATCGTCGCGAATGGCGGACTCGACGCCGAATCCGCGAATCCTTCTTCGCCAAGGAATACGGCTTCAAGGTGCAGATCTCGATGAGCGAGAGCGAAACCTGGTCGCCCGCTCAACAACGGCCGGCTCGCGGCCATTGCCACCACCACGGATGCGCTGGCCGTGCTCGGCCGGCAGTTCGACGCGGTGGTGCCGGTGCAGATCGGTTACTCGCGCGGCGCGGACATGGTCGTGGTCGATCGCGGCATCCCTCGGTGAACGCGCTGCGCGGCAAGGTGCTCGCGGCATCGCAATTCAACGAGAGCGAGTTCTTCATCCGCTATCTCGCGCAGGAAGCCGGCGTGCCCGTGGTGGTGCTGCGCGACCTCGATTCGAAGCGCGCCGGCGGATTCGCTCGGCCTGGTGTTCTACGAAGATGCGTTCGTCGCCTGCGACGCCTATCAACATGAGCTGGCGGGCGGCGGCGGCCGGTTGAACGGCTGCGTGGGCTGGACGCCCAAGACCGACGAGGTGGTCGAGGCTTCGAACGGCGCCGCGAAGGTGCTGGTCTCGAACCGCAACCTGCTGGTGATCGCGGACGTGCTCGCGGTCAACAAGGGATTCGCGAAGGCGCAATCCCGAAATGGTCCGAAGGGCCTCGTGCACGGCATTCTCGAAGGCAACCGGCGCCTGCGCGACAACCAGGCGGAGAACCTCGCGCGTGGTCGCGAAGGCCTTCAAGTGGAGCGAGGCAGGACGCGCGCGACGAGCTCGCGCACGTGCATCTGTCCAACCTGCCGGAGAACCGCGCGTTCTTCGCCGGCACGATCGACTCCGCGGGTTCGTTCGGCGGAATCTTCCAGTCCTCGGTGCTGGCCTACGGCAGCGTGATCCGGAATCCCGGCGGATCCCGACGCGTTTCGTCGACACGTCGTTCCTCGATGCGACTCGCCAAGCGCAGCCCGTTCTCGGAGCAGAAGATCGCGATCGCGCCGATCCGCACGGCGACACAGGCCGCGCTCGAGGGCGACCCGCTGCTGTCGAAGGACATCCGCTTCTTCTTCGAGCCCAACTCGTCGAATCTCGATCGCAACGAGCCGAAGAACCAGGAGTACCTGCAGACCATCAAGCGTTTCCTGCAGGTGAGCCCGGGATCGACGGTGCGTCATGCGCGGCCACGTCGACAACGCGCGCATCAACGAATTCCGCCAGTCGGGCGGCGAGCAGCTGGTGCAGAGCATGGCGCTGAAGGCGATGGAGCTGTCGCGCCAGCGCGCGATGGCGGTGCAGCGACGCGCTGCTCGCGAAGTATCCGGAGATCGACAAGGCGCGAGCCGAAGCCGGTGGGACGCGGGTGGGAAGAGCCGACGGGTTCAACGGACCCGGCGCAGAACCGCCGCGTCGAAGTCCAATGGTTCACAATTGAATAAATGGGGACATTCCTCGTTTCCTAGGAAAAGGGGACGCGGCTCGATTTGAGTGTGAGGTGTGCGGGCGGGACGGAGCGCGGCCGGGGGAGGTGCGGCTTCTCGCGGCGGCGGATGTTGTGTGGCAGCGTGGGCTGAGGGGCGCCGGCTGACACGAAGATGGTTTTGGCGCAGTGAGTGTGGGGCGATGGCGAAGAGTCCCCTCGAAGCAGAGAGCCGGCTGCGTGCCTCGCCATGCCAAAGACCGCCGCTCCAGAGCCGCACCTCCCCCGTCCACGCTCCGTCCCGCTCCCACCGCCGCGGTCACGCTCACGTCGAGCGCGTGTCCAAATCTCCAAGCAACGCGGAGTGCCCCCAATGGGCTTTGGGAAGAGCCGACGCCCGACCGTGCGCTCTTCCCAAAGCCAAGGGCGGCATGCCTGATCTCGCGGCAACGAGGATCCGGGGCTCGATCGACGCGGTGACGGTGGACGCATGCGCGCCCGGGAGCCCGGACACGCGAGGTGTGGGCCTTCGCAGCGGCGGCTCCGGAGCACTTCCCCCGTGCGAAGCCGGCTCTCCGCTTCGATAGGACTCTTCGCCAACGCCCCACACTCACTGCGCCCAAACCGTCTTCGTGATCGCCGGCGTCCATCTCCTAGCGAAAACAACCGCAATCAGCCGCCGCGGAGGGCTAAAGCCCGACACCTCGCGGGGCCGGGATCCCGGGCGCGCATGCGCCCCCATCCCCTCTTCCATCCAGCCCCGTCCCCTTTTCCTAGGAAATGAGGAATGTCCCCATTAATTTAGTAGTTTGAGGTATGGGGGGGATACGGCTTCGAGCTCGGGCACTCCCAGAAACTCCGGCAGCCTCTCCGGCGGCCAGGCGGCCGAATCGCTGCTCTTCACTGCCAGCAGCACGCTGCGGCCCGGCGGATAACTCTCGCACGTGCCGCCGCCGAAGTAGTCGCGTTTGTCGCCGACCTTCTTCCAGCCGCGCGCCTCGAGCCTGCCACGGTCCCAGGGCCTGCGATGCTCGACGACGGAATTTCGCCGCGCGACGTCGATCTCCACGACGACTCCCGGCGACTCGCGCAGCAGGCGCGCGCTGTCCTCGCGCCAGTTCGCCCGGGGCGTCGAAGCCTTGTACGTGTCGACACGATGCTGCCAGTGCTCGATGGCCTTTGGCATCAGCTCCGACGACACACGGCAGCCGCTGATGGTCCCGTCGATGACGCTCGCGCGCCGGACGGGCTCCGGCAACGAGAACCACAACGTGCCGGCCCCGAGCACGATGCAAAACAGCGTGAGCGCCTGCTGGCGCACCGAATCCGTGAACGGCAGGAAACGGAAGATCAATCCGAGCATCAGGCCGGCGAGCGCCCCGCCCGGCCCGGTGATGAAAATGCCGAGCAAAGGACCCTGGTTCGCCTCGGGATCGAGGATCATCGGGCCAAAGAAACCCGCGGCGCCGCCGACGACGCCCATGGCCAGCGCCCAGAATCCCGGCGATTTGCGCAGCTCGCTCATGGCGAGGATGGTCGCGCGCACCGGGCACGCGAACCGCTACGCGCGTCACGAATTCGCGCGCTTTGCCGCCTGACGAGCCGAAACGCGCGCGCCCAGCCCCTGCGGACTGGACGCGCGCTTCATCACGTTGGCTGCTTCAGAAAGCGATGTTCGGGATCTCGGTGATCGGCGTGCCGACTCCGATCGTGATCTCCCGATGGTTCAGCAACTCGATGTTGGCCCAGTCGGCCTCGGGGACGCGGGTCACCGTGCCGTTCTCCGTGACGAACACCTCGATCGGCAGGCCCGTGATGCCTGCGACGTTGGTATTCGTGAGCGGCTGCTTCCAGACCGCGAACAGGTTACCCAGCGTGAAAGTACGCGGAGCGGTGTCCTCCACGTGGATCTTGCCGGACCAGTCATGCGTGTGCATGTTGTAGAAGCAGTGACCACCCTGCGGAGCATCGGCCGCACCCACGTACTGCGGGATCGCCTGCGCCTCGTTGTTCAGGATGATCGAGAGGTGCAGCATGCACGTGATAGGTCTGCGGCGGGTTCACCACGCAGTTGAACCCGGCGATGGGAGCACCGTCCGTTTCCGGGTTGCCCCAATGATCCACGCCAATCCGGTGGTTGTCGGAGATGTCCTGGACGGTCGCCGAAATCGGCGGCACACCAGCCGGGGGTGGCGGGGGCGGGGCGACGGCGCGGGCGCCGGAGGATTTCCGCCGGAAGGAGGCGGATTGCTCCCTCCATCTCCACCGCCGCAAGCCGTCAGGGACGCGGCAGCAGTCAGCGCGATCAGGAACTCTCGTGTGAGTGGTTTCATTGATTGTCCTTCCAGTGAAGGCGTGTCGCGACGCGGCCACGGGCACCGCGCCACGGCACGCCGGGTCGATCAGTTCGTCCAGGTGAAATTCGGAATCTCGGTAATCGGTGTGCCGACACCGATCGTGATTTCCCGACGGTCCTTGAGCTCGATGTTGGACCAGTCCGCTTCTGCGACTTCGACGGTCGTGGTGCCATCCGTGACGAAGATCTCGATCGGCAGGCCGGTGATGCCCGCGAGATTGGTGTTCGTCAGCGGCTGGTTCCAGATCTCGAACAGCTGTCCCAGCGTGAACGTACCCGGCGCGGCGGGGGTCACATGTATCCTGCCCGAGTGGCTGTGGTTGTGGATCGCGTAGAAGCAGTGATTTCCTGCCGGCAACGTATGAGATCCCAGACGCGACGGGACCCTCTGCGGCTCGTTGTTCACGAGGATCGAGAGGTGCGCATAGAGTTCGAACTGATTCGGTGTATTCACGTCGCAGGTAAAACTGCCTATCGGGTTGCCGTCGCGCTCCGGACTTGGCCAACGGGCAGTACCAACGGCATGGTCATCGGTGATGTCCTGGACCGTTGCCGAGAGCGGCGGCACTGAACCTGATGGCGGTGGCGGCGGCGGCGGCGGAGCCGGCGCGGGTGCCGGCGGGTTCCCACCGGACGGTGGGGGATTGCTACTTCCGCCGCCTCCGCAGGCCGTCAGCGAAAGAGCCGTCAATGCAATCAAGAATTCCTTGGTGAATGGTTTGAAGTGACTGTTCATTGTAAAACTACCTTAACTTGGTGCGGGCGTGCCCACGGAAGGTTGCAAGTGCCACGCCACGTCCAACTAGTTAGGTAGGACAAGAGGAGATTTGGCGCTCCTTCCTACATCCAGTGTCTGCAAACCGGAAATCGATGGGCGTGAAACCGGGCGCACCGCGCGTGTCGGCGACACTCCGACACCGCGTAGGTTCGAAAAAGTTACAAGGCGCCGCTCCACTTCTTCAGTGCCCGACGACGCGGGCGCAGAGACGGACTTCATGTCGGCGGGGCCGGCGCGGGATTGGAATCTCTTTCCTACGAGGGATCGCGGCTTCGATGACGCGCGTCACCGGACGCGGCCGGTGGGCGGTTGACCCGGCGACAGGTAGGGAGGTGCGCAAAAGGGGCACCCGTCATGCCAACCTTTTTCCCGCCTGGGGCGTCATAAGGGGCATGACTCATTTCCCCTCCCGGGCGGCCCTGCTGCTGATGGCGCTGTCCGGACCGGCATTGGCGGTCGAAATCGATGGCAAGGTGGATGCGCTGGAATGGCAGGACGCCCGCCACATCACCGACTTCCGCAAGGTCCAGCCGCTCAACGGCGAACCGGCCACCTACCCCACCGAAGCCTGGATCCTCGCCACTCCCGACGGCCTGGCCGTCGCGATGCACAACTCGCAGCCCGCCTCGGTGCCGCGCACCCAGCAGCGCGTCCAGCGCGACTTCGAGGAACTCGTCGATCGCGTCAACATCATGATCGACTTCGATGGCGACCACCGGACCGGCTACAACTTCCGCGTCAGCTCCACCGATGGCATCTACGACGGCGTCATCACCAACGAGAACCAATTCAACTCGGACTGGGACGGCAACTGGCGGCACGCCGTGACCTCGGACGCCGAGGGCTGGACGGTCGAAGTGCTGCTCCCGTGGCACATCGCCTCGATGCGCGAGGCGAAGGACATGCGCACCATCGGCGTCTACGTGGATCGCATCGTCGCCGCCACCGGCGAACGCGTGGCCTGGCCGCAGGCGAGCTTCGAACGGCCGCGCTTCCTGTCCGACTTCGCGCCCATCGAGATGAAGTCCTTCAGCCAGTCCCTGTTCGCCATCACGCCGTACGTCTCGGGCCTGCACGACAACGTCGACAAGCAAGATGAACCCGACGCCGGCGTCGACGTCTTCTGGAAACCGAACGGCCAGATGCAGTTGACGGCCACGGTGAATCCGGACTTCGGCCAGGTGGAAAGCGACGACCTGGTGGTGAGCTTCGACGCGGAGGAGACCTTCTTCACCGACAAGCGCCCGTTCTTCACCGAGAACCAGGGCCTGTTCGAGTTCTCGACGCCGTCCGACTTCAGCCAGATGCTGTACACGCGCCGCGTCGGCGGGCCGGCGGACGATGGCGAAGGTCTCGGCGACATCGTCGGCGCGTTGAAACTCAACGGCAGCCTCGGCGCCGCCAAGTACGGCGTGTTCGGCGCGGATGAACGCGGCGACGCGGGCCGTACCTTCGGCGCGCTGCGCGTGGTGCGCGACTTCGCCAAGCAGAACCTCGGCTGGATGGCCACCTGGGTGGACCGTCCCCTGCTGGATCGCGAGGCCCGCGTGCTCGGCATCGATCACAACTGGCGGCCGACCGCGCGCTGGAACATCCGCACGCGCATCCTCGGCAGCGAGATCGACGAAGCCGGAGAGAAGCTGCGCGGCGACGGCGCGACGCTCTGGGCCGACTACGAGATGGATCGCGGCTGGCGCCAGCAGGTGATCGCCATGCACTTCGGCAACAAGCTCGAGATCAACGACGCCGGCTACCTGTCGCGCAACAGCCTGAACTACCTCCACTACCAGGTGAATCGCCGTTTCACGGAGCTGCCGGCGGAATCACGCTACGCGTCGAAGGACTGGCGCTGGCGCGTCAGCAAGTACACCAACGATCACGGCCAGACGCTCAACAACCAGTACCGCATGAGCCGCGAGAGCCGGCTGCGCAATGGCAGCTACCAATACGCGCAGATCAACGTCAACAGCTCCGGCGTCGACGACCTGATCCTGCGCGGCAATGGCTTCCTGAACCGCCCGCACGCTAACC
>CAVZED010000028.1:0-141422 GCA_963774045.1 uncultured Pseudomonadota bacterium
GAGGTTCCTGAACAAATCATGAAGAATGTCTTTGTATTAAGTTTGATTGCAGCTCTGCTGTGTACAACTCTTATTTCCAGTCATCTCAACGCGCAGTCTCCAGCCAAACAACCACCCGCCAAGAGCAAAGCTCCGTCACGGGAACTCAATGCACGTCTGCGCGATTATGAAAAATTTGTGCAAGAGCAGATGGCGCGGGACCGGATTCCGGGAATGACGATTGGCTTTTTTCAGGACGACTACACCTGGGTAAAAGGCTTTGGCTTAACCGACGTCGAGAACAAAACTCCTGCTGCCGCTGACTCGGCTTATCGCATCGCTTCGACCACGAAACCTATGACCGCCGCGGCTATAGTGCAGCTAGCCGCGTGAACCGGGTCTTTTACCGCGAAGGTCGCGTAAACCGTTCCTGAGCCTGGGGCTCGGACACACCAAGTCGATCGGCAAGCCTGGAGTCGATGAGACCGAGCTCAGCGCCCTGTACGGCGCGGGCTTGCTCATCGACGCTCGGCGGACGCAGCGACGACGGCAACGTCATGCAGCTGCGCGCCGACCTCGGTGCGCGGCGCGGCCTGGGCAACGACAACCTCGTCGACGAAGCCCGTGGACTACGTCGCCGGCTCGGTATCCAGTATTCGTGGGCGGCACCCGCGCGCCGCGTGGTCGACACCGATGGCGATGGCGTCACCGACGACCTCGACAAGTGCCCGGGCACGCCCGCCGGAACCGCGGTGGACGCGACCGGATGCCCGTTGCCCCAGGATGATGACGGCGACGGCGTGACCAACGACATCGACAAGTGCCCGGGCACTCCCGCCGGCGTCAAGGTCGACGCCAGCGGCTGCGAGCTCGACAGTGATGGCGATGGCGTCGTCGACAGCCGTGACCAGTGTCCCGAACACGCCGGCCGGCGCGAAGGTCGACGACAAGGGCTGCGAGCTCGACAGCGACGGCGACGGCGTGATCGACAGCGAGGACAAGTGCCCCGACACGCCGAAGGGCGATCGCGTGGATGCCGTCGGCTGCTCGTTCAAGGAAGAGATCAAACTACCCGGCGTGGTGTTCGAAACGGGCAAGCGCGGACCTCCAGCCCGAGAGCCTGCCGGTGCTCGAAGGCGCCATCGCGACGCTCAAGCGTTATCCCGACCTGAAGGTCGAAGTCGCCGGACACACCGACAGCCGCGGTTCGGACGTGCTGAATCTCGACCTGTCGTCGCGTCGTGCCGAGACGGTGCTCAAGTACCTGCAGGACGGCGGCGTCGACGAACACGCTGACGTCGCGCGGCTACGGCGAGCGCCAGCCGGTCGCGAGCAACAACAACGATGAAGGCCGGCAGAAGAATCGCCGCGTCGTGTTGCGAGTGCTGAACTAGGGGTTGTGACGATGCAGGCCCGCGCTGGCGAAGCTTCGCCAGCGCGGGCTCACCAACAATATGAAGGCAGGCGGACTGCCAGCGGGATCAACCGCCCCCCGCCATCGGCTCGTTAGCGCCACGATCCTGCACGCGCTTGGTCCAGGACTTGTTCTGTTCGGTGTTCTGCGCATCCTCGCGCGGCGTCGTGCAGATCCTTTCCTTGCGGACTCGCGAACCGACGATGGGTTCGTAACGGCAGCGCACGACGTCCTTGGGATCGACCGCGGCCATGCCGGCCGGATTGCGCTCGAGCCGCTCCTTGAGCGACTGCATCTGTGCTCTGGTCATGGATTTCAGGTTGGAAGACACGGGGATCGTCGGGCCCAGCGGTCCACCCGTGGCGCCGTAAAGCACCATGCCTTCAGCGTCCGAACCTGGGTCGGCGAGAATGAGCGCGCGAACCTGGAAGCCGCCGTCGGCGCATTCGCTGGAAACCACCTGCACCGCGCGCGCGGGCGGATCGCTGGCGCTGAGATAGAGAATCGCGACACCGTTCTCCGACATCTGCAGGGCCCTGTCACGGGCCTGCTCGGCCGTGGCCTCCCGCATGTCGATGACGGGAATCTCGACAGCCGTCGCGGCAAACACCTGGGGCGTCGCAAGCAACGTTGGAAGCAATCCGAAAAGAACTGCACGGAACTTCGTCATGAGCGCGCTCCTGTTCTTAATTTTTATGCGGAAAAGTGTTCCTGTTGCTCATGACGGTGTTGCCAACCGTCAGCCCGCGAAGCTGCGCGTCGCGGCGGCGATCGCCTGCACCATCGCCCGCTCCGCGGGGGCGAGCAGCGGATTCCACAGGTCGAAGATCAGCACGACGCGCAACTCGTCGCTGTCGTTGCGGGCCTCGTGCTCGATCGTGTCATCGAACACCAGGATCTCGCCCACCGTCCAGCCGCGCTGGTCGGCGCCGACGCGGTAGGTGCAGCCTTCCGGAACGATCAACGGCAGGTGCGCCACCACGCGCGCGTTGGTCTCGCCGTTGTGCGGCGGAATGTTCGAATGCGGTGCGAGAGCGGAAAACATCGCGTTGGGACACAGACCACCGATTTCCGCCATCCGGCCATGCCGAGTGCCGCCGCAGTTTCCGGGCAGCGCGCCAGATTGTCCGCCTGGGGAATGCCGCCGCGCCACAGGTGGTACGCGCTCCAGCGCTTCGAGTTGTTGAGGTCGCGCCATTGATTCACCGGCTGGCCTGGCTGGTACGCGATGTACGGATTGAACTGGTCCTGCTGCGCGGCGAGTGCCGCCGCCAGCTCGTCGCGGATCACGGCGGTCTTCGCTTCCATCTCCGCGAGCCACGGAAATTCCGCGCGATCGAAAAACGGAATGGCCGGCAATCGCGGCACATGCAACTGGTTGCACTCGGAGAAGTACGGCCTGGCGCGACCGGCGACGATGTTCACGGCTTCGCGCCAACGCGCCGCAACTGCGGCGGGCAGCTGCGACTGCAGATCCGCCACCTTGCCGGACACGTGCTTGAGCATCGCGGCGGAGTGGCGGTCGACGACGGCTCGCGCATGCTCGAGCTGCTGTCGCAGCGGCTCCGGCCAATGGGCCGGAGGCGGCGCGATCTTCAGGCAGTTTGCGTAGGTCTCGGCGGTCGCGGTGGCGGTGCCAAAACGCTCGAGCCAGCCGCCGCGGGCCAACAGGGCTGGCAGGTAGTACGGATCCACGGCGAGCGCGGAATCGATGGCTTCACGCTCGGCGGCCGCATCGCCGCGATGGCGGTGCACATTGCCGAGCGTGAGCAACACGAGGAGGTCGCGCGGGGCGACCGCGCGTGCCGCATTGAGGAGGTCCTGGCTGGCCTTGAGATCCCCACGCTGCAAAGAATGAATCCCCAGGCTGAAAAGTGCCTGGGGATTCTGTGGCTCGATCCTGATGACCTCGCGCCAGCGCTGCTCCGCTTCCGCGAAGTTGCCCGCATTTGCCGCGCGAACAGCGGCTTCCGCGAGCTCGCGCGACTGAGGTCCGTTCATGGCATTCGGTCAGGCAGCAACGCTGCCCGCGGAATCAGCCCTGGCCTGGCTTCGCCTCGTTGGCGCCACGGTCCTGCATGCGCTTGGTCCAGCTCTTGTTCTGCTCGGCGGTTTCCGCGTCCTGGCGCGGCGTCGTGCAGATCTTTTCCTTGCGGACGCGCGAACCGACGATCGGCTCGTAACGGCAGCGGACGACATCCATCGGATCGACGGCGGCCATGCCCGCGGGGTTGCGCGAGAGACGCTCCTTGAGCGAAGTCACCTGGACCTTCGTTTGCGCCTTCAGGTTGGACGAGACCGGAATCGTGGGACCCAGCGGACCACCCGTGGCGCCATAAAGCACCAGCCCTTCGGCGTCAGAACCCGGGTCGGCGAGAATGAGCGCGCGGACCTGGAAGCCGCCTTCGGCGCATTCACCGGCCACGGTCTGGACGGCGCGCTGCGGCGGATCGGTGGCGCTGAGATAAAGGATCGCCACGCCATTTTCGGACATCTGCTGGGCCTTCTCACGGGCCTGCTCCGGTGTTGCCTCTCGCATGTCGATGACCGGAACTTCGACGGCCGCGGCGGCGAACACCGGCGCGGCAAGAATCATTGAAACCAGGCCCAGAAAGCCTGCACGGAACTTCGTCATGAGCGCGCTCCTGATTGATCTGGTGACGAGTATGCCAGCACCCTGGCACCCGCCAAACCTGCAAAAACCCCTTAAACGGGAAAAGGCGGCGGACCTCTCGGTCCGCCGCCCCTCCACTTAACTCAACACGGCACTTCTTAGAAGCGGAAGTGCACACCCAGCGAATACGAGCGTCCGAGGACCTCGTACACGCTCGGGAAGGTGTTGCCCGAGTTGGAGCGGGTATCGGCGGCCTCGTTGCCCACAACCGGCGGATCTTCTTCCGTCACGTTGTAGATACCGAAGCGGACCGACAGCCAATCCGTCGGGGAGTAGCTGCCCGTCAGATCGAAGTAGTTGAACGCATCGATCGTCTCGAACTGGTCGAAGGTCTGAGCTTCCTGGACAGCCTCGATCGAGACCTCGCCCAGATGACGCCAGTGCAGCGCCACGTCGAACGGACCCTTTTCCCAGCCGGTGGTCTGCACCCAGGCCACTTCCGGCGCCGGGTTACCGCACTGGTTGCCGAAGCGACCCTTGCAGTCGATCACGTCGGACACGATCGAGCTGCGCGACTCCTGCGTCAGGTACTTGTTCACATAGGCACTGAAGCGCAGGGCGCCCGCATTGCCGATGTCCAAGCCGAACGAGGCGTTGAACTCGATGCCTTCGGCCTGGAGGTAGTCGAGGTTGGTCGTGAACAGCTCGATGCCGGAGCCCGGCAGCGTCAGCGTACCGCCGATACGACGGATCTTGGCGCACTCGGCCGCGTCACCCGTGACAGTAGCAGCTGTCGAGGATTTCCTGCGAACCGAACTGGTTGATGTAGTCGTTGATCTTGATGTCGTAGTAGTCCATCGAGAACACCGGCGACTTGAGCGAGCCGATTTCCGGAGTGAACACGACGCCGAAGGTCAACGTGTCGGCCTGCTCGATGTCGGGCAGGTCGTTCAGGTCGGTGCCGAAGAAGCCATTGATCTGGCCCGCGGTGATGTCTTCAACCGTGCACACCTGCGCGTCGGTCATGCCAGTTGCGATACAGGCCGCGCGGAGCGCCGCCGTCTGCTGCGCAACCGGAGTCGACTCCGAGCAAGGATCCGCGAGCGCGTTGTCGAGACCGGTGGTCTGCGGCGCAGCCAGCTCACCCACGTTCGGGGCGCGAGCAGCACGCTGCTTCATGCCACGGACGAGGAGGGAGTCGACCGGACGCCAGTTCAGACCGTACTTCCAGGTGCTGTCGCTGCCGCTCAGGTTGTAGTCCGAGAAGCGGTAGCCGAACTCGAGGTCGAGTGACTGGAAGCCAGGCTTGCCGTCCATGATCGGGAAGATCGCTTCCGCGAACGCTTCCTGCACGTCGAAGCCACCCGCGATGGGCAGCGTGTTACCGCCGGCACCACCAAGGCAGCTCGCCGGGGCGAGCTTCTTGCACTCGTCCGGAACCGTCTCGGCACTCTCTTCGCGATACTCGACGCCGAACACCAGCGCCAGGCCGTTCTCGGCCGTGGGCAGCTTGAGCGCGCCGATTTCGCCGCTGACGGACGCGCCGGCGATCGACTGGATGTACGACTGCTGCTCGAGCGCCGAGGCGGCCGAGAACGCGGCCATCTCCGGCGTGATCGAACCGAAGCCGCCGAACAGGTTGATCGGGACGCACGCGCCGCCGGAGACGCAGGTCGTGCCGTCGAGCGAGTCGACCGCGAGACCCAGGTTCGTGACGTTGGTATAGCCCGCGTCGGTGTTGGTGCGATCCGACTCACCGCGCTGGTACGACACGTCGTAGGTCCAGCCGGCGCCGATCTCGCCATTCACACCCATCACGAACGACCAGGCGTTGTTGTCGAACGTCGTGGAACGCTCGCCGAACTCGACCGTGCGACGACGATACGAGATGTTGAGGTAGTCGCCCGCGGTCACCGTACCGCTGTTGTCGACGTCATCCCAGTTCGCGGTCGGGTCGGCGCGGCCCGTACCCTCGATGACCGTGCCGGCCACGCGGCCAGCTTCACCCGTGGCGATCATCACGCCGCGAGCCTGCGCGCTGATCAGCGGGTTGGACAGCGGCGTCCAGAACGGCGTCGCGAACACGCCCGAAGGCGCGATCTGCTGACGCACGTTGGTGCTGCTGTACGCGAGGCGTCCATACACCTCGGCGTGCTCGTTCACTTCGAACCGGCCGAGCGCCGTGCCGCCGAAGCGGGTCTGCGGGGTCTGGTAGTAGTTGAACGGGTTGAAGTTGAACACAGAGCAGTTCGTGCCGAGAGTGCCGTCGTCGCGGAACTGGCCGAGGCCAGGGCCGCCGGCAATCGCCACGCGGGTCGGCAACGTGGTGGTCGAACCACCCGCGGCCACGGAACCCGGGCCACCGCAACCAGCCGGAGCCGGCGGCGGCGCTTCGCCGTTCAGGAATTCTTCGAGGCCCGAACCGTCTTCGGTCACGATGCCGAGCTGGCCCAGCGGACGCGCGCCCAGCTGCACGCCGGTCGCGCTCGCTCCAGTTCACGCCGAAGACGATGTTGCCGCGGCCTTCCGCGACGTTCGTGCCGACGGTCAGCGCGGCGGACTTGATGCGTCCGTCGCTCTCACCCGTCTGCGACATGTCGGTGTCGATGGCCACACCTTCGAAGTCGCGCTTCATGATGAAGTTGATCGCGCCCGACATGGCGTCCGAACCGTACGAGGTCGAGGCGCCACCCGTGAGGATGTCGACGCGCTCGAGCAGCGCGGTCGGGATGACCGACGTGTCGACCAGGCCGTTGAAGTTGTACGGCGTGATGCGCTTGCCGTCGATCAGCAGGATGTTGCGCTGAGGGCCGAGACCGCGCAGGTCAATGGTGGCCACGCCGGCCGTGCCATTGTTCGCGTTCTGACCGTCAGAGGGCAGAGCGATCGGGAGGCGGCGGAAAATCTTTTCGACTTCCGGCTGCTGGAGCTCCGCGATCGATTCAGTGCCCACGGTGTAAATGGGGCTCGAAGAAGTTACGCCAGGAACGGTGATGCGCGTTCCGGTGACGAGCACTTCGTCCATGTCCTTTTGAGTGTCTTGCTCCTGCGCCATCGCTACGGAGGCGCCGAAGACCATCGGAATTGCGCTTGTGAACAACGCAAGTCGAACGGCCTGCCGCACTGATAGGTGTTTAGCCATGACTTATCCCTTATAGGTTTATGAATTTGATACGCCCACCGTCACTGACGCGTGAGCAACAGGGAGCAATCCCGGGACAAAGGCGGATTTCGTTTCCGCCAGGCTGAGAACCTGATCAGCCTGCGTATATGACTTACGCTCTATTCCCGGCTTTCGACCCCTGCAGTGCGGCGAAGCCTACTACAGCGTCCACGCAACAAACAACCTCGAATGCGCCGAGTCGTTTCAGGCCTACAAACGAAATAATCTTCCTTATATTTCAATAGCTTGGTTTTTGCGCCCTAATCCGGGGCCCCAGAACGTTGTAGCGAGGCCACATCGTGCATCGTTTCGAGGCAGTGGTTTTCTCCCCGGGCGGGTGCTTCGAGGCCGCCTGGCGGTCGCGCGGCTATGCTTACGCCCGCCCGGGAGGTCGTCGGTTGAAGACAAAGAAGAAGGTGACGCGACGAGGAGCCGCGCATGCGAATGCCGACGCCCGTCTGCGCGCGTTGACCGAGCACGCGCTCGAGATCATCACCGTCCAGGACGAAACCGGAAACTTCACTTACGCGAACGAAGCCGTCGTCTGGCACCTCGGATACAGCGCGAGCGAGTTGTTAGGCCGTAACGCGATCGAGTTCCTGCATCCCGACGACGCCCCGATGATGCGCGAGCGCTTTCGCCGCATCATCGCCAGCAGCCAGGACGCGGTGGAGCGCAGCCGCTTCGAGTACCGCTTCCGGCATCGCAGCGGGTCGTGGTGCTGGCTCGAAAGCGTCGCCGTGAATGCCCTCGGGAATCCCGCGGTGCTCGGGATCATCGCGCACTCGCGCGACATCAATCAGCGCAAGGTGAACGAACGCATCCTCTCGCTCAACCACGCCCGCTACCGCACGGTCGCCGATCTTTCCGAAGGTACGGTCTACGAATACCTGATGAACTCCGAGGGCGTGTACGAGCTCGAGTGGACCTTCGGCTCCGAGCGCGTCTATGGCTGCAGTGAAGAGGAGTATCGCCGGCGCGGCTGGAAGAGCTTCGTGATCGGCGATGGCTGGGAAAACGAGAGCCTCGAGCGCACCAGGCGCTACCTCGCGGGTGAAACCGTCGAGTTCACCGTGCAGATCCGCCGCGCGGACGGACAGCGCCGCTGGATCGAGGTACGCAACCGGCCGATCGCGGATCCCGGCACCGGCAAGTTTTCGCGGCTCGTCGGCGTGGCGGTGGATGTCACCGAACGCAAGATGGCGGCGGACGCGCTGCGCGAGAGCGAGTTCCGTTACCGCACCGTGGCGGAGCTCACGTCCGGCTTCGTGTACGAGGCCACCGTCGACACGGACGGCGAAGCGCAGGTCGTGTGGGCCAGCCCGGGCTGGCAGAAATTCTTCGGCGGTCCCTTCGATGAGCTCAACCGTCGCGGGTGGCGTCAATTCTTCCTGCCCGGAGACCACGCGGGCGCCGTGCGCCGCCGCCAGCGCGTGCGCGCCGGCGAACGCACCGAAATGGAGATGCGCCTCAAGACCCTCGACGGCTCGCTGCGCTGGGTGCACCTGGCGAACCAGCCCATCGTCGCCGCGGATGGCAGCGTGACGCGTTACATCGGCGTGGTGCACGACATCACCGAGCGCAAGGCGAGCGAAGAAGTCCTGCGCACGCAGGCCCTGGCGATCGAGGTCATGCACGAGGGCGTGGTCCTGTCAGACGGCAGCGGCATCATCCGGATGACCAATCCGGCCTTCGATCGCATGTTCCGGCGCGAGCCGCGCGAACTGATCGGCCGGCACCTCGACCAGATTCCCTGCGATCCGCCGCTCGACCGGCGCATCGCGGAATTCGCCGAGGAATCGGCCGCGCGTACCGGGACCCCGTTGGCCAGTGAACTCACCGTGCACGGCGTCGGTGAAGAAGGCGCGCTGTTCGTCGAGGCCGCGATCACGTCGCTGGTGCTCGGCGGCGAGCGCTACTGGCTCACGATGCTGCAGGATGCGACGGCGCGGCGGCAGCTGGAGCGTGAAGTGCTCGAGGTGAGCAACCGCGAACAACAACGCATCGGCAACGACCTACACGACGGACTGGGGCAGGAGCTCACGGGCATCGCGCTGCTGCTGCGCGGGCTCGAGAACCGCGCCGAGCGCGAGGCGGCGTCGCTGTCGCCCGCCATCGAAGAGGTTGCGCTGCTGGTCAACGACGCGATCTTCACGACGCGGGCGCTGGCGCGCGGTCTGTCGCCCGTCACCTTCGATCGTGGCGGACTCGCGTTCGCGCTCGAGGAGCTGGCCCGGCGGCTGTCCGCGATGTTCCACATCAACGTCCGCTGCGAGGCCGATCACGCGCTCGAGCGGCGACTCACCTTCGCGAACGCGCTGCACCTGTATCGCATCGCCCAGGAGGCGGTGACCAACGCCGCCCAACACGGGCACGCGGACAGTGTCGAGATCACGCTGCGCCTCGACGGCGATCGCGGCATGCTGCGCATCGAGGACAACGGCAGCGGTTTCAGCCCGGCGCCGGACCACCCGAAGGGGCTGGGCCTGCGCATCATGCATTACCGCGCGGGGATGATGGCCGGCAGCCTGCGTATAGAAACCGTGCGCCCGCAGGGTACCGCGGTGAGCTGCTGGTTCCCGCAAGCCCAGCACGGCGGTGACATGCCCGGGTAGTTAGAGGAGGCCTACTTCCGCCGTATGTCCCCGACGGCGATCTTCCGGCTCCACTCGGCCGGGCCCGTCTGGTGCACCGACGTGCCATTGGCGTCGACGGCCACCGTCACCGGCATGTCCTCGACGGTGAACTCGTAGATCGCCTCCATGCCGAGATCTTCGAACGCGACCACGCGCGAGGCCTTGATCGCCTTCGACACCAGGTAGGCAGCGCCGCCCACGGCCATGAGATAGGCGGCGCGATGCTTGCGGATCGCTTCGATTCCGGCCGGGCCGCGCTCGGCCTTGCCCACCATCGCGATGAGGCCGGTCTTCTCGAGCATCATGCCGGTGAATTTGTCCATGCGCGTCGCGGTCGTCGGGCCGGCCGGGCCCACCACCTCGTTGCGCACCGGATCCACGGGTCCGACGTAATAGATGACGCGATTGCGGAAATCGACGCCGGGCGGCAGCGACTCGCCTTTCGCGAACAGGTCGGCGATGCGCTTGTGGGCCGCGTCGCGGCCGGTGAGCATCTTTCCATTCAGCAGCAGTGACTCGCCCGGCTTCCAGCCGGCCACTTCGGCCGGCGTGAGCGTGTCGAGATTCACGCGGCGCGCGTCGGGCGCCGGCGCCCAGTCGACCTTCGGCCAATCCGAGAGTTTCGGCGGATCGAGGACGGCCGGACCGCTGCCATCGAGCGTGAAGTGCACGTGCCGCGTGGCCGCGCAGTTCGGGATCATCGCCACCGGCTTCGACGCGGCATGCGTCGGGTACTCGAAGATCTTCACGTCGAGAACGGTAGATAGTCCGCCGAGCCCCTGCGCGCCGATACCGAGCGCGTTCACCTTTTCATAGAGCTCGATGCGCAACTCCTCCGTCTGCGTCTTCGGACCGCGCGCCTTGAGCTCCGTCATGTCGATGGGCTCCATCAGCGCTTCCTTCGCGAGCAGCATCGCCTTTTCCGCGGATCCGCCGATGCCCAGCCCCAACATGCCGGGCGGGCACCAGCCGGCGCCCATGAGCGGCACTGTCTTCAATACCCAGTCGACCAGCGAATCCGAAGGATTCAGCATCACGAACTTCGACTTGTTCTCCGAGCCGCCGCCCTTCGCGGCGACCGTGATCTCGAGCTCGTCCCCGGGCACGAGCTGCGTGTGGATCACGGCCGGCGTGTTGTCGCGCGTGTTCTTCCGCGAGAAGTTCGGATCCGCGACGATCGACGCGCGCAGCTTGTTGTCCGGATGTAGATAGGCGCGGCGCACACCTTCGTTGATCATGTCCTCGAAACCCATCGAGGCGTCCCAGCGCACGTGCATGCCGACTTTCGCGAACACCATGACGATGCCGGTGTCCTGGCAGATCGGGCGGCGTCCCTCCGCGCACATGCGCGAGTTGGACAGGATCTGCGCGATGGCATCACGCGCCGCCGGCGACTCCTCGAGTTCGTAGGCCCTGCCGAGCGCGCGGATGTAATCCGGCGGGTGGTAGTACGAGATGTACTGCAGAGCGTCGGCGACGCTGGCGATGAGGTCCTGCTGGCTGATGACGTTCATGACTTTCGCTTTATGGCCGTGAACATTTTAGCGCGGCGCAGTCCCCGGGTTTCGGTTAACTTTTCAGGCATGCAACAGAAGAAGAGAGTCGTCGTGATTGGCGGCGGATTCGCCGGTCTCTGGGCGGTGCGGCGTCTGGCGAAGGCGCCCGTCGACATCACGCTCATCGATCGCTCCAATCACCACCTGTTCCAGCCGCTGCTGTACCAGGTTGCGACCGCGGGGCTCGCCGCGCCGTCGATCGCCGCGCCGCTGCGCTACATGCTGCGCGGCCAGGAAAACGTCACCGTGCACATGGGCGAGGTGCTGCGCATCGAGCCCGGGGTCCGCCGCGTGGTACTCGCCGACCGCACCGTCGACTACGACTATCTGCTGGTCGCGAGCGGCGCGACCCACGCATACTTCGGGCGCGACCACTGGGCCGAACACGCGCCGGGCCTCAAGACTCTCGACGACGCTTTCCTGATCCGTCGGCGCGTGTTGCGCGCGTTCGAGCTCGCCGAGGGCGCGTCGAACGCAGCCGAACGCGATGCCTGCCTCACGTTCGTGGTGATCGGCGCCGGCCCGACCGGCGTCGAGCTCGCGGGCACGCTGGCGGAAATCGCACGGCACACTCTGGTCAAAGACTTCCGTCACATCGATCCGCGCAAGGCGCGCGTGCTGCTGGTGGAAGCCGGGCCGCGAGTCCTGGCTGGCTTCACGGAGAAACTCTCCGCCAAGGCGGCGGCGCAGCTGACGAAGCTCGGCGTCGAGGTGCGCACCGGCAGGCCGGTGTCGGACCTCGGCGCGGATTTCGTCGCCATCGGCGCCGAACGGCTCGCCGCGCGCACGATCCTCTGGGCGGCGGGTGTCGCGGCTTCGCCGCTCGGCAAACAGCTCGGAGCCGAGGTCGATCGCGTCGGTCGCGTGCGCGTGTCGCCGGACCTCTCGCTGCCGGCGCACCCCGACATTTTCGTGGCCGGTGATCTCGCGAGCATCGAACAGGACGGCAAGCCGGTGCCGGGTGTGGCTCCCGCCGCCAAGCAGATGGGCACCTGCGCGGCGCGCAACATCCTCGCGCGCATCGCGGGGCACTCCACCGAAGCGTTCCGATATCGGGACTTCGGTGCGCTCGCGACCATCGGCCGCCACTCGGCCATCGCACAACTGCCGAACGTGAGTTTGTCCGGAATCCTGGCGTGGTGGTTCTGGCTGCTGCTGCACATCTATTTCCTGATCGGATTCCGCAGCCGCCTCATCGTGCTCATCAACTGGGCCTGGGCCTATTTCACCTACGCCCGCGGAGCGCGCATCATCCTCGGCACCGAAAGCGAGAGGAAAGTCGATGGCCGCGAAAAAGAAAACTGCGCCGAAGGTTAAGGGCAGGACCACGCGCGGCGTGAAGCTCGCGCCGAGCGCCGTCAAGCGCGGGCTCTCGGCTACCGAAATCGCGTTGCCGCTGGATCATCCGGATCTCGCGAATGTCGTCGAGCTCGTCAACAAGGCCGGCGGCGCGCCGCTCGGCGCCTATCGCGAGCCGCTCGCCGGCCGCCCGCTGCTGCTCGCATCGCTGCCGTTCAGCGCGGTGCAGCCCACGCCCTTCCAGCGCGACCTCTCGCCCACGCACGCCAAGCGGCTCGCCGGCGCCATCGAAGCCACGGCCGCGTTTCTCGATCCGCTCATCGTGGTACGCGGCGAGGACGGCCGGTTCTGGACGCCGAATGGCCGGCACCGGCTTGCGGCCGCGAAGATGCTCGGTCTCAAGCAGCTCACGGTGCTCATCTCGCCGGATGAATCCCTCTCCTATCGCATCCTCGCCCTCAATACCGAGAAAGCCCACAACCTCAAGGACAAGTCGCTCGAAGTCGTGCGCATGGCGCGTAACCTCGCGAAGCGCGAGCCAACTCGCACCGAGGCGTCGCTGGCCGCGGAGTTCGAGGCCGCGGAACTGCTGACGCTCGGGCTGGTGTACGAGGACAACCTGCGCTTCGGCGGCGGCGCGTACAGCCCCGTGCTCAAGAAAGTGGATCGCCTGACTACCAGGCCGCTGCCGGCGGCGCTGCGCGAACGCGAGGGTTACGCCAAGCGGCTCGCGGAGATCGATGCCGAAGTGAAGCGTATCGTCGGCGAGCTGCAGGCGCGCGGCATGAAGTCGCCCTACCTGCGCAGCTACGTCGTGGCGCGCATCAACCCGGTGCGATTCCACAAGATGAAAGCCGGGGACAAGAAGCCCGTCATGCCCATCGCGCAGGCGCTGCTGCGCATGTTCGCGTCGGCGAAGAAGTTCGACCTCGCCAAGGTGAACATGAGCGACCTGGCGTTCGTTGCTGCTGGCGCCGAATCGGCGGAATAAGGCTCACCCATTCAGGGCTGGCGCCCACTCCTGCGCCGCCGAAGCGGCGGCGTCCGTGAAACAAATTACACATTCTTTAAACCTTTTCGGCCCGCCACCACTCGTCGCCGGCACGCCACCGCCCGGCGCAACTTTTGGTAACTCGTTGCAACCCTTATCGGGGGTCGTGCGTCTATATCAGCGACCCGATTGAAAACGCTGCGAACTCTTCCTCACGCCGGCAAGCGATGAGTGGACACGGATAAATCGGCTGATTTCCCGCAACTTTTACGGAGGATTAGCCATGACCCGCCCGAGTTCCGCCTTTCTGCTGCGCCGCGCCTACGAGCATCTGACCGCCAGCGCCGCCGCCATCGCCCTGACCGTGCTCTTTCTCATGACCGTGAATGCGCACGCCGGAAACCGCACGCTGATCCCGAGCGTGTCGATCCTGGTGCCCACCGTCGAGATCGAAGTGATCGACGAGAACACCACCAGCCACGTGGCTGCGGCCGCTTCCGACCGCATCAACGGATGAGCTGCGAGACGACGGGAAAGGACGCCCCGCACCCTTCGGGTTTCAGGACTGCTGACTGAAGCCCGAAGGCTGATTCGAGCCACACGGCTCAGCGGTACAGCAGCAGCTCCGACCGCGCTTCTTCCCACGCCTTCTCGTCCGCGCCCGCCAGCTTGTCCAGATCGGACGGCGTCGCGGCCGGATCATCCACCCACTCCCGCAACAGCTCGCTGCCATTGATCAGGTCGATGGCGAGCCGCGTCTTTTCGTATTCGTAGTGGAAGTCGCGCCACAGCGGATACTCGCCGCGCAGGCGGCGAATGCACTTGAACGCGCCGGCGATCAGCCGCCAGGGCCGGAACTCGCCGTGCACGTACGCGGTGTCGTCGACGTGGATCTGGAATCCCGCGCACAACTTGCCCGAGTGTTTCTGGAACGTCGGCTCGAACCAGCAGGGCCGCAGGCGGCAGCCCTTGATCCAGGCCGGCATCACGCGCTGCATGGCCGTCAGCAACGAACGCGGATCTATTCCCGGCGCGCCCAACAACTCGAGCGGGCGCGTGGTGCCGCGGCCTTCCGACAACGTGGTTCCCTCGAGCATCACCGTGCCGGCATAGGCACGCGCCATCGCCACGTTGGCGGCATTCGGACTCGGGTTTACCCAGGGCCGCTGCCCCTCCGGCCAGCCGTAACCCGGCGCCTCGTCCGGCTTCCAGCCGCGCATCGGGATCACGCGATAGTCGACCGATAGCTGGAAGTGACTCACGAACCAGATGCCGAGCTCTCCCAGCGTGAGTCCGTGACGCATCGGGATCGGGCCGGCGCCAACGAAGCTTTCCCAACCCGGCCGCAACGCCAGACCCTCGACCGGCCGGCCGGCGGGATTCGGCCGATCCAGCACCCACACCGTCTTGTTGTGCTTCGCGGCGGCTTCCAGCACATATAGAAGAGTGGTGATGAACGTGTAGATGCGGCAGCCAACGTCCTGCAGGTCGACGAGCAGCACGTCGAAATGATCCATCATGTCCGGCGTGGGGCGGCGGACGTTGCCGTACAGGCTGAACACCGGGATGCCGTGCACCGGATCGCGGAAGTCCGGCGACTCGACCATGTTGTCCTGCTTGTCGCCGCGCAGTCCGTGTTGGGGGCCGAAGGCGGCCGTGATCTCGAGACCGCGGATGCCGCGCAGGGCGTCGAGTGAATGCTCGAACTCCGCGGTCATCGAAGCCGGGTGCGCGAGCAGCGCGACGCGGCGCCCTTCGAGCTCGCGCAGCAGCTTCTGGTCTCCCAACAGTCGATCGATTCCGAACTGGATCAAGCGCACTCCTCAGTCGAGCGGCACCACGAAACCGTCGGCGTGGTGGAAATCGGGCTTTTCCGCGGGATGTTTGAGGGCCCAGTATGACAGCACGTGCGCCTTGTCCTCGATGACCGCCGCCACCCCGAGCCTCAATGGCGACACCGTCGAGCGCGCCAGCCACGCAAGATCCACGATCACGGCGAGCGAAAGCGTGTCCGCGGTCACGTCAACCTCGATGACCGGCGCCGCCCCTTTCAGCAACGCAGCCATGGCCTCCCGGTAGCCGCCGAATTGGTAGGTAGCCCAGGCACCCGAGGGCGAAAAGTTGTACTCCCAGTAGGCGCGGCCCTCGGCCTGCCCGATGAAGGCCTCGAAGCAGGTGTGGCGCCACAGACCGTCGGCGCGCTGCGGCGCACGCGGCTCGGGAAACCTGAGCTGTTCGAGATCACCCTGGAGTTTGTATTCCAGCGACAGCCGATCGTCGGCCGGACGGTCGATGTCCACCGTCAGCGCGCGCACCGCCGCCATCGGCGAGGCGGGATGGGGCGCGAGCGGATGGATGCCGCGTGCGGGTTGCGTTGCCATGCTGGCGCGCAAGCATACGCGTGAAAATGGCGCGCCGCGTCGCCGAGCGACGCGGCGCTTGCCAGTCTCAGGTACGAACTGGAATCAGAAATTCACGCTCAACGTCATGCCGTAGGTGCGCGGCGGCAGCAGCGTCCCGCCGATGGTTCGCGTGCTCGCCACCGCATAACTACCCCCCCAGATGAATTCATCGGTGAGGTTCTTGCCCCACAGATTGACCGAGAACTTCTCGCTGGACGACGTGAACATGACGTTGGCGTCGACGAGCGTGTAGGCCTCCGAAGACATTCGCGCGTCGTTGAACTCGGAGTGGAACTGTTCGCCCTTGTAGACCGCGTTGGCGGTCAGCCGCAACGAACCGCCCGCGCCGAGCGAGAACTCGTAACTCGGGTTCATGGCGAAACTCCACTCCGGCGACATGCGCGTGCGATTGCCGCTGAGGTCCTGGAGCGGCGCCTGGCCAGGGGCAGCACTGTAGCTGGCCGCATCCAGCGGGTTCGGCGCGAAGAACGACGTGAACTTCGAATCGAGCCAGGCAACGGAAGCATCGAGCGAGAAGCCCGGCGTCGGGCGCCACGAGGCTTCGAACTCGACGCCCTTGCCTTCGACCTGGGCCGCGTTGCGCATCTCGGTGGTGAAGTTGGGCGGTGCGGCCTGCGGGAAGGTGAACTGGAACTGCGCGTCCTCCACCTCGTGATAGAAGGCGGCGACATTCAGTTGCAGCCGGTTGTCGAGCAGCCGCGACTTCAGGCCCAGCTCGAGACTATCCACTTTTTCCGGATCGACGAACTCCTTGCCGGCCTCGCCGATGACCGACGTACCGCTCTTGAATCCCTTGGAGAATGTCAGATAGGTCATCAGCCCTTCTTTCGGCCGGAACTCGACGCCCAGTTGTGGCGAGAAATTGCTCCAGTCTCTGGCACGTCTGAACGGATAGCCGAGAGCCGAGGGCACGGGCGCCGCGGCGGGCGGAATCGCCGTGGCCTGGTAGCTGGCGACATCGCGCTCCTCGTAGCTGTAGCGCGCACCGCCCTTGAGCGAGAACTTGTCGGTGAAGTCGTAGCTCGCGTTGCCGAATACGGCCCAGGTCTTGACGTTCATCGCTCCGTCGAAGATCGCCCGGGCATCGGCCGGGTTGGTGCTGAAATGCGGATTGGGATTGAACCCCAGGTGATTTTCGTTCCGGATGTATTCCTTCAGGTAATACGCCGCCAGCAATCCGTGGAGACGCTCCCCATCGAAGTTGAACTGCAGTTCCTCGGAAAATTGATGCTCGTAGACCGGCTGCCAGTGATTGCCGGCCGTGCGCGTGATGCCGGGGGCAAGCGTGCAGGTGGAAGAGGGTCCGACCAGCGGCTGCCGGCAGCCCGGATAGTCCGAGACGTCGAAGTCCTGGTAGAACTCCGCCTCGTAGTCGCGCTGGTTGGTGATCGACTTGAGCGAGATGGCGTCGGTGAGGCGCCACGTCGCGGTGATGGTCGCCGCATAGGTCTTGCGGTCATTGATCGGCTCGATGTTGGCCCGGATGTTGCGCGGGTCGGATGCCACCGAAAACCCCGGCTGGACGGCGAGCGAACGCAGGTCCACGGCGCCCGGTGCCGGCGCGGTTGCATTGGGGAAGGATGGCTCGCGGAATTTCAACGCGTTCGAAGTATCGTCTTCGCGGTGGAATTCTCCGCTCAGCAGCAGCTCGAACGAGTCGCTGGGCAGGATTTGCAAAGTCACCCGGCTGGAGAATTGCTGGGCGTCGTCCACGCTCTTGCCGGTGAGCTCGTTGATGGCGTAACCATCCCGGCTGAGATAGCGCATTGCCACTCGCCCGCGAAGCTTTTCGGTTATCGGGCCGCCGAGCGCGGCCTCGCTCACGACCAGTTCATCACCACCCGCCGTGAGCCGCGCGTAGCCGTCCAGCGATTCGGTCGGCTTGGCGGAGATCAGGTTGACCACGCCGCCCGTGGCATTGCGGCCGTAGAGTGTTCCCTGCGGCCCGCGCAACACTTCGACCTGCTCGAGATCGAACATGGAGCTCATCTGCGCGCCGGCCTGGGCGATGACCGCGCCGTCCAGATGCAGCGCGACCGAGGGATCGGCGCCCGGAAAGGAACTGTTCAGGCCGATGCCGCGAATGAACAGCTTCGCGAAATTGAAGTCGCTGCCGAAGCTGATGCTGGGTACGAGAAATTGCAGCGATTCGATCGAATTGGTCTGGCTGTTGACCAGCTCGTTCGCGCTGATTGCCGACACCGAGAGCGAGACGTCGGACAGCGACTGTTCGCGCTTCTGCGCCGTTACGATGACCTCCTCGACCTCGGTAGCGTCGGGGGGCTCAGCGGCGACCACGGCCTGGAGTCCCCCGAACAGTACAGCCAGAGCGCCGAGCCATCTGGATTTCCCGTTTCTCAAGATCGGTTGCGCCTGAATCGTCATATCGGCCCCCTGTCTGGTTTCGGATAAACGACGATCGACCTGCTGTCTGTTAGGCGTCGAACTATACGCCGTATTGCGGCAGCGCCCCCAAAGATACTGCGCTTCGGTCTGAAAATCACATTCAGGATGGTTGGATGGGCATCGCGACGATCCAGGGCGTTGCGGGTCAGGTTCGATCGCCCAACGAATTCAGGAAGGCCTGCAGGTCCGAGCGCTGCTCTTTAGTTAGTGACGGACGCCGCAGCCGCCGATCCGCGCGCGGATCCACGGCCAGCTTCTCGTAGTGATCCAACACCGCATCGAGCGTCGCGAACCGCCCGTCGTGCATGTAGGGAGCCGTGGCGGCCAGGTTGCGCAGGGTCGGCACGCGCACCGTTTCGCCCGTACCGGGATTCGGCGAACGACGGCCCGCGCCACCGGGTGGTCGCGGTCGACCCAGTCACCCGCGAAGTTGATGCCGCCGTGGCAATTCGCGCAGCCGCCGCGATCCGAGAAGAAGATGTCGAGGCCACGCTTCTGGGCCGCATCGAGAGCGGCATGTTCGCCGGCGAAGACGTAACGGTCGAACGGGGAAGCGGCCGAGAGCAAGGTCCGTTCGTAGGCCGCGATGGCGCGGATCGCGTTGTCCATGGACACGCGCTCGCCGGGAAATGCCGTGGTGAAGGCCGCGCGAATCGCGGCGTCGGCCGACAACGCGCGCTCGACCACCGCTTCGCGGCCGGCGAGCCCGAGCTCGGGTGGATGCTCGTTGAACAGCGGCCCGCGCATCTGCTGTTCGAGCGTGGTGATGCCGGCGTCGCGCCAGCCCAGCGAAGCGTTGTAGGCCACGTTCAGCAGCGTCGGCGCATTGAGCGGCAGCGTCGCACCGGTCGCGCCCCGCGAAAGCGCCAGGCCATCCGTGAAGGCGCGCCCGGGATCGTGACAGCTCGCACAGGAGTATTGGCCGGTCACCGAGAGCCGCGGATCCGCGAACAGCCGCGCACCCAGCGCCACCTTCGCGGCGCTCATCGGATTGTCGGCGGGAACGTGGGGCTCGGGGAAACCCCGCGGCAGTTGCCAGCGCCAACCGGATTCTTCCGCCTGCGCGCACGAGAACGCCGCGATGAGCACGAGGCCCAGCGTGGCCAGGTCGTGACGCGTGCGTCGCACGAGGTTCGCTCCTACCAGCCCGAGCTCGCGCCTTCGCGGGTCAGACCCGCGGTCTTCGCGGCGATCGAGCTGCGCTCGCTCACCCAGGCGGCGAAGGCATCGACATCGAGGCCGGCCGCATCGCCACGATGCGCGCCGATCCACTCCTGCATGCCCGCGAGCAGCTGGGCCGCGAGCTTGCGATTCGAGGAATAGAGCGCGAGGTAGGCATCCTTGGCCTCACTCAGGCGATTCAGTCCCAGGTAGGCATGACCGCGGTATTCGATGGCCTCGGCGTAGTCGGGCTTGAGCTGCAGCGCCCGGTCGTACGCGACCAGCGCGCCTTCGTAGTTTCCGAGCTTGCGGTTCGAATAGCCCAGGTAGTTCCATGCCTGGTACATCGATGGCTGCAGCTCGGTGGCGCGAGCGAATTTCTTCGTCGCGCTGGTGTACGCCGCCTCGGCCTTCGCACGCATCTTCTGCTGCTTGCGTTCGTCGGCTTGATGCGACGCGTCAGCACCGAGCGCTTCGGCCTTTTCGATCAGCCGGACGCCGGCGTTGTACTGCGTCGCGTGCCTGGTCTTCCGGCGACTCGGCCGCGTGTCCATGCTCGGCATGCCGCCCGAGGGCATCGAACCGCCGCCCGCCCCGAAAGTGGTACCGGTGGTCGACGAGGAGAAATGTCATCGCGAGGAGCTCTGGAGATCTTGCGCATGGGAGCCTCCGGGGAATTGGCTGGTGTTCGCCAGGGTGAGTAACCCGCGCGACGGATGAAGTTCCGTGTCGCGCGGCGCCTCTCGCATAATGCGCGCCCAAGGAGAAACTCATGAAAACACTGTTGTTCAGCGCCCTGCTCGCCCTGTCGCTGCCCGCCCTGTCCGTGCCGGCGCTGGCCGCCGACGATGCCATCCAGGCCGCGGTCGCGAATCCGGAGCGCACCGCTGCGGATCGCGAACGCGACGCGCGCGACAAGCCCGCCGAAATCATGGCCTTCGCCGGCGTGAAGCCCGGGATGACGGTGGTCGACTTGTTCGCCGCGGGCGGCTACTGGAGCGAGTTGTTAGCCGGCGTCGTGGGCCCGAACGGCAAGGTGCTCGCCGTGAACAACGTGCCCTACGCGGCGTTCGCGAAGGACGCCATCAAGGAGCGTTTCACCGAAGGCCGGCTCAAGAACGTCGAACGCCGGCTGGTCGAGGCCAGCCACATGTACCTTCCGCCGAAGAGCGCGGATCTCGTGGTGATCGTGATGTCGTACCACGACGTCTACTGGATCGAGGAGAAGGAAGGCTGGCCGCAGATCGACAGCGACGGCTTCCTCGACTCCATCAAGCGGTGCTCAAGCCTGGCGGCAAGCTGCTCATCGTCGACCACAACGCCGCGAACGGCACGGGCAAGGAGGCCGCGAGCAAGTTGCACCGCCTCAACGAGGACTGGTCGAAGAAGAGCATCACCGCCCGCGGGTTCGTGTTCGAGAAATCGTACGACGGCCTGCGCAATCCGGGCGATCAGCTCGACAAGATGGTGTACGACCCGGCGGTCAAGGGTAAGACCGATCGCTACGTCCATCTTTACAAGGTGAAGTGATGGCGCGCCGGATTCCGCGCGGCGCCGGCCTCCTGGCCGGTGCGGTCCTGGCGTGCGTGGCCGCGGCACCGCGTGGGTATCGGCCGCCGGCACCGCAACCCGGACGTCGCGCAGTTGACGAAACTTTCGAACGACTGGGACGCGGCGATCGTCGCGAAACGCGAGGCGGCCATCGCCGGCAACATGGCCGAGGACTTCCGCATCATCGACGGCTACGGCAACGTCGACGGCAAGGCCGCGTTCGTGCGCGACATCATGGATCCGAAGCTCGTCATCGATCCATACACGGTCGAGGACTTCGAGGTGCGCCTGTACGGTGACACCGCGCTGCTCTCGGGCCGTACGCTGATGACCGGCAAACACGACGGCAAGCCGTTCACGTCCAACTACCGTTACATCGACATCTACGTGCGTCGTGCGGGCACGTGGAAGATCGTGAGCGTGCAGATCACGAGGTTGCCGCCGAAGACTCCGTGACTTCAGCGGCCGGGTTTCTCCGGCTTCGGCGGTTTCTCCGGTTTCTCGGGCTTGCCGGACTGGCGCTGCCCCGGAGCGCTTTCGCGCCACTGACGCATGAGCTCGGCACGCTGCGACGGCGACATTTCCTTCACGCGCTGCTGCGTCGCACGGATGCGTTCCTGCTCCTCGGGAGACAACGCCCGGAATTCCTCGTAACGCTGCCGGATCTCCTGCTTTCGTTCGGGCGACAAGGCCCGCCACGCGGCGAAGCGTTCACGCGCTGCCGCGCGCTGGGTCTCGTCGAGTGACAGCCAGCGAGTCGCGCCTTCGACGAGACGCTGGCGCCGGTCGTTCGACAGCGTGGGCCATTCGCCCTGCAGGTTGGCCAGCACCGCCTGCTGGTCACCCGTGAGCTGTGACCACTCCGGCGCCGCCGCTTGCTGCGCGAGCGCCGCGCCCGAAAACAGCAACACGAGCAAGGTTGCCGCGATGTGTCGCTTCATGGCTTGGCCTCCGGTGTACGGATCGCATCCTGCTTTGGGTGGCGCGTCCTTGGGAGGAGATTTGACCGTGGACTTGCGGCGTTTCTTGTCGTCCGCGACCAAGGTCCAGTTGTCGTTCTTGTCTTCGCAGTTCACGAGATAGTCGAGGAACTCCGCGTCGAGCGGTTCCGGCGTGGCCGTGATGGCCGGTGCCGACAACAGTGTTCCGATGGCCATCATGAACGCTGCGCCTCGTCCGAGGGCGGCGTGGCGACGCCGTCCGCGGCGCCGGGGTGCTGATCCAGCCATTGGTAGAACTCCATCTGCTCGAGCAGGTCCAGGTCGGCGTTCAGCAGCAGCGCCAGGTCGTCCGCCGCGGCGGCCGGTCTTGCCGCAGGTGCGTCGGGAATGCGCATCTGCTGCACGACGATAATGGATGCGATGACGGCCGCGACGCCCATGGACAGGCCGAAGCGCAGCGCCTGGCTCCTGCGCGGCGGCTCTTGGAGCGCGCGGTCGACCACGTGGTCCAGCCGCGCGCGCAATTCGGGTGGTGTCTGTTCGAGCCGGCGGCGCAGTTCGGCCCGCGCGCGCTGTTCGAAGGCGCGATCCGCTTCCTCGTCGTCTGTGGCACTCATAAGTCTCCCAACTGTTCACGCAACGCGCGTACCGCGCGCGAGTGGTGAGTCTTGACGCTGCCCTCCGTGCATCCCATCACGGCGGCGGTTTCGCGCACGTCCATCTCCTCGACGTTGCGCAGCAGGAAAGCCTCGCGCTGGCGCGCCGGCAGCCGCGCGATCGCGCGCTCGAGGCGGGTCAGCTTCTGTGCGGATTCGACCGCGTCGACGTAGGAATCCGCAGACTCGACCTCATCGGTCGGCACGAACCGTCCCAGCCATGCCACCAGCGAGTTGCGGCTGCGATGACTGCGCTGCAGGTCATGAACGCAGTTGCGCAAGATGGCATAGAACAGCGGCGCCCATTCGTGCGCCGGCCGCGTGCCATAGCGACGCACCAGTTTGATCATCGCCTCCTGTACGGCGTCGAGAGCATCCTGGTCCTCGCGCAACCCGATCCTCGCGACGCGAAACGCGCGCGGAGCGATGCTGCGCAGGAACGACTCGAGCTCGCGACTCGTTTCCACCGGGTGATATTCCGTTTCCGACTCAGGGACGCTCGTTCGCAGCGTACCCGGCGGCCGCCGCACTGTCCCGTCCATTCACGCGCGATAACGGTCCCATGAGTCGACCCGTTGACAAGTGGTCGCGGTTTCGCGACGCATTCGGCCATTTGTCAACGCGGGTCGCGCGGACTCCGTTAACCGGTTCTCGAAATCGACGGATTCCGTTTTATGAAAAAACTCCTGGTGTGCTGTTTAGTCGTGGTGCTCATGGCCATGTGCGCCGCGGTGCTCGTCGGCTGCGGGGGCGGAGGTTCATCCGCCGCTGGCGAGATGGGCCGCATCACGCTCGGGGTCACCGACGCGCCGGTCGACGGCGCGACCGCCGTGGTCGTCAAGTTCACCGCGATCGAGCTCAAGCCCGAATCGGGCGAGGCGATCACCATCGATCTGTCGCCGGCTCCGTCGGTCGACCTGCTCGCGCTCGCCGGCGGCGGCTCGCGCGAATTGCTGCGCGAGCACTCGGTGCCCGCCGGCCGCTACACCTGGATCCGGCTGCTCATCGACGCGCAGCAGAACACGCCGACGTCGTACATCGACTTCGCGAATGGCCAGCGTTTCCCGCTCTTCGTGCCGAGCGGCAGCGAGAGCGGACTCAAGCTCATCCGCGGTTTCACCGTGGCCGTCGGCAGCACCAGCAATTTCACCATCGACTTCGACCTGCGCAAGTCCGTGATCGCGCCGCCCGGGCAGGCTCCTAACTATCTCCTCAAGCCGGTGCTGCGCCTGGTCGACAACCTGCGCGTCGGCACACTCGAGGGGACGGTCGCGGCGGCGCTGGTACCCACGGGCTGCGCACCGCAGGTGTACCTGTTCAGCGGCGCGAACGTCGTGCCGGACGATCTCGACCTCGCCGTGGCGCCCGACGTCGATCCATTCGTGTCGGTGCCGGTGCTGCTCGACACCACGAGCGGCGAATACCGCTTCCGGATGGCCTTCCTCGAGGCCGGCGACTACACGGCAGCGTTCACCTGCGATGGCGCGACCGACACGCCGGAGGGCGAGGAAATCCTGGTGTTCACCGGCACGCGCAACGTGACCGTCGCCGCCAATCAGTCGACCGTGGTGACCTTCGCTCCTTAGTCCTGGGGACCGAAACACCGCGGCCACTGCGCCGGGGCGGCCGTGAAACGCCGCCCCGGCTACTGCGGGTTTTCAGAGCGCGGCGGTGACGCGCACGCCCGCGAACGCGGTGTCGTCGATGGCATCGGCCATGCTGTAACCCAGCGTGAACTCTGCGCGCCAGGTGGCATTCAGCCGCCGCCCGGCGAACGTCGCGGCCGTGAGATAGTCGCTGCCATCCACGCGCTCGACGTCGCGAAACAGCTCGACGCCGCCTATCCACTGGCCGCCCACCGGCAGCGTGAGCCCGAGCCCCGCGCTCGAGTCGAGCAGCGCCGATTCACGCGGCACGCGACGCGACGTGGCCCCGATCACCTGGTCGATGGTCGCCGCCGCCAGTCGGCGACCCAGCGCGCGGCCGCGCGCCCGCGGTGGCGGCCCGTTTCCCGGCGGCGCACCCACCGTGATGTCGAGGATGCAGTCGTAGTCGTCGTAGTCGTACACGCGCAGCGAGCCATACAACGACCAGGTGGGTCGATCGAGATCGACGCGTCCCTGATAGCCGATGCCGTCCACGCTGCAGCGGCTGGTTCCGCTCACGACGCCGATTCCCCCACCGAGATCCTCGGTAAAGGCCGACGGATCGAGCGTGGTGTCGCGCGCCTCGATTTCGAGACCGAAGCGCAGCTCGCGGTGGTCGAACGCCGCCGTCGCGAACCAGGCGCGGCTGCGTGAGACGTCTTCGATTTCGCCGCGGCGAATGCCCGCGCCGACGTTGAAGGCACCGAGGGTCCGCGCGACCTTCGCGCTGGCGCTCGTCGACGTGGCGCTGACGCCGGGCAGCTCGAAGTTCGAACGCGTGACGGCCGCGCTCGCGCTCCAGGCTTCCAGGAACTGCACCCGTGTCCCGGCGTCGATCCGCCGTGAATCGTTGTCGCCGATCTCGAATCCCGCGTAGACGGTCACGCTGGTGGGCGCGGGCGGGTCCGCGGCCTGCGACACCGATACGACCATCACAAACGACGGGACCCACATCCATGTTGGCGCGCGCGTGGTCATTGTTCTAGGGACCGGCGGGCAGGTTCGCGCGCGCCTCGGCCACCTCCGCCGCGCTCACCGACGAGGCGCCGGGCCCGAACTTCTCGCGAATATAGGTGAGGATGCCGGCGAGCTCGTCGTCGGAAAGCTGCCGGAACGGCGGCATGACGTTGCCGTTCTCGCTCTCCTTGCGCCCCGCGCTGTCGAAGCCACCCGACATCACGAACAGGGCCAGCGCCTTCGCGTCTCCCTTCACCCACGTGCCGCCGGCGATGGCCGGCTGCATGTTCGGTACGCCGCCGCCGTCGGCCTGGTGACAGGACAGGCAATGCCGCGCGTATTGTTTCTGCCCGGCGGAAGGCTCAGCGCCGGGCGCGGCAGCTGCGAACACGATGCCGCATGCGACCGCGATGACCTGTCCTGCCTTCATTTCGCTCCGTAGGTGACCCGCCAGATGCGGCCCTTCTGTGAATCGGAAATGTACAACGATCCATCGGATCCGACCGCAAGTCCGACGGGCCGGAACTCGGCGTTGCGCGGGTTGTTGTCCTTGAGCTCGGCGGCGAAGCCGTCGGCGAACACTTCGTACGCGCCGCTCGGCTTGCCGGCCTTCATAGGCTGGAACACCACCTTGTAGCCGGCTTGTGGCTCGGGCGCGCGATTCCAGCTGCCGTGGAAGGCGATGAACGCACCCTCCTGGTATTTCGCCGGGAAGTTCTTGCCCGAGTAGAACAGCAGGGCGTTGGGCGCCCAGTGCGCAGGGAATCCGACCAGCGGGTCGGGATACTTGCCGGCCTCGGCCACCTTCTTGCCATCGCCGCCATATTCCGGCGCGACGACACGCTGCTTCAGCTTCGTGTCCCAGAACGTGTACGGCCAGCCGAAATTCCCGCCGTCAGTGATCTTGTGGAACTCCTCGGCCTGGCGGGTGGCATTGTCTTCGGCGTTGTAGAGCGTCGGGAACAGCGTATCGATGGCGTCGCGCCCGTGGATGGCCGCATACAGCGCGTTCTGGCCCGCGTTCCACTCGATGGCGACGGCATTGCGCATGCCGGTTGCATAACGGCGGCCGTTGGCCGGCGTCTGGTTGAGCCTGGTGCCATCGAAGAACCACACGCCGCCGTATTTCTCGAGGATCGGGCAGGGATTCATGCCGGGCGAACCTTCCTGGCGATCCTTCTCCTGGCAGGAATTCGACGGCGCGCCGACGTTCACGTACAGGCCACCCTTGTCGTCGAGCGCGAAGGTCTTGTCCGAGTGCTGGCGCTCACGCGGAAATTCGGAAACGACGGTTTCGCGCGCACCGGTCGGGACTAGCTCGCCTTTCTTCAGCGGATAGCGGTAGACGCCGACGTCATCGGACACGTACAGCCAGTTCCTGAAGACGCGCACCCCGGTGCCCTTCACGTCACCGAATGGCGTCGCGACGTCCACCTTGCCGTCGCCGTTCGTATCGCGCATCGCCACGAGCCCATTGCGGCCCGCGAGGTAGATGTCGGCGCCGTTGAGCGCGAGATGGCGGCCGGTGCCGAGTCCGTCCTGCACCACGGTCGCGGTGAAGCCTGCAGGCACCTTGATGTCCGCGGCCCACGCGCCGCCCGCGAGCGCCGCGGCGGCGCTCAAACTAACTACTCGAGCAATCTGGCTGATGCGCATGTTCTGGTTCCTGGCTGAACGTGAAGACAGGCCGGTTTCGGGATCGCCCGTTTCCGGCGGTCAGGATAGTGCGGATGAATCCGCGGCCTTGCAACGAGACCCGCCGGCGTTGACCGTGTCCTGCCGGAAAAGTGCCCGGCGGAGCGTGCCGCGCACGGACCGCCGGGCAATACATGGCCTCTACCGCTGACGAAGACGGATGCGGCCGGCATTTCCGTGGGGCTTGTTAGCAATGCCGGTTGTCCTACAAACCCTGACGAGGATTCGCTCAGGCTTCCCGGGACTCGCCAAGCCCCCGGCAACCGGGCAGTATTCGCTCCGCTCGCGCGCCCGCGGCGCCCAACAAAACAAGACAAGAATGCCCCTCGTTGATCCTGTCATCGAACGCGTGCTCGCCGATTTCGAGCGCCGCGCGGAAGAAGAACAGCGCCGCACCGCGGCCCCCGGCGCTCCCGGTACCAATCTCGACGACCTGCTGCTCTCGGTGGGTCGCGACGCCGGCATGCTCCTCTATCTACTGGCGAGCGGCGCGCAGTCGAAGCGCATCCTCGAGCTCGGTACGTCATACGGATACTCGACGGTGTGGCTGGCCGCCGCCGCGCGCGCCAGTGGCGGCAAGGTCGTGTCGCTGGAATTGCGGGACTTCAAGATCGAGCACGCGCGCCAGGCGCTGACGCGCGCCGGGCTCTCCACGCGCGTCGAATTCCACGAGGGTGATTGCCTCGAGACCCTGAAGACCCTTTCGGGACCTTTCGACTTCGTGCTCCTGGACGTGTGGAAGGATCTCTACCTGCCCTGCTTCGAGCTCGTGCATCCCAAACTCGCGCGCGGCGGAATCATCGCCGCCGACAACATGCTGCTGCCCGAGGTCGTCCGTCCGCAGGCCGAGGCCTATCGCAAACGCGTGCGCGAGGCGGGCGACATGGATTCGGTGCTGCTCGAGATCGGCAACGGCATCGAGATCAGCCGCAAGAATTAATGGGGACATTCCTCGTTTTCTAGGAAAAGGGGACGCGGCTCGAATTGAGTGTGAGGGTTGCGGACCCGACGCCCGACCGTGCGCTCTTCCCAAAGCATTGGCGGACATGCCTGATCTCGTGGCAACCCAGGATCGGGGCTCGATCGACGCGGTGACGGCGGACGCATGCGCCCACACCCTCTTCAATCGAGCCCCGTCCCCTTTTCCTAGGAAATCAGGAATGTCCCCATTACAGAAATGACCGTGCAACCAGCTGCACGAAGAAGGCATAGAAGAGCGACATTCCGACCAGCGCGACCCGCCGCCACATCGGCGGCCGCAGCGGCACCGGCAGTATCTTCGTATTGAGATACAGCAGGTGCAGGGACGCGAACACGAAGATGACGCCGGCGATGTTCGCGCCCAGCTGCAGCAGGATCACCGGCTGCACCAGCCACAGCGCGATGATTCCCCAGATCACGACCAGGGCGAGCACGCCGTAGTAGATGGTGCGCACGTCGCCGCGGCTGTGCCTGCGCACGCGCGCGCTGCCGGTCCAGAGGATGTCGGTGATCGAGCGCGTCATTCCCTCGATGCAGTCGAGCTGCGTCTTGAACAGGATCCACGCGCCGAGCACGGCGACGGTCAGGCCGAGCACCGGGCCGGCCGTGGCGCCGATGGTATTGGCGAGCACCGCGCTGATCGCGAGCCCCTTGATGTCGGTGCCCGCTTCGATGAACGTCACGTACAGCAGCGCCGGCAGCATCATGCCGAGCAACGCGCCGATGAAGAAGATGCCCCACTGGTCGACGCGCACGACGCGCCACCAGCCGCGCCAGCGTCGCCGGTTCTCCGCGTCGGGTTCGAACATGAACCCGGTCTCCGCGAGCTGGCTCTTTTCGCCGCCGACGGCGCCGCCGATGTGACCGACCCGGCTGCCCATGCCATAACCCTTGTCGCGCGCCCAATTGGACAGCGTGATGTTGAGCACGCCGCCACCGCCCGAATATGCGACCAGCGCGCCCAACAACAGCATGTCGAGGTTCGGCGGCAGAAAGCTGAAGGTCCCCTTCTCGAGGCTGAATCCGCCGAAGCCGAGCAGCGCCGCGCCCCAGGTGCGCGCGGGGACGTAGAGCAGAGCCAGCACCAGGAAGCCGCCGAGGATGCACACGACCAGCACCCAATTGAGCAGCTCGAGCGTGCGCGCGATGCGCTTGCCGAGCAGCAGTACCACAACCGACGCGAGGAAGGTTGCGACGCCGATGAAATAGATGGTGAGCGAGTCGGCGGGCGGCGTGGCGAGATTGCCCATGAACACGAAGAAGATCGCGCCGGCCGCGGTCGCCGCCCAGGCGGGCCAGCCGATCTGCACGAAATACAGCAGCGCGTACACCCACGCCCAGAACGTGCGGCCCGGTTTCGTACGCATGAAGCCCGTGACCACGGGCTCGCCGGTCGCAACCGTGTAGCGCATGAGCTCCGTGTTGAAGATGGTCTGGAAGAACACCGCGACCAGAGTCACCCAAAGCAGCGTCAGGCCGTGCTTCACGAACGTGGCGGGGCCGAGCAGGAATTCGCCGCTGCCGATCGACACGCCGAGCACGATGACACCGGGTCCGCACACGCCGATCCATTGCAAGCCGCGCGGCGTCGGCGGCTCGGGAAGATCCGCCTTAACCCAGGGCGCAAGGTCTTGCGACGCGGTGCGCGTCCCGGTGCTCTCGGCCATTCCCCCTCCCTTGTTCTTTTCTTGTGTTCTTAGATCTTGGCGACGCGGCAGGTACGAGCAGTCCGACAACGACCCAGACGACTTCCCGCGTGTCGCGCGGCCGAGCATGGCCCGAAACGCCGCGATTCGCAAAATTCCGTAGGCCATCGGCGCGGTTGCGGTCGGACGCGGCGCGACGGCGCGGATCGCCGACCTGCAAGTCGCTGTTTGTAGTTAGGTACGCGCGCGCTGTCGCCTATCGCCGTCGCGCGGAATCGCGATTGTCGTTCCGGACCGACCTCGATCCGCATGGGAGGCGCGGCACGGCGAACTCGCGGCTGGCACGGAGCTTGCTTTTCCTCTCCACGTGTCCGCACGCCGAATACCCCGTTCGGGCGTGCACGCCACTCTTACCTTCCGAGAGATACAGGAGTTACACATGAAATACCGCACATTGATTGCAGTCGCCGCGCTGGTTCCGCTCGCCGGCACGGCGCTCGCGAACGAGGGCTACGACAAGAACAAGGCGGGCGCGAGCTTCGATACGCTCGACACCAATCGCGACGGCCGCATTTCGCGCGCCGAAGCGGCGGCGGATTCCACCATCGTGTGGAGCAGCGCCGATGCGAATGGCGACGGCTATCTCGACACGTCGGAGTTCAAGAAGGCCATGAAGTCGAAGTCGAGCGAGGCGCCGACGCCGCAGCCGCAGTCGTCAGAAATGCCGAACGACGCGAGCGGCCAGCCCAGCGAGACGGTGCCTCCGGGCGAACCGCCGAGCTCGACTCCGCCCACCGACACGGAAACGCCGCGCCAGTAGACGCGGATCTTTTGTGGCGATGAAAGCCGCGCGGTGCCCCGGGCCGCGCGGCTTTCTATTGCGTCAGGTCAGACGTGAAAATCCGCCCGACGAACCGCCGGCCGATCCACCGCCCGAGCTGCCGGGTCCGCGTCCGCCACCCGACGAGCGGGCGCCGCGTGCAAATCCACTGCGACTTCTCTGGCCGCCGCCGCGATTTTCGCCACGTTTCTGGCCGCCACTGCGGCCGCCGTTTCGGCCGCCGCCGTGCGGCTTGCCGGCATGACCACCAGATCCGCCCTGGCGTTGTCCGCCGTGCCCATGAGGACGCGAATCCTCGCGCTTCGGTTCGCCCTGGGCCGGCGCAGGATCGCCCACGCGTGCCAGGTCGACATACGAGTCGTGACTCGCGCGACCCGCGCCGCCACGCCCGCCGTGACCGCCGCGACCGCCGCCGCCGCCACCTCGTTGCGGCCGACCGCCGCCTGATGGACCCCGGCGGCGTTGCTGAGCCCGGCGCGGATCCTGGTGCGGCTGATACTCACCGTTGCCGGCGCTCTCCGCGCGCGGAGTATGCGTGCCTTCCTTTATCTCGAACTTCGGCGGCTCGACGAAATCGATCTTGCGCTTGAGCAGCTTCTCGATGTCGCGCAGATAACTCATCTCATCCGGCGACACCAGCGACACGGCGGCGCCGGTCGAGCCCGCGCGCGCGGTGCGGCCGATGCGATGCACGTAGTCCTCCGGCACGTTCGGCAACTCGTAGTTCACGACGTGCGGCAGCTCCTTGATGTCGAGGCCGCGCGCCGCGACCTCGGTCGCCACCAGCGCCGTGATGCTGGTTTTCCTTGAAATCCTGCAGCGCCTTGACGCGCGCGTTCTGGCTCTTGTTGCCGTGGATCGCCATGGCATTGATGCCGGCGCGTTCGAGCTGCTGCGTGAGCCGGTTGGCGCCGTGTTTGGTACGCGTGAACACCAGCACCTGGTGCCAGTCGCCTTCCTTGATGAGGTGCGCGAGCAGGTGGCGCTTGTGGTCCTTCGGAACTCGATAGGCGCTCTGCTCGACCCTGTCGGCCGTGGCATTGCGCGGCGTGACCTGCAACATGGCGGGATTGCGCAGGAACTGCCGGGCCAGGTCGCGGATGTCGTCGGAGTAGGTCGCCGAGAACATCAGGTTCTGGCGTTGCGCAGGCAGTAGTTTGAGAATGCGCTTGATGTCGCGGATGAAGCCCATGTCGAGCATGCGATCGGCTTCGTCGAGCACGAAGATCTGCACCTCGGAGAGCGAGACGGCGCGCTGTTCGCACAGGTCGAGCAGGCGGCCGGGCGTCGCGACCAGGATGTCGCAGCCGTGTCGCGCCTTGTCGATCTGCGGCCTTTCGGACACGCCGCCGAAGATCACCTGCGTGCGCAGGTCGACGTACTTGCCGTAGTCGATCGACGCTCTGCGCGACCTGCGCGGCGAGCTCGCGCGTCGGCGTCAGGACCAGTGCGCGCGGATTGCGCGCGCCGCGGGCGCCGAGCTTCTGCAGGATGGGCAGGACGAAGCCCGCCGTCTTGCCGGTGCCGGTCTGCGCGCCGGCGAGGACGTCGCCGCCGGCGAGAACCGCCGGAATGGCCTCGAGCTGGATGGGGGTGGGAACCGTATAGCCCTTGTCGGCCACGGCACGGAGCAACTCGGGCTTGAGCCCGAGAGTTTCAAATGACATTGATATACCTGATGAAAGGATTGAGTACGAAGACTCGCATTGCATAAGCGCATGCGCTTCGCAGCGGTCATTAGCGAGAGAGTGTTTTGCGAATCGAATAGCCCGCGAGGGGCTCACATTCACTGGCTTTGGGGGGCGATGACCGCGCGACCCCAGTCCTTGCGGACGACTCAAGCCGGGCGCGACTATACCCATGCGGCGCTGCGGGCGCCAGTTGAGCCGCCCGGCAGGCTCGCCGGACGTGACTGGCGTCTCTGAAATTTCCGCCCGGCCAGCCCAGTTCGTCGCCGCGCCCGGTAGACGCGGCTGCGGCGTTACGTGAGATGCTCATCACCATGCCCGCGCGCCTCATCGCCCCGGCCTGCCTGGCGCTGCCACTGCGCAGTACCGGCGCCAAGACCGACGCCATTGTCACGGCCCACGCGGAGCCCCTGCGCGCGGCCCTCGGCATCTTCGCGCGGACGGTGTCATGACCTGGGTCACCGTCGGGTTGCTACTCCTGGCCATGGCGACCGCGGTCGCCATCGCGTTCGTCGCATTGCGCGGTCCGGCGCGCCGGACGGGCTTCTTCGTCCCCGCCACCGTCGCGCTCGCCGTCGCGGCGGCGGTACTCATGCAGGCTTTCGTCACGCCCCGCGTGCTGGAGAGCTGGGCTGGCAAACGCGCCCGCGAGGAACTGCTCGCAGTGCCTGTCTACTCCGTGCTGGAGAAGCACGAACCCGCGATCTTCGAGAAGCTGCTCGCCGGGTACCGGGGAGTCGTGCTCGACCGCTCGCGCCTGGACAGTTTCACCGACGAGGCCAACGAGCTGATCAGCACGGCCGCGACGCGCCACATCGCGCATGCCTCGGACTCGGCGCTGCTCGCGCTCATGAACGACATGCTGGTCAAGCTGCAGACGCTGCGCGCGAAATCGCCCGACGATTGCTACCGATACCTGTTCCCCAAGGTGGCCGGTCCGCCCGACTTCGATCGGTATTTCGATCGCGGCTCCCAGGAACGCACGCTGGCCTTGATGGCCGACGTGATCCGCACGTCGGCCGAAGATCCGGTGCCGTTGCCGCCGCCCGAGCGCGTGCAGGGCCTGCTCGGGCCCATCGTCAACGCGATGTACGGCGAATACGGCGAAAACACCCAGGCGATATCCAGGGCCGAGGAACCGAGCGCCGACCGGCGCGTGGTGTGCACGATTTCCGTCGCGCTCTACGAAAAGGTGATGCGCCTGCCGCCCGCCGACAGCGCGGCGGTGATCCGTTCAATGACGCAGTTTTGACCCACGGCGACCGCATCCTCAAGGTGAACCACGCCGGCGAGCACGGCGCGGTCAACATCTACCGCGGCCAGCGCCTGGTGTGTTTCTGGCGCGACGATGCGCTCAAACGCGACCTCGAGGAGTTCCGGGCCCACGAGGAACGTCATCGCGCCATCTTCGCCGCCGAGCTCGCGCGGCGTGGACTGCGGCGCTGCCGCAGCTACTGGATGTGCGGCGTCGGCGGCTTCTTGTTAGGCGTCACCACCGGCATCTGCGGGCGCGCCTCCATCGCCGCCGTCACGGTGGCCGTCGAGCGCGTGGTGCTGCGCCACCTGGAGATCCAGCTGCGCGAGCTCGACGGCGTCGATCCGGCGGCCCATGCGGCGGTGTCCTCGATCCTCGAGGACGAGCGTACGCACCACGACCGCGCGGCACAGGAGCCGCGGCAAGGCATGTTCTGGCCGCGCCTGATCCGTCCCGCGGTGAGCGCCGCCACAGAATTCGTGATCTGGACCGGCATGAAGCTCTAGGGGTCTGATCGCGCGTTAATTAATCGTAAGCATGGGAGTTCATGGGGTTCCGCGCGATTAGGAACGTGTCATTTCACTCACCGTTGAGCAGCGGCCGCGCGTTGGCGCTGAAATCCCCGCGTCTTTCCGGAGGTCGCCAATGATCACGCTGTACCACGGCGGTTCCGCCGCCAATTCACTCAAGGCCCTGCTGCCGTTGTTCGAGAAGAACGTCGACTTCAAGAGCCACCTCATGGCGTTGATCAATTTCGAGCAGCACGAACCGTGGTTCGTGAAGATCAATCCGCTCGGCCAGGTGCCGGTGCTGGTGCACGGCGATTACGTGCTCAATGAATCGACGCTCATCAACGAGTACGTGGACGACACATTTCCCGGTCCGCCGCTCAAACCGTCGGATGCCTACGGCCGCCACCAGATGCGGCTGTGGACCAAGTTCGTCGACGAGTACTTCTGCCCCGCGCTCTCGTTCCTCGGCTGGCACGCGATGATCAAGAACGCCGTCGCGCATCTTTCGAAGGAGGAGTTCGAAGCGAAGGTCGCGCGCATCCCGCTCAAGGAGCAGCAGGACAAGTGGCGCGAGAGCGCCGCGCAGCAATGGACTCCCGAGCAGCTCGCCGACTGGCGCCGCAAGGTGAAGGTCTCCATCGAACGCGTCGAGAAGGGGATCATCGGCCCTTGGATCATGGGCGAGCAGTTCACGCTCGCGGACGTTTCGGTGTTCGCGATGCTGATCGGCATGCCCGGTGAGATATGCGGACATCGTGAACGACCGGGATTCTCCGCGAGTCATGGCGTGGTACGCACGCATGAACGAACGCGACTCGGTGAAGAAGGCACTCGCCATCGGTCATCCGGGCGCCAAGTTCGTGCAGCAACAGGCGAAGGCAGGCTGATCTGACTGCACGAATCATCGACGGCAAGGCCGTCGCGGACAGACTGCGCGTCGAGTACCGCGAACGCGTCGAGCGGATGGTCGCCGAACACGGCGTGCGGCCGGGCCTGACGGTGATCCTCGTCGGCGAGGATCCGGCCTCGCAGGTCTACGTGCGCAACAAGATCGCGCGCGTGCCAGGAAGTCGGCATCCGTTCCAGAAGCTTCGAACTCCCGCCCGACATCGCGAAGCCGAGCTGCTCGACCACATCGACGCGCTCAACGCCGACCCGGCCGTGCACGGCATCCTGATCCAGCTGCCGCTGCCGAAGCACATCGAGATCCACCACGTGCTCGAGCGCATCTCGGTGGAGAAGGACGTCGACGGCTTCCATCTCTACAACGTCGGCGGACTCGTCACCGGCAACACGGTGTTCCCGCCCTGCACGCCGTATGGCGTGCAGAAGCTGCTGGAGCACGAGGGGATCGACGTCGAGGGCCGCAGCGTCGTGGTCGTCGGCGCGAGCAACATCGTCGGCAAGCCGATGGCGCTGATGCTCATGCAGCAGGACGCGACCGTCTGCATCTGCCACAAGAAGACGCGCGATCTGGCGCAGTTCACGATTCTGGCGGACATCCTGGTGGTCGCGGCGGGCGTGCCGGGCCTGATCATTCCGCAGATGGTGCGCACCGGCGCCGTGGTCATCGACGTCGGCATCAACCGGCTGCCGGACGGGCGCATCGTCGGCGACGTGGATTTCGAAGGCGTGCGCCAGAAGGCGTCCTACATCACGCCCGGTGCCCGGTGGCGTGGGGCCGATGACGCGTCACCATGCTCCTGCACAACACGATCACATCTGCGGAGCGCTCAACGCAAACCCGCGGCTGATTCCAGTTAGGATGCGGCCATCTTGGAAACACCCGCCCTTTCGCCGAATCGCTACGCGCCGCCGAGCGCCCCGGTCGAGGACATCGGGGATGCTAGCGTAGCGCCCTGCCCGCATATTGAGCTCGCGTCCAAGCTGCTTTGGGCCTCGTTTGCGCTCTCTTTGTTCGACAGCGTGGTCAAGGTCATTCAGGCGCAGGAGACGATCGCGCGAATCGCGATGGGAGTAGGCGGGCTCATCGGCGCCGGCGTCAGCTTCGCTCTCCTGTACTGGATCGTTCGCAAGCTGCGCCAAGGCCGCAACTGGATGCGCTGGCTGTTCACCAGCCTCAACCTGATCGGCTGGCTGTCGATGCTCGTGTTCTGGGATTTCTTCCACAGGGTTTTCCCGACGATGAGCGGAAACTGGCTAGCCATCATCAGCATGAGCGCGCAAACGCTTCTCGGGATCGCGGTTCTCGTATTGCTGCATACGCCAACGACGCGCGCCTGGTTCAGGGCACATAAGGTGGCGAGCTGACCCGACTAACCGTCATCGAAGCTTCACCCATGCCCGGTGCAACGCCGGGAATTGCGCGCCACCGCTGAACAATCTGACTGCACGTCAACGGTGCGATGTGAATAAGAACATGCACTTACGCCATTTCCGCGGATGGCACAGCGCTTGCTTTACTCCTGGCATCGCAGCTTGTGCGCTGAGTTCTTGGGTGATCCAATGGAATGCGTACTCCTTCACTGAAGGCCATCAAGACCTTTCAGATCGCCGCCAAACATTCGAGCTTCGCCGTCGCGGCGGATGAACTTTGCATCACGCCGTCGGCGGTGAGCCACCAGATCAAGACGCTGGAAACGCAGCTCGGCCTGCCGCTGTTTTCGCGTAGCGCCCGGGCGCTGGCGCTCACCGATGCCGGTGCGCGCTATCTCGAGCAGATAGACGATCTGTTCATGCGGCTGGAATCCGTCACCGAACAGCTGCGCGCGCGTTATCGGGCGCAACAGCGTGCGGCTGCACGTGCCCGCGTACTTCGCGAGCGAGATGCTGCTGCCGCGGCTCTCGGAGTTCTCGAAGCTGCACGCCGGCATCGACCTGCGCATCGAGACGCAGGGCGTGCACGGCCGCACGCACGCGGCCGAGGCCGACATCTCCGTGGTGGTCGGCAGCGGGCCCGTGGAACGGTCGCTCATCGCCCACCCGCTGTTCGCGCAGACGATGGTGCCCGCGTGTTCGCCCGAGCTGTTGTCCGAAAGGCCCGTCCGCAGCTACGAGGATCTCAACTCGCACACGCTGCTGGTGCACGAGGCGCGCCGCGACGACTGGGATCGCTGGGCGAGCGCCGTCGGCATGAAAAGCCTGCAGCCCGCGCAGATCGTGCGCATCGATTCGATGTCGGCCGCCACGCGTGCCGCGGAGAAGAAGATCGGTATCGCGCTGCTGCCCGCGGAGCTCTCGCGCCGCAAGTTCGCGAGCGGGCGGCTCATGCGCGTGTTCGATGACGAACTCGTTACACAGGAGGACTACACATTCCTGGTACGCAACGAAGATGAAAACCGTGACGACATTCGCGCTTTGTGCGCGTGGCTGATCGAGGCGTGCCGGACCGGTGAGGAAAACTGATGCATCGCGCCGAATCTTCTCGTTTGTTGTCGCTCGCGCGCCCCGGTAGTTTGACGATCGTGGCTTTCAAACTTGTCAGGAGTGCAAACATGATTCGTCGAACTACAAAGTATCTCGCTGGTGGCCGCGCTCGTCGGCTTCGCCGCCGTACGGCAATGCCGGCACCGCCGCCGTGACGCCCGCGCTCGCCGCGTGCAGCAAGGCGCTGATCGAGACGATCGCCAAGACGCGAGACGCTGCCGGCGTACACGGTCAAGGCGCCGAGCGCGTTCGTCTCCGAACTCGTCGACCCGAACTCGTTCACCGTGCTCGCGCACGACAAGAAGACCAAGGCGCTGCTCGCCAAGGCCTCGTGCAAGGCCACATCGTCCGGCGAGATCGTTTCGTTCAAGTCGATTCCGCTCAAGAGCTGATCGGCGCAGCCAGGGAGCTAACTATCGAGAAAGCTCAAAAACGGCGAGGCGCGGACACCGGTCCCCATATCCCCCCTCTAATGGGGACGGTGTCCGCCTCTCGACCCGAAGCCGCGCGTCGCGGCTAGAATGCGCGGGTGCTCCAGAACACCCGCCGACTCCTGATCCTCAGTGTTTCCGCCGGCGCCGGCCACGTGCGCGCCGCGCAGGCGATCGAAGCCGCCGCAAATGCCGCCACGCCGCCGCTCGCGGCACCCACCTCGACCTGCTCTCGCTCGTGCCGAAGGAGTTCAGGAGGCTCTACGGCGAGCAGTACATCAGGCTGGTGGAGAAGCTGCCGCAGCTCTGGTCGTACCTGTATTCGAAGACGGACCGGCCGAGCCGCGACTCGCTGGTCGGAAAGCTCAAGCGCGCCGCCGAGAAGCTCAACACGCGCAGGCTCAACGACGAGATCGCGAGGCTCGCGCCCGACGTGATCCTGTGCACGCACTTCCTGCCGGCGGAGCTGCTGTCGCGGCAACGCTCGCAGGGGCAGAAGCTGCCGCCGCATGTGGGTGCAGGTGACGGACTTCGACGTGCACGCGCTCTGGGTGCATCCGCACGTCGATCGCTACTGCGTCGCGAGCGAGGAAGTCGCGTTCCGGCTCGCGGATCGCGGCGTGCCGCGCGAGAGGATCTCCGTCACCGGGAATCCCGGTGATGCCGCAGTTTTCCGCCGCCGCTCGAACGCGCCGCGTGCGCGGCCGAGCTCGGCGTGCGATCCGGCCAAGTTCACCGTGCTCATGATGGCCGGTGGCGCGGGCGTCGGCAGTCGCTGGACGAGCTGGCGGCGCGCGTGCTTTCGCTGCCCGGCGACATGCAGCCCGCGGATCAGTTCTTGCGCTCGCCGGCCGCAACGCGGACCTGCTGAAACGCCTGCAGGCGCTGGCGAAGCAGCACCCGGGCCGGCTGTTCCCGCTGGGATTCACGACCACCGTCGAACGCGTGATGACGGCCGCGGATCTCGTCGTGACGAAGCCGGGTGGCCTGTCCGTCTCCGAGTGCCTGGCCAAGTCGAAGCCGATGCTGCTGGTGTCGCCGATTCCCGGGCAGGAGGAGCGCAACGCGGACTATCTACTCGAGGCCGGCGCCGCCATCAAGGCGGTGGACGGCGCGACACTCGCGTTCAAGCTCGCGCGCCTGCTCGCGCGAGCCGGCGCGCCTCGCCGCGATGAGTGAGGCGGCGCACAAAATCGGCACGCCACGTGCGGCCCGCGACGTAGTTGCGCTACTATCTGCGTCCACCTATGAAACGCATATCCTTCTCGCCGTCATCACCGCCCTGGTCGCGGGCAACGCGGCGCTGGCGCAAGGCTCCGCCGCCCGCCGCGCCGGCCGCGCACGCGCCCCGGCCACTGGGCCGAGCCCATCGCGCTCGAAGGCGTGCCCAACCTGCACCGCATCACGCCGCTGCTCTATCGCAGCGAACAGCCGACGGCGCTCGGCATGCAGAACCTCGAAAAGCTCGGCATCCGCACCGTCATCAACCTGCGTGCCTTCAACGACGACGACGAGGAGGTTCGCGGCACCAGCCTGCGCACCGAGCGCACGAAGATCCTCACCTGGCGCGTCGGACGACAAACACGTCATCGAAGTGATGAGCATGCTGAAGAAGACCGAGAACGGGCCGTTCCTGATCCATTGCCAGCACGGCGCCGACCGCACCGGCCTCATGAGCGCGATGTACCGCATGCTCGAACAGGACTGGAGCGCGGAAGACGCGCTGGCCGAGCTCACCGATGGCGGCTACGGCTACCACTCCATGTGGCGCAACATCAAACGCTACGTGAGGTCGGCGGACGTCGAAGGTTTGCGCGAGGCCATCGGTTCGGCTGGGTTCGCCCACCGGCTCGACCAGCACCGTCACCGACAATTGATGTTCGCCGCCGCCGAGGATCACGCCTCGCAGCGGTGACACGTCGCCGAAGTCGCGGCCCCACGCGACGGCCACGTGATCCGTCCCGGCGAAACAGCCGTTGGTCGGGTCGAACTCGATCCACCCGTACGGCGGACTCCACACCGAGACCCAGGCGTGCGACGCGCCGTCGCCGACCAGTTTCGCGCCGTCCTTGCCGGTGGTCGCGTTGGTGCGCAGGTAGCCGCTGACGTACCGCGCCGGCAGCCCGCGCGAGCGCAGGCAGGAGATCATGAAATGCGCGAAGTCCTGGCAGACGCCGCGTCGCGTCTCGAGAACTTCGGTGGCGGCCGTGCCGATGTCGGTGACGCCGGGCTCGTACTTGATGTCGGTGTGGAGCTTCTTCGTGAGGTGTTCCGCGCAGGCGAGGATCGGCCGCCCTTCCGGAAAACACTCGGCCGAGTAGTCGGTGAAGGTCTGCTTCACGCGCACGTGCGGTGATTCGTGGCGGAAACGCGCGGACTCGAGCTGGTCGCGCGACGGCCAGGCGCCCTTGTATGCGAACGCATCGCGAACCCTTTCCCACGGCTCGGAGGTGTCGATCGGAATCGCGGGCCGCGCGTGCACCTCGATCTCCATGGTCGAAACCACGGACAGCTCGCGATGTGGCTGCGCGAGCTCGATGCGGATCAGCGGATTCCCGAAGGCGTCGAACTCGTTCTCGCGCCGGTGATTCTCCGGCAGGATCTCGATGTCGTACTCGAGGCATTGCTGGTAGGACGCGGGCCGCGGCACCAGGTGCAGCAGGTGATGCGAGTGCACGACATCCGCCGAGTAGGCGTAGCGGGTTTGGTGTCGAATGCGGTACTTCTTCGTCATCTGGGCGCGTTACGTGGCGAGCGCGTGCGCGTCGGTTTCGATCAGGGCGAAATAGCGGTGCGAAAGCCGGTCGGAGAGCTCGCTGGTGCGGTTCACGAGGTCCGCGAGCTCGGTGGCGAGCTCGGCGCGCGCCACGTTGCCGACGGGCCCGGACGCATCGAGCTGTTCGGCGGCGCCCGAGGGCAGCAGCGGCAGGTCCGGCACGCCGCGCTCGCGCTCTCCGTCCAGCGACCGGGCGAGATCGTCGAGGTCGCGGTCGATCGAGCGGCGATGGAACGCCAGCGCCATCGGGTGCCCGTCGTCGTACAGCAGCAGGTTCAACAGCTGTGACAGCCGCGGTGCGCCGATGTAGCGCGCACGGTAGATAGGCGTGCTGTCGCAGACCTCGAGCAGCCATTCGACGGTCTCGGGGCGCGCCGCGTGCGCGCTGCCGAGCTGCCGCGCGAGGATGCCGGCGATGAACTGCATGCGCTCGATGCGGCGGCCGAGACGCATCACGCGCCAGCCCTCGTCGTGCATCATGTCTTCCTCGGAGAAGCCCGTGAGCGCCGCGAGGGACTGCAGGATGCGTTCGTACACCTCGCGGCTGCTGCCGCGCGAAGCCGCCGCTTCCTGCATCTGGCGCTGCAGCCCGACCACGCCGCGCCAGTATCGCGCCGAGAGACGGTTGCGCACCTGCGAGGCGCACCAGGCCAGGTGTCTGATCTCCGCGGAGAGTCCGGTCTGATCCTGCGATCGCAGGGCGTCGAACACGTCGCCCTCCGGCGCGACGGCGCCCAGGTCGCGGCACAGTTGGCGCGCATGCGGAAAGACGCGCGCATCGCTGCGCGCCGCGAGAGTCCGCAGCATCAGCCGCGCCGTGTTCTCGCAGCGCACCGTGTAGCGGCCGAGCCAGTAGAGGTTCTCGACCAGCCGCGAGGGAATGTAGTCGTGTCGCTGGGCCTGCGGCGCGCGGCCATGGGGCGCCGCCGAATCGGTTGGCACGAGCGTTTCTTCGTGAGGGCTCTCGGCCAGGACCCAGATGTCCTTGGCGCCGCCGCCGCGCTGGGTCGAGACCACGTCGACCGCGCTGTCGTGCGCGATGCGCGCCAGTCCGCCCGGCATCACGCGCACGCCGTCGGGCGTCACCACCGCGTAGACGCGAATGGTCAACGCGCGCGACGACAACTCGGATGTCGCCGCGGACTTCCAGACCGGTGCCTGCGAGAGGCGCACGTGCTCCTGCGCCACGTAGGCGTAGGGCCGGTTGCGCATGCGCGCGATGAGCTGGTCGCGCTCCCGGCCCTCGTAGTCGCGGCCGAACATGGGCTCGAACCGCTGGTTCGGGTAGGTAGGCTTGATCACCAGGCGATCGAGGTTCGCGAGCACGTATTCGAGCGCGGGCTTCTCCCCCAGCCACCAGGTGGCGACCTCGGGCAGCAGCAGCTTCTCGCCGATCAGCCGCTCGGAGATCGGGGGCAGGAAGCCGAGCCAGGCCGCGGACTCGAGCACGCCGGTGCCGAGCGCGTTCGACACCGCCACCCGGCCGGCGCGCAAGCTCCCGATGAGCCCGGGCACGCCGAGCGCCGAGTCGCCGCGCAGTTCGAGCGGGTCGCAGTAGTCGTCGTCGAGACGGCGCAGGATCGAGTGCACCCGGCGCAGACCCCCCAGGGTCTTGAGGAAGACGGTGTCGCCGCGCACGGTGAGGTCGCTGCCCTCGACCAGCGGTATGCCGAGCTGGCGCGCGAGGTACGCGTGCTCGAAATAGGTTTCGTTGTACGGCCCGGGCGTGAGGATCACCGCGAGCAGCGCTTCGTCGCCCGCCGCGCCCCATTCCCGCTGCGAAGGAAGCATGCGCTCGCGCAGCGCGTTGAAGAAGCCGCGGACGCGGCGCACCGACATGTCGGGGATGGCCTCGGGGTGAACCTGCTCGAGGATCTCGCGGTTCTCGAGCGCGTACCCCGCGCCCGAGGGCGCCTGCGTGCGATCCGCGAGCAGCCACCAGCGGCCGTCCGGCGCGCGCGCCAGGTCCGCCGCGTAGACGTTCAACCAGTTGCCATCGAGCGGCCGGATGCCATGGCAGGGCCAAAGGTAGTTAGGGTGACCGAACGGCAGCTCCGCCGGCACGTGGCCCTCGGCGAGCAGCCGCTGCTGGCCGTACAGGTCCGCGAGCAGCGCGTTGAGCAGCCGGGTGCGTTGCGCGACACCGGCCTCGATGGTTTTCCACTCCGCGGCGGGCAACACGAATGGCAGCGGGTCGAGAGCCCAGGGACGATCGGCGCCCTGCGGATCGGCGTAGACGTTGTAGGTGACGCCGTTCTCGACGATGAGCCGGCGCGTGAGCTCGAGCGAACGGCGCACGGCGTCGGGGGTTTCATCGGCGCGCAGCCGGTCGATGAGTGGACGCCAGTGCGCGCGCATTCCCCCGGATGGATCCGTCAGCTCGTCGTATCGTCGCAGGTCGGTCGGCTCGAGAACTGCGCGCATCTCGCTGGTCACCGCTCAGACTTTACGCAGGTCCAGCGTGAAGGGGTATTCGGCATTGGGACTCTCCGGCGGCGGTGAGACTTTGTTCGGCGAATGTCCCATTCTGACAAATCGCGCGAGACGCCGGCTCTCCGATTCGAAGGCGTTCACGGGAAAGGTGTCGTAGCTGCGGCCGCCCGGGTGGGCGACGTGGTATTGCGCGCCGCCCATCGAGCGGTTCATCCACGTGTCGACCAGGTCGAAGGTGAGCGGCGCATGCGAGTCGATCAGGGGATGGAGCGCCGACGAGGGCTGCCAGGCCTTGTAACGCACGCCGGCCACGAACTCGCCAACCGTACCCGTCGGCCGCAACGGGATTCGTCGTCCGTTGCAGGTGAGCGCGTAGCGATCCGGCGCGAGGCCCGTGACCTTGACCTGCAGGCGCTCGACCGACGAATCCACGTAGCGCACCGCACCGCCGGCCGCGCCCTCTTCGCCCATGACGTGCCAGGGTTCGAGCGCCTGGCGCAGCTCCACGTCGGCGCCGAACACCGCGAAGTCGCCGTACTTGGGGAAACGGAACTCGAAATGCGGCGCGAACCACTCGGGCCGCAGCGCGAAGCCCGCGGCGTTCTGCTCCGCGACGACGTCCTCGAGATCCCGCTGGATGAAGTAGGGCAGCATGAAGCGGTCGTGGAGCTCGGTGCCCCAGCGCGCGAGGCGCGGCGCTCCATCCTTCGAACCGTAGGGTTCGCGCCAGAAGCGCGCCACCAACGAGCGCAGCATGAGCTGCTGCGTGAGGCTCATGCGCTCGTGCGGCGGCATCTCGAAGGCGCGCATCTCGAGCAGGCCCAGGCGCCCGGTGTTGCCGTCGGGCGAGAACATCTTGTCGATGCAGAATTCCGCGCGATGCGTGTTGCCGGTGGAATCGATGAGCAGGTTGCGGAACAGGCGGTCGACCAGCCACGGCGGTGCGTCCTGTCCCGGCGGCGGCAACTGCTTGAAGGCGAGCTCGAGCTCGTACAGCGAATCGTTGCGTGCCTCGTCGACGCGCGGCGCCTGCGAAGTCGGGCCGATGAACAGGCCGCTGAACAGATAGGACAGCGAAGGATGGTTGTGCCAGTACGCCAGCAGGCTGCGCAGCAGGTCCGGGCGCCGCAGGAACGGCGAGTCCGGGGGCGTCGCGCCGCCCAGCACGAAGTGATTGCCGCCGCCGGTGCCGGTGTGGCGGCCGTCGAGCATGAACTTCTCGGTGGTCAGGCGGCTCTGGCGCGCAACGTCATATAGATGAGTGGTGCGGTCGACGAGTTCGTCCCAGCTGCCGGACGGGTGGATGTTCACTTCGATCACGCCCGGATCCGGCGTCACGCTGAAGCGGTTGAGGCGCGGGTCCTTCGGCGGCTCGTAACCCTCGAGCACCACCGGGGTGTCGAGGTCCTCCGCGGTGGCTTCGATGGCCGCGACCAGCTCGAGGTAGTGATCGAGGCGGTGCGCCGGCGGCATGAATAGATAGAGGACGCCGTTGCGCGGCTGCGCGCACAACGCCGTACGGGTCAGATCGGCGGCGGATTTGAGGAACTCCGGCGGCCGCGCCGGCGCGACGATCCCCTCGATGGGCGAGACGGTGCCGGGTCGGGAAACCGGGATAACTCCGGGACCTGCGGCCGAAGATGGAGTTTTCCCGGTTTCCCGACCCGGCACCGTCCCGCTGTCACCAAAGTACTGGCGCCGGATGTCGGCAGCCCGCGGCAACGGCGACGGCGGCGCCATCGGGTCGGGCTCGAGCGTGTAGGGATAGTCGCCCTTGGCAACCCAGGGCTGCGAGTCGAGCGGCAATCGATAACCGATCGGGGAGTCGCCGGGAATCAGGTAACAGCGCTCGCGGCGCAGGAACCAGGGGCCCGTGCGCCAGCGCGCGGAATCGGGGTCGCGCGTGAGCGGCAGCACGTGTCCGATCACCGCGTCGAGTCCCTGCTCGAACACCTTCGCGAGCCGGGCGCGCTCCTGCGGATCGTCGAGTTTCGACTTGAATGGATCGACGTTGCCCGGCAGGCGACGCTCCCGCCACAGGTAATAGAACGTGTCCTCGAAGGCGGGAAACATGTTCCTGGCGTGGAGTCCGAGCTTGTCCGCGACGCTCGCGAGGAACTCGCCGGCCCGCTCGGCCGTCACTCCGTGGTCCTGCTCATCACTGAGCAGCGCCGGGTTCATCCAGATGGGCTCGCCGTCGCGGCGCCAGAAGCAGTTCAACGACCAGCGCGGCAGCTGCTCGCCCGGGTACCACTTGCCCTGGCCGAAGTGCGACAGGCCCTGCGGCGCGTACTTGTCCTTGAGACGCTTGTAGACGTCGATCGCGAGGCGCCGCTTGTTCGGGCCCATCGCCGTGGTGTTCCACTCCGCGCCATCCGGGTCGTCGACCGAGACGAACGTGGGCTCGCCACCCATGGTGAGGCGCACGTCGCCCGCGAGCAGCTTGGCGTCGATCGCGTGGCCCAGCTTCTCGATGTCGGCCCACTGCTGCTCGGTGTACGGCTTGGTGACGCGCGGCGCCTCCCAGATCCGCTCCACCTTCATGTGGTGTTCGAACTTGACTTCGGCCTTGTCGACCCCACCCGTGACCGGCGCCGCGGCGCCGGGCTCCGGCGTGCAGGCGAGCGGAATGTGCCCCTCGCCGGCCAGCAGGCCCGAGGTGGGATCGAGACCGATCCAGCCGGCGCCAGGTAGATAGACCTCGCACCAGGCGTGCAGGTCGGTGAAATCGCGCTCCGGCCCGGACGGCCCGTCGAGCGACTTCATGTCCGCGGTGAGCTGGATCAGGTAGCCGGAGACGAAACGCGCGGCGAGCCCCATGTGCCGCAGCAGCTGCACCAGCAGCCACGACGAGTCGCGGCACGATCCCGACCCCTTGCGCAGCGTGAGCTCCGGCGTCTGCACACCGGGCTCCATGCGGATCAGGTACTTGATGTCCTTCGCGAGCCTGGCGTTGAGCTCGACCAGGAAGTCGATGGTGCGTTTGCGCTCGCGCGGAACCGAGCCGAGGAATTCCTTGAACAGCGGTTCGCCGCGGAACATGACGAGATAGGGCGCGAGGTCGCGCTTGTCGGCGCCCTGGTAGGCGAACGGAAACGTTTCGGCGTAGGGCTCGAGGAAAAAATCGAACGGGTTGAGCACCGCCATCTCGGCGACCAGGTCGACCTCGATGCGCAGCTCGTCGGTCTTCTCAGGGAAGACGAACCGTCCGAGGTAGTTAGATTCCGGGTCCTGCTGCCAGTTGATGAAATGTTTGGCCGGCGTGACCTTCAGCGAGTACGACAGGATGCGGGTGCGGCAATGCGGCGCGGGCCGCAGGCGCACGACCTGTGGCCCGAGCGCCACGAGCCGGTCGTAGCGATAGTGCGTGACGTGATTGAGCGCGACATGAATGGACACGAGTGCATTCTACACAGGCCACCTGTTAGCCATGCCCGCACCAAATTGCGCCAAAAACAGCCCAGGAGCACCATCCGGATGCGGCCCAGCCCGGTTTCGCACTTTTTTGAACGCGCTTGTCGGGCTCTGGTATTTTTGATCCGCGCTCTGCGCCTACGATGAAAACAGACTGGACGTCATACCCCTCCCCCGGCTTCCACGACGAGCTCGTGGGTCCCGGCGGCGGCGCGCGTGCCGCGGGCCGCGCCCTCATGCGTTACCTGACGGAGATGGACGGCGACGAGATCGCGGTCCGCCAGCAGGCCGCGGAGCTTGCCATCAAGGCCATGGGCATAACGTTCACGGTCTACCATGAACAGGACGGGTCCATCGACCGCGCCTGGCCGCTCGACATCATCCCGCGCACCATCTCCCGCAAGGAGTGGCAGAAGATCGAGGCCGGCCTCATCCAGCGTGCCGCCGCGCTCAACCTCTTCATCGACGACGTTTACCACCAGCAGAAATTCATCAAGGACGGGCTCATGCCCGCCTCGATCATCGCGACGTCGAAGAACTTCCGCTCCGTCGTGAAAGGCATCAAGCCGCCGCTCGGCACCTGGGCGCACATCTGCGGTTCCGACCTGATCCGCGACAAGGACGGCACCGTCTACGTGCTCGAGGACAACCTGCGCGTGCCCTCGGGTGTTTCGTACATGCTCGAGAACCGGCAGGTGGTGAAGCGCGTGTTCCCCGAGCTGTTCGAGAGCGCGGCCATCCTGCCGGTGGATGACTACCCTTCACAGCTCTACGACATGCTGAGCGCGCTGTCGCCGCGCAAGGAAGGCCGTCCCGAGGTCGTGGTGCTCACGCCCGGAATCTACAACTCGGCGTACTTCGAACACGCATACCTCGCGCGCCAGATGGGCTGCGAGCTGGTCGAGGGCCGCGACCTCGCGGTAGATAGTGACGACTGCGTCTACATGCAGACGGTGCGCGGCTGGACGCGCGTCGACGTCATCTACCGCCGCATCGACGACGACTTCCTCGACCCCGAGGTGTTCCGCAATGATTCCTCGCTCGGTGTGCCCGGCATCATGCGCGCCTGGGCCGCGGGCAACGTCGCGCTCGCGAACGCACCCGGCGCCGGCGTGGCCGATGACAAACTCGTCTACACGTACGTGCCCGAGATGATCAAGTACTACCTCGGCGAGGATGCCATCCTGCCGAACGTACCGTCGTGGCGCTGCGGCGAGTCCAAACAACTCGATCACGTGCTGGGAAACCTGGACTCACTCGTCGTGAAGCCGGTCGACGGCTCCGGCGGTTACGGCATGCTCATGGGCCCCATGTCGACCAAGGCCGAGCGCGGCAAATTCGCGGATTCGCTGAAAGCGGATCCGCGCAGCTTCATCGCGCAGCCGGTGGTGACGCTGTCCACCGTACCGACGCTGGTCAGCGACCGGCTCGAGCCGCGCCACGTGGACCTGCGGCCGTTCATTCTTTCCGGGCCGCAAACTTCGGTCACCACCGGCGGTTTGACGCGCGTCGCGCTGCGCAAGGGTTCGCTGGTCGTGAACTCCTCGCAGGGCGGCGGCAGCAAGGACACCTGGATCGTGGATACGGACAACTAGATGCTGGCCCGCGTCGTCGAAAACGTTTACTGGCTGGCGCGCTACCTCGAGCGTGCCGAGAACACCGCGCGCATCATCGGCGTGAACACCAACCTGCTGCTGGACCTGCCGGGAGGCATCGCGCCGGGGTGGCTGCCGCTGGTCGACATCTCGGGCAACCGCGCCGAGTTCGATGCGCAGTTCAAGGACGACAAGGGCGCGAAGGGCGATGAGCGCCAGGTCGTCAATTTCCTCATGGCCGAGAAGCAGAACCCGGGCTCCATCTGCAGCTCGCTGACCGCGGCGCGGGAAAACGCGCGCACGCTGCGCGAGATCCTGCCCACCGAAGCCTGGGAGCTGCTCAACCAGTTCTTCGCGGAGTTCAGCAAGGATCTGCCCACCGGCGTCAACAAGCGCGCCCGCTTCGAATTCCTGAAGCGCATCGTGATCGCGCTGCAGACCATCACCGGCATTCTCGACGGCACCATGAACCGCAACGACGCGCACACCTTCCTGGTGCTCGGCCGGAATCTCGAGCGCGCGGACATGACCAGCCGCATCGTCGACGTGCGTTCGGCGCAATTGTTGCCCGCCGAGACACCAGAGCTGCGCCCGTTCGAGAGCGTGCAGTGGATGAGCGTGTTGAAGAGCCTCTCCGGCTACCAGATGTACCGTCTCAAGATGCGCACGCGCGTGAAACGCACCGACGTGCTCCAGTTCCTGCTGCGCGACGACCAGTTTCCGCGCTCCTGCCAGTTCTGCCTCGCGCAGCTCGAAAGCTCGCTCACCTCCCTGCCGCGCAGCGAGGGAGTCCTCGAGGTGCTCGAGACCGCGAAGCGCTTCATCGAGCGTGCGCCGCTCGCGACCCTGGATCAGCCCGGCCTGCACGAGCTCATCGACAACATCCAGCTGCGCATCCACGACGTGCACGACGGCATCGCGCAGATCTACTTCCCCTCGAGCGTCAAGGATACGCAGCGCATGCCATCGCAGTCGCAGTCGCAGTCACAACGCCAGAGCTCGTTGTTCTCGTTCGCCAAGGCCTGAAACCGGCCGTCGCATCGGCGCCGCTGATGCCAGACATCGCGCGCAGCCCGTAGGTAGCCTTACGAATGCGCTGGAATTCCCGAATCGGGAAGCTGTGCGCATGAACCATATCCTCACGAAATTCGCCGGCACTTCCGGCGAGACTCCCTGGGGCACCACGCTCTTCGACGGCCGCGCGGCACAGCGCGGATATGCCCTCAACAAGATGTGCTACTCGTTCAACGAGGCGTCCAACCGCGCGGATTTCCTGCGCAACGAGGAGGCCTATTGCAGGAAATATGGTCTCGATGACCTGCAGCGCGCGGCGGTCCGCGAACGGGACGTGCTCGCGATGATCGAGGCGGGCGGCAACATCTATTACCTGGCGAAACTCGCCGGAATTTTCGGGCTCGGTGTCCAGGATGTCGGCGCGCAGCAAACCGGCATGTCGGTCGAGGCATTCCGGGCCAGGCTGCTCGCGGCGGGAGGCTGACATGGCGCGCATCGTCGGTGGCATCGGCACCTCTCACATTCCCGCGATCGGACTCGCCATGGCGCGCAACCAGTGCGCCGAGCCTTACTGGAAGCCGTTTTTCGACGCCTACGCGCCCGTGCGCGAATGGCTGAACAAAGTGCGGCCGACGGTCGCGGTCGTCATCTACAACGATCACGGTCTCAATTTCTTCCTCGACAAGATGCCCGCGTTCGCGGTTGGCGCAGCCGCCGAGTACTGCAATGCCGACGAGGGCTGGGGACTGCCCACGCTCACTCCATTTCCGGGCGACCCCGCGTTTTCCTGGCATCTCATCGAGTCGTTGTCCGCGGCGGATTTCGATTTGACCACCTGCCAGGAGATGAAGGTGGATCACGGCTTCGTCGTGCCGATGCAGCTCCTGTATCCCGGCGCGAGCCACTGGCCGGTCCGCGCGATCCCCATCCACGTCAATACCGTGCAGCATCCGCTGCCGAGCCCGGCGCGCTGCCTGCGGTTCGGCGAGACGCTGGGCCGCGCCATCGAAAGCTGGTCCGCCGACGAGCGTGTCATCGTGCTCGGCACCGGCGGGCTTTCGCACCAGCTGGACGGCCGCCGCGCGGGCTTCATCAACAAACCCTTCGACCTGTTTTGCATGGAGAAGATAGTCCACGAGCCCGAGTTGCTGGCGCGTTATTCCATCCGCGACCTGGTGGAGTTCGCCGGAACCCAGGGTCCGGAACTGATCCAGTGGCTGATGATGCGCGGCACGCTCGGAGCCGATGTCCGCGAGCTGCAGCGCAACTACCACGTACCGATCTCGAATACGGGCTCGGGATTGCTGCTGCTCGAGAAGGCCGCTTGAGAACTGCTGCATGCCTGGCGGTGAGTTCGATGGTTCCGACCGACACCACTTCTTTCAGGGACTGAATGGACGGCGTGGCGCTTCGTCGCCACGCCGTTCTTCCCGATCGGCATACTCGTGTCATGTCGATTTCCCGCCGCCAGAGAATAGTCGTGCTCTCCGGCTCCGGCCTTTCCGCCGAGAGCGGTCTGCCCACGTTCCGCGATTCCGCCGGCCTCTGGAACCGATACTCCTGGGCCGAGCTCGCGAGCCCCGAAGGCTGGGCCAAACAACCCGAGGTGGTTCTCGCGTTCTACAACGAGCGGCGCGCGAAAGCCTGGAAGGCGGACCCGAATGCGGCGCATCGCGCCATCGCGGCGCTCGAGAAAAGGTTCGACGTCGCCGTCGTCACGCAGAACGTCGATGCGCTGCACGAGCGGGCCGGCTCGACGCGGGTGCTGCACGTGCACGGCGAGCTCGCCTACGCGCGTGGAACGGGCCGCTCACGCAGGCGCTACAAGATGGACGACGCGCCGATCGCGCTCGGACAGAAATGCGACGAAGGCACGCAACTGCGTCCCGACATCGTGTGGTTCGGAGAGGAGACGCAGCACATGGACGAGGCGCGCAGAGCTCGTGGCCGCGGCGGACAAGGTCCTGGTGGTTGGCACATCGCTCACGGTCTATCCAGCCGCCGGGCTGGTGGATGCGGCGCGCCGTGATGCCGAACGCGCATTGGTCTCGCTCGAGATGGATGACATTCCGCATGGATACCAGTACCTGAACGGCAAGGCGACGCAGAGGGTCCCGCCACTCGTGGCGCGCTGGCTCGGGGAGCCGGCTTCGTGAAACTCAGGCCGACGCCTTCCGCCCACCCTTGTCGATGGTCGCGTGCGTGGTCAGGTGGTGGTCGATCAGGCAGCGTGACATCTCCGACGCGCGCGCCACGAGTTCGCACGCACCTTTCTTGAGCGCGTCGCTGGTCTCGACGAAGTTGACGTTTCTCTCCATGTCCTCCGCCTCCCAGCCGAGCGAATGCGCGATGAACGGAAACTGCGGCAGCAGGAAACCGATTTCGCTGAAAAATCCCATCATCTGGCCGGCCACCGCCTGGATGCCGTCCTGCCCGCCCGTGACGATGAACGCGGCCACCTTGTTGCGGATCAGGACCTTGTTGTTGAGCGTGATCTGGTTCTGCACGCAGTTGAGCCGCTCCACCATCTTGTAATAGAGCGAGCTCGCGGCGCCCCAGCGGATCGGCGTCGCGACCAGCAACACGTCGGCCCAGTGAACGGCCATGTCGTACACCTGCTCGAGCTCATCGGTCTTGTCGGACGCGGTGATGGAGCACGGCCACGTGCAGGCCTTCGCGGCCTTCGAGTAGTAACCCTCGCAGCTGCGGAAGTTGAGCGCGTTGAGCGTGACCAGCTTCGTCTCCGCGCCGAGCGCGCTCTTCGCGTGTTCGAGCGCGACATCCAGCAGGTATCCCGAGGTGGAGAAGCGCGGGTACTTCCGGTCCATCACGGTCGTGGAGATTCCGCCGACGCGCAGCATGCCGGGCGCACGATCCGTGGAACGGGTCAGCGGATGCGGCTCGTGCGGCAGGTGGCCGCGCTTGCTGGTCGGCTTCGCGGTGACTAACAACCGGCCGCCCTCTTCCTTCACCGCGTACGACGGCACCTTGTCCGCCTCGTAGCCCGGCTCGCCTTCACCGGTGCAGCGATGGAAACGGTACTGGTGCCAGGGGCACACGACGAACTCGCCTTCGAGGTGGCCGCGCCCGAGCGGCCCGCCCACGTGATTGCAGACGTTCGAGATGACGCCGAACTTGCCGTCCTTGTATGAGATCGCGACCAGCCGCTCGCCGAGCTTCGCCTCGCGCAACGGCGTGCGCCTGAAGTCCTCGGCTGCCCCCACGTCGATCCAGTCAGCGGGTTCGTTCATGGCGGGCATCATAACTCCGATACACTCGCGCCTCATGCAGACGGAAGACACGGCCGTTCTCGAACGCACCACCATGCGCAAAGTCGCCTGGCGGCTGCTGCCCTTCCTGCTGCTGCTGTACATCGTGTCGTGGCTGGACCGCGTCAATGTCGGCTTCGCGAAGCTGCAGATGAGACCGGACCTCGGATTCAGCGAAACAGCGTTCGGTCTCGGTTTCGGCTTCTTCTTTTTCCTGAGTTACGCGCTGTGCGAGGTGCCCAGCAACCTGCTGCTGGCGCGTTTCGGCGCGCGTGTGTGGATCGCGCGCATCATGATCACGTGGGGAATCATCTCCGTGTGCATGATGTTCGTGCACAGCCTCTGGAGCTTCTACCTCCTCCGCTTCCTGCTGGGAGCGGCCGAGGCGGGCTTCCTTCCGGGAATCATCTACTACCTCTCTCACTGGTTTCCGCGCGGCTACCGGGCGAAGGCCGTGTCGTGGTTCATGATCGGCATTCCGCTCTCGGTGGTGTTCGGTGCACCGCTGTCGGGCTGGATCATGCAGGGCATGGATGAGTACCTGGGCCTGCACGGCTGGCAGTGGATGTTCATCCTCGAAGGCGCGCCAGCGATCCTGCTCGCCTTCGTGGTGCTCGGGTTCCTCACCGAGAAGCCGTCCGATGCCCGTTGGCTCACCGAAGCGCAGCGCAACTGGCTGAGCCGGCGCATCGAAGCCGAACACGTCGAAGCCCATGCGCGGCACGGGCTGGAACTGTCAGCCGCGCTGAAGCACCCGGTGGTCTGGCTGCTCGCCATCGTGATGTTCTGCTGCCAGACGGGCAGCTATGGCCTCACGTTCTGGGTGCCATCGATCGTCAGCGGCCTGTCGGGCTACACCGAACTCGAGGTCGGATTCTTCTCCGCCATTCCCTACGTCGCCGCCGCGCTGGGCATGGTGCTCGTGAGCATGAGCTCGGATCGCACCGGCGAGCGTTTTCTCCACGTCGCCATTCCCGTCGGTGGTGGGCGCCGTCGGATTCATCGCGGTGGGCATGTTCGCCTCGCCGCTCCTCGCGATGGCCGCGCTGGCCGTGGCCGCGGTCGGCGACTACTGCACGCGCGGGCCGTTCTGGGCGATGCCCGGCAAATTCCTCACGGGCCGCGCACTGGCGGGCTCGATCGCGCTGATCAACGCCATGGGCGCGGTCGGCGGCATGGTCGGACCCAGCGTCGTGGGCTGGCTCAAGCAAACTACCGGCGATTTCGTCGCGCCGATGACGTTCCTGTCCGGCGTGCTGGTGGCCGGCGCGGTGCTGACGCTCTGGCTGCGGCGCACACCCCTTCTTCGATAGACAACACTTCGTCAGACGTACGAAAGCCACCAGGACTTCGATTTCGCCTTCACGCCCGCCATGAACCGCACCCACGGATACAGCGCGGCGACCACGCCGACCCACACCAGGTAGACACCCCAGAGCGGCAGCCCGTATTCCGCCGGAAACGTTCCCGGCACGTCGCGCAGCGCCGCGGCCGGCAAACCCTGGATCACGCCCAGCAGGACGCAGACCGTGTGCAAGAGGTACCAGTGCACGACGTAGAACGCGAACGGCACGCGGCCGTACATCACCAGCGTGTCCTTGAGCCAGCCGCTCCAGCGTTCGGCGTACGCGCAGAAGATCGCGGCTGGGCCCGAGGGTCATCAACGTGAACAGCAGGCTGGGCGGATACTTCGTCGTGTTGAGGAAATCGAGCGTCGTGCGCAGCGCCCCGCTGGTTTGTGACTCGCCACTGATTCGGGTCGCCGTAGACGTCGAGCGCGCGCAGCGCGACGAACGCGGCGGTCACCGCGCTGCCCCACAGGAGCAACGCGCGCTTGCGTTCCGCCGCCGGCTTTTCGAACAGCAGCGCGGCGCCGAAGCCCAGCAGGATGATGCCGATCCACGGGATGATCGGGTATGCGATCACGACGAAGAAGGGACCCAGTGGCCGGCCCATCTGCGAATGCAATCCCACCCAGAACGGCGTGGCTGCATCACCAAAATTCGCCTGTGTGGGCCAGGTGCCATCGAGCGCGTTGTGTCCCAGCACGATCGCGGCACCGAGCAGCAGGCAGAGCCTGCGGCCCAGGAACTGGCAGCGCGCCGAGCACGATCATGCTCATGCCGATCGCCCAGATGACCTGGAGCATGACGAAAGTCTGACCGCCGAACGCCGCCGACCCCAACGGCGCGAAGCTGATGCCGGTCGAGATGACGACCACCTCGATGAACAACAGCCACAGGCCGCGCGTCAGCAGGAATTTTCCGAGCTCCGCGGGGGTCTTGCGCGCGACCATGAGACCCGCGCTCGTGCCCGCGAGGAACACGAACACCGGCGCGCAGAAGTGGGTGATCCAGCGCGTGAAGTACAGGCTCAACGACACGTCCGGCGTGTTCACCGGGTCCTGGACGGCGCCGGCCATGAAGAAATCGCGCACGTGGTCGAGCGCCATGATGACGATCACGAGCCCGCGCAGCATGTCGATGGACGTGAGACGGTAGCCGCGTTGGTCGGCAGTATTCACGCAAGAGCCCCTCGGTTCCGCAGAACAGCGCGCGGATATTGAAACTTTCGCGCCGATGCGGCAAATGACGGTCGATGAAGATCACGATGTACGGCATCAAGAACTGCGACACGATCAAGAAAGCGCGCGCCTGGCTGGAATCGCGCGGCATCGCCTACGAATTCCATGATTACAAGGTCTTGGGCGTGGACAGACCGAAGCTGGAAGCGTGGATGAAGGCCGTGGAGTGGGAGACCCTGCTCAACCGCTCGGGCACGACGTTTCGCAAACTACCCGACGAAGCGAAGGAAAAACTCGACGAGCGGAAGGCGCTGCGCCTCATGCTCGAGCAGCCCTCGATGATCAAGCGCCCGGTGCTCGAGCACGGCAAGAGCGTGCTCGTGGGCTTCAGCCCGGAGAAGTATTCGGCGCTGAAGTAGACAAGCCAGGCGCGGCCGAACATTTCAAAACCTCAAATGAAGAGGGCGCCGCCGGTAGCTCACCGGACGGCGCCCGTTCAAAGGAGATGCGCCTTGGCGCTGCTCCGTCCCCCCTCGACAAACCTCAACTTTCTATAGTTAGCCCGTGCGTCAGAACGTGAAGATCGCCTTGGCACTCCAGAACCGGCCACGCGGGTTGTGCGTGCCCTGCACGTATCCATACAGGTCGTTGTTGCCGTCGCCGACCGCGAACGGCGGAGCCTCGTCGAGCGCGTTGTCGATGCTCAACACGAACTTCATGTTGTCAGTGGCGTTGAAACGGCCCTGCAGGTTCAGCGTCGTGAAGGCGCCGACGTCGCGCGTGTCGAACTCGTCGTAGTCCGGCACGGTGTCGAAGTTGGAATCCGGCAGATCCTGGAACGAGCCGATGTAGTTCACCGCCGCGTTCACGCCCCACTTCTCGGCATCCCAGTCGGCGCTGAGCGTCGCGCGATCTTCCGGGTACTCGTATTCGCCGGTCTGATCGAGGGTCACGGAACTCGCCGATCGGGTCCCAGCTCCACGCGTTCGAACTTCAGCAGCCGGCTGTACTTGAGCCCGAAGCCGAGCTTGCCGCCACCCACATCGAACCGGTAGCCGAACTCGAGGTCGACGCCCGTCACCGACTGCTCGTTGATGTTGTCGAAGGTCGCGTTGATCTGCTGCAAGGGCTCCGAGCGTGTCACCCGGCAGCGGCGTGCGCGCGGACGCAGATCGTGCTCGCCTGGTTGTTGCACTCTTCCTGGTAGATGAAGCCGATGGCCTCGTCGATCTTGTTGTCCTGGACGATGTCCTAGTAGTCGAGGCTGGCCGAGAAGCCCGCGGACTGCCACGACACACCGAAGTTCAAGGACTCGGATTCCTCGGCGTCCAGATTCGGATTGCCGGTGAAGACGATGTTGAAGTCCGTCGCCGTGCAGTAGGCCGGGTTGTCGAGACAGCCGAACGCGTCACTGAAGAAGCGCGACTCCTGGGACGGGCCGAGACCGATCTGCGCGAGCGACGGCGCGCGGAAGCCCGTGCCCCACGAGGCGCGGAATGCCAGCGAGTCGATCGGCGCGTAACGCAGCGACAGTTTCGGATTGGTCGTCGTGCCGAAATCGCTGTAGTCGTCGTAGCGCAGCGCCGCCGTCACGTCGAAACCCGTGAACAGGGGCACCGCGACTTCGACGTACGCGGACGTGATGTCGCGGGCGCCGGCGGCCGACACCGACTCCGTGCCGAAGATCAGGCCGCGCTGGAACTGGTCGTCCGGCACGTCCTTGACCGACTCTTCCCGGTATTCGACGCCGGCGGCCATGTGCACCGCGCCGTCACCGAATTCGAACAACTTGCCCGAGATCTGCGCGTCGTACATCGTCAGCTCGGCTTCGCCGCGTCGAACCAGGCTCGTCGTGATCTGTTCGATGACGTCCTGGGGATTCTGCGTGGCACCGAACGGGTTGTACGCGCCGAGGTCGATTTGCTGCTGCAGGAAATCGGTGCGCACCCAGCCGTCCGTGCGGCCACCGCTCTGTTCCGTCTCGCTGCGTGCGCGCTGCAAGGCGAATTCGTAGTTCCAATCGCTGGCGAACTCACCCTTCACGCCGACCACGCCACGGAGGTTGTCGGTCGAGATGTGCCAGGTGCGCGGGCCCGCATCGACGGTGCGATAGCGGCTGATGCCGAGCGTGGTCGCGGTCGGGAAGGGATTGTCGGGATGGGTGATCGGCACCGTCAGTCCCGCGCCCTCGTCCAGCGGCGTCGGAGCGCCCTGCGCGAGCGAGTTGTTGTGCTGCGCGGCGAACTCGACGAACAGCTGCGCGCCGCCCGCCAGGTCCTGGTGCGCCATCAACATCAGACCGCTGCGTTCCGCTTCCGGAATCAGCAGGTTCCAGACGCCGAAGTCGTACACGCAGGTCTGTCCCGCGGTGCTCTCCGGCGGGCAGGCCGGATCCCGCGTGATCACGCCGTTCACGAAGAAGCGGCCCGGGTAACCGCGCGAAGAACGGAAATCCTGGCCGCCGCGCGCCGTCTGGTTCGCGGAGCCGAACGTGCCGCGCTCGACGTTCTCGAGCGTGCTGTTCTTGAAGTAGTCGAAAATGAAGGTGACGTTGTTGTCCTCGCCACCGAAGCCCCACACCGCCGAGTAGTTCTGCTCGTCGTAACCGTCTTCCGTGGTGTTGCCGAACGAGCCCGTGAGCTCGAGGCCTTCGTAGTCCTTGCGCAGGATGATGTTGACCACGCCCGCAACCGCATCCGAGCCGTACAACGCCGAGGCGCCGTCCTGCAGAATCTCGAGGCGCTCGATGGCGGCCACCGGGATCGAGTTGATGTCGACGAAGTTGTTGGTGATGCTTTCCGCGAACGGGCTGATGGCGACACGGCGGCCGTTGACCAGCACGAGCGTCGCGTCGGGACCCATGCCGCGCAGACTGATGGAAGCGGCGCCGTTGGCCGTCGAGTCCTGGTTGTTGCCACGCGTCGAGAACGCGCCGGAGCCGTTCGACGGCAGCTTCTCGAGGAGCTGCTGCAGGTTTGCGTAGCCTGATGCTTCGATCGCCGAGCGGTCGATGACGTCGACCGGCTGCGCGTTGGTGAAATCCGACGAGCGCGCGATGCGGGAGCCCGTGACCACGACCGTTTCGGTCGCCTCATCCGTATCCGGCGTTTGTGCGAGTGCGGAAGCGGACAGGATTGACGCGATAGCCGCTGCCAATCTCGTGTTTTGCTTTTTCATTGCTGACCTTCCTTGAATGGTTGGATCGCCGTCCCCCTCCTTCCGGCGAAGTGCGTGCATACATACGCCTCGCCGCGCCAAAAGAAAAGCGTTTGTGGCATTGATGCGACCAGCCAACCGCCCTATGCGCCGCGCCGAATGGCCCTTTGTGGACTTCACGCTACATGTGGTATGGGGATGCCCGAGCTGGGTTCAGCTCGGTTTCGCCTGGGTGCCGAGGCTCAAGGCCCAGCGCTGACGGGCTCAGCGGCGCAACGCCCGCAGGGTCTGCGTGTCCTCGTCGCCGCGCAGGGCGCGCGCGTGCACCGCCTTCGTCACAGTGGTGTCGCCCATGGTCAGCATGGCCGTGGCGTTGAACTCGACGATCCACGCCAGGCATTTGTCCGCGGGCAACGCGCGCGAGAAATGGAAGCCCTGCGCGAAGTCGTAACCGGCGACGGCCAGGAACTGCGCGTCCCACTCGGTTTCCACGCCCTCGGCCACGAGCTCGAGCCGCAGCGCGTGCGCCATCTGCGCCGTGGACTCGACGATGATGCGATCGTCGGTGTTGTTGCGCATTCCCATGACGAACGACTTGTCGAGCTTGAGCGAGTGCACCGGCAGGTCGCGCAGGTACCCGAGCGACGAATAACCGGTGCCGAAATCGTCGATGGAGATCAGCACGCCGAGCTTGTCGATCTCCTGGATGACGCGCAGCGCGCGCGCCGGGTCGAGCATCATCGCGCTCTCGGTGATCTCGAGCTCGAGGGACGCCGCCGAAACGCCGGACGCTTCGAGCAGGCTCGCCAGATGCGCGGGGAAGGCCGTGTCCTGCAGGATGCGCGCGGAGAGATTCACCGCGATGCGCACGTGCACGCCGCGATCGCGCCAGGCGCGGATCTGCGTCAGCGCGCCGCGCAGCGTGTACTCGGTGAGCGGGCGGATCAGGTCGGTCGACTCGGCGATCGCGACGAACTCGGCCGGGCTGATGAATCCCTGCACCGGGTGATTCCAGCGCACCAGCGCCTCGGCGCTCTCGACCAGGCCCGAGCGCAGGTTCACCTGCGGCTGGAAGTGCAGCTCGATCGCACCGTTCGCGATGGCCGAACGCAACTCGCCGCCGATCGAAAGGCGCCGCACGGTGTTCTCGTCGTGCGCGGCATCGTAATACTCCCAGGTCGCGCCGCGGCGCTTCGCCACGTACATCGCGACGTCGGCGTGGCGCAGCAGCGCCTGCGCGTCCGCGGCGTCGTGCGGGTAACGCGCGATCCCGATGCTGACGCCGATTTCGATGGAAATGCCGGCGACATCGATCGGGGCTCGCAGGCAATCCACGAGCGCCTGCGAGGTGGCCGCGATGTTTTCGTGCGCGCCGTCGTTCTCGAGCTGCGACTGATCGAGCACCACGGTGAATTCGTCGCCGCCGATGCGCGCGATGAACCCCCGATCGCCGAGCGCCGCCTGGAAACGCTGCGCGACGTCGCACAGCACGCGGTCGCCGACGTTGTGGCCGAGCGTGTCGTTCACTTCCTTGAAGCGGCACAGGTCGAGCATCATCAATGCGAGGTTCGGTGTCAGCGGACCGGCCGTCAGCGACGCATCGAGGTGCGCAAGCAGCGCGGCGCGGTTCGGCAGGCCCGTGAGCGAATCGTGCGTCGCCTGGTGTTGCAGCCGGCGCTGCTGCGCCCGGCGTTCGCGGATGTCGCGCACGATGGCGGTGTACAGGCGCTCGGTGTCGAGCCCCAGGCTCGCGGAAGAAGTGAAGCGCACGCGGCTCACCGAGATTTCCACCGGGAACACCTCGCCGTCGAGCGTGCGCGCGTCGCACTCGCGGATCACGCCGTGCAGCGCGCCGAGACGCGCGCCGGCGCCATCACCCGCGAGCAGCGTGATGAATTTTGCGATCGGCTCGTCGATGAGCTCGTAGGCCGCGCAGTTGAACAGGCGCGAGGCCGCGGGATTCGCCGTCTTGATGATGCCGGCCTCGTCCACGCACACGATGCAGTCGGTCGAGGACTGGACGACGCTCTTCAACAAGGCGTCGCGGCGGCGCATGCCGAGCGAGAACGCCAGCGCCTTCCAGGTCTGCGCCTCGAGGGAACGCACGGCGATCGCGATGAACAGCAGCGCGTTGGCGAGCAGCATCGCGGCCGCATCCAGCCACAGGCGATACCCGGCGAAGGCGCCTCCCCACAGCCCCAGCAACGCGGCGCATGAAACGGCGAGCACGGCGAGATTGCGGCGCCAGCTGGTGCTGTAGAGCAGAGCGATCAGCAGCGTCGTCAGCGCCAGCAGCGTGAGCGAGGCCCAGCCAGCCGGGCTGCGCGGCGCGCCGGCATTCACGGTTTCGGTCGCGAGCGCCTGGACGACGATGCCCGGCAACGAGCGGTAGACCGGTACCGCGACCATGTCATTGAGCTCGGCGGCGGTGGCGCCGACGAACACGGTCTTGCCGGCGAGCATCTCGCGCGGCACGCGCCCTTCGAGCACGTCCACGTAGGAAACGTAGGTGAACGAAGTCGGCGAGATGGAAAAGTCGATGGTCACGTCCGTGCCGTCCCGCAGCGTGCGGCGCGGATCGATCACCGCCGGGGCGCGGCGGCCCTCGACCTGCCAGGCGTTGCGCCAGGCGCGCGTGAGTCCATCCGCCGCCGGCTGGTGATTGACCACCGCGAGCCCGACATGACGAGCGAAGCGCGGCAACGGCTGACTGATGGCGAGCGCGCTGTCGGTGCCGTTGCGCGCCTGGAAGAACATCGGCAGCAACACGGGGAAATCGCGCGGTTTCGCCAGCGCGCTTTCGAGCACCGCGTCGTTGAGCGCCGTGGACTGCGCGCTGAAGTCGATGTCGAGGAACACGCTGCGGGGTTTCGCGGCCGCGAGCTCACCCAGCAGCTTCGCATGGTAGTTGCGCGGCCAGGGCCAGGAATCGAGCGCGGCCAGGCTGGCCGCGTCGATTTCGACGATCACGATGTCCGAACGGATCTCGTGCGCGAGCAGTTTGGCGCGCGCGTCGGCCAGCAGGTTCTCATACGGACGGAGAACGCCGCCGGCGCTCAGTGCAGCGACCAGGACCAGGACGGCGAGTGTGGTCAACCACCAGCCGTTGCGACGGCCGAGTCGGATCATTTTGGCCTGCGGCGCAACAACCCGTCGAGGAGGCCACCGACGTCGGTGACGGTGTCGACCACCGTGTCGACCACGGTGTCCGTGGTCGTGTCGGGAGACGTCGTGGTGTCGTCGAGTCCGAGATCCACGGCGGCGCCGAGGTCGACGCCCGCCACGTTCACTCCGAGATCCACGGTTCCGGCGCCGACGTCCACCGCGGTGCTCACGCCCGCATCGACGCCCGCGACCGCGGTGCTGGTGTCGACCGCCACACTCGTGTCGGTCACGCTGCCCACGTCCAGGGCGGCGCTCGTCGACGTATCGACGACGGTCGTGCCACCGATTCCGGCGGTTGCGCCCGCATCGACATCCGCGCTGACGCCACTCGTGCCCAGATCGACCGCGGTCGACGCGCCCACGTCGGCGGTCACCGGGCCCGCATCCAGTGTGGTGGTCGTCGCGACATCCACGGCGCCGGGGGTCACGTCGGCGCTGGTGCTCGTCACGAGGTCCACGCCGACCGGTGCAACGCCGACGGCCGCGCCCGCATCGACCGACACACCCGAGCTGCCGACACTCGCGCCTGCATCCACGTCGACGGAGCCGACAGGAGTGGCCAGGCCCACGTTGGCCGCCGCATCCACGCCGCCCGCTCCGAGATTCACGCCCGCGTTGACGTCGGCCGTACCGATGGGAGTGGCCACGCCAGCGTTGACGCTGGCATCCACTCCGCCCGCTCCGAGATTCACGTTCGCGTTCACATCGGCCGAGGCGACGGGAGTGGCCAGGCTCACGTTGGCGCCGGCATCGACGCCGGCCACGCCCACGTTCGCGCCCACGGAAACATTCGCACCCGTCTCGCCGACCTTGACGCCGGCATTCACGTCGACCGCGTTGGCGCGCACATCGAGGCTCACGTTGGTGTTGGTCGCGGCACCGGGCACGGCGACCGCTGCGGTCACGCCGGTCCCGCGCCCCGCGAGGATGGAATCGCCATCATCGGTTCGCGGGGAGCGCGGCGCGGCGGGATCGCTGCCGCCGTCACCACCGCCGTTGCCGCCGGATGACGGACGCGGCGCATTGGTGGGCGCCTTGCCGTCCATCTTCATGACACTGATGGATTTGTCGCCGCGCTTACGCGTGGCGATCTCGCCGGCGTTGAGATCCACCACGTCGCTGTCGTCGCTGGCGCGCACTTCGAGGCGGCCTTCGAACAGGGAGATCGTCGTGGTGTCGTCCTGCGCCGCGACGTTGAACTGGGTGCCCTTCACCACTCCCACGAGGTAAGGCGTCTCGACGCGCAGCTTGCGGCCCTCGCGTTTGCCGATGCTGTAGAAGGCGTTGCCGCGCGGCTGCACGACGCGGTCGATGGCACCGCCGCGCTTCTCGAGCGCGGGGAATTCGAGCAGCGTGTCCGGGCCCACGCTCACGGTGGTGGCCCCCTGCTTCAATTCGATGGATCCGTCACGGCCGGTGCGGATCGACGCGGGCGTCTCGAGCACGCCACCCGCCTTCATCGCGCGTGCCGCGCCGTTGACGGTGACGTGCACCTCGCCCTTGAGGCTGGTGACGACGATGTCGCCGGTATCGAGCGCGAACGCCGCGGGTGACGCGCACAACGCCGCGAGCGTGAGCGACAGCGCTATCAAAAGTCTAACTAAAGGATTCATGACCACCGCATTATGGTTATTGCAGGACATACCCTGATCCCCTATTCGTTGCGGCGAATCGTACTCGGGGTTTCCCCGTCACAATGTGAGTCGCATCTCAGAGACAGGCACACGCTTCGAGGAGAATGCGCGCCACGAATTTTCCGGCACGGGGACTGGAACGCTTGATGACAATAAGCCGCGAAATCACCGCATCGCTTGTCATAATTGCCGCCGCTCTCGGCGCGCACGGCAGCGCCGTGGCCGGGGATCTGGCCGCGAACCAGCGACTAACTACTCCCGGCGGCGCCACGGGCGCGGCGGCGCTCACCACCGTCGTGGTCACAGGCTCCACGGTCTACGATGCACCGCGCCTGTTCGGCGCCTACCGCGGCGAGCTCGGCAAGCCGATCACGCGCGAGTCCGCGCGCGTTGTCACCGCGGCGCTCGCCGACCTCTATGCCGCCGACGGCTACGTGAAGCCCGAGATCCGCCTCGACGACACCCTGGCCGCCAACGGCGTGCTGCGTGCACGGCTCGCGGAGGCGCGCATCACCAACGTCGTGTTCGAAGGTGACGACGGTCGTCATCGTGAAGCGCTCGAGCGCATCGCCGACAAGCTCGAGGCGGCGACGCCGCTGCGTCGCGACGACATCCCGGAGGCCATCCGCAGCATGCGCGCGATCGCCGGACTGTCGGTGACCGCGACGACTCGCCGCGATGAGGCCGCGCCCAACGCCTACGAGCTCGTGGTGCGTTCGAACTTCTCGCCCATCGACGGCGTGGTGCGCATGAACAACCGCGGTACCGAGCAGGTGGGTCCGAACTTCCTGCTCGGCCAGGTTTTCGCCAACGGCCTGCTCGGTCGCGAGGGGAAGATCGGATTGATCTTCGCGGCGGCCACCAACCCCGAGGAGTATCTCGGCGGCGGCCTGTACTTCGACGCGCCGCTCGGCGGCCATGGCACGCGCGGCAATGCGATGTTGTTCCGTTCGCACTCGGCACCCAACGAAGCGCCGGTCGATCTCGTCGACGAGTATTCGCGTGACAAGGTGACGCTGCGAGTTTCACAGCCGCTGCGACAGGGCTCGGACCTCACGCTGACACTCACCGGTGGATTCGAAACGGACGATCTGACCATCGACCGCGCCGGCGTCCAGGTTCGTGAAGATCGCCTGCGCATCTTCGAAGGCGGCCTGCGCAGCGCCTGGCGCGGCGGGCATGAAATGCAGTACTCGGCCAACCTGTCCCTGCGCAAGGGCCTCGATGCCCTCGGCGCCGGCCTGCAGGCGGACGACCTGCCCGTCGACGAGCGCGAAGCGGACTTCCTGGTCGCGCAGTTCAATGGCAGCGCGGTGCGGCGCTTCGCGGACAAGTGGATCGTACGCCTCGACGGCTTCGCCCAATATTCAGGGGATGTCCTGCCCGACAGCGAGCGCTTCAAGATCGGCGGCGATCGTCTCGGCCGCGGCTTCGAAGTCGCGGAGATCGCGGGCGACCGCGGTGCCGGCGCGAAGATCGACCTGCGGCGCGAGCTCGTGAACACCGAGTCGTTCCTCGGACGCGTGTCCGCGTACGGCTTCTACGACTTCGGCGCCGCCTGGCGCCGCGACGCGCCAGGCCGGGACTCGGCCGCGACCGCGGGCAGCGGCCTCGCGATTGCCGGGGCATCCCTGACGGGCTACCTGGAAGTCGCCGCGCCGCTCACGGGCCCGGACATCGAAGGCCAGCGCCAGGCATCGATTTTCGCCGAGCTGTCGTACCGCTTCTAACAACGCTCCATTTTTGCGCCCTGTTTCCGTGCGCGCGCCGCATGGAATTCGTCACATCCGGCGGCTATAACGTCGACTCCCATACGAACAAGAACGGGAGTCACGATGACCAACACCTGCAAGGAAGAGTCACTCGACGGCGCCGGCGGGCTCAAGATCTTCATGCGCTCGTGGCGACCGGAGGGTGCGCCGCGTGCGGTCGTCGTGCTCTCGCATGGCTTCAATTCGCATAGCGGTTACTACCTGTGGGCCGCGGAGCAGCTGCTGGCGGCCGGCTTCGCGGTTTACGCCCTCGACTACCGCGGCCGGGGCAAGTCCGACGGCGAGCGCTACTACGTCGACAAGTTTTCCGAGTACCAGGGCGATCTCGACCTGGCCGTGAAGACCGCGAAGGCACGCGAGCCGGGCCTGCGGTTCTTCCTGCTCGGACACAGCGCGGGTGGCGTGATCGCCTGCAACTGGACGCTCGACAACCAGTCGCAGATCGCCGGTCTCATCTGCGAGAGCTTCGCCTACCAGGTGCCGGCGCCGGACTTCGCGCTCGCCGTGCTCAAGGGCCTCTCGCACATCGCGCCGCATGCGCACGTGTTGAACCTGCCGAAGAAGGAATTTTCGCGCGACCCGAAGGTGACGCAGGCGCTGATCGACGATCCGCTGCTCGCGAACGAGGTGCAGCCCACCAAGACGGTGGCCGAGATGGTGCGCGCCGACGAACGCCTCAAACGCGACTTCCCGCTGTTCAAATTGCCGCTGCTCATAATCCACGGCACGAAGGACACGGTGACGCGCCCCGAAGGCAGCAAGGAGTTCTACGAGCGTGCCTCGTCAGCCGACAAGACCCTCAAGCTCTACGAAGGCTATTTCCACGATCCGCTCAATGACATCGGCAAGGAAGTCGTGATGAACGACATCCGCGCCTGGATCGAGAAACGCCTGAACTGAGCGCGCGCCCGCGGCGCTCAGGTTTTCGTCTTCGCCATCGCCCGCTTGATGAACAGCGCGATCACGATGATGCCGAAGCATGCGGAACTGGCGATCATCTCGGGTTGTTTGTTCGGCATGAAAGCCATGGCGCCCATGACCGCGATCATCGCGAGTGCCGCGCCGCCCGCGATGAGCTGCGCGCCGCCGGCGGTGCGCAGCTCCGGCCGGCTGTACGGGAATTTGAAATGCGCCAGCGCCACGAAGGCGTAGGTGAACATCATGAGCGCGCCCGATGAATTCATCAGGAAGTCGAAGAGATCTTTCGTCGTATCGCTCTTCAGCAGCATCACGAAGAATCCGAACGCGCTGCCCAGCAGGATGGCGCGGGCGGGAACCTGCCGCTTGTTCACGGTGGTGAGCCAGCGCGGCGCGTCGCCCTTGTCCGCCATCGTGAACAACACGCGCGCGGTCACGTAGACACCGGAGTTGAGGCAGGACAATACCGCCGTCAACACGATGATGTTCATGATGGTCGCGGCGCCCGGGATGCCGATCCGCTCGAGCGCGATCGCGAACGTCGAATCGCCTGACTTGAACTCCGTCCAGGGCACGATGCACAGGATCAGCGCGATCGAGATCACGTAGAAGAGCAGGATGCGCAGCACGACGCTCGCGGCGAGCCGCGACAGTGTCTTGTTGGATTCGGCCGATTCGGCCGCGGCCACGGTGACGATCTCCGCGCCCACCATGGAAAAGATGACGGTGGTGACACCCGTGAGGATGGCCGCGAGACCAAATGGCGCGAATCCGCGGTGCGCGGTGAGGTTGCTGATTCCCGGGCTCGCCGGGTTGCCGGCGCCCAGCAGCCAGCCGGCCGCGACTACGATGAACACGACGATCGCGGCGACCTTGATCGACGCGAACCAGAATTCGAACTCGCCGTACGAACGCGCCGAGGTGAGGTTCACGGCCGTGAGGATCACCATCAATCCGAGGCCGATCTGCCAGACCTCGAACATCGGCAGCCACACATGCGCGGTCTCCGCACCGACCAGCGCCTCGAATGCGACCACCACCACCCAGAACCACCAGTACAGCCAGCCGGTGATGAAACCTGCACCGTCACCAAGGGCCGCCCGCACGTATTCGGTGAACGAGCCCGAGACCCGGCTGATCCATCGCCATGCGCGCCAGGATCGTGATCACGCCGAATACGACGATGCCGGCGGAGATGTAACTCAGCACGACCGCGGGACCGATGTTCGCGATCGCGCCGCTGCTGCCGACGAACACGCCGCCACCGATGATTCCGCCGATGGAAATCATGACGAGGTGGCGCGCGAGCAGGGACTTGGAAAGTTTCGAAGAGGCGGAGCCGGTGGCTGCGACGTCTGTGCTCAAGGCGTTCTCACTCTTGTTTTCTGCCGGGCGTGCGAACCATACGCCTGAAGAATCGGTCAGTCATGTCGAAATGAGTGGGGGCCCAGCTCGCTGAAACAGAAAAGGGGCCTTGCGGCCCCTTCCTGTTTTCCGCCTGAACTCGGCGGCTAGAACTTCATGGTCGCGCCGAAATTGAAGGTTCGGCCGATCTCGGTCTGGAACAGCGTGTCTTCACGGTTGCTGTCGATGTACAGCGTGTTGCGCTCATTCGTGAGGTTCTGCGCCTCGAAGATCAGCGTGAAGTGGTCCCCGATGTTCCACGACGCCGCCGCGTCGACGAACATGTTGGCCTTGTTCGCGCGAACGTCGCTACCCGCCGAGGCCGGGATGGCGCGAATGTACTTGTCGCGATACGCCGCCGTCGTGCGGATGCTGAAACGTCCGTCGTCGTAGAACAACGTGCCGCTCGCCGTGTTGCGCGAGAGGTCGATGAGATCATTGACCGTCGAGGCGAGGATGATCGTCTGGCCCGGATTGGCCGGGTCGGGCGCCGTCGCCAGGATGTACTGGATCTCGGATTCCACTTTCGTGTAGTTGGCGAGGAAACCCGTGTTGCTCAGGAACCCGGGCAGCATCCGGAACTGCACCTGCGCATTGAGCTCGATTCCCTTCAGCGGACCGCCCTTCGTGTTCGACAAACGGCTGACATGGAACATGTCGGTCGGCGACGAGGGCGTTCCCGCCAGCACCGAGTCCGGCACTCCCAGGTTGCGGAATGGTTCGTCCGCCGTGATGCGCTGGATGAAGCTCTCGATGTCCTTGTAGAAGATGGCCGCCGAAACCAGCGACCCTTCGGCGAAGTACCACTCGAGACCGAGGTCCGCCGTATTCGCACGGATCGGATCCAGCAAGGGATTGTTCACGGTCGCATTCTGCGTCGTGGCGGTGATCGCCACGCTCGGCGTCAGGTTGCCGAGCTCCGCGCGCGCCATGACCTTGGCGGCCGAGAAACGCATCAGCAGTTCCGGTGTGAACTCGAACACCACGTTCATCGACGGCAGCAGGTCCTTGTACTCGTTCTGCACGTCCTGCCGGAAACCGACGTTCGGGAACGGCGCACCCATCGGTGCCGCGATCGGAATGTGCCCCATCGCGGACTGGCGCGTGTTCACGTAGCGCAAGCCGATGTCGCCGCGAATCGGGATGCCCCAGTCGTTGTTGAACGACAGCATGGCGAAGGCGCTGGTGATCTCCTCGAGCATCTGGCTGCGGTTCGCACCGCACTCGATGCCGCAGAAGGTGAACGCGTCGGGGTAGTTGAACGCGTCACGCCACTTGCGGTTGTCCATGGCCACCCAGCTCGCGGGTGCTCCATTGCCGAACAGGTCGTCGAGATCGTCGATCGTGGTCACGAAGTCCGAGAGCGGTCTGCCATTCGGCAGCGCCTGCGTCACCACCTGGGCGGCCGGAATGCCGGAAACGCGCGCCTTGTAATTGTTCTCGCGCCACTGCAGTCCGCCCTTCAGCGTGAACCCGTCGGTCATCTGGAAGGCGCCTTCGAGCTCGAACAACGTGTTTGCGGTGACGTTGCGCGAAGGCTTGCCCTGGAAGGAGTAGCCGCCGAGCACCGTCGCATTGCCATCGGGAGTCGGCGCGTAGCTGAAGCTCGCGGGATCCGAGAGGACCAGGTTTCCGAAATTGATCAGCGGGTTTTCGCGGCCGCGAAAATCGATCGAGAAGCCGTCGACGTCGATCGCATCGAGGAACGTCTGCAAACGCATCGTCCCGTCCCAGACCGAAATGGAGCGCCCGGCATTGACCCTCATCTTGAAGCGGTCGGAGAAATCATGTTCGATCTCGAGATTCGCCTGCTCGAATGTGGAGACGAATTGATCCACCAGGCCTTCCGAGCGGACGTCCATGCCATCGAAGGTTGCGGTCTGCACGGAGCCCTTGTCGTCGAAGGTAACCTCGCGAATGGAGACCATCGGCTGGCCGTTGTTGGTCAGGTTGCGGCCCAGTGAAAGGGCGAGGATGTAGTTGTCACGGCGCTCCTGCTGATAACGGGAGAACAGGCTGTCCATGGAGATCGTCGTGTTGTCGCCCGGTCTCCACTGCAGGCTCAGCGATCCACCGGCGCGCTCTGTGTCCTGCTCCGAGTTCACGTAGCGCGGCAGGCGCGGGAAGAAAGCTCCGCTGCCGGGAGCGTTCGGCAGATCCGCGCGGCGCATGTCGTACACCGTTTGAAACGCGGTCAGGTCGCTGGTGCGCGGATTGTTGGTGCTGCAGTTCGTGGCCGAGGCCCCCCGGGCCGCCTGTGCGGCGACCGCGGGATTCGGGCTCGGGGCCGTCAGCGTCCAGCCGATCGGGGTGCAGTACGGCAGGCCGATGCCGCCCTGCGCGAGGCTGTTCGTGTTCGCCGAAAGAATGTCGACCGCCGAATAGCCGACCTCACGGATCGCGCGCTCCTGGTACGCAACCGAAGCGAGTATTCCGAACTGGCCATCGGCCAGCTGCGTCGAGAACAGGGCGGATGCGCGCGGATCGATGTCCTTGGAGACGGAGTTCGTGATGCCGCGCCCCGTGAACGAGAAGACCGTGCCGTCGCGGTCGAATGGACGCGGGGCGCGCAGGTCGACGGTGGCGCCCAGTGATCCTTCCTCCACGTCCGCCGATGTCGTCTTGCGCACTGCGAGCTGCGAGAAAATCTCGGTCGGGAACACGTTGAAGTCGAAACTTCTGCCGTTGTTGCCCGCGCCGTAGATGTCGCTCGAGCCAGTCTGCGATGAGCCTTCCATTCCGTTGATGCGCACGCGCGTGAATCCCGCGCCGAGACCGCGTACGGAAATGTTGCGTCCTTCGCCGCCGTCGCTGCGCGACAGTGCGACGCTCGGAATGCGTTGCATCGACTCCGCGAGGTTGCTGTCCGGGAATTTGCCGATGTCTTCGGAGGCGATGACGTCGATCGCAGCGGCCTCTTCGCGCTTCTGCGCGAGCGCCGTATTCAGCGATCCACGGAAACCGGTGACAACGACCTCGTCCAGCTCCTCGGAAGGTGCGTCTTGCGCACCGGCGGCCGCACTGAGCGCCATCGAAATCGCCAGCCCGATGATCGAGCGCTTCTTGCGCGCGAATTGAATTCGATTGTCCAAAGACATGTGTTCTCCCCTCTCGTGACGCGCTCTCGCTACAAGATTACACGGGCCCTTCTTCCCGCCGATCGCCTTCAGCGCGATCGAAATTGACCGATGATTTATCGCATTTGACCGAAGAATGCCAGTTCAATCATGATCTTCGTACCCGGAGTGCGGCCGGGTGACTGTGGCTGAGGGGGGATGACGACGGTGGGCAATGGAGAGCCCGCGCCGACCGTGGCGCCGCGCCAACGCCTTCTCGCGACTCGTTTCCTCCTCCGGCCGGATCGACGCCAGAGGGAAAAGGAGAACCCCATGAAATCGTTGAGGACTTTGCGGCCGCTGCTCGTGGCCTCGATGCTCGGTATTTCATATATCGCGCACGCCCAATTTCAGATGGAGAGATTGTCTCGCGGTGTCATCGCCGTTCGCAACAACGGGTCGCAGGTGTACGTCGGCTGGAGATTGTTCGGGACAGATGCTTCCGGCACGGCTTTCAACCTGTACCGCTCGAGCAATGGCGGCACGGCGATGCTGCTCAATGGAACGACGCTGACCGCGTCCACGAACTTCGTCGACACTTCGGCACCCGCGACGCAATCAAACGCGTACTTCGTTCGCGCGGTGGTCAACGGCGTCGAGCAGGCGGCGAGCGCCGCCTACACGTTGCCCGCCAACGCGCCGGCCCAGCAGTTCGTTTCCATTCCGCTGCAGATTCCCGCGGGCGGGACCACGCCTTCGGGAGAGGGTTACACGTACAGCGCCAACGATCTTTCCGTCGGTGATCTCGACGGCGACGGCGAATACGAATACGTGCTCAAGTGGGATCCGTCGAACGCGAAGGACAATTCGCAGAGCGGTTACACCGGCAACGTGTATCTCGATGCGTACGAGCTCAATGGCACGCGCCTGTGGCGCATCGACCTGGGCCGAAACATCCGCGCCGGCGCGCACTACACGCAGTTCATGGTCTACGATTTCGACGGCGACGGGCGTGCCGAAGTGATGTGCAAGACCGCCGATGGCACGCGCAGCGGCACCGGCCAGCTGATCGGCAGCTCGAGCGCCGACCATCGCAATTCGAGCGGTTACGTGCTGGCGGGGCCGGAGTTCCTGACCGTGTTCAACGGCCAGACCGGCGCCGTGCTCGCGACCGCCAACTACGTGCCGGCGCGCGGCAACGTCGGCGACTGGGGCGATACCTATGGAAACCGCGTCGACCGCTTCCTCGCGGGTGTCGCCTATCTGGACGGGCAGCGGCCCAGCGCCATCTTCAGTCGCGGCTATTACACGCGTGCCGTCATCGCGGCCTGGGACTGGCGCAACGGCGCGCTCACGCAGCGCTGGGTGTTCGACAGCAATGGCCCGGGCAACGGCGCCTATGCCGGACAGGGCAACCACAACCTCTCGATCGCCGACGTCGATGCGGACGGTCGCCAGGAAGTGATCTTCGGCGCCGCGACCATCGACGACAACGGCGGCCGGCTCTACGCGAGCGGACTGGGCCATGGCGATGCGCTGCACGTGGGGGATTTCATCCCGTCGCGCGCCGGCCTCGAGATCTGGGACATCCACGAATCGAGCTCGCAGCCCGGGGCCGATCTGCGCGATGCGCGCACCGGCGCGCGCATCTTCGCGACGCCTAACAACAACGGCGTCGAGGGCCCGGGCCGCGGCGTCGCGGCGGACATCTGGAGCGGCCATGCGGGAGCCGAGTACTGGGGAGCGGGCCCCAACATGACCGGCCTGTTCAACGAATCCGGCCAGTCGCTCGGGCGCAATCCCGGCTCGGCCAATTTCCTGGCCTGGTGGGACGGCGACCCGGTGCGCGAGCTGCTCGACGGCAACCACGTCGACAAGTACGGCACCAGCTCCGATACCCGGCTGTTGACCGCCTCGGGCGTGACGTCCAACAACGGCACGAAGTCGACGCCCGCGTTGTCGGGCGACTTGTTCGGCGACTGGCGCGAGGAAGTCGTCTGGCGCACCACCGACAACACGGCGCTGCGCATCTACACGACGACGCAGGTCGCGACCAATCGCCTGTACACCTTCCTGCACGATCCGCAGTACCGCGTGGCGCTCGCCTGGCAGAACACCGCTTACAACCAGCCGCCGCATCCCGGCTTCTTCGTCGGCGCGAACATGGCGACCCCGCCGACGCCCAACATCGTGCTGGTGGGCGGTACGACGCCCCCGGTGTCCAACATCTACCAGGCGGAGAACGGCGTGCTCGGCGGCGGCACCGTCGTCGAGAGCACGAACGGCGGTTTCGCCGGCAGCGGGTACGTGAACTCATCCCCGACCGGCGGCTTCGCGGAGATCCGCAATGTCGACGGCCGCGGCGGTGGCTCACACGGCGTGCGCATCCGCTTCGCGCTCGGCGTCACCTCGAGCCGCACCGGGCGGCTGCTGGTGAACGGAGTCGCGCAGAACATCACCTTTCAGCCCACGGGGGCCTGGACGACCTGGAACAACCAGAACGTCACCGTCACCCTCAACAACAACGCCACGAACGTGCTCCGGTTCGAATCGAACGGACAGGACCTGGCGAACGTCGACGAGGTCGAGATTCAGTGATCGATGCACGTGGCCGCCGGCCCCGTGGCGGCGGCCAGGCAGCGTTCGTTGAACCGGCTGGAAACTCGGCGCCTCGCTCCGCGTCTGACGTCATACGCACCGGAGAGAGTCATGAAGCACGTGTTGATGTCGACACTTCTTTTGTGCCTGCCGGCCGCATCGCCGGCGGACGACGGACGGATCGCGTTTCTCGAGCAGGAGGTGCGCAGCCTGCAGCGGCAGGTCCAGACGCTGAGCCGGCGGCTCGATGAAGTGACTACGCGGCCCGATCGGCTGCCCGCGCGCACTTTCCAGTCGGCCGCGAAAGCACCTGCGTCCGCGGTGGAATGGATCGATGCCGCGAAGTGGCGGAAAGTGCAACCCGGCATGAGCGAGCTCGAGGTCGTCGAGTTGTTAGGCGCGCCGACCTCGATGCGCGAGGAGGATGGAGCGCGGGTACTGCTCTACGCGACTGAGATCGGCGGCGGCTACCTGGGTGGCAGCGTGCGGCTGCGCGAGCGCGCGGTCGTCGAGGTGCGTAAACCCGAGCTGCAGTAACGCGTCAGCCGTAGCGCAGCTTGAGCGCCAGGATCGTCGCGGCCAGCGCGAGCGTGAGAGTGTTCGCCAGGATCATCGGCCACGAACCGAGGGCGATTCCGTAGACCAGCCACAGCACGACCCCCACCGTGAACATCGCGTACATGCTGCGCGAGATGCCACGCGTGTCCCGCGTGCGGATCGTCATGATCGCCTGCGGGATGAATGAAAAGGTGGTGAGTGCCGCGGCCGCGAAACCGAACCATTCGTAATTCATGCCTCATTGTCGCCGATTCCCGGCCGCGTTCTTTCTATGGCTGGGTGATTGAACTTCAGGGCCAACGCGGCACTAGCGGTTTGAATGGTGGCCGGGGTCGGAATCGAACCAACGACACGCGGATTTTCAATCCGCTGCTCTACCAACTGAGCTACCCGGCCAGTCTGGGAACCCCCTCGAACGAGGGGCGCGTATTAGACCGGCCGGCCGGCGGGCCGTCAAGCAAGAGCCAACTTAAGCCCTTGATTTAAAGGGCGGCAACCCGACGCCGCGCCACCCGATTTCCTACAGCGCCCGCCCGATGCCACCCCCAAGATCGCCCTCGCACGTCAGGGACAGGAAGTTCATGGGAAAGACAATCGAGAGTGGCCCGGCCGATGGCGACTTCTGGTATCGCGCGCTGGATCGGGCCTGGCCCAGGCTGAGAAAACTCCTGCCGCACACGCGGCAAGGTGATCGCCTTTTTCACCGCCTCAACTTCATGCGGAAGCATCGGCGCCAGCCGAACGGCAGCATGTTGTGGAACGACGTCTGGTACCGCGTCAAGACGACGGACGAGATCCTCGAGCCGCTGCGCGTATTCGTCTCCGACAAGGAGCACGTCAAGCAGTACGTCAAGGCGGAGGTCGGCGACGAGTACAACGTGCCGACGTTTGCGGTGCTGCGCAGCCCGGAGGAAGTCGATGCCTTCGACTTCCCGCCGGATTGCTGCATCAAGCCCACGCAGGCCAGCGCCCAGGTCATCCTGCGCACCAACGGCGCACCCATCGACCGCGCGCGGATCAAGAGCTGGTTTTCGATCAACTACTACGACAACGGGCGCGAGTGGAACTACCAGCGCCTGAAACCCAAGGTCATCGTCGAGCCGCTGATCTTCGGCTCCACCAACGTCGAGGATTTCAAGATCTTCTGCTTCAACGGCGAGCCGCGACTCATCCAGGTGGACATCGACCGCTACGTCGACCACACGCGCAAGTACTTCGACAAGGACTGGAAGGAGCAGGACTTCTCCATCCTCTACCCGCGCTCGACTGCCGAATTCCCGCGCCCGGCGTCGCTCGACACCATGCTCGCGGTCGCGCGCCGGCTCAGTGCGCCGTTCTCCTTCGTCCGCATCGACCTCTACAGCGACGGGCAGCGCGTGCTGGTCGGTGAAATCACGAATTGCAGCGAGAACGCGGGCGGCGTATTCGTACCCCGCAGCGCGGAAAAGCAGGCCTCGGAGCTCATGTTCGGATAGCGGCGCGCCCCCATTCCGGGGCCTTGTTTTATCGACCCGGGCCACCATTTCGGACGGCCCATGAACAACGAAACCGGTCTTCTCTCGTCCCGTGCGGTCACCCAGACCCTGCGCGGCATGCCCGCCTCCGACGGAGCGGGCGTCAAGCTCACGCGCGTCATCGGCCAGCCCCGGCTGCCCGACCTCGACCCGTTCCTGCTGCTCGACGAATTCGGCACGGACAAGGCCGAGGACTACATCGCCGGCTTTCCCGAGCATCCGCATCGTGGCTTCGAGACGGTCACGTACATGCTCGATGGCCGCATGCGCCACAAGGACAACCACGGCAACGAGGGCGTGCTCGAGCCGGGCGCGGTGCAATGGATGACCGCGGGCCGCGGCATCGTGCACTCCGAGATGCCGGAGCAGCGCGAGGGCCGCATGCGCGGCTTCCAGCTGTGGATGAACCTGCCGGCGAAGGACAAGATGACCGCGCCTAACTACCAGGAGTTCGGCGGCGAGAAGCTGCCGGTGGTCCAGCAGACGGGCGTGAACGTCAAGGTCATCGCGGGCGCGCTCGGCGGCGCGGTGGGGCCGGTGAAGCAGCCGGCCACGGATCCGATCTACATGGACATCCGCCTGGATGCCGGCGCGGATTTCGCGGTGCCCGTGCCCGCGGGTCACTCGGCCTTCGTCTACGTTTACGAAGGCGCGGTGAACGTCGGCGTGTCGCGCGAAGCGGCCACGCATCAATGCGCAGGAGCTCGCGGTGCTGGGCGACGGCAACGAGGTGCGCCTGTCAGGGCCGCGCGCCGGTGAGTCGCGCGATCCTGGTCGCGGGCCGTCCGCTGCGCGAGCCGGTGGCGCGTTATGGCCCGTTCGTGATGAACACGCGCGAGGAGCTCCAGCAGGCCTTCGCGGACTATCAGGCCGGCAAGTTCTGAGGCGGTGACGGGCCACCGCATACACCGGTCGTCGACAAGTCGTCGAGTGCCGGTTGCCGACCCGCATCTTGGGCGGCTGCCGCTGTTACTCAGGCGCCGTCTTTTTTTGGACTACTGCGGCACGTAGTCGGCGGGTTTGCTGGACCCATCGCCGAAGAAGAAGCTCTCCATCTCGAACTCGAGGCGCTTGCGATGCGCGGGCTCGATCGGCGTGAGCCGGTACTCGTTGATGAGCATGACCTGGTGTTTCACCCACTGCTGCCACGCCTCCTTCGAGACATTCTCGAAGATGCGCTTGCCGAGCTCGCCCGGATAAGGCGGCTTGTCGAGCCCGGGCGCTTCGCTCTTGAGCAGGACGCAGTTGACCATTCTCGTCATGATTCATTTCCCTCCGACAAGGTTTCCCAGCAATGTCTTGATGGGCGCGGGCAATCCGACGCGCGCCGGCCGCGTCGAGGTCGTACCACAACGCCGCGCCTTCCGCGACGTGAGCCGCATCCCCGCAATTCGCGACGACCGGGGTGATCACGAGGTCGAAATGCGTGAAGCTGTGTTCGATGTCGGGCAGCGGCGCCTGCGCGAGACGCGCGCTCGAGAGCTCGCGCACGGCATAGTCGGCCGCGGCGCCGTGATCCTCGAACTCCGGCAGGCACCACAGGCCGCCCCAGATCCCGCTCGGCGGCCGCTGCACGAGCAGCACGGCTCCGGCGCGCGCGCGCCACCAGCATCACCGCATGCCGTCGCGCCGTGCGGCGCGCAGGCGCTGCGCTGTGCGCTTCGGCGCGGGCAGCTCGCGCTGGTGCGCCCCTCGATCCGCGCGCGGCAGTCGTCCGCGATCGGGCACTCCTCGCAGCGCGGCTTCGCGCGCGTACACACCGTGGCGCCCAGATCCATGATGGCCTGCGTGTAGGTCGCGACGCCGTTCGCCGGCGTGTTTTCATCGGCCAGCTTCCAGAACTTCGCCAGCGTCGCCGCCTCGTCCGGCGCTCCGTCGATCGCGTAGTAGCGCGCGAGCACGCGCTTCACGTTGCCATCGAGGATCGGATGCCGCTCGCCGGCGGAGAACGCGAGGATGGCGCCGGCGGTGGAGCGGCCGATGCCGGGCAGCTCCATCACCGCGTCCAGCGTCGAGGGAAACACGCCGCCGTGCTCGATCGCGGATCCGCTGCGCGGCGCGATGCAGATTGCGCGCGCGCGCGTAGTAGCCGAGCCCGGTCCACAGGTGCAGCACTTCGTCCGGCGGCGCATCCGCGAGCGAGCGCACATCCGGGAAACGCCGCATGAATCGCTCGAAGTAGGGAATGACGGTGCTCACCTGCGTCTGCTGCAGCATGATTTCCGAGACCCAGACGCGATACGCGCTTCCCGCTTCCCGAGATGGCGCTGCCAGGGCAGATCGTGCCGGCCGGACTGCGCGTGCCAGGCGAGCAGCCGTGCCGCGATCGATGCGCGGGTCATGGCTTCACTTGCGGCAGCCTCGCTGCGCAGCCCCTGCTCGTCGAGCAGCAGCCGCAGCGTGACGCCTTTCATGACGATATCGTATGAGCGTCGCCTGCTCGAGCTCGATCGTGCCGCGGAACCGCAGGGCCTTGAGCATCGCCGTCGGCAGCACGAAGGGCTCGCTCGCGGGATCGGGCGGCGGAATGTAGCGCGCGATGTCGAGCGTGTCGCCGCGCGAACGCAAACTCGCCGACCGCCTGTTCGCCCGCACCGCGGCGGAAGCTGCCCGTCGAAATGCGTGTCATCGAGCGTGAGCGCGAGCGGGTCGACGCTGATCGCGCCGTCGTCGAAGCTCCATGTTCGTGGCGGCCTGCACGCTTGCCGAGCGCGCTCGGATCGGTGGTCTTCGGCGGCTCGATGCCGACCGCCGCCAGCAGCACGCGCGGATCGAACTCGGTTGGCTGCGACACCTGCCCGGACAGGCTGGGTTTCTCGCCGAGCGTTCCCTGCACGCCGCCCGCCACTTCGAGCCCGCCGAACGTCGAGCTCGAATTCCTCGACCGCAAGGCTCGAGAAAGTCTTCGGCGAGCTCGGCCCGGGGCACCTCGAACGCTGAATGGCACGCCGGCGGGCGCGAAACCGTCCATGTGCAGCGCCCCGAAAGCTCCGTGTCCGTGAACGGCTCGCCGCGCGCGATCTCGTCGGTCGTGAGATCGAAGCGCCGTGACCTCGATGCGCCGCGGCACCGTTTCGTCGACGAACGAGATGCGGCCGTCCTCGATCTGCGACGCCGTCGATGCGCAGGGCCATCGCGCCGGCCGATCTGGGTTCATCCGGTTGCTGGCCGCCGATGCCTTGCCAGTTGCGCGTGACCGTCCGCGCGCCGCACCAGGCGCAGGTCGACGCCCGTCGAGCTGCACGCGATCCGCGACCAGCTCGCCGCGCAGCAGCGGAAACAATTTCGCGCCGAGTTGCGCGCTCTGCCAGGTCACCATGGGTTCGGGGCCGAAGCCCGGCGCGTTGCCGAAACGGCCCTCGCCCGTGCGCAGCGCCAGCCAGGGAAAGAATCCGAGCTCGATGTCGCCGACCAGCGTGAACTCGCGGCCCGGTGGCGTCGCGCACGGCCGCCTCGATGCGCGACTTGAAGCTGTTCGGGTCGACCAGCCACACGACCACCAGCACGCCGAGCACGACGAGGGCGACGCAGCGCGCCGAGACCGAGGGAAATCCATTTGAGAACGACGCACGCGGCCGACATTGTATACGATGTCGGCCGCGGCGTTGGTCGGACCGCGGAGTGCGCGGTCAGGCTTGTGTCAGCGATCGCAGATGTCGACGTCGCCCGACAGCGTCTTCGCGCGGACGCGCGCACCGCCGACCTCGACGCGTGCGCAAGTTCAGCCGCACGCCGGGTCCGTACTTGCTGACACGCTCGACCTTGCCGTTGGCGAGGCAGCCGTGGATGTCGCCGCTGAAGGACTCGATTTCCGTCGAGAGGCCGCCCGGCGCCGAGAGTCGCAGCGTGATGTCGCCGCTCACGCCTTCCACGTCGACGCGGCCGTCGCGCGTGAGCTTGCGCATTGACTTCGAGATTGCCCGAGGTGGTGCGGCCGCGCATTTCGCTGGTCTCGCCCATGTGCACGCGCGCATCGCCGCTGACCGTGACCACGTCGAGCTTGCCCGCGGCATTGGTGAGGTCGAGGTTGCCGCTCACCGAGGTGACGCGCAGCGAAGTCGGCTTGCCGTTGCCGCGCACGGTGACGTCACCGCTCACCGAGCGCACTTCGGAATCGTTGCCGGCGATGTCGGCGGTGACTTCGCCGCTCACGCTCTTGAGCCGCTGCGTGCCGAGCACGCCGCGCGAGGAAACGTCGGCGCTGACCGCGCGACACCTCGACGCTGCTGCTCTTGGGCACCTGACACTTCGATGCACGGCTTCGCCGTCGCTGGTTGTGGCCGCGGGGCAGCACCACCTTGACGAGGGTGCGGCCGCCGCTCGTTTCGACGTCGAGACGCTCGACGCCGTCCCGAGCTGGCCGGTGACCTGTACTTCGTTGCGATCCCAGCCGCGCACGTCGATGGTGCCCGACACGTTGGAGATCACGACTTCGCCGTTCGCTTCGGCGGCGACCTTGCGGTCGACGGATGTCGCCGGCCAGTCGCCGCCAGCGGCAGCGCGCAGGCGATCAGCAGGGCGGCGCGGATGTGTTTCTTCAGCATTCTCATGATCAGGTCTCCTGGCTGCCAGCATCGCGCACCGCGGTCAGCGCGCGCATTTCTTCCTGGCAGGAACTCACTAACAACTCTTGCAGCAGCGCGTTGGCCGGATCGCGTCCGAGCGCCGCTTCGATTTCGCTGATCGACCGGCGCAACGTGGCGAGGCTCGCCGCCACCTTGTCGCGCTCGGCGGCCGGCATGGTCTTCAGCCGGTTCTGCACCTCGAGCAGCAGCGCGTCGCGCTGCTTCTGGTAATTCGCGTCGCGCTGGAACGCGGCGGGAAGGATGGGATTCGACTGGCCCTGCGTGGCCGGCGTTGCTGGCGACCGTGGTGTCGCGGTCGGCGCGATGCGCGTGCCGATGAACACGCCGACCGTGACGAGCGCGACGGCCGCGGCCATGGCGCCGGCGGGACGCCAGCCGTAGCGGCGCGGAGCCTGGCTCGACGTGCCCGCCATTGCCTTGTCGGCTTCGATGGCCGCCGCGATGGCGGGCCACAGATCGCGCGGCGGGCGGCACGTTCTGCGCCAGCTCGTCGATTCGTTTCACACGTCGCCGGTACTCATCGCACACCTCTTTCCAGTCTGATCGCGCAACAGGCCACGGGCCCGATGCAGCTGCGCCTTGCAGGTGCCGACGGCGATGCCGAGCATCGACGCGGCCTCCGAATGTTCGTACCCGTACACGCCGCACAGCAACAGCGCGTCGCGGGCGCCCTGCGGCAGCGATTCGATCGCCGCCTCGAGCTCTTCCTCTTCCACCGGCGTGTCGAAACTCAGCACCGGCTCCTCGTACTCCGTCGGATCCTCGACCACGATTTCGGCTCTCGTGGGTCCGCGCCGTTTCTCGAGGACCGTGTTCACGGCGATCCGGTGCAACCACGTGGAGAAGGAGCTGCGGGCCTCGAACTTCGGCAGCGCCTTCCAGGCCTTGATGAAGGCGTCCTGGACGCAATCCGCCGCCAGATCCGGGTTGCGCGTCATGCGCAGGCAAAGCCCATGCACGCGACCCACGTGTTCGCGGTAGAGACGTTCGAAGGCCCGGGCGTCGCCCTGGCGTGCGCGCTCGATGAGCGCGACGTCGAATTCCACGACCGTGTCGTGCTTTCGTCATCCGGGCTGTCGCACCATCTGCCAAACGTCTCTCCCTCTTACGTACCTTAGAGGGAGGCGCGCTGACATGGGTTTGAAATGAGGGTGCCGGGTCGGGAAACCGGGATAACTCCCTGCTCCGGCTCGAAAATTCAAGCTATGGCCCCGGAGTTATCCCGGTTTCCCGACCCGGCACCGTCTTAGCTGCGCTGGGTACCGCCGCTGAACCACTTCATGGCGTACTGCAGCAGCTGGCTGTTCGTGGCCAGTCCGAGCTTGTGCTTGATGGTCTGGCGGTGGGATTCGATGGTCTTCACGGACAGCGTGAATTCCTGCGCGATCTCGCGCGAGCTCATGCCGCGGCCGATCATGTTGAGGATCTGCACTTCCCGGTTCGAAAGGCGGGACGACCGGATCGTTGGTCTCGGAGCGGCTTTCGCCGGCGCGCTGGTCGAGCGAGCGCTGTACGGTTTCACTGACATAGGTGCGGCCGTCGAGCACCCGGCGCACCGCGATCAGCAGCTGGTCGGACGCCGCCTGCTTCATGATGTAGCCCATGGCGCCCGCCGCGAGCAGGCGTTCTGCGTAAATCGTCTCGTCATGCATGGACAGCACGAGCATGCGCAACTCGGGCATTTCGGCGTGCATCTGGCGCACCAGCTCGATGCCGTCGCCGCGTTCGAGCGAGAGGTCGACCACCACGATGTCGGGTTTGCGCGCGCGTATGGCCTCGCGGGCTGCCGGCTCGCTGTCGGCCTCTCCGCAGACGGCGAGGTCCGCCTCCGCTTCGAACATGCGCCGCAGTCCCTGCCGCACGATCGGATGGTCGTCAACGATGAGAATCTGGCGCTTGGTGGCCATGGCTGCGGTCATGATCGCTCCCCTACGCGCATTTATTAGGCACGAATCGTGACGAAGATGTGGCAGAGCGTCAATCCTTCGGCCTACGTATACGCACCTATAGTTAGACCCAATTCAATCGGCTCATCTTGAGCGGAAATCCGCCGCGCGGCGCCGATTCTCCCGCCGCCGGCGCGCGGTGCGGACACGTACAACGCACCACGACGCCGCCACCCTTGTTGTTCGCGATGGTCACGTCGCCGCCGAGCATCTGGGCCCGGTAGCGCATGAGTTTCAGTCCCAAACCGTTGTTGCGTCGCGTTTCGCTCATCGAAACCCCTACCGTTGTCCTGAACGCTGAGCGTCAGAGTCCCTTCTGCCGTGGCGAGGTCGATCGTGACCTGCGTGACGCGGCCATGGCGGATCGCGTTCGTGAACGCTTCCTGGGCGATTCGATACAGGTGCGTCGCAGCACCATCATCGAGCGTCAGCGGCTCCTTGAGAGAGGTATTGAAGTGGGCGCGGACGCCGTAGCGCTCCATGCCGCGCACCGCCATCGACTGCAGGCCCGCGATGAGGCCGCCGCGATCGGCACCGACCGGCGCGAGACCGCGCGCCATGGCACGCGTGCTTTCGATCGCGCCGTTCACGAGGCTGATGATGTCTTCGACGTCCGTGCGCGCCGACGAGCTCTCCTTGCGCAGCTGCGCGACCACGGTACGCAGCATGAGCGCAACACCGGTCAGGTCCTGGCCGAGGCCGTCATGCAGGTCGGAACCGATGCGCAATTGTTCGCGGCCCGCGATCTCGAGGATCTCGCGCTCGAGGCCGCGGCGTTCCGTGACGTCCGTGATGACGGCCAGACGGTGCGTCGCGCCGTCGACGTGGGTGAGCGTCGCCACGCACGCCGCGTCGAAGACCGTGCCGTCGCGACGGCGGCATTTGAACTCGACCGGTGCGGGGCCGGGCGCCTCGGTGGGCGAACCCAGCAGTTGCTGGGAGAGCCGGTCGCGACCCGCGCCCGGCGGCTGCGCGATCAGGTCGTCGATCGAGGTGTCGACCGCCGTGCCCGCCGTGAAGCCGAACATGCGCTCGAACGCCGGGTTCGCCATGCGGATCATGTTGTTGATGTCGATGACCACCACGCCTTCGTGCAGCAGCTCGAACATGCGCGCCTGCGTCTCGCGCAGGTGCTGGGCGGCGTGCCGGTCGGTGATCTCGGTGATGTTGATGACGGCGCCGGTGATGCCCGCCGGCGAGCGCACGGCGCGGATGCGCGAGTCGAAATAGCGGCCGCCCTGGTTCGCCCCCGAGCTCGCGAGCTGCAGGTCGACGGGTTCGCCGGTGGTCAGGACCTGGCTCGAGCGCGGCGAGGATGTTCGCGCGGTCTTCGTCCACCGCGATATCCTCGACGCGCTGGCCGATGATGCTCTCGCGTGACTGCAGGCGCATGCCGCGGTTGATGAACTGCACGCGGCGCTCGGTGTCGACGAGGATCAGCCAGTCGCCCGTTCCGGCCGCCACGATCTGCAGCAATTCCTGCGACTCGCGCAGCGCTTCCTGGGCACGCGCCTGCTCGCTGATGTCGATCGCGACGCCGACGATGCGCAGCACCTTGCCCGCGGCGTCGCGCACCACGCAGGGTGAGTCGAGCAGCGTGACGTAGTGGCCGTCGCTTGATGACGGATGCGGTACTGGAGCGCGACCATCGATTCGGCGCCGCGGTCGAACCATTGCTCGAGCAGCGGCTGGTCGTCCGGATGAACGAGCGCCGCCCAGTCGGTGGCACGCGGCAACTCCGCCGGGGAGTAGCCGAGCACGCGCTCGACAGCCTTCGCCGGTCGAAAGCCCGGTTTCGGCGTCGATTTCGTAGATCACGCAGCGCAGCTCGCGCGCCACCGCGCGGAAACGCTGGTCGCCCGCCGACAGGGCCGGTCTCGCGCAGCTTGCGCGCGGTGATGTCCACGACGAGGCCGAGCACGCGCCGCGTGGCGCCGTCCGGCGGCGCGATCCACGACGTAGGCGCGATCGAGCGCCCAGTGCCAGCTGCCGTCGGTGTGGCGGAAGCGGTATTCGGTTTCGAGCACGTGCGCGGCCGGATCGACGCGCTGCAGGCGGTCGCGGAACTGGCTCGATGCGCCGCTCGGGATCGGTGCCGAGCAGCTGCCGCCAGGTTCATGATGTTGGCGCGGCCGAAAGACGGGTCGACGCCGAACACGCGGTAGTAGCCGTCGGTGTGGTGGGTGAGGCCGTGCTCGACGTCCCAGTCCCACACGCCCGCGGTAGTTAGCTGCAGCGCCGCCTCCACGCGCTCGTTGCGCGCGTTGGCGCGGCGCTCGGCGACCTTCGTCTCGTCGAGGTCCATGCACACGCCGAGCATGCGCATCGCCTTGCCCTGCGCGTCGCGCTCGACGACGCGACCGCGCTCGAACACCCAGCGCCACGCGCCGCTGCGCGTCTTGATGCGGTACTCGGCGTCGTAGTACTCGGCCTTGCCGTCGACGTGTTCGTTGAAGCTCCGCACCGCCTCCGGGCCTTCGTCGGGATGCAGGTGTTCGTCCCAGCGCTGCACGTGATCGGCGCCGTCGCAGGGACCGATGTCGTGGCGGTCGCACCAGTCGTTGAACCAGCGCGTGGTGTCGGTGATGAAGTTGGTTTCCCACAGGCCGATGCCCGCGCCCCAGGCCGCGGTCTCCAGCATCGATTCGCTCGAGCGCAGGTGCGCCTCGGCGCGTTTCGCGGCGTCGATGTCGAGCGTGACGCCGATGACCAGCACCGGCCGGCCCTGCAGGTCCCACTCGACGGCGCGGCCGCGATCCTGCATCCAGCGGTATTCGCCGCCCGCGGTCTGGAAGCGGTACTCGAACTCGACCGAGTCGCGCTCGCCCTGCGCGTGTTCGCGCAGCTGCGCGATCGACGCGCTCGCGGTCGTCGGGATGCAGGTTGCTGAACCAGGGATTCGGCGTGGCATCCCACTGTGCGCGCGAATATCCGGTCATCGCGAGCCACAGCGGGCTCGCGGTGCGCGCGTTGCTCGGCACATGCCATTGCCAGAACGCGGCGCGCGCGCCCCACAGCGCGGTGGCGAGCCGCGACTCGCTGTCGCTGCGCGCGACTTCCTTCGCTCTTGCGCCGGTCGATGTCGAGCAGCAGCCCGGTGATGCGCGACCGCGGAACCGTCGCGATCGCGCTGCACGACGCGGCCGCGATGCAGGACCCACAGCCAGCGATGCCCCGCGGCTAACAACCGGTATTCGCACTCGAAGCGTTCGCCGCCGTGGTGGCAGGAATCCGTCGCCGCGATGAACGCGCCGAGATCGTCGGGATGGATGCGCCGCTTCCAGTGCTCGATCGGCATCGGACGCGCGCGCAACGTCGATCCCGAACGCGCGCGCCCACACCTCGTCGACCTGAAACTGATCGTCGGCGATGTGCCAGTCCCACACCGCGGCCTGCGCGAGCTCCAGCGCCGAACGGAATTCGGCCGGGCAGCGGCGTATCGGCGGCCGGCTGGGCGGATTCGGGGCGGGCGTTCATGGCCGATTATTGTCACCTGCGGCGCGCGGCGCGCACTTTGATGCATCTCCCTTTTCGCTCGACGGGCGCAACCCGCGAAGTTCGCCAAATCGCGCGGGATTTCACGCTGTTCTCCGCTCACGAAGCGTCTGTAGGACAGGCATTCCAGTAAGGGTCGTACGGCTACTGCGCCATCGTCCTGTCAGTAGTCTCTGACATAAGGGCTTTACAAAAACCTGCTTCAAAAACAACGGACTAGCGGGGTGGGCAGTGGTGGACGGAACGACGACGAGAAATCCCTTGGTCGCGGACTACTCCGAATGGAAGGCGCGAGACTACTTCCAGACCTACTACAGCGAAGTCGTGCTTCCGGACGAGCAGGCGGTGCTCGCTTACCAGATCGACGTGCTGACGCGCGGCGCGCGCGCGTTTCGGCCGCGGACTCGAATACGGCTGCGGGCCCGACTCTGCATCGCGCCATCGCGGCGGCGAAATATGCGTTTCGCATCGACATGGCCGACTGGCTGGCGGAAAACCTGGTCGAGGCGCGTGACTGGCTGTGCGCGGATGACAGCGCTCCCGAATGGAAGCGCTTCACCCGCTACGTGCTCGCCTGCGAGGGGCACGCGCGACCCAGCCACGAACGCATCGTCCAGCGCGAAGCGCTCACGCGCAAGGTGGTGCGCGGCCTGTACGTGAGCGACGCGCGGCTGCGCCAGCCGCTCGGGCCCGCGCGCGAAGACTTCTACGACCTCATCATCACCGGCTTCTGCATCGACGCGATCTCGAGCGATCGCTCCGGTGTGGCGCCGCTGCATGCGCAACGTGACGTCGATGCTCCAGCCCGGCGGCACGTTCATCATCCACGCGCTGCATCGCTGCAAGGCCTACAAGTGCGGCGACCGCATGTTCCCGGGCTCGAACCTGTCCATCGACGACATGCGCGACGCGATGCTCGAAAACGGCTTCGTGAAGTCGAGCATCGACGTGCAGGTCATCCCCTGCCCCGACAACGGCGTGTACGGGTACTCGGGAATCCTCACGGCGTCGGGGCGCAAGGCGCCGAGCCGCCGCAGGGTTCACTAGTCAGGCGCTCGCGCGCCACGACGGAAACGGCGTCGAAGTGACGCGGTCCAAGATGGTTTCGCGGCAACTCTAGACGCGCTGGACCAGCCAGACGAGGCCCGCGGCGCCCAGGGCGCACGACCCGAGCGGCATCACGCCGCCGGCGTACCAGCGCGTGGCGCGCGGCGAATAGATCAGCGGCAGCACGAGCGCCGACGATCGCGAGCTGCGCGAGCTCGACGCCGATGTTGAATCCGGCGAGCAGCGGCAGCAGCGCGCTCCCGACGCGTCGATCTCCGCGAGCGCGTTCGCGAACCCGAAGCCATGCACGAAGCCGAATCCGAACGCGAGCGGCAGGCGCAGGCGCGACAGGCGCGGCAACAGGTTGAGGGCGGCGGCGACGGCGATCGACGCGGCGATCGCGATCTCGATCGGTTTGCTCGGCAGCCTCACGGTGCCGGTGACCGCGAGTGCCAGCGTGATCGAATGCGCGATCGTGAAGGCGGTGACGATCGTCACGATGTCACGCGTCACCTGCGGCAGCCGCGTCGCGCCCTGCCACCTGCCCGACGACCGGCCGCAACACCGACGGCAGGAGCAACAACAGCACGAACGCGATGTGGTCGTAGCCGATCAGCACATGCCACACGCCTTCGCCGATGAAGCGCGCCAAAGGCCGCCCACGCGGAGACCTGTTCGGGCTCGATCCATCCCGCGCGAGTCCGGCGTGATCACGCCCTGGAATGTCGATTCGCCGCGCGTCGCGCTCAGCAGCACGCGCTGCGAGGCATCACCCGCCATGAACAGCGGACCGCCGACCTTCAGCACTCCGGGTTGCGGACAGCGCGCCTCGAGCGCTACCGAGAGGAAATTCTGTTCCAGGCGCCGCGCGAGCGCGAAGTCGCGCACGCCGAGCTCGCAACGTGCGGCGCCGCGCTCGATCGAGATCTGGCCGAGCACCGCGCTCGCGATGGCGGGGCGCGCGGCCTCGATCTCGCCCCAGGTCGCGACCCCGTCGACGTCGGCATCGATGAACACGGTCCACACGAGGTCGTGCACCGACAGGTCCCAGCGCACGTGCGACGGGGCCTTCCTTCGGGATATCCATTGAAATGAAAACTGGTGCTCGCGGCATGCGCGAACGCGTCCGGTGCGTTGCAGAACGCGAACAACAGAAGTGCGAGCAGCCTCTTCATCGCGGCACTCTAACCGCCCGCCGATGCCGGCGAGAATCCTCTCGCTGACGGCATCGTCGAAGCCGGTCGAGTCGAGCCAGCGCGCGCAGCGCCTGCGATGCGGCCGCGTCCCGGGCCGCGACGGCGGCGCGCCGCCAGCACGCGCACGTCCGGCAGCTCCCGCTGGGTTTCGAAGTTCGCGCGAGCCGCGGCCAGCGCCTCGGCGCCACGGCCGGCCGCAAGCGCCAGCATCGCCGCCTCGCGGTGATGCGTGGCGTCGCCGCGCGATCGCTCGAGGTCGAGCCAGTCCCGGACGCGCGCGTCGAGCGTCGCGCGTTCGGCGCCGTTCGCGGCCAATGCCTGGCGCAGCAGCAGCGCGAGGCTCGGCCGTTCGACGTCGAGCACGCGAAGCGCGGCCGCGCGTTCGCCGCGCGCGAGAAGCACATCGGCGAGCGCGGCACGAATGGGGTCGGCCTGCGGGGCGAGCGCGAGCGCCGCGCGATAGTCGGCGATGGCCGCGGCGGTATTCGCGGCGCGCTCCGCGAGCTCGGCGCGCACGGTGAGCAGATAGGCGCGTGTCCGCGCGTCGGCGCTGTCGATCGGAAAGGTGTCGAGCAGTTTTCGGGCACGCTCCATGTCACCCGCGCCCGGCCAGCGCCTCCGCGAGGCAGGCGACGCCGATCGCCGCCGGAGAATCGGCGCCCGCGACCAGCCGCGCGCAATCGGCGCGCGCGCCGGAAAAATCTCCGCGCACCAGCCGGACCGACGCACGTTGCGTGCGCGCCGCCGAATCGCGCGGATTGTCCGAGAGCAGCGCGTCGAGCAGCGTCTCGGCGCGCGCAGAATTCGTGGCGGAATTGCAGGGTCTCGGCGTAACAGCCGCCGCTGGCGCGGCGGTGCCGGTGTTCGCCTCGCAGCGGAGCGAGCACCGCTTCGGCCCGCCCGACGATAGTCGGCTCGCGCAACGTGCGCGCGCGCTCGAGAAGGGCCGTGGCGAGCGCGGTGGCCGCTGTCACCCGCTGGCGGTCGGCGCGCCAGGCGACGACCAGGGCATCGCAGCCCGGGATCGGGCGCGCCCGATCCAGGCTGGCCACACGAATCCGGGATCGGCGGGCACGAATCGATCGGTCGCCGCCGCGGCGAGCTGGGCCGCGGCGGCGAACGCCAGCAGCGTCAGAAACGTGCTGGACCCCTCATCACTCGTCTCCCAGGTCAACGGCTCGAAGATCGCCGGGTCATCGGCGTCCTGCTGGAACGTGAAGCCGTTGACCGGCGTCGCCTCGTCGGTCTCCACCTTCGCGAAGGTCGTGAGCGCGACGTCGCGCATCGAAGCGCTGCGCGCATTCACGTCCACGCGGAAAGGCGCGAGTGGTCGCCAATCCTTGCGGATCCGCTGAGCGTCACCGTCACGTTCGCCGTGCCCGTCGCCGGCCTCGAGCGGCGTGAGCGTGAGCGTTCGCGACGCGCCGCGTCCGCCGAGCACCACGCCGTCGGCCGGGAACACGCCGCCGCCGTCCAGCCGACCGCGGTCAGCGTCAGCAAGGCGGCCGCGGATTCTCTGGTCGGCGATGCCGAACTCGATCGGACCGAGCACCGTGTCCTGGTCGACGCTGCGATCGGCGATCGCGGAGATCGACGGGCGCGGTGTTGGCAGCCGGCGTCGGCGTCGTCGCGCGTAGTCGTCGCCGCCGCTGCCGCAGGCGGCGACCACCAGTGTCGTGGCCGCGAGCACACGCGGAACCCGAACTAGTTAGTCCTGCGGGAGTGTCATCTCAGCCTCCCGCGCCGGGCAGCGGCGTCGTGAGATACGGGAACGTCGTGTCGAAGTCCGCGGCGGACACTGGCGCGCCGTCGGTGAACGGCACGTTGCCGACCGGCGCATTCGCCGGCGTGCACAGCCCGAGGTCGACGCTGTTGCCGCCGATCGGTCAGCGGATGACACAGGCGTCCCATGACCACGCGCAGCGCGATGTCGACGGTGTCGTCACCGGGACGGCGGCCGTTCGGGAAGCCCGCGAGATCGCCGCCGGCCACGCCGAAGTTGCTCTGCATGGCCGCGGGGGTCGCGGCGATGCCGGTGTTGAGCCGCGTCATCTCCGACGGCGTCACGGCTCGACATCTGGTTCACGCCCGGGAAACCCGTGAGGAACGCGGTCACGAGGTCGTTGCGCGGCAGATTCGTCGGCGCGAGGTTCGCGATGTTCGTGCCCGAGCGTCTGGTTCACCGGCACCGCGGAACAGCGCGTCGAGCAACGCCGGCAGCGTCGGGTTCGTCACGTACGTGCCGAACTGGCCGTCGAAGCTTCGGCTCGCTGGCGCTGAAGCGATCCTTGTCGGGCAGGCCGATCACGAGCTCGTTGACGAGCGGCATGCCGAGACGCGAGACCTGGATCCACGGGCCGCCGTCCACTTCCGGACGTCGCGAAGGTCGGCAGCGGGATTCAGCAGGCGGGCCTGGCGCAGGCTCGCGCTGGTCCAGCCACCGATGACGCCGTTGCCCGTGCCCGTGAGGCAGCTCTTGTGCACTTCGAGCGCGAGCGTCGTGACGTTCGCGTCGTCGACCTGGTTGTTCGCGCGGGTACTGCGTGATGCCGCCCGGGAACCGCCGCCGTCGCCGGCGCCCGGAGCCGAGTCGCCTTCGACCGGCACGAAGTTCACGAGGTCGAACACGCGGCCCGAGGTTGACCGCGAAGCCTTCCTTGCGCTGGCCCGACGAACACGCGGCCCGGCATGTTGCAGCCCGGAACGTTCACCGTGTAGATGAACGAGTTCGCGTACGCCTGGTAGCCGGCGACGCTGCCGAAGGTCTTGGTGCCGACGAAGTCGTACGGCTTGCCGAACACCGTGCCGCCGTTCGTGCCCGTGACGCTGCGAGGCGTTGCCCCTGCGGCGATCGCCGCGCACCAGCCGTCAGCTGGTAGCTCTCGCGGAAGTTGAGGTTGGAGTTGTCGCCGGCGCTGACACCGCCGACGTTCTTGAGCGGCACGGCGACCTGCGGACCGCCGATGTTGAGCTTGATGCCGCGGTTGTCGTTCGCGAGGCGGTTGGTGAACCGGAACTGGAACGTGAGGTTCTCGCTGCGCGTCGCCGTCGTTGTCGATGTGGATCTCGTACAGCGCGGCCGGATCCATCGCGAAATAGTTCGGACCGCCGTACGGCTGCTGCAGCGGGATGTAGTTGGCGAGAAGGGTCACGTAGCCGTCGCGGTCCCGTCTCGTAGCTGTTGAAGAGATAGAAGTCGGTCGAGTCCACGGTCGGGTGGCGCGTGATGTTCGGCGCTTCGCGATGGCTCGATGCTGGGCTGCGAATGGCAGCAGGCCCGCGACGGCGGCCGCCACCAGGCAGGAATTGCGGATGAACATGGTTTGTCCCCTGGCTCGTTGGAGCGTTGAGTTAAGAATGGATAACGTCGGGGAATACGGCCTGGCCAGCGCGCCGGATGCAGGGACTTCGCGTTCCGTGGATTTATTTTTTCCGCGTGCATCCGGAGTCGCACCCGGCGCGTAAGGTAATATTCGTGCCGCATGACTGCAGTCGTTCCTGAAGCCAAAAGCTGATCGCGTTGGCACGGCTGATCGGCGGCACGCCGCTGCTCGAGATCCACTGCCGCTATCGCGGGCACGAGCACCGCATCTACGCCAAACACGAGGCGTACAACTTCACCGGCAGCATCAAGGACCGCATGGCGCTGTACATCCTGCAGCGCGCCTACGCGAGCGGTGAGATCGCCCCCGGCGACGTGATCGCCGAGGCGACCAGCGGCAACACCGGCATTTCCTTCGCCGCCATCGGCCGCGCGCTCGGCCACCCCGTGCGCATCTACATGCCGGACTGGATGTCGCGCGAACGCGTGCTGGTGATCCAGAGCCTCGGCGCCGCGGTGATCCCGGTGTCGGCGGAGCTCGGCGGGTTCCTGGGGTCGATTCGCATGGCGGACGAATTCGCGCGCGAAGCCGGCCACGTATTCCGCCCGCAGCAGTTCGACAACGCCGCCAACGTGCAGGCGCACTACGAAACCACGGGTCCCGAGATCACCGCGCAGCTCGCGTCGATCGGCAAGCTGCCGACGGCGTTCGTCGCCGGCGTGGGCACGGGCGGCACCGTCATGGGCGTGGCGCAGCCACCTGCGCGAGCGTTTCGGCAAGGGCGTCGCGGCGCATCCGCTCGAGCCCGCGAATTCGCCGACGCTGCGCACCGGCCACAAGGTCGGGCGGCACCGCATCCAGGGCATCAGCGACGAGTTCGTGCCGTCGATCGTGAAGCTGGCCGGAGCTCGGCGGATCCTCGACGTCTGGGACGGCGATGCGATCGTGATGTCGCAGCGCCTCGCGAACGAGCTCGGCATCGCGGTCGGCATCAGCTCGGGCGCGAACCTGCTGGGCGCGCTCGAGATCGCGCACGGCAGGGCGACGGCGCTTGCGTCGCACCGTGTTCTGCGACGACAACAAGAAGTACCTGTCGACGGACCTGTGCAGCGACGAGGAGATGCAAGGAGCACTACCGCTGCAACGACGTCGAGCTGCTCGGATTCCAGGTCATTCCGCCGACCCGCATCCGCGGCTGCATCCGGTTCCGTAGAAACCCTCGTAACCGCTGCGCATGTGACACGCGACGGATCAGGGAACTTCATCGGCGGACATTCTGCTGTCTCGCATCGGCGCCGGCATCGCCTCGCGCGGCCACGCCGCCGGCTTGCCCACCGACGATCTCGACGGAAGTCGTGGTCAGCGCGCAGCGGCACGCGCTCATCGGCAAGGTCGAATCCTCGAGCCAGGGCACGGTCACGCGCGCGCAGCTCGAGACCCGCCCGGTGCTGCGCACCGGCGAGCTGCTCGAGACCGTGCCCGGCCTGGTCGTCACGCAGCACAGCGGTGACGGCAAGGCCAACCAGTATTTCCTGCGCGGCTTCAACCTCGATCACGGCACGGACCTCGCGACCAGCGTCGACGGCATCCCGGTGAACATGCACACGCACGGCCACGGCCAGGGCTACACCGACATCAACTTCGTGATCCCCGAGCTGCTCGACCGCATCGAGTACAAGAAGGGGACTTACTACGCCGACGAAGGCAACTTCTCCGCCGCCGGCGCGATCGACCTGCGTTATCGCCGCACTCTCGATGACACGCTGCTGTCGCTGACGCTCGGCGAGGACTCGTATACGCGCGCGGCTTGTTGGCGGGTCGGCGCGGCCCTCGGCGGCGGCGACCTGCTCTGGGGCCTCGACTACGGCGTCACCGACGGGCCCTGGGATCTCGAGGAAGACCTGCGCCGCGTGAATGCGCTGGTCAAGTATTCGCGCGGCGAACGCAACGACGGCTGGTCGGTCGACCGCTTCCGCCTACGACGGCGACTGGAATTCGACCGACCAGATTCCCGAGCGCGCGGTGACGTCGGGCCGGCTGGACCGATTCGGCTTCGTCGATCCCACCAACGGCGGCGACATCACATCGCTACGCGCTTTCGCTCGATGTCGCGCAAGCCGCGTCGGCGAGTGGAATCTCTCGACGCGAATGCCTATGCGCTCGACTATCGACTCGACCTGTTCTCGAACTTCACCTACGCGCTCGACACCGGAGAACGGCGACCAGTTCGAGCAGTTCGACGACCGCAGGGCCTATGGCCTGCACGCGCGAGATTTCGCGCGCGACGGATTTCGCCGGCACTTCCCGGCCGGCTCGAATTCGGTTTCGAATCCCGTTTCGACGACATCGGCAGGGTTGGCCTGTATCTCACGGACGATCGCGTGCGGCTGACGACCATCCGCGAGGATGCCGTGCAGCGTCTCGGCCTCGGCTTTCATCGTCGAACAGCAGCTCCAGGCGACTGACTGGCTGCGCGTGATCGCGGGCCTGCGACACGACCGCGCGGACTTCGACGTGTCGAGCGACCTCGCCGCCAACAGTGGCTCGGCCGCGGACAACATCACCAGCCCGAAACTCTCGCTGGTGTTCGGCCCCTGGGCGGACACGGAGCTGTTCGTGAACGCCGGCCGCGGATTCCACGAGAACGACGCGCGCGGCACGACGATCACCGTCGATCCGGCGGACGGTGTCAGCTCCGCCGACCGCGTGCGACCGATGGTGCGCGCGAGCGGGCGCGGAGGTCGGCGTGCGAACCGCGCTGTTGCCGTACACGCAGCTGGCGCTGACGGCATGGACGCTGGATCTCGACTCCGAACTACTCTACGTCGGCGACGCCGGCGCGACGGAAGCCGAATCGCGCCAGCCGAACGTCGCGGCGTCGAGCTCGGCGTGTTCGTGACGCCGCTCGAGTGGCTCACGCTCGATGCGGATCTCGCCTGGTCGCGCAGCCGCTTCAGCGAATTCGATCCTGCGCGGCAGATCACATCCCCGGCGCGGTCGAGAGCGTGGTGTCGGTGGGCGTGGCCGCGCAGCATCCCGGCGGCTGGTTCGGCGGCGCGCGCTTCCGTCATTTCGGTGCGGCGCCGCTCATCGAAGACGACAGCGTGCGCTCCGACTGCGACCACGCTGGTGAACCTCGAGGTGGGACGTCGGATCGGCAAGCGCTTCTCCGTCGCGCTCGCCGCGTACAACGTCTTCGACTCCGACTGACAACGACATCACATATTTCTACGAGAGCCGGCTGCCCGGTGAAGCACGCGCCCGTCGCAGACCGCCATTTCCACCCGGTGGAGCCGCGCACGCTGCGCTGACCGTCGAAACGCGCTGGTAGTTGGTTTGCTGACAAGGGCATGGCCGCGGGTAGAATCGCGGCCATGCTTGCTTCGCGCCCGCCGCGGCCACTGACCGCCTCGCATTGCCTGCCTCGCGGCCTGCGCATTCGCGTTGGCGACGTCCGCGGCGGACCCGAAGCCGGCGACGACGAAGCCCGCCGCGACGGCTCCCGCGAAGAAGAAGCCCGCGCTGAAGAAACCCTCCGCCACCGCGAAAAAGCCGGCGAAGCCGGTCAAACCCGCACCGCCGCCACCGCCTCCGCCGCCGCCGCGTCGAATTGATCGGCATGGTCGTGATGCCGCCGGATGCATTTCGCGGCGGGCCACCCGCGGGGCAGTTCGACGGCGAGGGCCGCCGCGCGGCCGCAGCCGCGCTTCGAATCGCAGCCCGTGCAGGGCGTGAGCTCCATCAAGCCGGGCCCGACGGCCGGCGCCTGGTGGGCGCTCTCGGACAACGGCTTCGGCGGGAAGTGGAACAGCCCCGACTACCGCCTGTGCATCTATCTATTCGACGTGCGGCCGCGCACGCAGCACGGGCACGGACTCGCGCAACGCGCTGCAGGCCGTGATCGAGCTTTCCGATCCCGCGAAGTTCTTTCCGTGGCGACTCGCGGATGAGAGCTCGCCCGAGCGCCTGCTCACGGGTGCCGACGCCGATCCGGAGTCGCTGGTCGACGATGCCCGACGACACGTTCTGGATCGGCGACGAATTCGGGCCGTGGCTGCTGCATTTCTCGGTCGATGGCGAGTTGCTGGCAGCGCCCGTCGAGCTGCCCGATGCGTGTGTACTCGGCCGACCATCCGCTCGTGCGTCGCGCGTCGCCGCCACCGCGAAGCTCGAGCATTCGCGCGGTTTCGAAGCCATGGATCTGGCCGGCGACAACAAGACGCTGGTGGCCATCCTGGAAGGCGCCGGTCGCCGGCGACGCCGGTCAAACAGTTGCGCGTGCAGCGTTACGACACGACTGCCGGGAAAGTGGCTGCCGGGCACTCTTATATATGAGCTGGATGCGGACACGCTCTCGGTGACGGACATGTCGCGCATCGAGGGCAATCGCTTCGTGGTCATCGAGCGTGACGACCAGGAAGGCGAGGCGGCCAGGGCCAAGCGCGTGTACTCCATCGATCTCGACAAGGTCGTGCCGGGCTAAACCGATCGCGAAGAAGCTGGTGATCGACCTGCTGGCCATCGGCAACTCGCGCGGCCTGGTGGAATCGCTGCCGGCCGGCGCGCCGTTGCGTTTTCCCTACCTCACGACCGAATCCATCCAGGTGCTGGATCGCAAGCGCGTGGTCATCGTCAACGACAACAACTTTCCGGCCAAGGGCGGACGCGGCGCCAACGTGACCGACGCCACCGAGTGGCTGTGGCTCGAGCTCGGCATTGCTTTGTAGATTGGCCTCCTCAACGTGACGTTGATCGCTTTCAAGGATGCCGAGCTCGCGTTCGGCCTGACGCCCCTGCTCGACCGCGCCGCGCTCGCGATCTCCGAGGGCGACCGCATCGGACTGATCGGGCGCAACGGGACGGGAAAGTCGTCCCTGTTGAGCGTGCTCGCGGGAGCGCTGGTGCTCGATGACGGCGAGGTGCAGAGAAAGCCGGGGCTGCGCGTCGTCGCTGGTCGAACAGGAACCGGTGTTGCCCGGCGCCGCGACATTGCGCGAATCGCTGACGATCCGGGGCGGGCTCGGAAAGATCGCCGACGAACGCGATCGCCACGCCGCGGAGACGCGGCTGATCGAATTCCTGCATCGCTTCTCCGTCAACGAGGACGCCGCGCCCGCGCAGGCCTCCGGCGGTGAACGCAAACGCGCGGCGCTGGCGCTCGCGTTCGCGCTCGAACCCGAGCTGCTGCTGCTCGACGAGCCGACCAACCATCTCGACGTCGAAGGCATCGAAACGCTCGAAGAGCTGCTGCGAAAGAACGTGACGTGCGTGGTGATCACCCACGACCGGCGATTCCTCGACGGCGTCGCCACGCGCATCGCCGAGCTCGATCGGGGACTGCTGCGTACCTTTCCGGGCAACTACTCCATCTATGAACAGCGGAAGGCCGAACTGGATGTCGCGGAGGACGTCGCGAACCGCCGCTTCGACAAGTTCTGGGCTCAGGAAGAGGTCTGGATCCGCAAGGGCGTCGAGGCGCGCCGCACGCGCAACGAAGGCCGCGTGAAGCGTCTCGAACACCTGCGCGAAGAACGCGCCGCGCGGCGCGAGCGGGTCGGCTCCATCAAGCTCACGGTGGACACCGGCGAGCGCTCCGGCAAGCTGGTCGCGGAGCTCGAGAACGTCCGCAAGAGTTTCGGCGACCGCGTGCTGATCGACGACCTCTCGATGCGCGTCATGCGCGGCGATCGCGTGGGGTTGCTGGGTCCGAACGGCGCCGGCAAGACGACGCTGATTCGCCTCATCGTCGGCACGCTGGACGCGGACTCGGGACGGATCCGGCGCGGCACCAACCTGCAGGTGGCGTACTTCGACCAGCTGCGCGAGCAGCTGGATCCCGAGAAGACTCTCGCCGAAACGGTGAGCCCGGGGAGCGACTGGATAGAGATCGCCGGCCAGCGCAAACACATCACGAGTTATCTCGGCGATTTCCTGTTCCCGATACGCCGCGCCAATGCGCCGATCCGGATGTTGTCGGGCGGCGAGCGCAACCGGCTGCTGCTCGCCCGCCTGTTCGCGCGGCCGGCGAACGTGCTGGTGCTCGACGAGCCGACCAACGACCTCGACATCGATTCATTGGAACTGCTCGAGAACCTGCTGCAGGACTACCCGGGCACGTTGCTGCTCGTGAGCCACGACCGTGCGTTTCTCGACAACGTGGTCACACAGACCGTCGCCGCCGAGGGTGGCGGCCGCTGGCGTGAATACGTCGGCGGCTACTCGGACTGGCTGCGGCAGCGGCCGCAGGCGCGCGCCGCGGAATCCACGCGCGCCACAAACACGCCGGCACCGGCGCCAGCGGCGGCGGCTCCGAAACGCAAACTGAGCTACAAGGAACAGCGCGAGCTCGAATCCCTGCCCGGCGAGATCGAGAAGCTGGAAGCCGAACAGCGCGATCTGACGATGAAAATGAGCACCGCCGACTATCATCGCGTCGCGACCGACGAGATGCATCGTGACGGCGCGCGCGCCGTCGAGCTGGAAACATTGCTGGCCGAGCGCATGGAGCGCTGGGTCGACCTCGAAGAGCGATCATGAAACCCGGATCACCGAACAAACCGCCCGCGATCCGCATCTGGAAGGAGACCGCGCATCGCGGCGGCAAGGGCGTGAGCGCCATTCACGGCGTACCGCTGCCCGGGCCACAACTCGAAGAGCTGTGCAGTTCCTTGAAAAAGAAATGCGGCACCGGCGGCACCGTGAAGAACGGCGTGATCGAGATCCAGGGAGATCACCGCGACCGCCTGGTGGAGGAGCTGAAGAAGCTCGGTTACACCGATGTGAAGAAGGCCGGTGGGTAGCTGGTGCCGGGTCGTAAATGGGGACATTCCTCATTTCCTAGGAAAAGGGGACGCGGCTCGGCATGAGTGAGGGGGCGCGGGCGGGAAGTACCGCGGCCGTGGGAGGTGCGGCTTCTCGCGACGGCCGATACGGAAAGTGAACTTTGACTGAGGGCCGCCGCGGAGGGCCGCCAATAGGCGGCCGACACCTCGCGGGACCGGGATCCCGGGCGCGCATGCGCCCACATCCCCTCCATCGAGCCCCGTCCCCTTTTCCTAGGAAATGAGGAATGTCCCCATTAACGCCCGCGCACGCCGCCCGTGAGCACGATGCGCATCGCCTGTTCGACGGTGAGATCCGTTTCGGTGACCTTGCTGCGCGGTAGATAGACGGTGTAGCCGCCGATCTGGTAGCTCATCGGCAGGTAGACGGCGACCAGGTCATCGCCGCCGCCGATGCCCAGCGTGTTGGCGTGCTCCTGGGTCACGAAACCGATGAGTTTGCCGAGCGCGGTATCCACCGTGACGACGCGATCGAGATCACCCTTCTTCTTGTCGGTGTTGACCAGCCGCGTCATGTCGCGGATCGCGCTGTAGACGGTCTTGACCACCGGCACGCGCAGCAGCAGTTCCTCGCCGAAGCCGAGCACGCGGCGAACGAGGAAGGCGTTCACCGCGAGCCCGACCACGAACAGGATGACGAAGCCGGTCACCAGCCCCATGCCGGGCCAGTAAGCGTCGCCGATGGCGAACTTGAGCGGCTTCGACAGCAGCGACTCGGTGGTGATCCCCAGCCAGTAGACGAAGTAGATCGTCAGGCCGATGGGCAGGATGGTCACCAGGCCCTTGAGGAGGATTCCACCGAGTTGCTTCATCAATAACTGCTCTTACTTCTTTGGCTTGACGAAACTTGAGCGTCATGCGGTCGGACTCGCCGATCGCATCGTACTTGGCGCGATCGAACGCCGGATCCACGGGCTTGCCACCCTCCGAGGACTGGCGCACCGGCGGTAGCGTCCACACGCCGAACGGATGGTCCTTCGTGTCCTTCGGGTTCGCATTGATCTCGGACTTGCCGTCGAGCTTGAGGCCGGCCTTCTCCACCAGCGAGATCACGTAGGCCTCGTCGAGATAGCCGTTGAACGTCGCGGGATCCTGCCCGGCCTTGGCGCGGTGCTGCTCGATGGCGAGCACGCCGCCCGGCTTCAGGCTCTGCGCGATGTTCGCGAGTCTTGCATCCGCGATTCCATCGCGCACCCAGCCGTGCATGCCACGCGTCAGCAACACGAAGTCGAACTTGCCGGCCGGCAGCGGCGCGGCCTTCGCGCCCCAGTTCACGAGGTTCACCTTGCCGTACACCGCGGCATCGGCGTACTTCGCCGCGTAGTCTGTCGCGGCCCTTCTTCGCGTTCTCCGAAAGCTCCGGGTCGGCGATGTCCGCGGCGGTCGCATGGAACTCGCCCTTCGTGAGGCGCGCATAGGGCGCGAGGATCTCGGTCCACCAGCCGCCGCCCGGCTGTACCTCGAGAATCGTCATCCGGGCTTCAGGCCCCAGAACGTGAGCGATTCCTGCGGATGGCGTTCGGTATCGCGCGCTTTCGCGTCGGCGCTGCGCCACGAACCGGTGACGGCCTGCTCGACGGCTGCCGCGTCCTTCTTTTCGTTGGCCGCGAAACTCGTCGTGAACGCGCCGAAAAGCGCGGCGGTCGCAACCGCGACCGTGATCTTCCTGAATTGCATGTGCAGTTCCCTCTCGTTTCAGAATCGGGGGGTTGGAGCGGGTGATGGGAATCGAACCCACGTTAGTAGCTTGGGAAGCTACAGTTCTACCATTGAACTACACCCGCGCCCGGGCCGGGGAGAATACCGCAACCGATGTCCACGCCGAAACCACCCAAGCCGGACCCACTCATCGTCATGGCGCTACCCCAGGAATCCCGCGGGCTGATCGAACGTGCCGGCGCGCGAGTGCTCTATACCGGCGTCGGCAAAGTGAATGCCGCGGCGGCGCTCACGCGGCGTCTCACCGAACTGCGCTGCGCCGGCGCACCCCACCCCCTCGTCGTGAACATGGGCACGGCCGGGAGCCGCGGCGTCGCGCCCCACTCGCTGGTCGCCTGCAACCGCTTCATCCAGCGCGACATGGACGTGAGCGGACTCGGCTTTCCGGCCGGGGTCACGCCATTCGACGATGCTCCCGCGATGCTCGAGTTTCCCGCCGTGTTCGCAGGCCTGCCCCAGCTCGTCTGCTCCACCGCCGACTCCTTTGCCACGCACCGGCATTCCGTCGATGGCGACGTCGTGGACATGGAAGCGTTCGCGCTCGCGCGTGTGTGTGTCTTCGAGAATGCGCGCTTCGCCTGCGTGAAGTACGTTACCGACGGTGCCGACGCGGACTCCGCGGCGCACTGGGAGGCCGCGCTCGACGCCGCGGCGCACGCATTCGCGGACGCGTACGCGTCACTCGGGGCGGTTCCGGCATGAACGAATTGCGTAACCGTCCGATCCGCAGCTTCGTCGTGCGCGCGGGCCGCATGACCGCGGGCCAATCGCGCGCACTCGAGGATCTGTGGCCGACATACGGCGTGGAGTACTCGGCGACGCTCCTGTCGCTCGACGCGGTGTTCGGGCGCACGGCGCCGCGCACGCTCGAAATCGGCTTCGGCAACGGCGAGCATCTCGCGGCGCTCGCGCGCGCGCATCCGCAGCGCGACTACTTCGGCATCGAAGTGCACCGTCCCGGCGTCGGGCACCTGCTCATGCTCGCCGCGAACGAAGGTCTCACCAACATCCGCGCCAGCCAGCACGACGCGGTGGAGGTGCTGCGCGAGCAGATCGCGCCCAGGTCTTTCGACGAAGTGCTGGTGCTGTTTCCGGACCCCTGGCACAAGAAACGCCATCACAAGCGCCGGCTGATCCAGCCGCCGTTCGTGGAGCTCATCGCCTCGCGGCTGAAACCCGGCGGTGTATTCCGCCTGGCTACCGACTGGGAGAACTACGCCCAGCAGATGCTGGAGGTGATCGGCGCCGCGACTTCGCCGTTCACGAACCTGTCACCGACCGGTGACTGGATGCCGCGGCCGGAAGAGCGGAACCCGACGCGCTTCGAGAAGCGCGGCGCACGCCTGGGACACGGGACTTGGGATCTCGCCTTCCGGCGATCGAGCTAGATCTGGAAACTCGCGCGTAGGCCGTCGACTACGAACTGCACGGCCAGCGCGCCCAGCACGACGCCGAACAGCCGGTTCGCCACGTTCGTGCCGGTGACGCCGATCACCCGCATCAGCGGTCCCGCGACCCTCATGGCCAACAAACAACACGCGAGGACCACGAGCGCGCAGCCGAACATGACCAGGAACTGGACGGGGTGCTGTGTCACGGGAATCGGTCCAAACCAGAGCAGCAGCGTGGTCAGTGCACCAGGACCCGCCATGAAGGGGAAAGCAAGAGGGAAAACCGAGATGTCCGCGCGCTTGCGGCTCTCGACCTTCTCGTCACTCGACGTGCGCGTGCCCGATTCGCGGGCGAACACCATCTCGAGCGCGATGAGGAAAAGCAACAGGCCGCCGAAGATCCTGAACGAGTCGATGGCGATGCCCATCGCCGAGAGAAATCCGGCGCCCACCAGCGCAAACAGCAGAAGTATTCCGCTTGCGACTAACACCGACTTCAGGGCCATCTTGTGTTTGTAACTGGCGCTCGCACCTTCGGTGAGTCCCGAGAACACGGGAATGAGCGAGATCGGTTCGACGACCACGAAGAACACGATGAAAAACTTGACGGCTTGTTCCCACATGATGCTTTGCGCAAGAAATTCGTTCTTGTAACCGAAACCTTTCGGGAGCAACATGAAACTGACTCGACGAAAGGCGCGCGCAGCATAGCAGCAACCCGCTCGGAGGGACTCGATGAAGCCCACCATCGGCAACTGGTACCGACTACAAGGAAGTGAGTCGTTCGAGGTCGTCGCCTTCGACGAAGACGACGGCACGATCGAGCTGCAGTATTTCGACGGCACGGTTGAAGAGATGGATCTCGAGGACTGGGACGCCGCGCGGGAAGGCGGCACGCTCGAGGAAATCGAGGCGCCCGAGGACTGGACCGGCTCCGTCGACGTCGACCCCGAAGAAGATGAAACGCGCAGCGCCGCGGAGTATGGCGAGGACGACGACCGCCGCCAGAGCGCCAGCAAGCTCGAGGGTCTGGACCTCTTCGAATAGTTAGGACGGCCGCGAGCGCGAGCGAAGGGTCAAAGCGGCGCGTTCGCCAGCCGCTCGACGTCCACGCCCTCAGCCAGCATCACGCATCCGCCGACGACCTCGACCGGGATCTTCGTGAGCGACTGGCCGGCACACGGTCCAAGCACGCAGTAACCGGTGTCGCGCGCGAACAGCGCGCCGTGTGAGCCACACAGGATCAGGCTGCCATCCGGCGTCAGGAAACGGTTGGGCCGGAAATTGAGCGGGTGACCCGCGTGCGGGCAGTAGTTCACGAAGGCCGCGACGCCATTCGGCGTCTTCACGATGAAACCGCGGAGCGGCCAGTCGCCCTCTCCGACCGCGAAGCCGCGGCTGCCGGTCTCGTCCAGCTCCGCGAGTGAACACAGCACACGCGTGAGATCGATCTCGCGCATCGCTTCAGCGTGGCGGCGCGGTGCCCGCGTCTCCCATCGCGCGGTCCACCAGCCCGGTCCGCATCATGTGCCAGAACAGCAGGACGCCTGGCAACGCGGCGAGCGCGGTCAGCCAGTAGAAATTCACGAACCCGATCGACTCGATCATTCGCCCGGCCGTCGTGCCCGTCAGTACACGGCCCACCACGCTGGCGGCAGCCGAGATCAGCGCGTATTGCGAGGCCGTGAACTCCAGGTTGCACAGCGCCGAGAAGTAGGCCGTCACCACGACGCCGCCGAACCCGCTCGCGATGTTCTCGAAGCCGATCGCGGCGGCCATGCCCACGTTGCTGTGTCCTGCCGCGGCCAGCAGCGCGAAACTCGCGTTCGACACGCACATCAACACCAGCGCGAGCATCACCGAGCGCTTCAGACCCATGCGCGTGTACATCGCGCCGCCGATGAAGATGCCGATCAGGTAAGCCCAGAAACCCACACCCACGTCCCAGGTCGCGATTTCGTCATTGCTGAAACCCAGATCGTCGAACAACAGGCGGAACGTCAGGTTCGCCAGCGTATCGCCGATCTTGTGCAGCAGGACGAAGAGCAGCGTCAGCCACGCGCCGTGGCGACGGAAGAATTCCATCAACGGGCCGATGAATGCCGCCCACACTTCCGCCAGGCCGCGGCGCGCGATGTGGACGACGTGCCGCGCCGGTTCGCCAACGATCAAGGCGGTCAGCATCGCCGGCAACGCGAAGATCACGCAGACTAGATAGGCGACGGTCCAGCCCTGGCGCGTCGCGACCACCAGCGCGAGCGCCGCGGCGCCCGCCGAACCGATGCGCCAGCCATACTGGCTCATGCCGGAGCCCGTGCCGAGCTGGTAGGGCTTGAGCGTCTCGATGCGGTAGGCGTCGATCACGATGTCGTAGGTGGCGCCGGCCACCGCGACGAGAATCGCGGCCACCGCAGTGTACAGGATGCTCGCCTTCGGGTCCGCCAGCGCCAGGTTGATGACGGCCGCCATCACCAGGACACCCGCAAACAGCATCCACGATACACGCTGACCCAGACGACCCAGCAGCGGCAGTCGCACGCCGTCGACGACCCATGCCCACAGGAACTTCAGGTTGTAGACCAGGAATGCCAGGGAGAAGGCCGTGACGGTTTTCTTGTCGATGCCGTCCTGCGCCAGCCGCGTGGTCAGCGTGGCCGCAATCATCGCGTAAGGGAAGCCGGAGGACAGGCCGACGAAGAAGGCCGCGACCGACTCCCTCTCGAAGTACGGCCGGATCGCGTTGGCGGCGTCCGTTATGATTCGCACCGCCGCATCATACGGAACACTTCTGCCGTGCAGGAATATCAACGCTCCTTCATCGAGCTCGCCATGTCGCGCAGCGCCCTGCGCTTCGGCGCGTTCAAGCTCAAGTCCGGGCGCGAGAGCCCGTACTTCTTCAACGCCGGGCTCTTCAACGACGGCGAAGCCATCGCCGTGCTGGGCCAGTGCTACGCGGCGGCGCTCGCGCGCTCCGGGCTCGAGTACGACATGCTGTTCGGTCCGGCGTACAAGGGCATTCCGCTGGCCACGACCACCGCGATCGCGCTATCCGAGCATCACCATCGCAACGTGCCGTGGGCCTTCAATCGCAAGGAGGCAAAGGACCACGGCGAAGGCGGCAACATCGTGGGCGCGCCGCTCAAGGGCCGCGTCGTGATCGTCGACGACGTCATCACCGCGGGCACCGCGATCCGCGAGTCCGTCGACATCATTCGCGCCGCAGGTGCGGAGCCCGTGGGTGTCGCGCTCGCGCTCGATCGCCAGGAGCGCGGGCAGGGAACGCAGTCGGCCGTGCAGGAAGTGTCGGCGCAATTCGGGTTGCGATGCGTCAGCATCCTGACCCTGGCTGACCTCATCGAGACCTTCGCCGGTGGCGGCTCGGGTGATGCAGTTCGCATTTCTGCTGAACAATATGCCGCTTTGCAGGCTTATCAGCGTGCCTGGGGCGTGGGAGCGGTATCCGCGAGCGGATGACTGGGGCAGAATGCCGGCCATGCGCAAAGTCACCCCCTTCCTCGGTGCTGTGCTGGCCAGCTTCGTTCTGGCTGCCGCGGCGCAAGCCCAATCCGCCGGCAAGCAGACCTACAAGTGGACCGACGAAAAGGGCGTCGTGCACTACGGCGATCACGTTCCGTCCGAATACTCCCAGCGCGAACAGGCGGTCCTGAATTCCCAGGGCGTCATCGTCCAGAAGCGCCAGGCCGAGATGTCGCAGGCCGAGGCCACCGTCTATGCCGCCAAGCAGAAGGAAGAGGCGCAGCGGCGGAGCCACGACATGTTCCTCGTGTCCACCTACCCGTCGGTCAAGGAAATCGAGAACGTGCGCGACGTGCGTCTCGACCAGATCAACGGACAGATCAACGCGTCCGAACAATACATCGCGAGCCTCACCACGCGCGTCGACGGCTTGAAGCAGCGCGCCCAGCTGTTCGCTCCCTACAACACCAATCCCGGCGCGCGCCGCATGCCGGACGATCTCGCCGAGGAAATGGTGCGTGCCTTGTCCGAGCTGCGCACGCAGAACGCGGCGCTGGAACTGCGTCGTAACGAACGCCAGAAAGTCGTCACGCAGTTCGATGGCGACATCAAGCGGTTCAAGGAACTGCGTACGTCCGCCGCTGCGCGTATCAACGACGCGAGCCGCCCGAAGAAGCAGTGATTTTCTGACGCCGGGCGCCCGCGTCAGCGGGTGCCGGTGTGGCCGAAGCCTCCGGCGCCGCGGGATGACGCGGCGAAATCATCCACGACCTCCAGCCGTACCTGGACCACGGGCACGATCACCATCTGCGCGATGCGTTCGCCGGGCTGCACGGTGAAATCCACGGAACCGCGGTTCCAGCAGGACACCATGAGCTGGCCCTGGTAGTCGGAATCGATGAGACCGACCAGGTTGCCGAGCACCACACCGTGTTTATGGCCGAGGCCCGAGCGCGGCAGGATGACCGCCGCGAGTCCCGGATCGTCGAGATGAATCGCGAGGCCGGTCGGAATGAGCTCGGCTTTGCCCGCGGGCAGTACCAGCGGCGCATCGAGGCAGGCGCGCAGGTCAAGTCCGGCGGAACCCGCGGTGGCGTAGGCCGGCAACGGAAATTCCGAGCCGATCCGCTTGTCGAGGATGCGAACCTTCAGTGCGCGATCCGCGCCCGGGGCCAGGGAAGTCGGCGATACGACGGCATTCATGCCGGAATGCTAGCAAGCCTCGCGCCGGATTTGCGTTCGGCGTAGCGATCGGCGATCAGCGCGACGAGATCGCGCGCCAGCGCGACCTTCGGCGCCTGGGGCAGCTCCAGCCGTCCGTCACGCCACAGGACCAGCAACGCGTTGTCGTCCTTCTCGAAAACCTTGTCGTGGCCGACCTCGTTCGCGGCGATCATGTCGAGGTTCTTCCTGAGAAGTTTCTGGCGCGCGTACTGCTCGACGGAATCCGTTTCCGCCGCGAATCCGACGACGAAGGGGCGTGCCACGCCGACGCGCGCGGCGACGGTCGCCAGGATGTCGACGGTGCGCTCCATCTTGATGTCCATCGATTCCGAGGTCTTCTTGATCTTGCACTCCACCGGGTTCGCCGGACGGTAATCCGCGACCGCGGCGGTGGCCACGAAGATGTCGACGCCCTCGAGATTGGCGAGCACGGCGGCCAGCATGTCGGCGGCGCTCTCGACGTCGATGCGTTTCACGCCGGGCGGAGTGGCGCAGTTGCACGGCCCGGACACGACGGTGACGTCGGCACCGGCGTCACGCGCCGCCGCGGCCACCGCGAAACCCATCTTTCCCGAACTGCGGTTGCTGATGAAACGCACCGGGTCGATGCGCTCGCGGGTCGGACCCGCGGTCAGCAACACGCGCCTGCCCGCCAGCGGGCCGGAGGGCACCAGCGTGTTCGCGACGTGCAGCGCGAGCTGCGTGGGCTCGAGCATGCGGCCCGCGCCGACCTCGCCGCAGGCCTGGTCGCCCTCGCCCGGGCCCCAGACGTGGATGCCGCGCGACTTGAGCGTCGCGACATTCGCCTGCGTGGCGGGGTTCGCCCACATGACGCGGTTCATGGCGGGCGCCAGCGCGATCGGGGCGTCGGTGGCGAGGCACAAAGTAGTTAGCAGGTCGTCGGCCTGCCCCGTGGCGAGCCGCGCGATGAAGTCCGCGGTGGCGGGCGCGATGACCACGAAGTCCGCCCAGCGCGCGAGCTCGATGTGCGACATCGCCTTTTCGGCCTCGGGGTCCCACAGATCGCTGCGCACCTCGCGACCCGACACGGCCTGGAAAGTCATCGCCGTGACGAATTCGCGTGCGCCGGCGGTCAGCACCACCTGCACCTCGGCGCCCGCTTCGCGCAGGCGACGGACGAGATCGGGGCTCTTGTACGCCGCAATGCCGCCGGTGACTCCGATCAAGACGCGCTTGCCCTGCATGGCCGGCATTATCCGCACCCGTTGGCGGCATTGACCAGTTCGCATTGGTTTGGCTGCTATTTCCGCAGGTTATTTAACGACGTGTTATTCGCCGTTTCCGTGGCTTTTCAGGCTGTTTCGTGCGCCGCCAGGCACCGCAAGATGCGGGCCCATGGACCACGCCGCAGCGCCCGCCCGCCCGGGAATCAAACATTGGCCGCCCGGCGAACGCCCGCGCGAGCGGCTCATCGAGCGCGGCGCCCAGGCGCTTTCGGACGCCGAGCTGCTCGCGGTCATGCTGGGGCCCGGATCATCGGGCCTCTCCTCGCTCGAGCTCGCGCGCGACCTGCTGAACGAGTTCGGCAGCTTGCGGCGGCTGCTCACCGCCGGCGCGCAACCCCTGCTCGCGCAACGCGGCCTCGGCCCCGCGCGCTACGCCACCCTCATGGCGGCACTTGAGCTGTCACGCCGCCACTACTGCGAGGCGCTGCGTGCGGGACCCGCCATGAATGCACCCGCGGCCACGCGCCAGTTCCTCACGGCGCAACTGCGCGACCGCCCGTACGAAGTGTTCTGTTGCCTGCACCTCGACAACCGCCACCGGCTCATCCATTTCGAAGAGGTGTTTCGCGGCACCATCGACGGCGCCAGCGTGCATCCGCGGGAGGTCGTGCGCCAGGCGCTGCGCTACAACGCGGCCGCGCTGATCTTCGCGCACAACCACCCGTCCGGAGTCGCCGAGGCAAGCCAGGCGGACGAGCTCATCACCCGACGGCTGCGCGACGCACTCGCGCTGGTGGACATCCGCGTGCTCGATCACCTCATCGTCGGCGACAACAGCTGCCTGTCATTCGCGGAAAGGGGCCTTCTTTAAAATGTGGAGTACCGGAAGCGGCGTGGCCCGCAGCCCGGACAATCACTCCGGGCGCGATCATTCTTTCGGCAATTGCCGCAATTTCCAGCTCGCATGGAGCGTCGGCAAACATCCCAGCAAGGTTGCATTCAGCATGAAGGCCGACGTCACGACGCTCGCCAACTGCGCGACTTTCCAATCCTGCCAATGAGACAGGATCATGAGGAGGGGTTGGCCCAGGGCATTGAGAACCGCGAGCAGTCCCAGGCAAAAGAGGAAGGAGTCCTTTCTCAGCGCCGCCTCGCGTTCGTCATCTTCCAGCGAAGGTTTTCCCAACGGTCCGTTCACGTGGGTGGCCGGCATCATTCCAAAGATGGCGCACCAAAATGCCACGACGACTCCGATGATGGCGCCCAGCGGCACTTCATCCAGGGCTGACGGCCAGACCAGGGAAATGACGAGCAGGACGCACGAGAAGGCGATTGGCCAGATCGGGATCCAGCGTAACGGCCGGTGATGAGCATCGACAGATGGATCATTGGACATCTGGGCGGCGACGCGCGCGGGCATTCCGGTCCACCGCACAGTGTCGTCCAGCATCGACAAAATGCTTCTGCGACGGGGTTTCATTTGTCTTCTCCAGTGCGCTTGAGCGTCATCGCGATGGGTTCGAAGCGCTCGAGCGAGAAAAGCAATTCGACGGCTACGCCAAAATGACGCGCAATCTTCAGGGCGAGTTCCAGGCTGGGTTTGTAGTCGCCGCGTTCGAGATAACCAATCGTCTGGTTGTTGACTCCGACCGCTTCGGCCAACTGCCGCCGGGATATGCCGCGCTCCGCACGAAAAACAGATATTCGGTTGTGTAAGCTCAAGCGGATGTTGTCCTGGAACCCAATGTATTGTGATTACACAACAGATAGTTTTGTAAGGTCAACGGTTCCTGTGCGTGCACTTGGAGCACCTCGACTCGCGGATCGGCCCCGGAGGCGGACCTGCTGGACCAGACTGACGACCGACGGTTGCCCATCCATAGCCCGGCTGGTATAAAGGCGGCCCTTTCGGAGGCCGGAAATCCGGTCTCCCGATAGCTAACCAACTGATTTCTGGAACATTTATGAGCCGCGTCTGCGAAGTCACGGGCAAGAGCGTTGCTGTCGGCAACCGCGTCTCCCACGCCAACAACAAAAAGCGCCGCCGCTTCCTGCCGAACCTGCACACGCAGCGCTTCTGGCTCGAGGGCGAACGCCGTTGGGTCAGCCTGCGTGTTTCGACGCGCGGACTGCGAACCATCGAGAAGAACGGTATCGACGCCGTGATCGCCGACCTGCGCTCCAAAGGCAAGAAGGTCTAAGCCATGCGCGAAAAAGTGAAACTGCTGTCCACCGCCGGCACTGGCCATTTCTACGTGGCGACGAAGAACAAGCGCCTGCATCCCGACAAGATGGAAATCAAGAAGTACGACCCGGTCGTGCGCAAGCACGTGTCGTACAAGGAAACGAAGATCAAGTAGATCCGTTTCCGCATCGAAAAGAAAAAAGCCCCGGCGGGTCGTCCCTCCGGGGCTTTTTCTTTTGCCTGATCACTCAACTACCACAAACATCACGCGTAAGCGGGTGGCGGCGAGAAAGTGTTCAGCCCGGGATAGGAGCCAAACTCTGGTTCTCTTGCAGGAGGGTCCCGCCGCCACCCACAATCGTTCGTACTTGTTATGACGCACGAGTCGCGGAAAGGGTTGCAACCCGCCGCGACGGAGTGTGCCGAAACCGCGCCGAACCGACCCCGACCGTGCCCGAACTCCCCGAAGTCGAAACAACGCGCCGCGGCATCGAGCCGCACGTCGTCGGCCGGCGCATCAGCCGGCTGCTGGTGCACGAGCGCCGGCTGCGCTGGCCTGTCGATACGAGGCTGGTCAGCGCCGTCGCGGGTACCGCGATCCGGCGTGCCGGCCGCCGGGCCAAGTACCTGCTGCTCGAGACCGACGCTGGCACGCTGATCCTGCACCTCGGCATGTCGGGCAGCCTGCGCGTATTGCCCATCGCGACGCCACGGATCGCGCACGACCACGTCGACATCGAACTCGATTCGGGCCAGACGTTGCGCTTCAACGACCCGCGCCGCTTCGGCAGCCTGCTGTTCACCGACCGCGATCCGGCGCAGCACCCCTTGCTGAGGAAACTCGCGCCCGAGCCGCTGGAGCGCGGCTTCAGTGGCCCATATCTCTGGAAGATAACGCGGCGGCGCGCGGTCGCTATCAAGCAGCTGATCATGAATTCGCAGCTCGTCGTCGGTGTCGGCAACATCTACGCCAGCGAGGCGCTGTTCCGCGCGCGCATCCGCCCGCGGCGCCAGGCTCGCAACCTGACGCGCGCCGAGTGCGCGAAGCTCGCGCGCGCGATCAAGGCGACGCTGAACATGGCGGTGAAGGTCGGCGGCACGACACTGCGCGACTACGTCGGCGCGGACGGCAATCCCGGCTACTTCCGGCAAAAGCTCTACGTCTACGAACGCGCGGGCCAGCCGTGCCGCGTCTGCGGCACGCCGGTCAGGCAGCTCACGCAAGGACAACGCTCCACCTACTGGTGCGCGCACTGCCAGAAATAGAGAATCGGCGCCGAAATCACATGACGACAACTCCCGCATCCGCAGCCACCGCCTCCGAAATCGCGGCCTTCAAGCGTCGCCTCGCCAGGATCGATCCGGTGCTCGCGGGCGTGATGCGCGCGGCGGGCAGATACACGGTCGAGCCGGAAGCGACGCACACGCCCTTCCATGCGCTGGCGCGCGCGATCGCCCACCAGCAGCTCAATGGCACCGCGGCGGAAAGCATCTTCGGCCGCTTCGTGGGCCTCTATCCCGTCACTGAAACAGGCGCGGCGATGCTCGAGGCCGAGCTCGTGCTCGAGACGCCGGACGACAAGATGCGTGCGGTCGGTCTGTCCTTCGCAAAGATCGCGAGCATCAAGGACCTGGCGCGCAAGACCCTCGAAGGCACGGTGCCGCCGTACGAAATCCTGCACACGCTCGCGGACGACGAAATCGTCGAGCGGCTCACGCAGGTCAGGGGCATCGGCCGCTGGACCGTGGAGATGCTGCTGATGTTCCGGTTGGGACGGCCCGATGTCCTGCCGATCGACGATTTCGGCGTGCGCAACGGCTTCCGTCTCGCCTATGGCCTGCGCGGGATGCCGACGCCGCGCGCGCTCGCGGAGTTCGGCGCGCGCTGGGCGCCGTTCCGGTCCGTGGCCGCCTGGTACCTGTGGCGCGCGGTGGACCTGCACAAGGCGGGCAAACTACCCGCGCCTGCGCAGCCGACGCGCATCCAGATCGTGAAGAAGAAGAAAAAGAAGAAGAAGGCCGCGAAGGCGAAAGTCGTCGCGAAGAAAAAAGCGCAGCGGCCGGCGAAGAAACGCCGCGCGCGCGCCAGATAGCCTCAGTAAACCAACCCCTCGCCGACTCCGCGCGGATCGGACGCGGCTTCGACTTTTCCGGTCTTGTAGTCCCACGTGACGACCTGGGTATTGCCCCACTTGCGCGAGCCTTCCTTGAGCGTGTGGCCGCGCGCCTCGAGTTGCGCACGTTCCTCGGCGCTCAGGGTGCCGGGCTCGTACTCGATGACGTCCGGCGAGAACTGGTGATGGAATCGCGGCGCGCCGACGATCTCCCGCGCGCTCTTTCCATCCATGAAGTTGAGCGTGCCGAGAATGACCATCCCGATGATCCGGCTGCCGCCGGGCGAGCCGATGACCATGAGCCCGTTCGGCCCCTCGACGAACGTCGGCGTGGACGAGGACAGCGGGCGCTTCTTCGGTGCGATCGCATTCGCATCGCCGCCGATGAGCTGGAAGCCGTTCGGTACGCCCGGCTTCGAGGAGAAATCGTCCATCTGGTTGTTCAGCAGGATTCCGGTGCCGGGAATCATCAGACCCGAACCATAGAAAAAATTGAGCGTGATGGTGGCGGCGACCAGGTTGCCCTGCTTGTCGATCACGGAAAAGTGCGTGGTCGAAGGCCCCGGGCTCGGCGCGTCGACGCCGGGAAGCGAGGCGCTGGGCGTGGCGCGGTCCATGCGGATGGAGGCGCGCTGGCCGGCCGCGTAGTACGGGTTGATCAAGCGCTCGACGGGGACAGCGACGAAGTCGGGGTCGCCGAGATAGACGGCGCGATCCCGGTGCACGCGACGCATCGCTTCGACGACGAGGTGCGTGCGCGTAACGGCATCGACCTTGTCGAGCTCGAAACCTTCGAGGATGTTGAGCGCATCGATCAGCGCGACGCCACCGGAGGCCGGCGGCGATCCGGATACGATGCGCGCGCCGCGATAGTGCCCGACCACGGGCGCGCGCTCGACGACCTTGTAGTTGGCGAGATCGTCCAGCGTCCAGTTGCCGCCGAGCTGTTTCACGCCGTCCACGAGCTTCTTCGCGAAGGCGCCCTTGTAATAGCCGTCCGCTCCCTTCGCCGCCAGTATCTCGAGGCTGTCGGCGAGATCGGGCTGCCGGATGATGGTGCCGATCGGCGGAACCTCGCCGTCGACGAGGAACACGCGCGCGGCGTCGGGCGTCTTGAGGAACGCGTTCTTCTTGAAGTTGACGGCGCCGCGCATGCGCTCGTACAGCGGAAATCCGTCCCGCGCGAGCTTTATGGCGGGCGCCAGACTCGTCGACAGCGGCAACTTGCCGTACTTCTTCGCGAGATGCGCGAGCCCCGCCGGCTCTCCCGGAATTCCCGCGGCGAGCGCCGTGTCACGCGACAGGCCCGGAACCACGTTGCCGTCCTTGTCGAGATACATGTCGCGCGACGCCGCGCCAGGTGCCATCTCGCGCAGGTCGATCATGGCTTCGTGCCCGTCGCTGGCGCGGCGGAGCAGGAAGAACCCGCCACCGCCGAGACCGGAACAACAAGGCTCGACCACCGCGAGCGCCGCGGCGACGGCCACCGCCGCATCGAACGCGTTGCCGCCCTTCGCGAGGATCTGCTGACCCGCGTCGCTCGCGAGTGGATAGGCGCTGGCGATGGCGGCATGGCCCGGACCCCTGGTCGGGACCCGCGCCGCATCGGCGGCGAAAGCGAATTGCGCGGCGAGCGCGCAGGCGACGAAGGCGAGGAACACGCGCGCGCGGCGCGGTGGTGACTGCATCAGACCCTCTTCATCTTCTTCAGCTCCGCCGCCACCACCGGGTGCACGAATTCCGTCACGTCGCCGCCCAGGATCGCGATCTCGCGCACCAGAGTCGAGGAGATGAACGTGAACTGTTCCTGCGGCGTCAGGAACACGTGTTCGAGATCGCGGTGCAGGTGCCGGCTCATGTTCGCGAGCTGGAACTCGAACTCGAAGTCGGAGACCGCGCGCAAGCCGCGCACCACGACCTGCACATCGTGCTGGCGGGCGAAGTCGACCGTGAGGCCGGAGTAACCCATGATCTCCACGTTCGGGATGTCGGCGAGCACTTCGCGCGCGAGCGCCACGCGCTTCTCGAGTGGAAACATCGGAGTCTTGTTAGGGTTCGAGGCGATCGCGACGATGACGCGTTCGAACACGGTCGCGGCCCGGCGCACCAGGTCCTGGTGGCCGTTGGTGATCGGGTCGAAGGTCCCGGGATATACGACGCTGCGTTTCATGGCGGCGTAGAGATGATACCCGACCTCGCCCGCGCGGCCGGCACGTTGCTCGCGCCAGGCCGGCGGGAGCGCGGGCAGCGGGTCGCGCGCGCGCCTTTCCAGGTACACGCGCGCATCCGGCGCGAGACGGCCGCGATCCACGAGGGCGGCGGCCGCGGCAGCGAGCACGGCGGCGTCGTAGGGCGGATCGAGGAACACGATGTCATAGGGTGCGGCCTGGGCGGTGGCCAGCCACTCGAGCGCGCCGGTGCACTCGATGGTCGCCTCGGTTTCCTGCCACTCCCGCGTCAATTGTTCAATCGCCGCCGCCGCGCGCCGATCCTGCTCGACGAAAGTGACGTGCGCGGCACCGCGCGACAGCGCCTCGAGGCCGAGCGCGCCGCTGCCCGCGAACAGGTCGAGAACGCGCGCGCCGGCGATGCGCGGTTGCAGCCAGTTGAACAGGGTTTCCCGCACCCGGTCCGGCGTCGGCCGGATCTCCACACCCGCGGGAAAACGCAGGCGCCGGCCGCGATGCCGGCCCCCGATGATCCGCAGGATGCGCGACGTCGCGCGCGGCCGGCGTGCATCAACGCCTGCATCAGCGCCGCGCTCCGATCCACGACGTTTTCCGCTTTTTGCTTGCTTCACGCTGTTCGCGCTCGCGCCGTCTTGGCTTGCCACCTTTTGGGGCCCAAGCGTACCCTACGACCCCAACAGCACCATAAGTTCGGCGCATCGACCGAACTGACCCAACGCAACTGAATTCCGGGGAGAAATTCATGAAGAGGCTAACTGCAGCCGTCGTCATTTTGGTGGCCGCAATGGCGGTCGGCGGCTGCTCGAGTTCCGTCGAGAACGGACCGGACGTAGGACCCACCGACCCGACTGCCGGCAACGGCAATCCCGCGGGCGGCGGAGCGCCACCCGCGCCGGCCGTCACCGCGGCTCTCTTCCAGCCCGCCCAGGGCATCTTCCCCTTCCCCAACGACCTCTACTTCTCGGGCACCACGGACGGCACGATCAACATCCAGCCGCCGAACGGTCTCATCCCGAACCAGGCCGGACTGAACGCGCTCGACGGCTGGTCCACCACCGCGCCGATCCGCGTGCGTTTCGCGAGTGCGCTGAGCCCGGCTTCTTTCAGCGCAGCCAACATCCGCGTCTACCAGGTCACCACCAGCAACACCAACAAGGCGGTCTCGGGTTTCACGCGCGCGCTGACCTTCGGCACCGAGTACTCGGTGGGCGTCGCGACGGACGGCGGTGTCGGCAACACGATCCTCGAAATCACGCCGCTGGTGCCGCTGGCACCTTCCGTCGGCCCGGCCGCCCCGACCGATCCTCTGCCCGCGGGCACGGGTTACCTCGTGCTGCTGCTCAACGGCATCCAGATGCAGGGCGGCGCCGCCGCCACGGCGGACCGTGATTACGCCACGATCAAGACGACGCTCGGCGCGGCGGTGAACCCCGCCAACTGCGCGACGCTGCCGAATGCGCCGATGCAGGGCGCCTGCGGTTTCACGGCCTCGCACTTTGCCGTGGCCGCGGCCACGGGCGTGAACCCCGCGAACGTGATCCTGTCGTTCCACTTCTCGACGCAGTCGACGCGCGACACGCTGCGCGCGCTCGGCCTCATCACGTTCGGCTCACCGGCTCCCGCCATCGCGGTGAACCCGGCGTTCAACGTGCCGCTGAACGCGGTCAACCCGGCGCTGCCGAACACCGCGAACCTGCGCGTCGGCACGGTGACCGTGCCTTACTACTCGTACATCCCGACGCCGCTGGCGCCGGGTGGCATCAGCACGGACACGAACGTCCTGCGCCGCGCGTGGACCGCCGCGGCCGCGCCACCGGCGCCGCTCGCGGATCCCGCGAACGAGCGCAACCTCACGCGCTACAACCCGATCCCCGCGCTGATCGCGAACAAGGCGATCCCGATGCTGATCACGGTGCCGAACGCGAACGCGCCCGGTGGCGGCGTGAAGCCCGCGAACGGCTGGCCGGTGGTCATCTTCCAGCACGGCATCACGGGCGATCGCAGCAACGCGCTGGCGCTGGCCGGCGCGATGGCGTCCGCCGGCTGGGCGGTGGTGTCGGTCGACCTGCCGCTGCACGGCATCGCCGCCACGACGAGCCCGCTGTACCAGGCGTCGAATGAACAGACGTTCAATCTGGACCTGATCGTCAATGCTTCCGGCGCCTCCGGGCCGGACAGCGTCATCGATCCGTCCGGCACGCATTTCATCAACCTCACCTTCCCGCTCGCGAGCCGTGACAACCTGCGCCAAGCGGTCGTCAACCAGCTCGCACTGCTGCGCGCGCTGCCCACGCTCGATCTCGACGCCAACGCCGGCACGGTGGACATCGACGGCACCCGGATCGGGTTCGTCGGGATGTCCCTGGGCTCGATCACCGGCATCACCTTCGGCTCGGTGATCCCGAGCCCGGCGCTCGTGCCGCGCATGACGTTCTCGGTGCCGGGCGGCGGTCTCGCGGCCCTGCTGCGCGATTCGCCGACGTTCGGCCCGCGCATCAACGCCGGCCTCGCTCCTCAGGGCCTGACGCCGGGCACGACGCTGTACGCCCAGTTCATGCGCGACGTGCAGGCCATCATCGACGCGGGCGACCCGCTCAACTACGTCGCCTCGACCGCGAGCCAGCGGACTATCTACTTCCAGCAGGTGGTGGGCACCAACCCGACGCCGCCGCTGCCGGACCAGGTGATCCCGAACTCCGCGACGGCGCGGCTGATCACGGCGGTCCAGGCGTCGGTGGGCGCCGCCAACTTCCCGCGCGTCGTGCCCGGAACGCCGCGCGCCGGCTCCGGTTACGTGAACTTCATCGCCGGCGACCACGGTTCGCTGCTGAGCCCCACGGCCAGCGCCGCCGCCACCGGCGAGATGCAGACGGAGACCGTGATCTTCACGGCGGGAGCGCCGGGTCCGATTCCGGCGGGCACGATCGTCGCGGGCGCTCTGACGCCGGCGCCCGTTCAGCCTTAAACTCGAATGGGGACATTCCCCATTTCATATCGACGGCGCCTGTAAGCCCACCGGACCAGCGCAAAGGGGACGTACCTGCTGCAGGTGCGTCCCCTTTTGCTATGAAATGGGGAATGTCCCCAGCGGTCCGGTGGTCGGTCCGCCCTTTTTCATTTCTGGAGCTTCGATTTGCCGGACGACAAGCCCCAATCCTTCTTCTCGCGCATGCGCGCGAAGATCAACCGGCCGGGATCCTGGCTTTCCTACGATCTCGCGAATCTCGTGCCGGGGCGCAAGATCGACGCCGAGGTGCTCGAGGAGCTCGAGACCCGGCTGCTCACCGCCGATGTCGGTGTGGAGGCCACGAAGGTGATCCTCGACGAGCTGCGCAGGAAGGTCGCGCGCCAGGAGCTCGATGACGTCGACGCGCTGATCGCGGCGCTGACCGATGCCATAACCGCCATCCTGCTGCCGTCGCAGCAGCGGCTCGACATCTCGGGTCACAAACCCTTCGTGCTGCTCGTGGTCGGCGTCAACGGCTCGGGCAAGACCACGACGATCGGCAAGCTCGCGCGGCGCTTCGCCGATGCCCGCCAGCAGGTGGTACTCGCCGCCGGCGACACCTTTCGTGCCGCGGCCATCGAGCAGCTCGGCGTGTGGGCCGAACGCGCCGGTGCCGCCATCATCCAGCAGCAGGCGGGCGCGGATCCCGGCGCCGTGGTGTTCGACGCGGTGCAGGCGGCGCGTTCGCGCCGCGCCGACGTGGTCATCATCGACACCGCCGGGCGCCTGCACAGCCAGTCGCACCTGATGGACGAGCTCAAGAAGGTGCGGCGCGTGATCCAGCGTGTCGAACCCTCCGCGCCGCACGAGGTCTTGCTGGTGCTCGACGCGAACCAGGGCCAGAACGCGCTCATGCAGGCCGCGCAGTTCCATGAAGCCGTCGGCGTCACCGGGCTCGTGCTCACGAAACTCGACGGCACGGCGAAGGGGGGCATCGTGATCGCCATCGCGCGCAAGCTGAAGCTGCCCATCCGCTTCATCGGCGTCGGCGAACAGGCCGAAGATTTCGGGGAATTCGACGCGCGCGCGTTCGCGACCGCGTTGGTCTCGGGCAACTCCGCCGCGTCCGGCTAGCCGCGCGGTTCGTGCGGCCGCCGCGCGAACGGCGCGGTGTACAGCTCATGCCACCGGGCGGGCGCGGCGGCGCCCGCGATGCCGAATGCGCGCACCGCCCGCGGGGCGGCGTAGCTGCCGAACAGCCGGTCCCAGATCACGAGAATCCCGCCGAAATTCACGCCGCGGGCCGACATCCCGGCGTCGTGGTGCATGCGATGGTTGGCGGGGGTATTCAGGAAAGCATCGGCGAACCGCAGCCGGCCGATCGCGCGCGTGTGTACCCACGCCTGGTAATGGATCGTGAACACCTGCAGAGCGAGCACCAGCATGGGCTCGAACCCGGCCAGCACGCAGGGCAGGTAGAACAACGGCGCCACCAGCTGGTTCAGGAACGAGACGCGGTAAGCCGTCGCGACGGTGTAAGCCGGTGAGCTGTGGTGCACGGCGTGATAGAGCTTCCACAGCCACCCGATGCGGTGCGCCGCACGGTGCTCCACGTAGTAACACAGGTCGGCGAGCAGCACCGCCGGCACCAGCCAGGCAATCGTCGTGTCGTGATGCGCGAACGCAAGGCGGCTCACGGCTGAATAGACGAACACCCACCAGCCGGCCAGCGCGATCGACACCACGATGTTGGGCGGCAACGAGCTCAAGCTCACCAGCATCTCCCGCACCGCTGCCCGCGTGAGGCGCCCGCGGCGCCTCATCCACAGCAGTTCCTCGACGGCGATGGCGACGCCGGCACCGATGCTGAGGGCGATCGCGAACGCCAACGCAATCCGCCAGTCGGCGATCACGCGGGAGTCCGCTCGGCGAGCTCGGACAATTCGACCCTGCGCGGCAGCTGCGGCAGCTCGGCCCAGGAATCCGCCGCGCGATGACGCGCGTTGTACTCGCAGAAGGATTCCAGCCGCCCGTGCGTGTCGAGCACGTGGTGGCAACAGGCCGAGACGCGATCCTGGTCGTAGCTGTATCGATCCATGAACGGCTTCACCACGATGCCGAATACGTCGCGCGGCCGCACGAGCTTGCGCGCGAGGCGCGCGGCGCCGCGCTTGAACCAGCCCTCGCGCCGCGTGCCGATCATGTCCTGCATTTCCCGTTTCGCGAGCACGGTCTTGTACGCGACGTCGTTCATCACGGCGTTCAGGTCCACGTGGCGCGCGATGTTGGCGAACAAGCCGAAGCGCCGCGCGAACAGCGTCACCCAGCCGCAGTTCGGATGACTGCAGGGAATCGGCAGGAAATCCCCGTTGCGCGCGCGACCGCCCAATCCGGCCGTGACTCCCTTGACGACGTCGGACAGCGTGATGCGGTCGAGCGGATCGTGGTCGATCTGGAACCGGCCGGAAAAGAACGCCGGCAGCATCGCGACCAGGCGCACGTTGCGGTGACGCGCGCCCTGGCGCACCACCCACGCGATCTCGCGCTCGCTGACGCCGCGCGCCAGCGTCATCGTGAGCTGCATGGGCACATCGAGGCGATCGAGGCGTTCGACCAGGCGCATGCGCACCTTTTCCGGGTTCGCGGGTCCAGGGCGTGGGCGAATCAGAGGCCCAGGGCCTGATGCGCCTGGTCCGCCGCGACGACGGCGCCGTGCAGTTCGCGATCGCCGCCCAGAACGTGCCGCAGAACGAGGGCGGCGAGGTCTACGCCGTCTGGCTCACGCGCGAAGGCGCCAAGCCGCGCAGGCTCGGCTTCGCGCAGACGCCGGTCGGCGAGGACGGCATCCTCACCACGGGCGGGCCGCAGCAGGGCGACGAGGACAAGTTCCCGCAGTGGTTCGCCACCTACGAGAAGATCCTCATCACGCGCGAGACCGACGCGAAAGCGCGCGAGCCGGGCCCGGCCGTGCTCGAGGGCACGCTGCCCGCCGGCGCCGGCTGAGCCGAGCTGCCGCGGGCAACGTCAACTGCGGCTGGGTAGGGAAGCGACGAATTCTGCGGCGCCGGTCGTCCGTGTCGACTTTGCCGCGGTATGCGCGGCAAAGTCGACACGGCCGGCCGGGAGGCGGCTACTCGAGCACTGCGCCGTCGCGCAGTAGCCGATCGCGCAGCGCCGCGTACGGGACGTCCTGCACCGCCGACGCCGGCCGTCGATCGCCAGCGACGCCGCCGTGGCCGCCGCCTGGCCGAGGACCATGAACACCGGCTCCATCCGGATCGAGCCGTAGGCGATGTGGCGAGGCCGACAGGCAGACCGGCACCAGCAGGTTCGCGCACTCGCCCGCGCGCGGGACGATCGCGCGGTAGGCGATCGCGGTAGGGCGCGGCGCGCCGACCTGCACGTCGCCCTCGTTGCGCGCGCGGCCGCCGACCACGACGCGCTGGCAGTTGTGCGAGTCCATCGTGTAGGAGGCGAGCGCCGACCGGGTCGCTCGGCGCGCGGTCGCGCCGCGGCAGTCGTGCTCGGTCATCACGTAGTCGGCGACCATCCGCCGCGCCTCGCGGACGTAGAGCTGGTGCGGCCAGCCGCCGGTCTCGCGTGAACTCGTCGCGCGGCAGGCCCCACGCGCCTGCCTCGGCGCGGACCGTCGTCCGGGCAGACGCGGCGTCGTTGGCGAGGAACCACAGCAGCCCTGCTGGTAGGTCACGTGGTCCTGGAAGATCCGCTCGCGCTCGGCGTAGTCGCCGTCCGGCCAGCCGTGGTTGCGCCGATGTTGTCGGTGGAGACCGCGCCGTGGTTGTTGAGGTCGGTCTTGCCGTTCGGCATCGGCTGGTGGTTGCCGAACACGTCGAAGCACGCCCGCCTCGATGTAGCGCGCGCAGCAGCTCGTAGCGCTCGGGGTCGTAGCCCGGCGGCTTGGGGAACGGCAGCCGGTTGGCCGCCCGCGTCAGGCAGAGGCGGAAGTTGTAGGCCTGGATCGGCGGTCGCCCGCGCCCGGGGCTCCCGGCGCGCCGGGCCGAGATGCCCGGCGAGCAGCCCGCTGGACGGGTCGCCGGGCGACCACGTACGGGTCGACCGGCGCCCGGAACTGGTGCTCGTCGCGGAACTGGACGCCGTTGAGCGTCTCGCCGTAGACGCCGTTGGCCTCGCGGCCGGCGGTCTAGCTCGACGCCCGCGCGCGGCCATCAGGTCGCCCTCGTAGCGTCGCGTCGACGAACATCCGCGCGCGGAAGCGCCGGCCGCTCTCCATCCGCAGCTCGACGATGCGGTCGCCGCTCCTGACCACGGCCTCGAGCCGCTGCTCGCGGAAGACATCGATGCCGCCGGCACCCACGCCTCGAACACCGCCTCGGCGACGTGCGGCTCGAAGCGGAAGCTCTCCTCCTCCCGGTAGTGCCTCCCCGACGCGCCGGTAGAACTCGCGCGCGAGGCCGCCGATCGCCTCGATCCGGCCGGTGTCGGTGGCGCCCAGCCCGCTCGCGGTCATGCCCCCCGAGGTGCCGCCCGAAGGCAGCGACGGCCGCGCTCCGCCCCAGCCGCCGCGCGGCCACTGCCGCCGCCACGCCCGCCGATGTCCCGCCGTACACGCACAAGTCACTGACCACCGTGCCCACCTCGGACACCGCCGGTCCGTAGTACCGCAGCATCCTCCGAACCTTAAGGGCACGGTGACAACGTTGTCGGATACCGTTGTCAGTACCTGATGAGCGTCCTGCGCAGCACGCGGCCCACCATGCGCGACGTCGCCTCGCGCGCCGGCGTGAGCCTCAAGACGGTCTCGCGGGTCATCAACGAGGAGCCGGGCGTGGCCGTCGCCACCGCCGCCCGCGTCGGCGACGCCATCGAAGAGCTCGGCTTCCAGCGCAACGACCTCGCCCGCTCGCTCCGTCAGGGCGTGAGCTCCTCCACCCTCGGCCTGGTCATCGAGGACGTCGCCAACCCGTTCTACTCCGCGATCGCCCAGGCGGTCGAGGCCGCGGCGCGCGAGCGCGGCTACCTGCTGATCACCACCTCGTGCGAGGAGGATCCCGAGCGTGAGCGCGAGCTGGTGAACGCGCTGCTGCGCCGCCGGGTCGACGCGCTGCTGCTGGTGCCCGCCTCGCGCGAGCACTCCTACCTGGCCGGCGACACGCCGGTGGTGTTCCTCGACCGCCCGCCGGCCGGACTGGAGGCCGACTGCGTGCTGCTCGACAACTTCGGCGGCGCGCGGACCGCGGTCGAGCACCTGCTCGCCCACGGCCACCGGCGCATCGCCATGGTCGGCGACAGCGAGGACCTGTTCACCGCGGCCGAGCGCCTCGCCGGCTACCGCCACGCCCTCGACGCCGCCGGCGTGCCGGTGCGCGAGGAGCTGATCCGCCTCGGCACGCACGACGCCGCCCAGGCCGAGCGGGTCGTGGACGAGCTGCTCGCGCTCCCGCCCGACCGGCGGCCCACCGCGCTGTTCGCGGGCAACAACCGCAACGCGGTCGGCGCCCTGCGCGCCCTCCGCACCGCGCGCGCCCGTCGCGCTGGTCGGCTTCGACGACTTCGAGCTCGCCGACCTGCTCGCCACGCCCGCCACCGTCGTGCGCCACGACAGCCATCGGATGGGCGCCCACGCCGCCGCGCTCGCCTTCGCGCGGCTCGACGGCGGCGACCACCCGCCGCGCCGGGTGATCGTCCCGACCGAGCTCGTCGTCCGCGGATCCGGGGAGATCCCGCCGCCGTGAAGCCGCAGCTCCTGCCGCCCAACGTGCTGCGCCACTTCTATGCCGGCGGTGCCCGCATCGCCGCCCTGCGCGGCATCGGCCTCGAGTCCGACCACATGCCCGAGGAGTGGCTCGGCGCCGCCAACACGACGTTCGGCGCCGAGGAGCGCGGGCTCAGCCGGCTCGAGGACGGCACGTTCGTCCGCGACGCCATCCAGGCCGACCCCGAGGCCTACCTCGGCGCCGAGCACGTCGCGCGCTTCGGCCCCGACCCGGCCCTGCTGGTCAAGCTGCTCGACGCCGGCCAGCGCCTGCCCGTCCACTTCCACCCCGGCCGCGCGTTCGCCCGCGACAACCTCGGCCTCCGCTACGGCAAGACCGAGGCGTGGTACATCGTCGAGGCCGAGCGCGGCGCCGCGGTGCACGCCGCGCTTCCGGCGCGACGTCGAGCTGCGCGAGGTGCGCGAGTGGATGCGCGACGCAGGACTCCGCCGCGATGCTCGACGCGCTGCACGAGCTGGTCGTCGCCCCCGGCGACGTCGTGTTCGTCCCCGCGGGCACGCCGCACGCGATCGGCGAGGGCATCCTCATGGTCGAGCTGCAGGAGCCGACGGACCTCTCGGTCCTGCTCGAGTGGGACGGCTTCGAGCTCGACGAGGACGACGGCCACCTCGACCTCGGCTGGGACCGCGCGCTGCAGGCGCTCGACCGCCGCGGCTGGGACGAGGATCAGGCGCACGCGCTGCGAGGGCCCGGGCTGCCCGACGGCGCCGACCCCTACTTCCGCGCCGAGCGCCTGCACCGCGGCGCGGTGCTCGACCCGGGCTTCTCGATCCTCGTCGCCCTCGGCGGCAAGGGCACGCTCGCCACCGAGGCCGGCGAGCTCGAGCTCAGGCGGGGCGCCGCCGTCCTCCTCCCCCATGCCGCCGGCGCCGGCGAGGTGCGCGGCAACCTGGAGCTGCTGCGCGCCCGGCCGCCCGACCCGCGCGGGCGGGGCGCGCTGGTGAAGTCAGCGGAGCGCCCCGCCAGGCTCGCGGTCACGGGTAGGCGGGGAACCAGCGTCGCCTGGACGGCGTGGTAGACGTCCGGCTTGCCGGCCCAAGTGCGCGCGCTCGGCTGCAGCCGCTCGTCGAGCTCATGCCGCCAACTGCCGTGCTCGTGGTCGCGGAACACCGCGTCGGCGTGGTCCCAGAACGTCCGGTACCAGTCGTCGTATTGCTGCTCCCCGGTCACGGCCAGCAGGGCTGCCGAGGCGCCGATCGCCTCGGTGAGCACCCAGTGCAGCCGGTCGGTCACCACCGGCCGGCCGTCGAAGTCGGTCGTGTACACGAAGCCGCCGGAGGGCTGCCAGCCGTCAGCGACCGCACGGGCGAACAGCGACCGCGACGCCGGGACGAGCCAATCGGGCGGGTCGTCGAGCGCCGCATGCAGGTGCAGGAGCAGGCGCGCCCACTCCAGGCCGTGGCCGGGCGTGACCCCGAAGGGCCGGAAGGGATGGCGGACCTGGTCGCGGTTGTAGTCCGGGAAGCGGCATCCAGCCGGCGTCGAAGTGCTCGACGACGCGCCAGTCGTGCGCGCCCGCGACGTCGCGTATCAGCCGTTCGGCGATGCGCAGGGCGCGCTCGGACCAGCGCGCGTCGCCGGTCGCGTCGCGCGCGGCCAGGAACGCCTCGACCGCGTGCATGTTGGCGTTGGCGCCCCGATAGTCCTCGGCGCTGCGCCACTGGCGATCGAACGACTCGATGCACGCGCCCTCGGTCTCGGACCAGAACGCGCTCGACGACGCCCGTCGCCCGATCGAGCAGCGGACGGGCCTCGGGGCGGCCCGCGATCGCCGCGCTGGAGGCGGCCAGGAGCACGAAGGCGTGCTGGTAGGCCTCCTTGGCGGTGCGCCCGCCGGCCTCGGGGAGCCACCCGCCGTGCTCGCCGTCCTCGAACGTGTCGCGCAGCGCGGTCAGGCCGTGATCGGTCAGCGGCCCGCAGCCCGGCACGCCCAGGAGGTGACCGAGGGCGAACACGTGCGTCATCCGCGTCGTGTTCAGGAGCTGGAGCGGCCGACCGGGATCGGGTCTGCCCTGCTCATCCAGCCAGCCGAAGCCGCCCTCCACGCGGGACCCGCGCGCGAAGTCGAGCAGCCGGCCGGTCTCGCCGGCGAGCCACTCGCGATGCGACTCGAGCGCGGGCCAGCTCAAGCGACGATGAGGTTCGACCGGGTCGAGTGGTGACGCGCGTTGATCTCGCGCACCGCCCCCGAGAGCGACCGCATCGACAGCGACGAGGTCGTGACGTACGGAGGCCGGAGGCGCACGCCGCGCAGCAGCTCGCCGTCGGTGACGCCCGTGGCCGCGAAGAAGACGTCCTCGCCGCTGACCAGGTCCGAGGTGGTCGAGGACGCGGTCGAGGTCATGGCCCGCGTCGATCGCCGCGGCGCGCTCTGCCTCGTCGCGCGGCCGCAGGCGGCCGAAGATCTCGCCGTCGAGGCATTTCAGCGCACAGGCGGCGATCACGCCCTCGGGCGTGCCGCCGATCCCCACGAGCACGTCGACGGAGCTCTCCTCCCGGGCAGCCGCGATCGCCGCGGCGACGTCCCCGTCGAGCAGGTACTTGATCCGCGCGCCCGTCGCGAGGATCCGGCCGATGAGCTCCTGATGCCGGGGGCGGTCGAGGACGGCGACGGTGAGATCCCGGGTCCGGCGGCCCTTGGCGCGGGCGATCTGGGCGAGGTTCGCCTCGATCGGCGCGTCCAGGTCGACGGCGTCCGCGGCGTCGCGCCCGACCACGAGCTTCTCCATGTAGACGCACGGGCCGGGATCGAACATCGTCCCGCGCTCGGACAGCGCGATGACGGCGATCGCGTCCGGCAGGTTCTTCGCCGTCAGCGTGGTGCCGTCCACCGGATCGACGGCGACGTCGACCAGCGGCTCGCCGCCTGCCCCCACGCGCTCGCCGTTGTAGAGCATGGGCGCCTCGTCCTTCTCGCCCTCGCCGATGACGACGATCCCGTCCATCGCTATCGAGCCGAGCGCCGGCCGCATCGCGTCGACCGCGGCCTGATCGACGCGCTCCTTGTCGCCGCGACCGGAGTGTGCCGCGGCGGCCATGGCCGCCGCCTCGGTGACGCGGACGAGCTCGAGCGCGAGGTTGCGGTCCAGCTGCGGCGGCGCGGTTGGTAGCGCTGACACACGGTCTCCCTGTTCGTGCGGAGCGAGGACGCAACGGGCGCCGGCCGGTGTCGGCCGGCGCCCGTGTGCGAACGGTCTCAGCAGGTGGACTTGTAAACGGCGTCCTGGTTGTCGGCCAGGTTGTCCTTGGTGAGGATCGTCGAGCCGGTGCCGATCTTCTCCTTCGTGGCCTCGCCCTTCAGCGCGGCGACGGCCTGCTGGACGCCCTGGGCGCCGATGTCGGCGGGCTTCTGGGCCACGAGCGCCTGCAGGAGGCCCTCCTCGAGGTCCTTGACCTGCTTGGGACCCGCGTCGAAGCCGACGATCTTGACGGTCGTGTTGCCGGACTCGCGCAGGCCGACCGCGCTGCCTTCGGCGCCGAACAGGTTGGTGCCGAAGATGCCCTTCAGGTCCGGGTACTTGGCGATGACGCCCTTGGTGATGGCCGCCGCCTTGTCCGGCTGGTCCTGGTTGTACTCCTGCCCGACGTACTCCAGGCCGAGGTTCTTGGCCTGCTTCCTCGAAGCCCTGCGCCCGCTGGTCGGTGGTCGAGATGCCCGGCTTGACGTTGTTGACGAACACCTGGCCGCTGCCGCCGATCGCTCGGCCAGCGCCTTGGCGGCGGACTTGCCGCCGCCGAGGTTGTCGGACGCGATCTGCGAGACGGCCATGTCGGCGTTCTCGAGCGTCGTGTCGACGAGGACGATCTTGATGCCGGCGTCGGCCGCCTGCTTGATCGGGGCGTACATCGCCTTCGCGTCCGTGGGCGCGATCAGGATCGCATCCGGCTTCTTGGCGATCACGCCGTTGACGATCGGGGTCTGCAGCGAGGCGTCGAACTGGTCGGGCCCCTGGAAGTCGAGCGTGACGCCCTGCTTCTCGGCCTCGGCCTGCGCGCCGCAGTTCATCGTGATGTAGAACTCGTCGCCCTTGACGCCGGCGATCAGCGTCATCTTGTAGTCGTCGCCGCCGGCGGCGCCGCCACCACCGCCCTCGTCATCGTCGCCACAGGCGACGAGCCCGAGGCTGGCGGCGAACAGGCACGCGGCGAGGGCCCAGAATGTGCGTTGCATTTTGATCTCTCCTCCAGGAGTGATTGGAAGTCACCGCGCGTACTTGGCGCGGCGTAGCTGGTCGATGTAGACGGCGATGATCAGCACGGCGCCGACGGCGACCTGCTGCCAGAACGGCTGGACGCCGACGATCACGAAGCCGTTGCGCAGCACGGCGGGGATGAACACGCCGACGACGGTGCCGATGATCGTGCCGACGCCGCCGAACAGGCTGGTGCCGCCGATCACGATGGCGGCGATGGCGTCGAGGTTGAGCGTCGTGTTGCCGGCGATCGACGTGGTGCCGAAGCGCGCGAGCGACAGCGCGCCCGCCAGGCCGGAAAGGGCGCCGCAGAGCGCGTAGATCTTGATCAGGTGACGGTCGACGTTGACGCCGGCCCGCCGCACGCCCTCCTCGTTCGAGCCGATCGCGTACGTGTAGCGGCCGAACCGGGTCTGGGCGAGGATGATCCCGAACACCAGCGCGATCACCGCGGCGATCACCACGAGATACGGGATCTGGTCGAAGAGCCTGCCGGTGCCGATCGTCTCGACCAGCTTGAACGGCACGTCGCGCTCGTCGACGCCGCCGGTGATCAGCAGCGCTGCGCCGAGCGCCATGCCCAGCGTGCCGAGCGTGACGATGAACGCCGGGATCTTCGCCTTGGAGACGAGGAAGCCGTTCAGGATGCCCCAGCCGATGCCGGCGGCCAGGCCGACGAGGAGGCCGACGATGATCACGCCCCAGGTGTCGCCACCGCCGACGGCGTTCATCGCCCGCGCGGACACGACGCTCGAGAAGACGAGCACGGATCCGACCGACAGGTCGATGCCGGCCGTGATGATGACGTAGGTCAGGCCGGTCGCGACGACCAGGAGCACCGCGGCGTCGGTCCCGATGTTGCGGGCGTTCGAGACCGTGAAGAACTGCTCGAACTGGAGGAACGAGAAGACCGCGATCATCGCGACGAGGACGAGGAAGATCGACGTGCTCGAGCCGGTCAGCAGCCGCTTCCAGACCGGCGGCGAAGGCTCGGCCGTCGCGTCGACGACTTCCTCTTCGGGCGCGGGCAGCGTGGGCGTGGTCATGACGTCCCCTCTTCCTCGTGGAACGTCAGCGCGCCGGTCATCGCCGCGACGACGTCCTCCATCGAGACCTCGCTGGGCTTGAGCCGCGCGACGCGGGTCCCGAGGCGGAGCACCTCGATGCGATCGGCGACCTCGAAGACCTCGGGCATGTTGTGGCTGATGAGCACGACCGAGAGGCCCTGCTCCCGGACGCGCTGAACCTGCTCGAGGACGTTGCGGGTCTGCACGACGCCGAGAGCGGCGGTCGGCTCGTCCATGAACACGACGCGCTTCGCCCAGGTCACCGCGCGGCAGATGGCGATGCCCTGGCGCTGACCGCCGGACATGTTCGCGACGCGGGCGCTCGTGTCCTGGATCTTGACCCCGAGGCTCTTGAACGCCTCGTCGCTCTTCCGGCGCATCGCGGCCTTGTCGAGGAAGCCCAGCTTGCCCAGAAGTCCCGGCCGCATGAGCTCGCGGCCCATGAACATGTTCGCGGCCGGATCGATCTCCGCCGCGAGCGCCAGGTCCTGGAAGACCGTCTCGATGCCCAGGTGGCGTGCATCGACCGGCGTGTGGATGTCCACCGGCTGGCCCTCGAACAGGATCTGGCCGGCGTCCGGCGGATGCACGCCCACGAGCGTCTTGACCAGCGTGCTCTTGCCCGCGCCGTTGTCGCCGACCAGCGCGACGACCTCCTGCGGGTACACCGTGAAGTTCGCGCCGCGCAGCGCCTGGACCTTGCCGAACGTCTTGACGACGTTCCGGGCTTCCAGTACCGGCTCAGGCGACATCGTCAGCGCTCCTCCCGGAGCGCAGTGACCTTCGCATAGGACCTCTCCCTCCGACGATTGACCCTCAGCTGGACACGGGTCTTGCCGAGTTCGCCTCGACCCTAGCGCGGGGTTATGGGTAAGTCAAGCGTAAACGAAAGGTATCGGAACTAAATCGCGTCGACGATCGCGGCGAAGCGATTCAGCCGGCGGCGATGAGCTCGATGTCGTAGCTCGCGCACAGCTCCTCGACCGCGGGCGTCGTCTTGTCCATCACGACGACGTCGACGACGTCGAGGCCCGCGATCCGCGCGAAGTCGGTCGTCCCGACCTTCGTGTGGTCGAGCGCGAGCACGACGCGTCGCGCCCGCTCGATCGCCTCCGCCTTGACGGCGGACTCGGCAAGGCTGCCGACGCTGATGCCCACCTCGGAGAACCCGCTCACCCCGATGAAGGCCAGGCCGAAGGTGAACCGCTGGAGGTTCTCGACGGCGAGGGCGCCGACGAGCGCGCCGTCGACGGGCCTGAGCTGGCCGCCGACGAGAACACAGTCGATTGCAGGGACATCGGCGAGCGTGGTGGCCACGCCGAGGCTCGTGGTGAGCACGGAGAGCCGCTGGCCGCCGCCGTTGCGCGCGAGCGCGCCGGCGATGGCGCTGACCGTCGTCCCGCTGTCCAGGAACACCGAGTCGCCGTCCTGCATCAGCCGGACGCAGGCCTGTGCGATGGCCTCCTTGGCGTCCGTGTTCGTCCCCTGACGGCCGGAGAACTCGCGCTCGACGGTCGGCTGCAGGGCCAGCGCACCGCCGTGCGTGCGCTTCAGCAGCCCCTGGGACTGCAGGACCCGCAGGTCCTTGCGGATCGTCGGCTCGGTGACGCCGAACTGCGCCGCCAGCTCGCCGATGCGCGCGCGCCCGCGCACGGACACCAGCTCGGCGATCTTGGCCTGTCGCTCGTCAGCGAACACCGGATTGTCGCCATCGCGTTCGAGTGTCATCGTTGCCGAGCGTACCATTGGACCGCAATTCAGGCTCGGCCTGTTTCGGATCGTTCGCAAACATGGCCAGCGTGGCCGCGCCCAGGATGCCGGCCGTGTTGCCGAGCCGGGCCAGGCGGATCGGCGCGAGCGGGCGCACGGCGGGGACGCTCACGGCCTCCGCGTAGGCGGTGCGGGCGGGATCGGCGATCAGGTCGCCTGCCGCTTCGGCCAGGCCTCCCCCCACCACGAGCACGCTCGGGTCGAGCACGGCGGCGACCTGCGCGAGGCCGCGCCCGAGCCACGCTCCGACGTCGCGCAGCCCGGCGACCGCCATCGGGTCGCCCTCGAGCGCCGCCGCGATGATGGCCGGGCCGTCGATGCGCGCCGGATCGCCTCCGGCGCGCTCGAGCAGCAGCCCGGCGGCCGCGGGATCGTCCGCGGCAGCGGCGCGGACCGACCGCGTCAGCGCCGTCCCGCTCGCGTAGGCCTCCAGGCAGCCGCGCGATCCGCATCCGCACGGCCGGCCGCCCGGTGCGACCACGATGTGCCCGAGCTCGCCCGCGAGGCCGAACCCGCCCCGCAGCAGGTGACCGTCGACGACGATCCCGCCGCCGATGCCCGTGCCCACGGTCGTCATCACGACGGACTGCTCGCCGCGGCCGGCGCCGAGGACGAACTCGCCCCACGCGGCCGCGTCGGCGTCGTTCTCCATGATCACGGGAACGCCGACGCGCGCCTGCAGGTCGGCGGGGAACGGCCGGTCGTCCCATCCCGTCAGGTACGTCGCGCCGCGGACCCGGTCGCGCTGCGCGGTCAGGAAGGCCGCGATCGCGACGCCGACGGCGACGACCGCCTCGCCGCGCTCCTCGGCCTCCCGGCGCAGCGAGGCGACCAGGTCGGCGATGGCGTCAAGCGCCTCCTCATAGCCGGCCACGTGCTGCGGCCAGCGGCGCAGCGAGGAGACGCGTCCTCCGCCGTGGACGACCGCGGCCAGGAGCTTCGTGCCCCCGAGATCGACGCCGATCGTGACTGGCGTTCGCGCCATGGAGTGACTGTATCATCCATTCGCTTCCGTTTACACACGATTTGTTCTTGACGCTTTCGGTTCGGCAAGCTATAAGTGCCATAACGGAATGAAGCTCCTCATCGGAATCCTCACGAGCGGCGGTGACGCCCCGGGCATGAACGCCGCCGTGGCGGGGGCCTGTGACGAAGCGGAACGCCTCGGCGGTCGCGCCCTCGGCGTCCGCGCCGGCTTCGCCGGTCTCGCGAGCGAACGCGCCGAGCCGGTCACCGGGCTCCAGGCGCACGAGCACGCCGGCGAGCCCGGGACGTGGCTCGGCACCAGCCGCTGGCCGCAGCTGCGCGAGCCGGAGGGTCTTGCCGCCTGCCGCCGGGCGATCGAGGCGCTGGGACTGACCGGCCTCGTCGTCATCGGCGGCGACGGGTCCACGAAGGGCGCGCGCGCCCTCGCCGACGTCCTGCCGGTGGCCGTCGTGCCGGCCACGATCGACCGCGACCTGCACGGCAGCGACCTGACGATCGGCATGGACTCGGCCATCGCCTACGCCGTCGATGCCATCGAGCGCCTGCGCATCACCGGGCGCTCACTGCCGGGCCGTGCCTTCCTTCTGCAGACGCTCGGCGCGCCGAACGGCTTCCTCGCCGACGCCGTCGCGGCGGCCGCCGGCGTCCACGACGTCCTCGTGCCCGAGCGGCCCTTCGACCTCGACGAGATCGCCGCGCGCCTGCGCGAGCGGGCCGCCACCGGCTCGGCCGTCGCGGTCATGTCGGAAGCCGTCGGCGACGCGGTGCGCATCGCCGAGGACCTCGCCGCGCGCAGCGGGCTGCGGGTCCACCCGACGATCCTCGGTCACGCGCAGCGCGCCGCGCGCCCGTCCGACCTCGACCGCGCACTCGGCGTGGCCGCCGGGCGCGCCGCGGTCGCCGCGATCGCCGGCGGCGAGTCGACCTTCGTCGGGCTGACGGCCGACGGCGCCGTCGCCCCCGTCCCCCTTCAGGCGCCAGCCGCCGTTCCCTCGTTCAACCAAGGAGAAACCCCGTGAGCCTCGGATACGACCGACCCCTCTACATCCTCGCGTTCGATCACCGGACCTCGTTCGAGACCAAGCTGTTCGGGATCGAGGGCACGGCGACGCCCGACGAGCGCGAGCGCATGCGCGAGGCCAAGGGCATCATCCTCGACGGCCTGCTCGCCGCCGCGGAGTCCGCGCCTCCCGGCACCGTCGGTGCGCTGACGGACGAGGAGAACGGCGCGGACGCCGCGCGCGAGGCCAAGCGCAGCGGGCTCCCGTTCGCGATGTGCGCCGAGAAGAGCTCGGTGCCCGAGTTCGACTTCGAGTTCGGCGAGGACTTCGCCCGCCACATCGAGGAGTTCGAGCCCGACTTCGTCAAGATCCTCGCGCGCTACAACCCGGAGGGCGACCGCGAGGTCAACCGCCGCCAGGCCGAGCGGCTCGCGCGCCTGTCCGACTACCTCGCCCCGCGCGAGACCAAGTACCTGTTCGAGCTCCTCGTGCCCGCGGAGCCCCACCAGCTCGCCGCGCTCGAGTCCGACTCCGAGCGCTATGCGATCGAGCTGCGCCCGCAGCTCGCGGCGACCGCGATCGCCGAGCTCCAGGAGGCCGGCGTCGAGCCCGACATCTGGAAGGTCGAGGGCCTCGAGACCGCGGAGGACTGCAAGCTCGTGGCCGACGCCGCGCGCGCCGGCGGCCGTGACGACGTCGCCTGCGTGGTGCTGGGCGCGGGCGCCGACGAGGCGACCGTCGCGCACTGGCTGCGCCAGGCCGCCACGGTCGACGGGTTCGTCGGCTTCGCCATCGGCCGCACCATCTTCTGGGACGCCCTCAAGAAGTGGATCGCCGGCGAGAGCGACCGCGAGACCGCGGTCAGCGAGATCGCCGGCAACTACCGCAGCACGATCGAGCTGTACGAGAGCGCGGCGGCCACCGCCGCCTGATCAGCCTCGATGAGCCTCGACGCGGTCGCGAAGCCGCCGGTAGAGCTGGTGGTCGAAGCCGCCGGCGACCGGCGCTCCGACCGCGGCGGCCGACAGGGCGACCGCGTCGGCGAGGCGCTCCGGCCAGGCCCTGCCGTCGACGAGACCGGCGGTCAGGGCCGCCACGGCGGCGTCGCCGGCGCCCGTCGGGTTGCCGGCGACGCGCTCGGGCGGTGCGGCGCGCCAGACGCCTTCGGGCGTGACGGCGATCATGCCGTCCGCCCCGCCGGACACCACGACCGAGCCGGCTCCGGCCGCCCGGAGGCCGTCCGCGGCGGCGACCCGGTCCTCTCCCCCGGCCACGCGAGCCAGCTCGTCGCGGTTCGGCTTGATCACGGCCGGATGCCCGGCGAGCCCGGCGCGCAGCGCGTCGCCGTCGGCGTCGAGGATCGCGGGCACGCCCGCCTCCGCCGCTCGCCGGCAGAGCTGGGCGTAGGCGTCGGCCGGCAGGCCGGGCGGGAGGCTGCCGGCGAGGACGACGGCGCCGCCTCCCCGAGAACGGTCTCGTAGGCGTCCAGGAAGTCGTGCCACTCGCCTTCGGTCACGGTCGGGCCGGGCTCCCAGAAGCCCGTCGCGTCGCCCGCCGAGGAGTCGACGACGGCGACCGTGCGGCGGTTGTTGCCCGCGATCGGCGTCAGCGCGGTCGGCATCCCCGCGGCCTCGAGCTCGGCCGTGATGGAGTCCCCGGTGTGACCGCCCACGAGCCCGCAGACGACCGTGCTGTGACCGAGAGCCGACAGGACCCGAGCGACGTTCACGCCCTTGCCGCCGGCGCGCTCCGAGACCGCGGTGACGCGGTTGGCCGCGTGCCAGGCGATCTCCCCGACGGTGTAGGTGACGTCGAGCGCGAGGTTGAGCGTCACCGTCGCGATCATCGGGCGGACACTAGACCGCGATGATCCTCGCGGTCGGAGAGGCGCTGATGGAGTTCCGCCGGGCGACCCTCGACGGCGAGCTCGTGAGCCCGGGCCACTGGGCCGGGCCGTTCCCGAGCGGCGCGCCCGCGATCTTCGCGTCCGTCGCGGCGCGCCTCGGCGCGCCGACCGCCCTGGCCGCGTGCGTCGGCGACGACGCGTTCGGCCGCGCGCTGATCGAGCGACTCCGTCGCGACGGCGTCGACGACCAGGGGATCGTGACGGCGCCCGGGCGGGCCACGCCGGTCGCGCTCGTCGCCTATCGCGAGAGCGGAGGGCGCGACTTCTGGTTCTCGGTCCACGACTCCGCCGCGATGGACCTGGACGCGGAGACGGCCGAGCGGCTGGCGGACCGCGCCGACTGGCTCCACGTCTCCGGGTCGACGCTGGGGTTCGGCGGCGGCCCGGCGCGCGCGATCGAGGCCGCCGCGGCGCGGGTGCTCGAGCGCGGCGGCCGGCTGTCGCTCGACCCGAACGTGCGGACCAGCGCCGACGAGCGCCTGCGCGAGAGCGTCGCGCGACTGGCGCGCTCGGCGCACGTCCTGTTCCCCTCGGAGGGCGAGCTCGCGACGCTCGATCTGGATCCGCGGGAGCTCGCCGGCCGCGGCGTCGTGGTCTGCGAGACCCGCGGGCGGGACGGCGCGCTGCTGTTCGATCCCCGAGCCGGTGCACGTCCCGGTCGTGCCCGTGGACGAGGTCGACCCGACCGGAGCGGGCGACACCTTCGCGGCCGCCTTCGTGACCGCGCTGAGAGCGGGCGACACGGCTCTGGCGGCCGCGGAGTTCGCGTGCCGGACGGCGGCGGCCTCCGTCGCCGTGCTCGGCGCGATGGAGGCGCCGGTGGAGCCGTGAGCGGCGGGCTCGTCCTCGGGATCGACGTCGGCACGAGCTCGATCAAGGCCGCCGTCTTCGACACGGACGGCCGCGACGTCGCCCACAGCCGCGAGCCGACGCCTTGGCGCATGGTCGACACCGGCGCCGAGCTGGATCCCGGCGCCCTGCTCGCGTCCACGCTGAAGGCCGTCCGAGCGGCGCTCGGCTCCGCTCCCGTCGCCGCCATCGGCGTGGCCAGCATGGCGGAGACCGGCGTCCTCCTCGACCGCTCGGGCGCGCCCGTGGTCCCGTCGATCGCGTGGCATGACGGCCGCGGGACCGCCGAGGCGGCAGACCTCGCCGCGCGGCTCGGCGAGGATGCGTTCGCCGCCCGCGTCGGCATGCCGGCGACCGCCGACTGCACGCTCGTCAAGTACCGCTGGATGCGCGGCAACTGGCCGGCCGCCGCGCGCGGCGTCCGCTGGCTCAATGTCGCGGAGTGGATCGTGCTGGGCCTGGGCGGCGACCCGGCGCCCGAGCTCTCGCTCGCATCGCGCACGGGCTTCTATGACCTCCACGCCCTCCGTCCGTGGCCGGAGGCGCTCGCCTGGGCGGACGCCCCGCCCGGCCTGGCGGCCGACCCGGTGCCCGCCGGCACGCCGATGGGTCACGCGGGCTCCGAGCTCGGGCGCGCGGTGCTGACCGTCGGCGGTCACGACCACCTGGCCGGCGCCGTCGGGGCCGGCGCTGCCGAGGCCGGCGACGTCCTTGACTCCTGCGGCACGGCCGAGGCGTTCGTCCAGGCGACCGCGCCGCTGGGGCCCGAGGCGGTCGGCAGCGCGGTGCGCAGCGGGCTCAGCGTCGGCTGGCACGCCATCGAGGGGCGGCAGGCCGTGATCGGCGGCGTGATGTCGGGATCGGCCCTGGAACGGGTTCTCGCCCGGCTCGGCGTCGACCCGGCCGACCGCGACGCGCTCGAGGCCGCCGCGCTGGAGATCGAGCGACGCCATCACGGGCCCACGCTGTCGATCGCCGGGCTCGGCGAGGACGCGCTCGCGGGGATCGGGCACGACGCCTCGCCGGCGGCGGCGTACCACGCCGTCCTCGATGCCGCCGGCGCCGCCGGAGCGGCCGTCCTCGTACGGATCGCGGCGGTGGCAGGCCCGGCGCGACGCCTGCTGGTGACCGGCGGCTGGGCGGCCGGTGAAGCCGCCCGCGCCGTCAAGCAGCGCCACCTCGGCGAGGTGCGCTACCTGCCCGCGACGTTCACGGGCGCGCGCGGCGCCGCGCTGGCCGCCGGGCGCGCCGCGGGGGTCTGGGCCTCGGCGGAGGACATGGCGGCCGTGGCTAACGAACGTCAACTGCGGCTGGGTAGGGGAGCGAGGAGGCCGGCGGGGCCGGTTTTCTTCGCTGTGTCCTGCCCTAGTGTCGTTAACCCCTAGGCAGGAACACGCCGAAATCGCCGCGCGGCCGGCTCCCCAGCTTCCCTACCCAGCCGCAGTTCGCCGGCAGCTAGCCGTGGACGATCTCGTACAGGCGCCGCATGAGATGACGCGTCACGTCGGGCGGCCGCTGCCACACGTTGCGCCCGATCACCATCCCGCGCGCCCCGTGCTCCACGGCCTCCTCGGCCAGCGCGAGCACGCCCTCCGGCTCGCCCGTGCGCGGCCCTCCGAGGATGACCAGCGGGATCCGCAGCTCCGCCGACCAGGCCGCCATCAGCTCGGGGCCGGGGTAGGCGATCTTGATGATGTCGGCGCCGACCTCCAGCGCGGTGCGCGCGCCGTCGCCCTCGAGGGCGATCGCCTCCGGGCTGCGCGCCTCGCCCACGGCGATCGGCTCGACCATCACGGGCAGGTCGTACGCCTCGGCGCGGCGGACGACCTCGGCGATCCGGGCGACCGTCTCCGCGCGCTCCCGGTTGGGGACGTTCCAGGCCATGAAGAGCTTCACGCCGTCGACGCCGAGCCTGGCCGCCTGCTCGACGGAGCCGGCCAGCCCGGCGCCGGCCTCCGTCTCACCGGGGTCGCGGAAGAACGTGTCGAGCGTGAGCAGCCGGGCGGGGGCATCGCGGCGCGCGAAGCGGTCGGTGGTCAGGCGCGTCAGCCCCGGTGTCATGAGGAACCCGTCGCACGGGAGGTCGAGCAGCCCGTCCATCCGCCCGACGGGGTCCTCGAGCCCCTCGACCCGCCCGAGCGTGAGCCCGTGGTCGACGGGAAGGACGAGCGTGCGTCCGTCCGGTCCGAAGATGCGGCCCATCCGGTACGTCTTGCCGGCGCTCATGTCGCGTGCTCCAGGGCGGTCGTCGCCGCCGCGTCGTCGGTGACGAGCACGTCGATCAGGCCCGCGCGCGCGGCGCCGACGATCGACGGGCCCTTGCGTGCTCCCGAGGCGACGGCGACGACCGTGCCGGTCTGCCGCAGCTGGTCGCGCGTCATGCCGAGCAGGAGCTCCTCGCCCTCGAACGGGATCGCCTGCCCTTCGACGTCGAAGTAGCGCGAGACGACGTCGCCGGCCGCGTGCCCGAGCTCGCTGCGCGACGCCGCGAGGACGTGCGCCGGCGCCGTGTCGGCCTCCGACGTCGGCGGGCCGATGCCGACGAGCGCCGCCGCGAGCCGGTCCCACAGCGCCAGCCGCTCCCGCGTGTCCTCGTCCGCCAGGAGGGTCCGCCGGAGCTCGGCGGACGGCATGGCCGGCGAGTGCAGGAACTTGACGTCGGCCCCGCTGACGGCGGCGATGCGCCGGGCGATCTCGTTCGTCTGGAACCGCCCGTCCAGCTCGTCGAACGCGGCGATGGCGGGGACGAGCTGGACGCCGGCCAGCGGTGGGAAGTGCTGGGAGGAGGCGATCTCGGCGAGGGTGCTCCCCCACGAGACGGCCAGCGCGTCGCCGGGCTGCAGGGCGAGCCGCGCGACCTCGTCGAGTGCGGGCGCCACGATGCCGTGCAGGCCGCCGCGAGCCGACCCGGACACGACGACGACACGCCGCAGCCCGAGCGTCTCACGGAGCGCCTCGGACAGGCTCTCGGGTGAGCTGACGGCCGGCGGATCTCGATGCGGACGATGCCCTCGTCGCGCGCCTGCTGCAGCATGCGCGACACCGTCGATCGCGACACGCCCAGTCGTTGCGCGATCTCCTGCTGGGAGAGCTGGTCGCGGTAGTAGAGCTCGGCGGCCGTTATCAGATCATGCACATTTGTGCTGGACAAATGCTCAGGCACGTCGTAGGGTTGTACCAGAACCACGACAACGAGGAAAGTCCAATGCCCGTCACCACCACCGCCCTGACCACGGCCGAGCGCCGCGCGCTCCGACAGATCCAGACCGCCGGCGGCCGCTTCGCCGTCATCGCCGCGGACCACGGACAGCCGCTCGTCGACATGCTCGACGCGCTCGGCGTCTCCAGCGCCCCGGAGGAGCAGCGGGCGTTCAAGGCCGACCTCGTCGACACCGTCGGGCGAGAGGCCAGCGCGGTGCTGCTCGATCCCGACGTCTCGCTCCCCGCGATCGTCGACGAGGACGTGCTCGCGCGTGACGTCGGGCTGCTCGTGCGGATCGAGGCCGACGGCAACGAGGTAGGGGACGGCCTGCGCCGGTCCGGCCTCATCGACGGGCTCGGAGCCGAGGGCGCGCGGGCGCTGGGCGCGACCGCGGCGAAGGTGATGGTCTTCCTGCGCGCCGACCGCGAGGACCTCGACGGCTACACCGCCGGCATGGTGCGCGCGGCGCTCGAGGACTGCGCCCGCGCCGACCTGCTGTGCGTCATGGAGCTCATGACCTACCGGCTCGACGACGAGAGCCCGGAGGATTTCGCCGCCCGCAAGGAGGACCTCGTCGTCGAGGGCGCGGTGTTCCTGCAGGAGTGCGGCTCGAAGGTGCTCAAGCTCGAGTACCCCGGGAGCCGCGGAGGGGTGCCGGCGGGTAACCGACGCGATCGACGTCCCGTGGGCCGTGCTGTCCGCCGGCGTCGACCACGAGGCGTTCTGCGACCAGTTTCGCGCGTCGATGGACGGCGGCGCCGACGGCTTCATCGCCGGGCGCTCGCTGTGGAAGGAGGCCGTCGGCCGGCCGGCCGCCGAGCGCCGGGCGTTCCTCGACGGCGTCGCTCGCCGCCGCCTGGAGGAGCTCCTCGCCATCGTCGACGCCGCCGGCTAGCAGTGCGGCAGCTGCTCGTCGGCATCGACGTCGGCACGACGTACTGCAAGGCGCTCGTGCTCGACGCCGAGGGCGGCGAGCTCGGCGTGGCCCGCGAACGGACGCCGTGGAGCGGCAGGCCCGAGCTCGATCCCCACGCGCTCGCGCGGACCGCGCATGCGGTCGCCGCGCGGGCGCTCCGCGAGTCCCCGGCCGGCGCCGTGGCCGCGGTCGGGGTCGCCGGCATGGCGGAGACGGGCGTGCTGCTCGACCGGCGCGGCGAGCCGGTCGGCCCGGCCATCGCCTGGCACGACGCGCGCGGCACCGAGGAGGCCCGGCTGATCGCGACGGAGATCGGCCGCGATCGCTTCGCCGCGGAGACCGGCCTGCCCGCCTCGCGCGCTGTGCTCGCTGAGCAAGCTGCGCTGGCAGCGCGACCACGACGCCGGCGCGGCGGCCGCGGTGCGCTGGCTCGGCATGCCGGAATGGGTCGCACGCTCGCTCGGCGGCGCGGACGTCGCCGAGCTGTCGCTGGCGTCGCGTACCGGGATGCTCTCCCTGCACGGCCGGGCTGGTGGTCCGAGGCGCTCGCGTGGCTCGGCGTCCCGGATGACTTCCTTGCCGAGCCGGTGGCGGCGGGCACGCCGATCGGCGCGTGGGCGACGCGCTGCCCGAGGCCCGCGGTGCGGTCATCTCCGTGGCCGGGCACGATCACGTGACCGCGATGGTCGGGGCCGGCGCGACCGAGGACGGCGACGTCCTGCACTCGGCCGGCACGGCCGACGTGTTCGTGCGCAGCCTCCACGGGCGCCTCGACCGCGAGCGGATCGTCGACGCGGTGGCCAACGGCGTGACCGTCGGCTGGCACGTCCTGCCCGACCGCTGGGCGCTGCTCAGCGGGAACGAGCTCAACGTGGCGCTGGCCTCCGTGCTCGGACTGCTCGGCGTCGACGGGCAGGGCGAGCGCGACGCGCTCACCGCCGCCGCTGCCGAGCTCGAGCCAGGTGGGCTGCGCCTGGACGGCGTCGGTGACACGGGGCCGCTGTCGCTGCACGGCATCGCGCCCGGCATGAGCCGGGCCCACGTCTGGCGCGCCGCGCTGGAGGCCGGGGCCGATCTGAGCGCCGCGACGCTGGCTCGCAGCGACGCCGTCGGCGGCCCGCGCACGCGCATCGTCGCGACCGGCGGCGGCGTGCGCGGCGCGGGCGCGCGCGCGGTCAAGGAGGAGCGCCTGGGCCCGGTCGAGTGGTCACCGGTCCAGGAGGCCACCGCCCGCGGCGCCGCGATCCTCGGCGGCGTCGCCGCGAACGCCGTCGACGTGCCCTCGGAGCTCGCGGTCCGATGAGCGTCGTCGTCGTCGGCAGCCTCAACCTCGACCTCGTCGCCGAGGTCGCCCACCTGCCCGCCCGCGGCGAGACGCTGCTCGCGAGCGGCCACAGCCGCTCGCTGGGCGGCAAGGGCGCCAACCAGGCCGTCTCGGCCGCGCGGCACGGCGTGGACGTCGCGATGATCGGCTGCGTCGGCGCCGACGCCGAGGGGCGCGCACTCACCGGCGCCCTGGCCGCCGAGGGGATCGACGTCAGCGGCATCGGCGCACGGGACGACGTCGCCACGGGCGTGGCGCACATCACCGTCGATCCCGAGGGCGCGAACACGATCGTCGTCGTTCCCGGCGCCAACGGCGTGCTCGCTGCCGCCGACGTCCGCGACGAGCTCAGCCGGCTCCCGGCTGCCGACGTGGTGCTCGTCCAGCTCGAGATCCCGCTCGACGCGGTCATGGCCGCCGCCGAGACGGCGTCGGCGCGCGTCGTCCTGAACCCGGCGCCGGCGCGCGAGCTGCCGCACGAGCTCCTGCGGCATGTCGACGTGCTCGTCCCGAACGCTCCCGAGCTCGGCGCCCTGACCGGCGGCGGCGTGCCGTCGACGGTGCGGGAGGTCGCGGCGCGCGCCCGCCTGCTCGCCGACGGGTGCGCCGTCGTCGTCACGATGGGCGAGTCGGGCGCGCTCGTCGTCGCGGGCGAGGAGACCACGCACGTCCCGGCGCCGCGGGTCCACGCCATCGACACGACGGGCGCAGGCGACGCCTTCTGCGGCAGCCTCGCGGCCGGTCTCGCGGGCGGGCTGTCGCTCGTCAGCGCCGTGCGCGATGCCGTGCGGGTCGCCTCGCAGTCGACGCTGCGCCGCGGTGCGCTCGAGGCGCTGCCGACGGCCGGCGAGATCAGCGCGCTGCTAGCTGCCGGATGACGTAGCTGAACCGGTGCGTGCCCGCGCTCAACCGGTAGCGCGGGCTGGTGTCGGGCCCGCAGCTCGCGGTGCCGAGGCCGCGCTGCGCGTGGTCGAGGTTGAGGATCACCTCGGGGCGCGGCTTCAGGTCGGAGGTGTGGCGGGCGTCGGTCAGGTCCTGCGCCGTGAAGTGGCTCGCCGAGAAGCCGATCGTGGGCATGCCGCGGACCTCGATGCCGGTGCCGTCCTCGCGCGTGAGGCGCAGCCACCGGGTGTCGCCGTGGTGGCCGTGCTCCTGCGGGGCGATGTAGGGCACGTACTCGTCGGTCACGGTGCTCGTGAAGCGGCCGACGACGGCTGACGCCTGGCGGTCCGGGTAGTTCTCCCACGGGCCGCGGCCGAGGTACTCGAGCCGCTCGAGGCCGGGTTTGAGGGTGAGGACGACGCCGATGCGCGGCAGGTCGGCGGGGACCTCGACCTCGTGCTCGAACAGCCAACCGTCCTCGAGCGCGTCGCCTCCTGGCGGTGCGGGACGTCGAGATCGAGCTGCAGCCAGCGCTCGAGCGGGCCGACGTTGCGGCCGGGGTGCAGCGGCAGCCCGTCGTTGTCGGTCGGCGCCCGCCACAGTTGGAGGTGCGGGCCGTCGAGCACGTCCGCGAGCTCCGAGCCCTCGCCCGGGCGCACTTCGGGCGCGACCGGCGGGCGCAGCTCGAACTGCCGCCACGCGACCTCGTGATCGCCGTCGAAGAAGCGCATCGTCACGTGCTCGCGATCGCCGACGTCGAGCGCGAATCGCCGCTCGTGGGCAGTTCGCCTCCCTCCCACTCGCCCGCAGGTGATCGAGGCCCGTGAACAGGTTGCGGTTGTGGATCCGGAAGCGCCCGCCGCCGAGGTGCTCGACCTCGAGCGGCGCGCGAGGTACTTGAGCTCGTACATCGCGGGGTGCGGCGTGCGGTCGGGCCAGACGAGCCCGTCGGCGCAGAAGTTCGCGTCGTGGCGCTGCTCCCCGAAGTCGCCCCGTAGGCCCAGTGCTCGCCGACGCGGATGCCGTGGTCGATCCACTCCCAGATGAAGCCGCCCTGCAGCGCGTCGTGTCGGTCGAAGGCGGCGTAGTAGTCGGCCAGGCCGCCGTTGCTGTTGCCCATCGCGTGCGAGAACTCGCACAGGATCAGCGGCCGCGGGTCGTCAGAGAACTCCGCGAACGCCTCGATCGAGTCGACGTCGGCGTACATCGGGCAGACGACGTCGGTGGCCCGCCGGCCGCCGCTCCAGTCGCGGTTGATCGCGCCCTCGTAGTGCAGCGGCCGCGTCGGGTCGCGCTCGCGCAGCCAGTCGGCGGCGGCGTCGTGGTTGGGGCCATAGCCGCTCTCGTTGCCGAGCGACCACAGGATCACCGACGGGTGGTTCTTGTCGCGCTCGACCATGTTCTGGATGCGCTCCATGAACGCGGCGGCGTAGCGCGGGTCGTTGCAGACCTCGTCGTAGTAGGCGTGGGACTCGATGTTCGCCTCGTCGATGACGTAGAGGCCGTGGCGGTCGCAGAGGTCGAGCCAGTACGGGTCGTTGGGGTAGTGCGAGCAGCGCACGGCGTTGACGTTGTAGGCCTTCATCAGCCGCAGGTCGGCCTGCATCAGCTCGCGCGTGACGGCGCGGCCGCGGCGGTCGTCGTGGTCGTGGCGGTTGACGCCGCAGATCAGGAGCGGCCTGCCGTTCAGGAGCCGCTGCCGGCCGGCGATCTCGACGGTGCGGAAGCCGACCTGGCACGAGACCTCGTCCTCGCCGGCGATGACGCTCAGCGTGTAGAGGTGCGGCGTCTCGGCCGACCAGAGCAGCGGGCCTTCGAGCCGGCCGGGCCCGTCGAGCACCGTGCGGCCGTCGGGATCGAGCAGGCGGATCTCGCCGGGCGCGTCGACCTCGAAGCGCCCGTCGGCAAAGCCGCGGGCGAAGACGTCGGCGATGTACTCGCGCGGCGTCGCGTAGAGGAACACGTCGCGCGGCAGGCCGCCGTGCCACCACTGGTCCTGGTCCTCATGAAGCTCGCGATGGACCACTGGACGACGGCGCAGACCAGCTCGTTGTCGTCCTTGGGGCTTCTCC
>CAVZED010000029.1:0-6734 GCA_963774045.1 uncultured Pseudomonadota bacterium
CTTCGTACTGGTCGATGGGCGTGAGCGTGCCGAGCAGCGCGGCATTGTGCAGCAGGCCGTCGAGCCGGCCGTAGCGCTGGTGGATGGCCTCGACCACGGCCTCGTAATCCTTGGCCAGCGCCCTCTCGAGATCGAGCGGCACGATGCTGGCCTCGGTGCGCATCGAGCGCGGCGATTTCCGCGTGCACGGCTTCGAGCTTGCGCACCGAGCGGCCCAGCAGGATGACTTTCGCGCCCGCCTGCGCGAGCGCCAGCGACACCGCGCGTCCGATCCCGGCGCCGGCGCCCGTGACCAGGACGACACGATCTTTCATCTCGCCGGCGGCGGGGACGTGGGCGCGGGGATCGAAATCGGCGTGAGCCATTGCGGGCGCGTTCACGAGGGCGTGCGCGGCGCTTCGTCGTCCGCCTCCAGGGCTTTCGGATTCGACGGCACGCGCACCAGCGACTCGATGGGATCGGCGGCCGGCAGCGTTTCGCTGGTGATGCCCAGCTCGGTGAACTTGCGCGCCTGCGGCAACACGTTGCGCTCGATCGAGCCCACGGCGGCGTTGAATGAATCGACGGCACTGCCCAGCGACCGCGACACCTTCTGCAGGTGGTTCATGAAGGTGGTCATGCGCTTGTGCAGTTCCTGGCCGAGCTCGCGGATCTCGGCGGCGTTTTCCGCGACGTCGGCCTGGCGCCAGCCGTACGCCACGACCTTGAGCAATGCCATCAACGTCGACGGTGTCGCGACGATGATGCTCTGCTTGAGCGCGTTGTCGATGAGATCGGGGCGCTCGATGAGCGCGGCGGACAGGAACTGGTCGCCGGGAACGAACAACACCGCGAACTCCGGCGCGCGCTCGAACTGCTGCCAGTAACTCTTCAGGCCCAGCTCGCGCACGCGTTCTTCCATCTGCCGCGCGTGGCGGGCGAGGGCGATGCGGCGCGTGTCGTCGTCCTGCGCTTCGACGGCATCGAGGTACGCGTCGAGCGGCGTCTTGGCGTCGACGACGAGCTCGCGTCCTTCGGGCATGCGCACGATGAGGTCGGGCCGCTGGGATCCGGCCTGCCCCTCGACGACGGGTTGCTCGATGAAGTCGCAGCGCTCCGACATGCCCGACAGTTCGACGACGCGTTTCAGCGTGAGCTCGCCCCAGCGCCCGCGAACTTCGGGACGACGCAGGGCCGTCGACAGGTTGCGGGTTTCGCGCTGGAGCAACGCCTGGACGTTCACGAGGCTTTCGAGTTGCCCGGTGAGTTTGCCGTGTGAATCGCGCCGCTCGCGTTCGAGCGCCAGCGCCTGTTCTTCGTGTTTCGCGAGTGCGGTCTTGATCGGCTCGAGCAGCTGTTCGAACGCCTTCTGGCGCTCCTGCAGCGTGGCGCTGGCCACGGTCTGCTCGCGTCCGAACACTTCGCGCGCCAGCTTGAGAAACGATTCGCTGTTGGCATCGAGCGCGAGGCGGGAGGCGCTTTCCATGGCGGCGCGCATCTGCGCCTCGCTCTGGCGCAACAACTCGGCGGTGCGCTCGCGCGCGGCGTTCTCGCTGTCGATCCTGCCGCGGGCTTCCGCGAGGTCCGCGCCCAGACTTGCGGCGCGGCGGGCGGCGCGCAAGGTGCCCACGAGGTAGCCGATCACTCCCGCGGCAAGCGCGGCGATGAGCGCGATCCAGTAGACGTTCATGCGCCGTTCCGCGGCTTGTCGAGCCAGGCGAGCAGGTCGAGCGGCGTGTGCAGCCAGCCGTGCTGGAACCACGCGTCGGCGCGATCGTCGTCACCGAGATAGCCGAAACCCGCGACCACGCGAGTACATGCCCGCGGCCTGCGCGGCCTGGCAATCCCGCTCGGCATCGCCGACGAACACGCATTCGCGCGGCGCCACGCGCAATGCCTGCGCGGCGTGCAGCAGCGGCGAGGGATGCGGTTTGCGTTCGGGGAGCGTGTCGCCACTCACCACGGTGCGCGCGCGCTCGTGCAGCTTGAGCTCGATCAACAGCGGATCGGTGAGCCAGCCGGGTTTGTTGGTGACGATGCCCCAGGCGATTCCGCGCCGCTCGAGCTCGACCAGCATTTCGTCGCCGCCCTCGAAGAGCCGGGTGTGACGCGCGAGGCGCTTGCGATAGATGTTCAGCAGGCGCATGCGCAGGGCTTCGTGCGCATCGGGCGGCAGCGTGCCGAAGCCGAGCCGCACCAGCGCATGGCCGCCGTGCGAGACCTGCGCGCGCACGGTCTCGAACGTCAGCGGCGGGAGGTTCTCCTCCGCGCGCAGATCGTTGAGCGACTCGTGGAAATCCTGCGCCGTGTCGAGCAGCGTGCCGTCGAGGTCGAACAGCACGGCCTTGATCGGGTTATCCACGGCGCTTCAGGTGCATGAGGTAGTTGACGGACGGATCGGCGGTGAGCGAGCACTGCTCGCGCAACGGGTCGTAGTTCAGGCCCGCGATGTCGGCGACATCGAGGGATGCGGCGCGCGCGAAACGCGCGATTTCGGACGGCCGCAGCAGCCGTTCGTATTCGTGGGTGCCGCGCGGCACCAGCCGCGCCAGGTACTCGGCGCCCACGATGGCGAGCGCGAAGGATTTGAGGTTGCGGTTGATGGTCGAGATGAACACGTCGCCGCCGGGGCGCGTGAGTCCCGCGAGCACGGCGATGGTCGCGCCCGGGATCGGGAACGTGCTCGAGCATTTCCATGCAGGTGACGACGTCGAATTTTCCCGGCCTCGCCAACAGCCGCTCGGCCGATTCCACCTCGTATTCGATGTGCAGCCCGGAATCGAGCGCGTGCAGTCGCGCCGTCTCGATCATCGTGGGCGCGAGATCGATGGCGCTGACCGTTGCGCCGGCGCGGCACAGGGATTCGGCGAGCAATCCGCCACCGCAGCCGACGTCGAGCACGCGGGCGCCCGCGAGCTTGGCGCGCTCCGCGACGTAGCGCGAACGCACCGGATTGAGCTTGTGGAGAGGCTTGAATTCACCATCGACATCCCAGAAGCGATGCGCGGCGGCTTCGAATTTTGCAATCTCGGAAGCGTCGCTGTTCGGCGAAATCTGGGTCGGATTCGTGGTGTTCATGCGGCGCGGAAATTATAGCCGTCAACGCCCGAAATGACAATAACGCGCGAGAAAACAGGCCTTTTGGTTAGGCCCACATGCTAGAATCCCGCACCTTTTTTCGGGCCCTTCCATGAACGAAATCGCACGCGAAATCCTGCCCGTGAATCTCGAAGACGAGATGCGCCAGTCGTATCTCGACTACGCCATGAGCGTGATCGTGGGTCGTGCGCTGCCCGACGTGCGCGACGGATTGAAGCCCGTGCATCGCCGCATCCTGCATGCCATGCGGGAGCTCGGCAACGACTGGAACAAGGCCTACAAGAAATCCGCGCGCGTCGTCGGCGACGTCATCGGCAAGTACCACCCGCACGGCGACAACGCCGTGTACGACGCCCTGGTGCGCATGGCGCAGGACTTCTCGCTGCGCTACCTGCTGGTCGACGGGCAGGGCAACTTCGGCTCGGTCGACGGCGATGCGCCGGCGGCCATGCGCTACACCGAAGTGCGCATGTCGCGCATCACGCAGCGAGCTGCTCGCGGACATCGAGAAGGAAACCGTCGATTTCGTCGCGAACTACGACGGCTCGGAGACCGAGCCCTCGGTCCTGCCGGCGCGCTTCCCGAACCTGCTGGTCAATGGCTCCGCCGGCATCGCGGTGGGCATGGCCACCAACATCCCGCCGCACAATCTCACGGAGATCGTCAACGCCTGCCTCGCGGTGCTGGAAGATCCCGAGGTCACGCTGGCCGCGCTCATGCAGCACGTGCCGGGCCCGGATTTCCCGACCGCCGGCATCATCAACGGCGCGACCGGAGATCGCCACCGCTTATCGCACCGGCCGCGGCCGCCTCTCGATCCGCGCGCAAGACGCACTTCGAAGACATCGAGAAGGGCGGGCGCCAGGCCATCGTCGTCACCGAGCTGCCGTTCCAGGTCAACAAGGCGCGCCTCATCGAACGCATCGCCGACCTGGTGCGCGAAAAGCAGATCGACGGCATCGCCTCCGATGGCCTGCGCGACGAGTCCGACAAGGACGGCATGCGGCTCGTCATCGAGCTCAAGCGCGGTGAAGTGGCCGAAGTGCTGCTGAACAACCTTTCGCGCAGACGCCGCTCGAAACCGTGTTCGGCATCAACATGGTCGCGCTGCATCGACGGCCAGCCGAAGCTGCTCGGTCTCAAGGAAATGCTCGAGGCGTTCCTGCGCCATCGCCGCGAGATCGTCACGCGCCGCACGATTTTCGATCTGGCCAAGGCCCGCGACCGCGCGCACGTGCTGGAAGGCCTCGCGGTGGCGCTCGCGAACATCGACGACGTCATCGCGCTGATCAAGTCCTCGCCCACGTCGCTCGAGGCGAAGGCCGGGTTGGTGGCGCGCGGAATGGAGTCGGGCGCCGTGCCCGCGCTGCTGGCGCGCGCCGGCGACATCTCCACGCGTCCCGCAGGGCCTCGCCGCGGAATTCGGCGTCATGGGCGAAGGCCACCGCGGCTACAAGCTCTCCGAGATCCAGGCCCAGGCCATCCTCGACATGCGCCTGCATCGCCTCACGGGCTCGAGCAGGACAAGATCGTCGCCGAATACCAGGAGCTGCTCACGCTCATCGTGGATCTCACCGACATCCTGGCGCGCCCCGAGCGCCTGACGCAGGTCATCCGTGAAGAGCTCGTCGCAATCCGCGACCAGTACGGCGACGCGCGCCGCACGGAGATCAACCGCGATCACCTCGATCTGTCCACCGAGGACCTGATCGAGCCGCAGGACGTCGTGGTCACGCTGTCGCACGCGGGTTACGCGAAGTCGCAGCCGGTCACCGAGTACCAGACGCAGCGCCGCGGCGGACGCGGCAAGGCCGCCACGTCGGTGAAGGACGAGGATTTCATCGAGAAGCTGTTCGTCGCCAACACGCACGACACCATTCTCTGCTTCTGCAACCGCGGCAAGGTCTACTGGTAAGCGCGTGTTCGAGTTGCCGCAGGCGGGCCGAGGATCGCGCGGCAAGCCCATGGTCAATCTCCTGCCGCTCGAGGAAGGCGAGAAGATCAACGCCATCCTGCCCATCAAGCAGTTCGACGACGATCACTTCGTGTTCATGGCGACCAGCCAGGGCACGGTGAAGAAGACGCCGTTGTCGGCGTTCTCGCGGCCGCGCGCCAGCGGCATCATCGCGCTGGGGCTCGATGACCGACGACCGTCTCGTCGGTGTCGCGCTCACCGACGGGCGCCGCGAAATCATCCTCTCGTCGAGCGGCGGCAAGTCGATCCGCTTCAACGAGGAAGAGGTGCGTCCGATGGGGCGTGAAGCGACCGGCGTGCGCGGCATCAAGCTCGGCGCCCGGGCAGGAGCTCATCTCGCTCATCGTCGTCGGCGACGGGCTGGTGCTCACCGCGTCCGCGAACGGCTACGGCAAGCTCACACCGCTCGAGGACTTCCCGCAGCACGGTCGCGGCGGCCAAGGCGTCATCGCCTTGCAGACCACCGAACGCAACGGCGAAATGGTCGCGGCGCTGCAAGTGAATTCCGAGCATGAGCTCATGATGATCAGTTCTACTGGCACGCTGGTGCGCACGCCGGTGGCGGAAATCTCCATCGTCGGCCGCAATACGCAGGGCGTGCGCCTCATCCGGCTGGGTGAAGGCGAGAGATTGACCGGAATCGAGCGCATCGAAAGCCTGGGCGACGATCCGAACGCGCCCACGCCGCGTCCCGAGTCTCTCGGCGGCGGGGACGAGAGCACTTCCGACACGCCGACCTCCTGATATAGTTCGCGCCCCGGGCAATAACGTCCGGGGTTCATGAACGGGCGGGCAATAAGGTCCGCACGAGAGGTTTATCCGATGCGCGTATTCAATTTCGCCGCAGGCCCGGCCACGTTGCCGCTCGAAGTCCTGCAGCAAGCCCAATCCGAGATGACCGACTGGAAAGGCAGCGGCATGTCGGTGATGGAAGTCTCCCATCGCAGCAAGGCGTTCATCGCCGTCGCCCAGGAAGCCGAAGCCGACCTGCGCGAGCTGCTCGCGATCCCCGCCAACTACAAGGTGCTGTTCCTGCAGGGCGGCGCCACCGGCATGTTCTCGGCGATCCCGATGAACCTGGCCACCGCCGAGGCGACCGTGGACTACGTCAATACGGGCGCCTGGTCGAAGAAGGCGATCGGCGAGGCGAAGCGATTCTGCAAGGTGAACGTCGCGGCCGACGAGGCTGCATCGAACTACATCGACCGTGCCCGCGCAGGGCGCGCTCAAGCTCACGCCGGACGCCGCGTATTTCCACTACACGCCGAACGAGACCATCGGCGGCGTGGAGTTCGACTACGTCCCGAGTCACGGATGCGCCGCTGGTCGCGGATATTCGCTCCACGATCCTGTCGCGTCCGATCGACGTCTCGAAGTTCGGCCTCATCTACGCCGGAGCGCAGAAGAACATCGGTCCTTCGGGCATCTGCGTCGTCATCGTGCGCGACGACCTGATCGGCAAGGCGCGTCCCGGCACGCCGGCGGTGTGGGACTTCAAGGCCATGGCCGACGAAGGCTCGATGCTCAACACGCCGCCGACCTTTGGCTGGTACTTCGCGGGCCTCGTATTCAAATGGCTCAAGAAGCAGGGCGGCCTCGCGGCGATGGAGGCGCGCAACCGCGCCAAGGCGGAAAAGCTCTACGGGTTCATCGAGAGCTCGGGTTTCTACAAGAGCCCGGT
>CAVZED010000030.1:0-24213 GCA_963774045.1 uncultured Pseudomonadota bacterium
GGCGGATGAGGCCGCGCGTGTCCTTGCCGGCGGCGCGGGCCTCGGTAGCGAAAACATGGCGTATGGGCCACGAGTTTCATCGGCAGGTTCTTCGGATCGACGATCGTGTCGCGAACGATGTTGGTCACCGGCACTTCCGCCGTCGGAATCAGGAAAAAACCCTGCTCGCCCTGCACGCGGAACAAGTCGGCTTCGAACTTCGGCAGCTGGCCGGTGCCCTGCAGCGACAAGCCGAGCACCAGGTAAGGCACGTAGAGCTCGGTGTAACCATGTTCGCGCGTGTGCGTGTCGAGCATGAACTGGGCGAGCGCGCGATGCAGCCCGCGACGCCGCCCTTCATCACCGAGAATCTCGCGCCGGAGATCCTGGCCGCGGTTTCGAAATCGAGACCGCCGAGTTTTTCGCCGAGCTCGACGTGATCCTTCGGCGTGAAATCGAACGTCTTCGGTTCGCCCCAGCGGCGCACTTCCTTGTTGGCGGACTCGTCGCGGCCTTCGGGCACGGACTCGTGCAGCAGGTTGGGCAGGCCGAGCTGCCAGGCGTCGAGCTCGGTCTGCACGGCCGCGATGGCGGCGTCGCTCGCGGTCATCTGGCTGGTCAGTTCTTCGGCGCGTTTGAGCAGCGGGCCGGCATCCTCGCCCTTGCCTTTCGCCATGCCGACCGCCTTGGCGTTCACATTGCGTTCGGCCCGCACACGGTCCGACTCCAGCTGCGCGGCCTTGCGGCGTTCCTCGAGCGCGGTGTAGGCGGCGACGTCGAGCGTGAAACCGCGGCGCGACAGATTGGCGGCGACGCCGGCGGCGTCGGCGCGCAGTTGCTTGGGATCGAGCACGAATACCTCTCGAGGACTAACTCTTGGCGAAGAACTGCATCAGCAGCGCGGATGCGTTCACGAGCGCGTGCGGCACGGCCGCGGCGCCGAACGCATGTTTGTATGAAACGGGCCGCCACGCAAGGTAGCCCAGCGAAAACACGTAGAAACTCCACACCACGCCGAAGAACCACAACGGGTGGAACCAGGCATGTACTCCACCCAGGCGAGCGCTGACGTTACCGCGATGACCTGCCGGCGCCGCGTCACCCGGCCGATGAGCCAGATGCCGCACGCCAGCACCAGCGTCTCGATGGCGGGTGCGACCAGCACCGTCATCCAGACGTTGCGCGTGAGGATGTCGCGCGCGGGTTTCTGCAACGCGGACACGTCGGCGCCTGCCGAAGAAAAGAACAGGTACGCGAGCGCCGCCAGCGCGATCGATGGAATCAGCGCGAAGTGCCAGGCGACGAGACAGTATTCGAGGAACGAGCCGCGGCCGTCGAACGGAAACCACCAGCGCCGTCGCATCATCCGCTGGTGAGCAGCGCGGCCCCGATCAACCGCCCGAGCCACGCGGCCCCGATGCAGCCGGCAACGGTCGCCAGCACGTAGGTCACGCCCGTGAACGAAAATCCCAGCAGCGTCGTCTCGAGCGCGAACGCCGAGTAGGTAGTGAACCCGCCGAGCACGCCCGTCATCCAGAAGAGCCGCGCCGAATCGCCGCCGATCCCGGGCGGCGCTGACCCATATATATAAGAGTCCGATGGCGAAGCTGCCCAGGAGATTCACGGTGATCGTGGGCACGGGAAATCCGCCGGGAGCGGCGGGCCACAGCCGCGCGACCCATGCCGAGCGAGACTGCCGAGCGCACCGCCGAGCGCGACCCACATCCAGCTCAGATTCCTCTCCCTTCGGCGGTTCCTTCGGCCCACGCAGCGCCGAGTGCCTCGCCGATCTTGATCTCGAGCCGCGCGCCACGGGCCGATAGTAGCGCCGGTCGGGCATCTCGTCGGGTAGATAGCGCTCGCCCTTCACGAACGCGCCGGCTCGTCGTGCGCGTAGCGATAACCCTCGCCGTAGCCCAGCCCCTTCATGAGCTTCGTCGGCGCATTGCGGAAACGCAGCGGCACGTCGAGCGTGCCGAATTGCTCGACATCCGCCTGCGCCTCGCCGTAGGCGACGTACACGGCATTGCTCTTCGGCGCGACCGCGAGGTAGACGAGCGCGTTGGCGATCGCGAGCTCGCCCTCGGGACTGCCGAGCCGCTCGAAGGTCGCCCACGCATCGAGCGCGATCTGCTGGCCGCGCGGATCCGCCAGGCCGATGTCCTCGATCGCCATGCGCACGATGCGCCGCGCCAGGTAGTGAGGATCGCAGCCGCCATCGAGCATGCGCGCGTACCAGTACAGCGCCGCATCCGGATCGGTGCCGCGCACCGACTTGTGCAGCGCCGAGATCTGGTCGTAGAACTGCTCGCCGCCCTTGTCGAAGCGGCGCCGTCCGCCCGCCGCGACCTCGCGCACCTGCTCGAGCGTGATCGTGGCGCCCGCCGCCGCCCGACTCTCCGCGGGGGTCGCGAGGTCCGCGGCGATCTCCAGCATGCCCAGCGCACGGCGTGCATCACCGTCACCGCCATGGGCGAGCGCGATCAGAGCCTCATCCGCGATCGAGAGTTTCCGCTGCCGAGCCCGCGCACGGGATCCTCGAGCGCGCGGCGCAGCAGCTTCACGATGTCGTCGACCGTCAGCGAGCGCAGCACGTACACGCGCGCGCGCGACAGCAGCGCGCTGATGACTTCGAACGAAGGATTTTCGGTGGTGGCGCCGATGAACGTGAGCGTGCCGTCTTCGACGTACGGCAGGAACGTGTCCTGCTGCGCCTTGTTGAAGCGATGCACCTCGTCGAGAAACAGCACCGTGCGGCGGCCGCGTTCGGCGCGCACCGCACTGCGCCTGTTCGACGGCTTCGCGGATGTCCTTGACGCCGGCCATGACGGCGGAAAGCTGCATGAACTCGGCGTCGGCGCGGCGCGCGATCAGCCGCGCGAGCGTCGTCTTGCCCGTGCCCGGCGGGCCCCAGAGGATCAGCGAGTGGAGCTGGCCGCGCTCGAGCGCCTGCCGCAGCGGCTTGCCGGCGCCGATGACCTGTTGCTGCCCCACGAATTCGTCGAGCGTGCGCGGACGCATGCGGTCCGCGAGCGGCCGCAGCGCATCGTCGGGCGCAGCGTCGCGCAGGAAGTCCGGTTGATTGCCGACCGGCGCGCGGGCTCATTCAGGCCGCCCTGCGCCCTAACAACCAGGCCACGAGCTCCGGCCAGCGCGCGAGCCCGAACCAGGCGGCCGCGAGTCCGGCGCTGGCGCCGATGGAGTTCGCGAGAACGTCGCGCGCATCGGCGTGCCGCCCACCGTGCATGAGGGCCTGCGCGATCTCGATGCCGACGCCGAGCAGAGCCAGGCCGGCGAAGATCTTCCACCAGCGCTGCCGCTGCATGAGGCCCGCGAACCACGCGGCCAGCGCGAAGTGCGCGATGAAATGGTTGAACTTGTCGTTGAACGGCGTTCCCGGCAGTTTGTCGCCGGGCAACAGGCACACCACCACGACGAAACCAACGAGCACGAAGCCCAGGATCCACCAGAGACGTTGCAGGTTCATGGAATGGGCGTGCCGATGACGTCCGCGCCGGCGGGCGGCGCAAATGTCACTTCGGCTTCGTCCACGGTCGCATTGCGTTCGCTCGCGAGGAAGTCCAGCCGCACCGTCTGACCGAGCTTGTCCTTGAGCACCATGCGCCTGAGCTCGGACATTCCGAAGCCGAGCTGCGCCTCGCGAAAATCGGCATCGGCCTGTTTCGGCACGACCTTCACCCAGTCGAGGCCGTCGCGTTTGCCAGCGGCCGAGACCGTGAACAACGCGCGGATGTCACCGGCGCCCGACAGCAGGCTCGCGGGCGTGGCGGTCAGCACCGCCGCGGGCTTGACCGAGACCTGCTCGAGGTCGCGGATCGTAGAACCACAGGTTTTTCCCGTCGGCGATCATCAACTGCGGCGGACGGATTTCCCGCGGGCGTGAGCTCCCAGCGAAAGCGGCCGGGGCGGACGATTACCAGCTTGCCGTTCGCCTGCTGCAACTGCTCGCCACGGCCGTCGGTGACGGTCTGGGAGAACTCGCTGCGCAGGGTTCTCATGCCGGCGAGGTACTTGTCGAGCGGAGTCTGCGAGCTGGCGGCGGCCGCCAGGTTCGCGAGCAACAGCGCAGCCGCCATGGATCGCAGGAAGGAGCTCATGCGATATGCATCAGTCATTTCCGGCCGGCGGCGGCGCGAGGATTTCGCGGGAGCCGTTGGGTTGCAACGGGCCGACGACGCCCGCCATCTCCATGCTCTCGAGCAGCCGGGCGGCGCGGTTGTAGCCGATCTTGAGCCGGCGCTGCACATAGGAGATGGAGGGTTTGCGTTCGGTGGTGACGATCTTGACGGCCTCGTCGTACAGCGGCGTCCTGCTCGCCGCCCGCATCGCCACCCGCGCCTTCCTGCGGCTCGCCCGAGATGCCCGCGAGCGGAATGCTCGGTCCTTCCAGCACGTCTTCGATGTAGTTCGGCGCGCCGGCCCGCTTGAGCGCCTCGACGACGCGATGCACCTCGGCATCGCCCACGAACGCGCCGTGCACGCGCGTCGGCACGGAAGTGCCGGCGGGCAGGTAGAGCATGTCGCCGTGGCCCAGCAGTGCCTCCGCGCCCATCTGGTCGAGGATGGTGCGCGAGTCGACGCGCGCCGATACCTGGAACGCGATGCGGCGTGGGGATGTTGGCCTTGATCAGGCCGGTGATGACGTCCACCGACGGACGCTGTGTCGCGAGCACGAGGTGGATTCCGCGACGCGCGGGCCTTTTGCGCCAGTCTGGCGATCAGTTCTTCGACCTTCTTGCCGACGATCATCATCATGTCGGCGAGCTCGTCGATGATGACGACGATGTAAGGCAGCGGCACGAGGTCCTGGATCAGCCTCTGGTCGATCGTCGGATCGTTGGCCGCCGCGGCGGTCATCACCGGATCGCGGATCGGCTTTCCGGCGTCGATGGCGTCCTTCACCTTGCGGTTGAAACCCGCGATGTTGCGCACGCCGAGCGCCGACATGAGCTGGTAACGCCGTTCCATTTCCGCCACGCACCAGCGCAACGCGTTCGCCGCGTGCTTCATGTCCGTGACCACCGGCGCCAGCAGGTGCGGGATGCCCTCGTACACCGACAGCTCGAGCATCTTCGGATCGATCATGATCAGCCGCACGTGCTCGGCCGTGCTCTTGTAGAGCAGCGAGAGGATCATCGCGTTGATGGCGACGGACTTGCCCGAGCCGGTGGTGCCGGCGACCAGCAGGTGCGGCATCTTCGCGAGGTCGGCCGTCACCGGCGCGCCGCCGATGTCCTTGCCCAGCGCCAGGGCCAATGGTGAGTGCACGTCGTCGTACGACTTCGACTTGATGATCTCGCCGAGCGTCACGATCTCGCGCTTCTCGTTCGGGATCTCCAGGCCCATGACGGACTTGCCCGGGATGATTTCCACGACGCGCACGCTGATCGCCGACAGCGAACGCGCCAGATCCTTCGCGAGCCCCGTGATCTGGCTGACTTTCACGCCCGGCGCGGGACGCATCTCGAAGCGCGTGACCACCGGGCCTGGCTGCACGGCGACCACTTCCACGTCCACGCCGAAATCCTTGAGCTTGAGCTCGACCAGGCGCGACATCGCCTCGAGCGCCTCCGACGAATAGCCGCTCTCGCGCGCCGGCGGATCGTCGAGCAGCTTGAGCGGCGGCAGTTCGTTCGACTTGGGCGCGTCGAACAGCGGCACCTGGCGTTCTTTTTCGACACGCTCGCTCTTCTCGACCACGGGCGCCGGCGCCTCGATGCGCGGCTTCACCCGGGCGGCGGCCTTCTTCTCCTCGACCTTGGCCGCCTCCACGCGCGCCTTCTTCGCTTCGACGCCCACCGCGACGTCGCGTGCGACGCTGCGCCGCGCGCGGATCCAGCCGACGAAATTCCAGATGCCGGCCCCGATCTTGTCGATGATGGTCAGCCAGGACACGCCGAACGCCAGCGACACGCCCGCCATCCACGCCGCCAGCATGAACAAGGTGGCGCCGAGGAAGTTCATGCCGGATCGAGCGATCGGCCGACGTGCCCCACGACGCCGCCGGCGCTCGCCGGCAGCGAGCCCGCGCTCCAGTGCAGGGTGGCCAGGCCGCAACTCGCGATGAGCATGAGCGTGAAGCCGCCGATGCGCACCGCGGTGTTGAAACGCGTGCGGCCGTCCTCGTCCGGGGCGACTGCCGGAACATCACGAAACACGCGACCCCCAGCATGATGGGGAATAGATAGGCCGGCTTGCCGAACAGGAAGAACAGCAGGCTGGCGAGCCACGCGCCGAAGGGTCCGATGCGGTTCTGGATCGCGAGGTCGCCGCTGCCGGTGGAGGAGAACCCCGGATCGTTCGCGTCGTACGACAGCAGCGCCACCAGCATGACCAGCGCGACCACGCCGATGGCGAGCACCGCGCTTTCCCGCAGGCCGCGCGAGACGGCCGCGGTGAAGCGTTTGGCGGGTTTGGTGCGATCGTAGGTAGTTTCTGCCATAAGCGCGTAAGTGTTTGACTGCGCGAATCTTAACCTAACTCAGCCCATCAGGGCCGGATGCGTGACCTTGCCCGCTTCCACGTTGATGCCGCGGACCAGGCCCGGATCATCTCTCCACTGTCCGTCTGAAGAATCGCCATCCGCCAGTCGTCCGGCGTACGGCGCGATGGCCGCCGAGAGCGCCTGCGACGACGTGCGCGGTACGGAGCCCGGCATGTTCGTGACGCAGAAGTGCGTGACGCCCTCCCACTGGTACGTGGGCGCTTCCCAGGTCGTCGGCCGCGTGGTTTCGATGCAGCCACCCTGATCGACGCTGATGTCCACGATGACGCTGCCCTTTTCCATGCTGCGAACCATGTCGGCCGACACCACGTGCGGCGCACGCGCGCCGGTCACGAGCACCGCGCCGATGACGACGTCCGCTTCGCGCACGGCTTCGGCCACGTCGGCCACGTGCGGATAGAGGCCGGTGACGTTCGGACCCATCGCGCGCGCCGCGACCAGCTTGTCACGATCCTTGTCGAACACGATGACCTCGGCGCCGAGGCCCGCGGCCACCAGCGCGGAGTTGCCGCCCGCGACGCCGCCGCCGAGCACCACGACGCGGCCGCGCTTGGCGGCGGGCACGCCACCTAACAAGATGCCCTTGCCGCCCTGCGGCTGGTGCAAGAGTGTCGTTGCGTACTGCATGGACAGGCGCCCGGCGATGTCGCTCATGGGCGCCAGCAGCGGCAGGCGTCCCACGCGATCCTCGACCGTCTCGAAGGCGACGGCGGTCAAGCCGATGTCGCACAGCGCGCGGGTCAGCTCGGGCAGCGCCGCGAGGTGCAGGTAACAAAAGAGCAGATGGTCCTTGCGAAGCCGCTTGAGATCGGGCTCGATGGGCTCCTTGACCTTGACGATCATCTGCGCCTTCGCGAACAGCTCGTCCGCCGTCGGCAACACGTTCACGCCCACATCACGAAAAGTTTGGTCGCTATAACCGCTCTTCTCGCCCGCATGGGATTCGACGAACACTTCGTGTCCGCTGCGCACCAGTTCGACGCACGCGGCGGGAATGAGACCAACGCGCCCCTCGCGGGGCTTCAACTCACGGGGAATGCCAATACGCATGGAAAAACCTATCGCTCGCGCACTTGGCCGCGTCGAGCGCCTTTCTTAACATGTGACCCGGTCCGCGGCGGACAGCGCGCCTGTCCGTTGACCAATCCAAACTTGAAATGGCGCGCCTGCGCGCAATCTATCTGGCATAAACGCCATTTGAATGGCCAAAATTATACATGAGCACTTCCCGACACAGCCCTCTCGTCATCCTCGGTTCCGGCCCGGCCGGCTACACGGCGGCCGTTTACGCGGCGCGCGCCAATCGCAAACCCCTGTTGATCACCGGTGTCGAGCAGGGCGGCCAGCTGATGACGACCACGGAAGTCGACAACTGGCCCGGTGACGCGCACGGCCTGCTCGGCCCGGCGCTCATGGAGCGCATGAAAGCGCATGCGGAACGGTTCAACACCGAAATCGTCAACGATCACATTCACACCGTCGATTTCTCCAAGCGGCCGTACACGCTGCAGGGCGACTACGGCAACTACACCTGCGACGCGCTCATCATCGCCACCGGCGCGTCCGCCAAGTATCTGGGCATCCCGTCCGAAGATAAGTTCCGCGGACGCGGAGTCTCGGCCTGCGCCACCTGCGACGGATTCTTCTACAAGGGCCACAAGGTCGTGGTCGTCGGCGGCGGCAACACCGCGGTCGAAGAGGCGCTCTATCTATCGAACCTCGCGAGCCACGTCACGGTCGTGCACCGGCGCGACAAGTTCCGCGCGGAGAAGATCCTGCAGGACCGGCTGTTCGCGCTCGAGAAGACCGGCAAGGTGCGCATCGTGTGGAACCACACGGTGGACGAGATCGTCGGCGACGATTCGGGCGTGAACGGCGTGCGCATCAAGCCCACGCAACATGGAGGCACTCTCGAGAACATCGACGTGACCGGCGCGTTCATCGCGATCGGCCACACGCCGAACACCGGCATCTTCGCGGGTCAGCTCGACATGCGCGATGGCTACATCACGATCAGGAGCGGCGCGGAAGGCGCGGCCACGTCGACGAGCGTGCCGGGCGTGTTCGCCGCGGGTGACGTGGCCGACCACGTGTACCGCCAGGCCATTACTTCCGCCGGCTCCGGCTGCATGGCGGCGCTCGATGCGGACAAGTATCTCGACCAGCATCACGGACATTGACCCCGCCGGCTGGGACGCGCTCGAAGCCGGCGGTTCTCCGTTCCTGCGTCACGCGTTCCTTGCGGCCCTGGAATCGACCGGATGCGTCGGACCGGAAACCGGCTGGTTGCCGGCGCCGATCACGCTGCACGATCAGTCCGGGCTTGCTGCCGCCGCGCCCGCCTATGTGAAGGCCCATTCATACGGCGAATTCGTGTTCGACTTCGCCTGGGCACGTGCCTATGGCCAGCACGGCCTGCACTACTATCCGAAGCTCACGCTCGCGGTTCCCTTCACGCCCGTCGGCGGCCAACGCCTGCTGATCCGTCCGGACCTGGACGCCGCGGCGACTCGCGCGTTATTGATCGACACCATGCGCGAGTTCGCCGAATCGCGCGGCATCTCCTCGATCCACGCGCTGTTCGTGAGCGAGGCGGATCGCACGGCCTTCGAAAACGCCGGCTGGTTGTCGCGCCGTGACGTGCAGTTCCACTGGGTCAATCTCGGCTACCGCGATTTCGAGCACTATCTCGAGAGTTTCACGGCCGAAAAGCGCAAGAAGATCCGGCGCGAGCGCCGGCGCGTCACGGAGGACGGCATTCACTTCGAGACCCTGGCCGGAAACGGTCTCGCCGCATCCGACATCGACGAGGTGTTCGACCTGCATCGCGACACATTCCTGCGCAATGGCGGCGAACCCTATCTCACGCGCCGGTGTTTCCACCTGCTGCCCAGGGCGCTCGGCGACTCCTTCGTGGTGAAACGCGCGCGGCGCGGAAAGGAAACCCTGGCGGCCGCGGTTTTCCTGCGCGGCCACGACGCGCTCTATGGCCGCTATTGGGGCGCCTACGAGCAGCACCACAGCCTGCATTTCGAGACCTGTTACCACCAGGGCATCGAGTTCTGCATCGAGCATGGCATCGGCCGCTTCGAGTCGGGCGCCCAGGGGGAACACAAGGTCGCGCGCGGTTTTTCGCCGGCGACCACCTGGTCCGCGCACTGGATCGTCGATCGACGGTTCCGCGCCGCGATCGCCGAGTACCTGCAGCACGAAGGCGAAGACCGCGACTCCTACGCGCGCCTGATCGCCGCGCACGTTCCATACAAGGACGCCCGTCGCCGGGCGCGCTCAGAATAGCGGCATGAACAAGACCATCACGTGGCTGTCACCCCAGGGGGACCGCGAATGGTTTCCGCCGCTCGACCAGGCGCTCGATGAACCGGAGGGGTTGCTGGCCGCCGGCGGCGACCTTTCGCCCGCGCGGCTGCTGGCGGCCTACCGGCGCGGCATCTTTCCCTGGTATTCGGCGGGGCAGCCGGTGTTGTGGTGGTCGCCGGATCCACGCGAAATCCTGCTGCCGGATGAATTCAAATGTTCGCGCAGCCTCGCAAAAACTTTGCGAAATCGGGGCTTTGAGGTCGCCTTCGACCGCGACTTCGCGGGTGTGGTGAGCGCCTGCGCCGCGCGGCGCGAACATTCCAATGGCACCTGGATCACGCCCGAAATGCATGCGGCCTACTCGGAGTTGCATGGACACGGCCGGGCGCACAGCGTCGAAGTCAGGCTGAATGGCGAGCTCGTCGGCGGCCTGTATGGCGTGCTCATGGGTCGCGTGTTCTTCGGCGAGTCCATGTTCAGCCGCGAGCGCGACGCCTCCAAGGCGGCACTCGCCCACCTCGTGGAACGCGGCCTTGTTGCGGGACTCACACTGATCGACTGCCAGCTTCCGACGCCGCACCTGAGGTCGCTGGGCAGCAAACCGATGAACCGCCGCGATTTCAGCGTGCTGGTTCAGGAGGGAACCGCCGTTCCGGACGTGCCCTTGTTCGCGCCCGCCTGAAATAGGTTCGCGTAACCGGCTTTTCTGGCAGAATTCGCGGCCTTCAAGGTGGCCCCAGGTTCCGGATGTCGAAAGAAGATGCGATCCAGATGGAAGGCGAAGTCGTCGAGACTTTGCCTAACACTACTTTCCGGGTGAAGCTGAAGACGGGTCATGTCGTCACGGCGCACATCTCCGGCAAGATGCGCAAAAACTACATCCGCATTCTGACCGGTGACCAGGTCACGGTCGAAATGACTCCTTACGATTTGTCGAAGGGCCGCATCGTCTACCGTGGCAGGTAGCCGCAGCCAGGCTGAATACAACCGGCGCATGCATGCGGTGATCGAGTTCATCGATCGCCATCTCGACTCGAACCTCGATCTCGCGACACTCGCCGGCGTCGCAAACTTTTCCGCGTTTCACTTTCATCGCCTGTTCGGCGCGCTCGCCGGCGAAGCGCTCGGCGACTACGTGCGCCGGCGGCGGCTCGAGATGGCGGCGGTGCGCCTGCGCGCCCAGACCCGCGTGCCCGTGCTCTCGATCGCGCTCGGCGTGGGATTCGGCTCCGCGGAGGCGTTCACGCGCGCATTCCGCGGGCGCTTCGGCGTCTCGCCGACCCAGTGGCGAAAGAGCAAGCGCGGTCAGGTGACCCGCAAGGGCGATCAGGACCGCCGCGCGTCGCGACGGAAGAATGGGGGCTCCCGAAAAAAGGAGCCCGCCATGAGGGTGAAACTGATCGATCTCGAGCCCACGCAAGTGGCCTACCTGCGGCACACCGGGCCTTATGGCCCGCAGCTCGGAACGTTCTGGATGCGCAAGGTTGCCCCGTGGATGGAGGCTAACAACCTCATGGGCCGCGATCGCTACGGCATCAGTCTCGACGACCCGAGCGTCACCAAAGCGGAAAAGTGCCGGTACGACGCCTGCGTCGAGAGTCCGCCGGACGAACTGCTGGCCGGAGATGCACAGCGCAAGGTAATCCCGGGCGGCAAGTACGCCGCGCTCGCATTCGAAGGAACAGGCGCCCAGATCGGCGCGGCATGGGATTCGCTGCTGCGTGACTGGCTGCCGAAGAGCGGGCTGCAGCTCGATTCACGGCCCTTCTTCGAGCACTACCCCGTGGATGGCCGCTACGACCCGAAGACCGGGGCGTTCAGCTGCAACCTCTGCGTTCCCGTCGCGAAAATCTAGGGCGTTGCAAGCGTGGCCGTTCCGGCGCCCGGCTGCGCGGCGCTGATTCCCGCCCACAATTTCTCGACTTCTCCCACGGCGGCCACGAACGCGCCGCGTTCGGCACGCATGCGCGCCTTGTCGATCGCGTCCCGCTGATTCCACATGCCGGAGCGCTGATCCTCTTCCGCGCTCGACTCGGCGACGCCGTAGATGAAGCCGGTCCGCGTATCGACCAACGCCACGGAGCAGGTGCTGGTCACGCGGGCCTTCTTGGTCGGAAAGAAGCCCAGGCCCACGAGCTGCAACGGACCGATCTGGCTCGTCTCCGTCCGGAACGACGTGTCGAGCGTATACATGAGCACGATGTCGGCTTGCAGCTGCGCCGCACCCGTGCGCAGGTCCTCGGCGGAGTTGAGTCGTTCGGGCAGCACCAGGCGGTTGAGCAGACCGAAGCCCGCGACCTTCGGCATCGCGCCCAGGCGGGCGAATTCCGCTTCGGTCTCGATGTCACGCGTGGTGACGACGCTGAAGCGGCCCTCGCCGTAGCCGCGGTTCGTGTACGACTGGTAGCCCGGACCCTGCACGCGCACGGCGATCAGTTTCGCCGGCCAGGTGGCCGCGGGCTTGCGCGCCATGGCCTCGGCGATGGACGGCGACGTGATCTCGGGGATGGCGACTCCGCTGCCGGGAGTCTGGTAGTGGGCGCAGCCTGCGAAGGAAAACGCCGCCAGGACACAGGCAATCCGCAACGTGTTCATGGATACCTCCCGCTATTGGCGGGAGTTATACGCCGGGCAGCCGCGATGAGCTAGCTAGTGTGAGCAAATCACGGACGGCGTCGCCTCGACGCCGTTGAATTCGCTTTGCCGCGGAGCGGCTAGAGAGTTGCGGGAAGCGCGGGCGTCTCGGCCGGCAAAGTCTCGAGCTTGAGCTCCTTGCCGTCCGCGCTGACACCGATCTTCACGGTGCCGCCCGCCGCCAGCTTGCCGAACAGCAGCTCCTCGGCCAGCGGCCGCTTGATGTGCTCCTGGATGAGCCGCGCCATCGGGCCGTGCGCCCATCTTCGGGTCGTAGCCCTTCTCCGCGATCCAGCGGCGCGCTTCGTCGTCGAGCAGGATGGCGACGCCCTTCTTCTCGAGCTGCGCCTCGACTTCGAGCGATGCAGCTTGTCGACCACGCGCTCGATGACCGGCATGTCGAGCGGCGCGAACTGGATGATCGCGTCGATGCGATTGCGGAACTCGGGCGAGAACAGGCGCTGGATCGCCTCCATGCCGTCGGTCGCGTTGTCCGACTGCGTGAAGCCGATCGACGCGCGATCCATCTCGAACGCGCCGGCGTTCGTGGTCATGACGATGACCACGTGGCGGAAGTCCGCCTTGCGCCCGTTGTTGTCGGTGAGCGTGCCGTGGTCCATGACCTGCAGCAGCAGGTTGAACACGTCCGGATGCGCCTTCTCGATCTCATCGAGCAGCAGCACGCAGTGCGGATGCTTCGTGATGGCCTCCGTGAGCAGACCGCCCTGATCGAAGCCCACGTATCCGGGCGGCGCGCCGATGAGGCGCGAGACCGTGTGCCGCTCCATGTACTCGGACATGTCGAAGCGCATGAACTCGATGCCCATCGCGATCGCGAGCTGGCGCGTGACCTCGGTCTTGCCGACGCCGGTCGGTCCCGCGAACAGGAAGCTGCCGACCGGCTTGCGCTGATCGCCCAGGCCGGAGCGCGCCATCTTGATGGCGGCCGCCAGCGAATCGATCGCCTTGTCCTGGCCGAAGATCGACGAGCTTGAGATTGCGCTCGAGGTTCTTGCAGCACTTCGCTGTCCGAGGTGCGACACGCTCTTGGCGGGAATGCGCGCCATGCGCGCCACCACGTCTTCGATGTGCCGCACCTCGACCTGCGGCTCGCGCTCGTCGATGGGCTTCAGGCGCAGCCGCGCGCCGGCCTCGTCGACCACGTCGATGGCCTTGTCGGGCAGGTGCCGTTCGTTGATGTGACGCGCCGCGAGCTCGGCCGCGGCCTTGATCGCGTCGTTCGAATACGTGATGCCGTGATGCTCCTCGAAGCGCGGTCTTCAGGCCCATGAGGATTTCGATGGTCTCGGGGACGCTCGGCTCGACCACGTCGATCTTCTGGAAGCGGCGCGCGAGCGCGTGATCCTTCTCGAAGATGCCGCGGTATTCCTGGTAGGTGGTCGAGCCGATGCAGCGCATCTCGCCGTTCGTGAGCACCGGCTTGATGAGGTTCGACGCATCCATGACGCCGCCCGAAGCGGCGCCGGCGCCGATCACGGTGTGGATCTCGTCGATGAACAGGATGGCGCCGGGCTGCTTCTTGAGCTCCGTGATCACGCCCTTCAGGCGCTTCTCGAAATCGCCGCGGTACTTGGTGCCCGCGATCAGCGAGCCCATGTCGAGCGCATAGATGGTGCAGTCCGAGAGCACGTCGGGGACCTTGCCCTCGACGATCATGCGCGCGAGGCCTTCGGCGATGGCCGTCTTGCCCACGCCGGCTTCACCCACGTACAAGCGGGTTGTTCTTGCGCCGGCGGCACAGGATCTCGATGGTGCGCTCGACCTCGAGCTTGCGCCCGATGAGCGGATCGATCTTGCCTTCCTGCGCCAGGCGGTTGAGATTCGTGGTGTATTTCTCGAGCGCGCTGCCGCCGTTCGCCGTCGCGCTCGCCCTCGCCGCCCGGCTCTTCCTTCGTCGGTTTTCTCCTCCGCGATCTTCGAGAGGCCATGCGAGATGTAATTCACGACATCGAGGCGCGTGACGTGCTGGCGCGATTCAGCAGGTACACCGCGTGGCTCTGCTTCTCGCTGAAGATGGCGACGAGCACGTTCGCGACGCCGACTTCCTTCTTGCCGCTCGACTGCACGTGGAACACGGCGCGCTGCAGCACGCGCTGGAAGCCGAGCGTGGGCTGCACTTCGCGGTCTTCGTCGTTCGCAGGCGCGGAGTCGTGCTGGTCGATGTGATCCTTGAGCTCCTGCTTCAGGCGGCCGAGATCCGCGCCGCAGGCGCGCAGGATTTCGCGCACCTTGGGCGTGTCGAGAATGGCGAGCAGCAGGTGCTCGACCGTGAGGTACTCGTGGCGAGCTTCACGCGCCTTGGTGAAGGCGTCGTTGAGACAGAATTCGAGCTCGTGGGATAACACCTTTTGAACCTCTTGCCCGTTACTGACTCAAGCCTCTTCCAGCGTGCACATCAGCGGATGATGATGGTCGCGTGCGTAGGTGGTAACCTGCGCAACCTTAGTTTCGGCGATCTCATATGTGAAGACACCACAGATGCCTTTGCCCTTGGTATGTACTTCCAGCATGATGCGTGTCGCAGTCGGCCGGTCCAGCGAAAGAACTTCTCCAGCACATCGACGACGAACTCCATTGGGGTGTAATCGTCGTTGAGCAATACCACCTGATATAAGGGCGGCTGCTTTGTCTTGGGCTCGGCTTCTTCGACTGCGAGGCCCGCGCCGCCATGTTCGGGGCGTTCGGTTTCGGAACTGGGCATTGGCGCTCTTTATAGGGGTCGTCGAATTGCAACACAAGTACGAGGGGTCCGACGTCGGTTTGTGAAGACAAAACAAGCGCTTGAGACTGCTGCGGAGCGAAACGTATCATCATGGAAATGACGGCTAACACATGGACGGGCGCGAGCGGCGGTGGGGGCGACTGGCGCTCCAGGGCGCTTGCGCGCGCACCCCAGGTCGTCACATTCGTCCTGTTCCTTGCCGTCGCCGCACAGGCTGCGCTCATTCTCGTGAGTCTCACGGGCAAGGGCCGTCAGACGGCGCCGCCACAGATGGCCGCCGCGCCGGTGGCCCCGCCCTTCGACATCGGCGGACTCGTCAACGCCCACCTGTTCGGCAATGCGGCCGTGCAGGCCAGCGGCGACGCGGCCAATGCCCCACCCACCAGCATCCCACTGGTCCTCACCGGCGTGCTCGCGACCGAGGATCCCAAGACCGGCATGGCCATCATTGGCGAGAGTGCGACGGCGGCCAAGGTTGTCGCCGTCGGCCAGCAGGTTCCGGGCGGCGCCCAGCTTCATTCGGTCTATTCGGACCGGGCCATCATCGACCGCGGCGGCGCGCTCGAATCCGTGTTCCTGCCCCGCCGCACGGCATCCATGGGCCCGACACCCATGCCTCCCCCGGCCGCGCCCGTTCCCCAGGGCAATGAAGCCGCGCTCGAACGCATGCGCAAGCTGGTGAACGACGATCCGGGCGTCATCGGGCAGATCATGCGGCCCCAGCCGGTGTTCGCCGGCGGCAAGATGCGCGGCTATCGCGTCTATCCGGGCGCCAATCGCCAGGCCTTCGCGCGCCTGGGCCTGCGGGCCGGCGACCTCGTCACCGCCATCAACGGCACGCCGCTCGATGACAAGGACCGCGCCCAGGAGATCTTCGGCACCCTCAGCTCCTCCACCGATGCGCGAGTCACCATAATGCGCGCCAACCGGCAGCAGGAGCTGGTGCTCAACATCGCGCAGATTGCCGCAGAAGCGGAGCAGCTAGGGGCCGGCGGCGATGGCATGATCCCCATGGAGCAGGCGCCGGTAGAAGCGCAGCCGGGGCACGAGTAAGCGGAACGAACAAGAACAAGCATGAATTACCAGAGAGAGATCGCACGCCACGGGCGGCGACACACCGCAATGAACAGACTTCCCTTCCGCGCCATCCTGCTCGTGGCCCTGATCGCGTTCACCGCGACGGGCATCGTGGGCGCCCAAACCAACGGACAGCGCATCACCCCCAACTTCAAGGACGCGGAGATCGGCCAGGTCGATCGAAGCCGTGGCCGCCGCGACCGGCAAGAACATCATCCCGGACCCGCGCGTGCGCGCGCAGGTCACGATGCTGTCGCAGACGCCGATGTCGCCGGACGCGTTCTACGAGGCCTTCCTCGCGATGCTGTCGGTGCACGACTTCGTGGCGGTGGAGTCGGGCGGCATCATCAAGATCGTGCCGGACGCGAACGCGCGGCAGATGCCCGACATCGACCTGCCGGACCGCATCAGCGGACGGCTCCGACGAGCTCGTCACCCAGATCGTCGCCGTGCAGAACGTCAGCGCCGCGCAGCTCGTGCCGGTGCTGCGGCCGCTCATGCCCCAGACGGCGCACATGGCCGCCTATCCAGCCGAGCAACATCCTCATCATCTCGGATCGCGCCAGCGAACGTGATCCGCGTGATGCGCATCATCCGCCGCATCGACCAGCAGGGCGACGCCGACGTCGACATCATCCCGCTGCAGAACGCCTCGGCCGCCGAAGTGGTGCGCGTCGTCAACACCTTCTTCTCAGCAGGCCGGCGCGGCGGAGGGCGGCGGATCCCAACCCTCGCGCGTGATCGCGGACGACCGCTCGAACAGCGTGCTCATCAGCGGCGAGCAGACGCAGCGCCTGCGCATCAAGGCGCTGGTCGCGCACCTCGATACGCCGCTCGAGAGCGGCGGCGACACGCAGGTGCGCTACCTGCAGTTCGCGGACGCCGAGAAGATCGCGACGAAACTCAAGGAACAGATCTCGGCCACGGTCGCCATCACCACCGGTGCGCCCGCGGCGGGCGGCGCCGCGCAGTCGAGAGTGGCCGCGAGCTCGGACCGCTCGACCACGATCTGGGCCGAACCCGGAGACCAACGCGCTGGTCATCACCGCGCCCGCGAAGATCATGCGGTCGCTGATGGCGGTCGTCGACAAGCTCGACATCCGCCGCATGCAGGTGCTGGTCGAGGCCATCATCGTCGACGTCAGCGTGAACAAGAACGCCGAGCTCGGCGTGAACTGGGCGGTCTGGTCCGAGGACAGCGACACGCGCATTCCGGTCGGCAGCTTCATCCAGCCCGTGGGCGGCGTGAACCTCGCGACACTCGCCTCGGCCATCGACGACCCGAGCACGGCGCCCAGCGGCGCTCGCGACGGGTTCTACCTTCGGCATCGGCCGCATCGCGGCCACCGGCGTGAACTTCGCCGCCATGCTGCGCGCGATCCAGCGGCGACTCGACCACGAACGTCATCGCCACGCCCTCGGCGGTGACCATGGACAACCAGGAGGCCGAGCTCAAGGTCGCGCAGGAAGTGCCGTTCATCACCGGCTCGTATCACGAACACCGGCGGCAACAACAACGGCAACGTGAATCCTTTCCAGACCATGCAGCGCCAGGAAGTCGGCACCATCCTCAAGATCACGCCGCAGGTGAACGCGCAAGGCGCGCTGGTGCAGCTCAAGATCGAGCTCGAGAGCTCCGAGCTCGCCGGCACCTCGGGCGATGCGAACAGCCTGATCACGAACAAGCGCACCGTGAACACCAACGTGCTCATCGAGGACGGGGGCATCGTGGTGCTCGGCGGCCTGATCCGCGACAGCGCCAACCGCGGCGAGCAGCGCGTGCCCTACCTCGGCCGCATCCCGATCATCGGCGAGCTGTTCAAGACCCGCAGCCGCAAGCGCGACAAGGCCAACCTCATGGTCTTCATCCGGCCGAAAATCCTGTGCGACGGCGTCACGACCGCGATCGAGACCAACGCGAAGTACAACTTCATCCGTGATCAGCAGCAGAAGGCCGGCGCGAACCCCGGCGAAATCCTGCCGCTGATCCCGTTCAACAAGGATCCGATGCTGCCGCCGATTCCGCCGCCCGAAGCGACGCAGGACAAGGGCAGCGCCGCGGAAAAACCCGCCGGAACGCCGGCCGAAACGCCGCCCAAACCATGACCGCCTTTTTATGAAGGAAGAAGGGGGCGCGCCCGAAAGGAACTCGACCGCAGCGCGTCGGCTTTGCGTTCGCGAAGCGCCACGGCGTGCTCGTACAGCGCGTGCACGAAGGCGTGGCCGAGTGCGTCTACCGGCCTGGCGCCGCGCCGCTCGCCGTCGCCGAGGTGCGCCGGTATCTCGGCATTCCGGTCAAGCTCGCCAAGGTCGAAGAGACGCAATTCGACTCACTGCTGCGGCTCGCCTACGAAGCGGGCAACGACGCCATGGAAGCGGCCGAAGGCGTCGAGGAGTCGACCGATCTCGCGCACCTGGCGCAGGACCTGCCCGAACAGGCCGACCTGCTCGAGAGCGAAGACGATGCGCCGATCATCCGGCTCATCAATGCCGTGCTGACGCAGGCCGTGAAGGAAAACGCCTCGGACATCCACGTCGAGCCGTTCGAGAACCGCCTCGTGGTGCGCTTCCGCGTCGACGGCGTGCTGCGCGAAGTCCTGCAGAGCCGGCGCGCGGTCGCGCCGCTCGTGGTCTCGCGCATCAAGGTCATGTCGCAGCTCGACATCGCCGAGAAGCGCTTGCCGCAGGACGGCCGCATCAGCCTCAAGATCGCCGGCCGCTCGGTCGACGTGCGCGTCTCGACCATTCCGTCGGGGCACGGCGAGCGCGTCGTGATGCGTATTCTCGACAAGCAGGCCGGCCGCCTGCACCTCTCGGCGCTCGGCATGGACCCGAAGACCGAAGCGAACGATCGCGGAGCTGTTCCGCAAGCCGCACGGCATCATTCTCGTGACGGGGCCCACGGGCTCGGGCAAGACCACCACGCTGTACGCCGCTCTCGAGCACCTGAACGACAACACGCAGCAACATCATGACGGTCGAGGACCCGATCGAGTACTACATCGACGGCATCGGCCAGACCCAGGTCAACACGAAGGTGGAGATGACCTTCGCGCGCGGCCTGCGCGCCATCCTGCGCCAGGACCCGGACGTGGTGATGGTCGGCGAAATCCGCGATCTCGAAACCGCGCAGATCGCCGTGCAGGCCTCGCTCACCGGCCACCTGGTGTTGTCCACGCTGCACACGAACACCGCCGTCGGCGCGCTCACGCGCCTGCGCGACATGGGCATCGAGCCGTTCCTGCTGTCGTCGAGCCTCATCGGCGTCATCGCCCAGCGCCTGGTGCGCACGCTCAACCCGGATACCAAGCAGTCCTTCGAAGCCGGTGAATACGAACGGCGGTTGCTCGGCCTCGAGCCCGAACGACCCGTCGCCGACCCTCTACCGGCCGAGCAGCACGGGCGCCGGGTTCCGGGCCGCACCGGCATCTATGAGCTCGTGGTGGTCGACGACCTGATGCGCACGATGATCCATGACGGCGCCGCCGAGCACGACCTGGAGCGCCATGCGCGCACCCGCACGCCCTCGATCCGCGATGACGGCCTCGACAAGGTGCTGCGCGGCGAGACCACGGTCGAAGAAGTCCTGCGCGTCACGCGCGAGGACTGAGCGCGGGAGCCGGCGTGGGCGCGTTCGAATACACCGCACTCGACGGCACCGGCCGTGAGCAGTCCGGCGTCGTCGAAGGCGACACCGTCAAGCACGTCCGCCAGCTGCTGCGCGAGCGCTCGCTGCTGCCGGTCACCGTGTCCGAGGTCAGGCACGGCGAGGAAAAGCGCCAGCGCACCTTCGCGCTGCGGCGCGGCGTCTCGGCCAACGACCTGTCGCTGCTCACGCGCCAGCTGGCCACCCTCGTGAAGGCCGGCCTGCCGCTCGAGGAGGCGCTGCTGGCGGTGTCCCAGCAATCCGAGAAGCCGCGCGTGCAGAGCATCATGCTCGGCGTGCGCGCCAAGGTCATGGAAGGCCACACGCTGGCCGATGGCTTGGGCGAATTTCCGAAGGTGTTCCCGGAGATCTACCGCTCGACGGTCTCGGCGGGCGAAAGCTCCGGCCGGCTGGACGGCGTGCTCGAGCGCCTGGCCGACTACACCGAGAACCGGGAGGTCACGCGCCAGAAAGTCCTGGGCGCGATGCTCTACCCCATCGTTCTTTCATGCGTATGTCTCGGCATCGTCACACTGATGATGGTGTACGTGGTACCCCAGGTCATCGAGGTATTCGAATCCAGCAAGGGCAAACTGCCGTTCGCGACCCAGGTGCTGATCTTCGTCAGCAACTTCCTGCGCGACTTCGGCATCTACCTCGTCCTGGGCATCATCGCGGCCATCGTCGGATTCGTCTACTGGCTCAAGAACATCGATAACCGGCGTCGCTACCACCGATTCCAGCTGCGGGTGCCGCTCGTGGGACGGCTGGTGCGCGGCTTCAATACCGCGCGCTTCACGCGCACCTTCAGCATCCTGACCGCGAGCGCCGTGCCCGTTCTCGAGGCGATGCGCATCGCGGGCGAAGTCGTCACCAATCTACCCATGCGCGACGCCGTGACCGCCGCCGCCCAGCGCGTGCGCGAAGGCGCGCCGATCGGGCGCTCGCTCGCGACCAGCCGGCTGTTTCCGCCGATGACCGTGCATCTCATCTCCTCCGGCGAATCGAGCGGCGAGCTCGATACGCTGCTCGAGCGTGCCGCCACGAACCAGGAGCGCGAGCTCGATTCGATGATGGGCGCGCTGGTGGGACTGCTTGGCCCACTTCTCATTGTGGTGATGGGCCTCTTCGTCCTTGGCATCGTCTTTGCAATGCTGATGCCGATATTCCAGATGAATACTCTGATCCGATACGATTCGTCGATTGCCCCCATTGCATGATGCGTTCTCCCGTTCTATAACGCGCCAATCTGAGGTCGCTCCGTTTCAAACGATGAACGAGAAACCCGAGTCAGAAGAGTTCGACGAAGACGAGGAAGAGGTCGCCTTCGAAGCCACCAGCGAAGTGGACTTCGATCGTCTCGCGAAAGATCTCGACGCCGCCAAGAAACGCGGCCAGAAGCTGGGCGATCCCGCCTGGCGCCGACTCGAGCGGCGCATCGAAGAGAAGAACACCGCCGAGCTCACCAGCGATTTCGATGACTACAACATCGACGACGATTCCACGGCCGTTCGCAAGATGAAGGCGTCGAAAGATCCGGGCTGAGAGCCCAGGCCTTCTTCAGCGGAAGTCAGTGTCGATCGGCTGCTGATTCGTGACGGGTCGCGTAGCGGTGCCGCTGGTGACCGATGGCATGTACACGGCGGCCGGCGACCGCTACGACTCGATGCAATACCGTCGCTGCGGACGAAGCGGGCTCAGGCTGCCCGCACTCTCGCTGGGGCTGTGGCACAACTTCGGCCACGACCGGCCGTACGAGACGCAGCGGGCGATCGTCCGGCGGGCGTTCGACCTCGGGATCACGCATTTCGACCTGGCGAACAACTACGGCCCGCCGTACGGATCGGCCGAGACGAACTTCGGGCGGATGCTCGCCGACGATCTGAAGCCGTATCGGGACGAGCTGGTGGTCTCGACGAAGGCGGGCTACGACATGTGGCCCGGACCGTACGGCGAGTGGGGTTCCCGCAAGTACCTGCTGGCGTCGCTGGATCAATCGTTGGCGCAGGATGGGTCTCGACTACGTCGACATCTTCTACTCCCACCGGCTCGACCCGGACACGCCGCTGGAGGAGACGATGGGCGCGTTGGACACCGCGGTGCGCTCGGGTCGGGCGCTGTACGTCGGGATCTCCTCGTACAGCTCGGAGCGGACCCGGCAGGCGGCGGCGATTCTGCGCGACCTCGGCACCCCGCTGCTGATCTCCCAACCGTCGTACTCGATGATCAACCGCTGGATCGAGGACGACCGGCTGCTCGACACGCTGGAGGAGGTCGGCGCCGGCTGCATCGCCTTCTCGCCGCTCGCCCAGGGCCTGCTCACCGACCGCTACCTGAACGGGGTCCCCGCCGACTCGCGGGTTGCGACCGGCGGCGCGATGGGCCGACGACATGCTCACCGAGGACCGCCTCGCCCGTGTCCGCGCCCTCAACGACGTCGCGCAGCGACGCGGCCAGAGCGCTCGCCCAGCTCGCCCTCGTCTGGGCCCTGCGTGACTCGCGCATGACCTCGCTGGTGATCGGCGCGAGCAGCGTCGCTCAGCTCGAGGACAACGTCGCCGCACTCGACCGCCTCGACCTGACCGAGGACGAGTTGGCAGAGATCGACCGGCACGCCACCGACGCCGACATCAATCTCTGGTCCCGCTCCAGCTCCGCGTGAGCTGGCCGAGCAACGCGTCGGATCGACGCCGAGATCCGGTGAAGTTGCGCTGCCGTGGCGGGGGAGCGCTGTCGTCGTCGCGCGCTCGGTACGCGGCCGACGATGCTGAGGTCGCTGGTGATCGGAGCGCCCGGTCGCCAGTGCGACGGAGGTGGTTGCGATGAAGGCTGGTCGGATCGTCATGATCGTCGTCGGGGCGCTGCTGGCCCTGATCGGGTTCGGGTTGCTCGCCGGCGGGACCGGCGCGGGGTGGTCGCCTACGCCACGCAGCGCACGGACGGCTACTTCCAGACCGGCGAGGTCCGCCTGGCGTCGGCCACGTATGCGATCACGTCGGATCGCGTCGACCTGGAGAGCGAACCGGGCGACGCCGATTGGCTCATCGACCGGGGCGCGCTCGGCTCGGTCCGGTTGACGATCGATCCGGGACGATCCGGCGACGCCGGTCTTCGCCGGGATCGGGCCGACCGCCGACGTCGCGGCCTACCTCGACGGCGTCAGCCACGACGTGATCCGCGACTTCGAGCTGTCGCCGGACCGGGTCCTGTACCGCCGGGTGCCGGGCGAGGCGACGCCGGCGCCGCCCGGCGAGCAGCCGTTCTGGGTCGCCCAGGTGACGACCGACCGAGGCCGAGCGAGCTGACCTGGGAGGTGCGAGAGCGGCGACTGGACCGTGGTGCTGATGAACGCCGACGCCAGCCGCGGTGTCGACGTCGACGCCCGCCTCGGCATCAAGGTGGACTGGTTGCTGCCGGCGCTGATCGGCCTCATCGCCGCTCGGCCTCGTGCTGCTCGCCGGCGGCACCGTGCTCGTCATCCTCGGCAGCCGGGGCCAGGCCCGGCGGCGCGAGCCGCTCGCCGCCGCAGCCGGCGGCGTGGCCGGCGCCGGCCGCGCCGGCGCGGCGCCGACGCTGCGACGCGAGCGGCGCCGCCGGTCGAGCCGTACCCGCTGCGTGCTGACCGGCCGAGCTCGATCCCGACGCTCAGCCGCGGGCTGTGGCTGGTCAAGTGGCTGCTGGCGATCCCGCACTACATCGTGCTGGTCTTCCTGTGGATCGCCTTCGCCGTCGTGACCGTCATCGCCTTCTTCGCCATCCTGTTCACCGGCCGCTACCCGCGGGGGCTGTTCGACTTCAACGTCGGCGTGCTGCGGTGGAGCTGGCGGGTCGGCTACTACTCCTACAGCGCGCTCGGCACCGACCGCTACCCGCCCTTCAGCCTGCAGCCGGGCGACTACCCGGCCGAGCTCACCGTGCGCTATCCCGAGCAGCTCAGCCGCGGGCTGGTGCTCGTCAAGTGGTGGCTGCTGGCCATCCCCCACTACGTCGTCGTCGGCCATCTTCGGCGGCGGCTGGTGGCTCGGCTGGTGGGAGCCGTCCGACGCACGGTGGGCCGGCGAGCCGCCCGGGCCTGATCGGCCTGCTGGTGCTGTTCGCCGCCGTGGCGCTGCTGTTCACCGGGCGCTACCCGTCGACGATCTTCGACCTCGTCATGGGCCTCAACCGCTGGGTCTACCGCGTCGTCGCCTACGCGACGCTGATGACCGACGAGTACCCACCGTTCCGCCTCGACCAAGGCGGCGAGCGACCCCACCGTGCCGGCCGACGAAACCGGCGCGCAAAGGGCCG